>CAZJYU010000017.1:0-52483 GCA_964550305.1 uncultured Vicinamibacteraceae bacterium | reverse complement strand
CGCCGGCGGCCGGGCCGCCGGCGTCAGGTGGCCGCGACCGCGCAGCCCGTCCCATCCAGCGGCGAGCGCCCGAAGCAGCCGGGCGCGGCGCCCCACGACCGTCGCCTCCGGAGTACTCGCCCCGTGCCCCGCGCGCCGTGCCGCGCCGACCACCGCGCGGTGGTGTCGCCGTACCGCCACCTCCCCAGCGGCAGCGGGCGCCGCGAGTCGTGGATCGCGGCCGCGCCGTGCCGCGGCCAGGTGGCATCCTCCACGCCCGTCCGCCCCGACTCCGGCCGGCCGCGCGCCCTTACGGGGCGTGGCCGGCGTACCGGTATTCGCGTCCCGGCTATCGGTACGCCCGCCCGCGCTACTACCACTTCGCGTTGCCGGGTTATCGTACGCCGCGCCCCTACGGGTCGTGGTTCTACACCCCAGGCCTCTACATCGCCACGGGGTACGGATACGGGCCGTACGACTACTGGGGCACCGGCTCGGGCTGGCCCTATGGCGGCTCGTACTACCCGTACGGGGGCGTCTACGCCAACGCGGCTGACATCTACACCGGCTTCCTCCGGCTGAAGGTGAGGCCGCGCGAGGCTGACGTGTACATCGACGGTTACTTCGTCGGAATCGTCGACGACTTCGACGGCTTCTTTCAGCGCGTTCGCCTCAAGGAGGGTCCGCACACGGTCGAGTTGCGGCACCCGGGGTACGAAGTACTCACGCTCGACGTGCTGATCGTTCCGGGCGAGAAGGTGACCTTTGAAGGCGACCTGACTCCGCTGCCGTAATCGGGAGCCCGGGGTGGCCGCCGCGCGGCGGTCGGCCCGGGCTCCTACCGTTCCGTACCGCAGTGCCAGCAGGCCGTGAACTGCCCTTCGACCGTCTCGCCGCACCACCGGCAGCGCCAGGTCTCCGCCTCCGGCGCTGCCGGCGCCCCTTTGGAAGCAGAATAGCCCTCGGCAATCTCGACCGCGCGGGCGTAACGCTCGGGATGGTCGTCCAGCACCCAGATCGAAGGCCGCGTCTCCATGCCGAACATCGTCCCACCCTGGAGCGGCACGAAGTCGGCGCCGCGGATCACCGCGTCGATCCCCTCCGTCTCGAGCAGGCCACGCAGGATGTGGGCGTCGCCCGGCCCGTCCGCGATATAGATCTTCCGGAGTGGGGACATCAGGGCGCGGCCGGCACGACGATTTCCAGCTCCGCGCCGTACATCGCGGTGCGATCCTGATCGATCGCGGCCCAGCGAAGCAACGTCTCGACGTCCGGCTCCACCATTCCGTCGAACGCCGTCACGCTGTTCACCGTGACGGTGACTGGCTGAGTGAAGTCGAACTGTTCCGGCGACAATAGCAGCGTGAACCGCCGGACACCTCGCGCGTAAGCGGTAACGCGATTCCCCCGCTGATCGAGTTCCACCCGGCCCGCCGGGTTACGGCGGGGAAACGCCGGCCGGCCGCGCGGTGCAGCCTCGGCCGGATAGATCAACGTGATGTCGAATCGTTCACCCGCCCGCTCAATCATCATCGGGATCTGCTGGCCCGGCGCGAAGCCGATCAGCGCCGTCTTCAGATCATCGACCGACGGATTCAACTGGCCGTCGACCGCGACGATCGTGTCATCGTTGATCATGCCGCTAGCCGAGGCGATCGAGTCTTCGCCAACTTCGAGGACCCGCAGGCCGGTACCGTCCTGCAGCTCGCCAATCATGTTGATGCCGAGTTGCACCCCTGCGTTCGGATCAACGACGGTGTTGTACGGCTCGAGCGACGGCTCCCCCTCCACCTCGCCCAATTCGGTGATCACGAGCCAGTGCGCGCGGTTGAATCGACCATCCACGCTTCCCGTCTCCCAGGACAGACGGGGCGGCAGCGAACGGCGCGGCTGGTCGGCGCGAAACGCCGCCATCGCTTCCGCTTCCTCGTCCCACCAGTCGGTCGTGTGGCCCGCCTCCGGCTTGGGACGGAAGTCGAGGAAAACGCCGGCGTCCTGGAACAGCCGGAGGAAGGGCACCACCGATGCCGCCGGATACAGGCGGTCGCGGCCGCCGTTGACGACAAAGAGCGGTTTGTTGCGCAAGTTCGTGACGTGCATGTCGGCGTCCACCGCCGAGGCCGGATTGGCGAGCACCACCGGGTGGCCGATCAGCAGGATGAAGCCCGCCCAGGGTGTCGTGGCCGTCATGGCGTGGTAGTAGCCGCCGGTCGCACCGTCGGAGATCCCGAGCATATGCACACGGTTCTCGTCGATGTTGTACGTCCGTTTCAGGTCGTTCAGGATCCCGGGGAGGTTCTCGAGCTGGCTCGACTGCCACCACAGCGACTCGTCCCATGAGAGCGGCGCCACAACGATAGTGTCCTCGTTCGTAAACCGTTCCTCGCGCCGCCACCAACTCCCGTCGTCTCGCTTCGGGCGCGCCACGCCGCCGTGCAGGTAGACCAGCACCGGATAACGCCGCATCGGGTCGTAGCTGTCAGGAACGCGGACTACGTATGGGTGCTCGACGCCGTCACGATTGGAACGCGTCAGCAGCCGGCGGCCGGTCGGCGCATCCGGCGAGTAGTTGCGGCCGGCCCGCAGACGGCCCCACATCGCCTCGATGTCGGGATCGAGGGCCAGGATGGCGTCCGTCGCCGCGGCAAGCTCCCGATCGGTCGCCGCAGCCCAGAACTGTCCTAGCGCGGCGTCGAGCGCCGAGCTGTCAGCCGACGACTGGCCGCCACGCGCATGCAGGGCGGAGGCGAACAGGGCGGCCGCCGCCACTCCCGTCAAAACCCACCCGAAGCGCGTCGCCGAGGGGACGCGCGGCGCGCGGATCACGGCTGGCCTTCTGTCGTCGCCGGTGGATCACCCAAGCCGTGCCGGCCCAGGAAGCGCTGGATCGTCTCGAAGATGGCAACCGTCTCGTCGCGGCTGAAACGGCCGTGGCCGCCACCCGGCACGGTATGCAGCTCGTTGGCCACGCCGGCCCCGGACAGCGCCTCGTGCAGCCGGACCGCGTGCTGGTGCGGCACCACGGTATCGGCGTCGCCGTGGATCGTAAGGACCGGCGGCAGATCGGCACGGACGTAGGTGAGCGGCGAGACCCGCTCGGCAACCTCCATCCGGTCAGCCAGACTCCCCATCCAGCGAACCGCGTAGGACTTCTCGTTCACGCCGGACAGCAGGTCGCCGACGTCGGTGATGCCGTACCAGTTGATGACCGCCGCCACTCCCAGCTCAGCCTTCGGCTGACACTCGAGGTCGAGCCCGGACGAGGAGGGAATCATCCCGGTGGTCAGCGCCAGGTGACCGCCCGCCGAGTTGCCGGTGACGACAATACGGTCGGCATCCAGACCGTAGTCCTCCGCGTTGCTCTTCACCCAGTGGAGCGCGCAGAGGCAATCCTCCACGGCAGCGGGGGCGCGGGATATCCGGCCGAGCCGGTACTGCACGTTCACGACCGCGTACCCCATCCTCAACCAGGGAAGCAGGCGTAGCACGCTGCTCTCCTTGCTGCCGCCCACCCAGCCGCCGCCATGGATATACATCAGGACCGGCGACGGTCCCGAAGCGCTGGCCGGAAGGTAAAGGTCGACCCGGTTTTCGAAGCCGTTCGCCACGTGGTACGTGACGTTGGGTACTACCCGGTACTCGTTGGAGAGGTGCGAGGCCCAAACCTCGGTCGGGCCGAGTTGGGCGTCCGCCCCGGACGGCGTCAATGCCAGGGCGGCGAGGGTAAACAGGCAGACGAGCACGTTGAGTCGACTGGTCATGGCCCTTCCCTTTCTCTGCGGACGGAGTCTGCGCAGAGTATAGAACAGCCGCGTCCATCAACGTCCGTCGGCGTCACATCCGGCCGTCAGCCGGCCGCCGCTGCCATCCTTGCTCCTTCCTCCACGACGCCACACGCCTCCTGCCGGTACAGCGTGATCCCGATATCGACGTTGCTCCGAAGCGCCTGCTGGACTCCTTCCCACGTCTTGGGACACCGCAGCAGCGTCTTCCACGAGTGCAGGTGTTTGGGCTTGTGGAAGTCGCCGTTCGCCACGTACGGAAAGTGCTTCAGACTCGTTACCGGAAAGAGGTCGTCCCGGTTCGCCGCCTCCCAGGCATCCACCAGCCCCGCCACTTCGTCCCGATGATCCCAGAGATAGGTGGTCTCCAGTTCGAAGCGGCGCCGCGGCCGAGGCTGCGGATGGCACGCGATGCTCACCGCACCTTGCCGCCGGATTTCCAGCAGCACCTGTTCCGGCGTCTGATCGGCGCTGATGAACTCGGTGATGCCGAGCGCCAGGATGTGCGCGTTCTTCTTCGCCCGTGAGTGGTTCTTCGTCACCTCGGCGCCTGCAACCACGAGCAGGTCGTACTCGCGCTTCGCGCGCTCGGCTTCCTCCCGAATCGCCTCGAGGTAGTGGGGAAACGTCTCGTCGGTGACCGAGAACCTGCGGCGGCCGAGCGTCGCGACCCGCCCGGCGCGCGCCAACCAGTCCTTCTTCCGCAGGATGTGATCCGTGATGGCGATCACGTCGAAGTCACCGGTTCGCCCGTAGAGGTCGATTACCTCGCGCATCGAAAGCAGGCCGTCGCTCCAGGTCGTATGAATATGGAAGTCGCAAAGCAGGTACGGATTGCCGGACGGCATGGTCAGCTCCTGATGTCCTCGTGGGTAAAGTCCCGTGGCCGGCGCCGCAGGATCTCGGACGCGAAGTTCCGGACGTACAGGCGAAATACGGCAATGCGTCCCATCGCCTTCCAGCGCCGGGCGGACGTCTCGACCCAGCAGTGCGACGCCAGGCGTACATGGCCTACGGCGCTAAGCCGCCGGCCAGTGTTTGTGTCTTCGCCGTGGAAGTCGATCGAGGTATCGAACCCGCCGATCGCGACGAGCGCTTCGCGCCGGACGGTGAAGTTGCCGCCGTAGAGGATGGCTCCGGCGCGCAGGATCCGCTGCAGCAGCACGTGCGTCACGGGGGCGACGATGCAGTCGTATAGCCGAATCAGCGCGCGGCTCAGCGGATCCCAGTCGTAGAAGCGGTAGCCGGCGGTCACGGCTACCGGAGACGCGGGCGTCTCGAACTCCGCTTCCACCTGCCCGAGCCAACCACTCGGCGCCCGGCAGTCGGCATCGATAAAGGCGAGCAGCTCGCCGCGTGCCCGCCGCCGCCCCGTCTCCCGGGCGACGACCAATCCCTTGCGCGGCTCGCGGACGACCGTGACGCCGGGCACCGCTTCCGCCACGAAGGCCGTGCCGTCGGTAGAGGCGTTGTCGACAACGATGATCTCGTCCGCCGGCCGCGCCTGACCCAGCAGCGAGGCCAGACAGGAAGGCAGGAACGCTTCCTCGTTGTACGCACAGACGATCACGCTGATCGTCATTGGCGTACGAGTCTGGCAAGAGAATGTATCGCGGTCGTATCGGGCGCGCAACCGGGCCGTTAACTTTGGGGCGCCGCGCCGGATATCATGCGCCTGAAGCGGAGGAGGCAATGAGCATACGAATGCGCGCGCGCGCCATCGCGGCAGTGGTCGTCCTGTTCCCGGCGACGAACGGTCTGGCGCAGATCACCGAATTCGATCTGGAGCTGGTCGAGTCGCCCGCCCTCGGCGGCCAGCGCTTTGGCGACATCGGCCAGTACGAGTTGTTGCGAGGGGTCGTGGCGGGCGAGCTCGAACCGGCCGACCGGCGCCACGAGCACATCGTCAATCTCGATCGGGCGCCCCGCAACGCTGCGGGTCGGGTGGCGTATCGCGCCACGGTGGAGATCTATCGGCCCGTCGACATGAGCCGGTGGAATCGTGCGATCTTCCACACGGTCTCCAACCGCGGCGGCGCGGGAGCCGCCGAACCGGCGCTCCTGGAGCGCGGATTCGCCTTCGTCCGCGTGGGATGGCAGGGCGATCTGACGCCGACGGAATCCAACATCGTCGCCTATGTGCCGGTCGCGGCGGACCCCGACGGCTCGCCCGTGGTGGGCCCGGCGCTCGAGGAGTTCATCTTCAACGATGCCGAGCCCCGCTCCCGCGGCCGCCTGACCTATCCGGCCGCCTCGCTCGACGCCGGCGACGGGATGCTCTCCGTCCGCGCGACCCAGACCGGGAAGCGCGAGGCGCCGGCGGATTTGCAGTGGCGCTACATCAACGAGCGCGAGATCGAGATCGAGCGGGCGGCCGCCTTCGACGGCGGCGCGATCTACGAGTTCATCTACCAGGCCAGGGACCCGCTGGTGCTGGGGCTCGGCTTCGCCGCGATGCGCGACGCCATCTCGTTCCTCCGCTACGAGACGGCCGACGCCGCCGGCAACGCCAACCCGCTCGCAACCGCGAACGGCCTTGCCACCACCGCCCTGTCGCTCGGCATCTCCCAGAGTGGCCGGATGCTGCGGGACTTCCTCTACCAGGGGTTCAACGAGGACGTCGCCGGCCGGATCGTCTTCGACGGAATCCACCCCAACATCGCGGGGTCGCGCAAGACGTTCACGAACTATCAGTTCGGCCAGCCCGGACGCTGGCAGAAACAGCACGAAGACCACGTCTACCCGGGCGATCAGTTCCCGTTCACGTACGCGACGCTGACCGACCCCGTCAGCGGTCGCACGGATGGACTCCAGGAGCGGTGCCGCGCCTCGAACACCTGTCCGAAGATCGTGCACAGCGACAGCGAGGCGGAGCTGTGGCAAGCGCGCGCGTCGCTGATCGTCACCGACCCGAAGGGCAATCACATCGAGCTGCCCGACAACGTCCGCGTCTACCTGGTGTCCGGCACGCAGCACGGCGGAGGCCCGGGTGTCCATACGCGTCCGCCGAGCCGGGGCATGTGCCAGAACCTGAGCAACCCGCTGGCCCTGGCGCCGACACGGACGGCGTTGAACCTGGCCCTGTACGAATGGGTGGCGAACGAGACCGAACCGCCGCCGAGCCACTTCCCGACGGTCCGGGGCGGCGGCCTGGTGCCCGCGGACGGCCTTGAATTCCCCGGAATCCCCGGCGTGGCCTACGCCGGGTCGCACAACCCGCTGCACCTGGCGGACCATCGCTCGTTGCCCCCCATGTACGGCGACGCCTACACCGTCCTGGTGGGGCGCGTCGACGCCGACGGCAACATGGTGGACGGTGTCCGCAGTCCCAACCTCGTGGCCCCGGTAGGGACCTACACCGGATGGAACCTCCGCCGCGACGGCTTCGCGGAAGGGGCGCAATGCGGTGGAACCGGTTCGTTCATTCCGTTCGCGGCGACCGAAGCGGACCGCAGGACGGCCGGCGATCCACGTCCCTCGCTCGAAGCCCGCTACGCGGACCACGGCGCTTACGTGGATGCCGTCTCGGACGCGGCCAGCGCACTCGTGGAAAGCCGGCTGCTGTTGCCGGATGACGCAGACGCCATCGTGGAGCGGGCGCGGACCGCCGGAAGCAACTAGCAGCTGGCGCGTCCCTGCGGGCGCGTTCATCACGAGGCGGCTTCTGCAAGTTCCGCCAGCACGCGGCCCGCGTCTCCGCGGGCTATGATCGTCACGACCCGTCGGCCCGTCCGACGCAACGTCCCTGGGAGGCCAGTCATTCCTGAAGTCCGCCTGACGCTCCGGATTCCGGCGTGGCTGAACCCAAGGTCGCTTCCCACCGGCGTGTACATCGCGGCCGGGTTCGCGGCACTCAATCTGCTGCTGTTCGTTCCGATTTATCTCCTTCTGTCGAACGAGAACAACTTCTGGCCGTTCTTTCCCCTGGGACACCCGCGCGGGGACTACGACTGGGGATGGCCGGGCATCGGACGCAGCACGTACGAGTACGTCATGCAGCTCTTCGTCCGGCGTCACAACAAGGACATCTTCCGGGTGAGTGCGGACTGGATCTTCATCGTCTCGTCGCTGGTCCTCGTGAGCCGGTTCGCGGGCAACTGGCGGCGGGTAGTGGTTCCTCTGGCCGGGATCGCCTATGCCGGGCTGCTGGCGTTCATGACCTACAGCGGCTTTATCCACTACCTCTTCGACCGGCCCGGCACGCTGCTCGACGATGTCCTGATGCTCGAGAGCGCCTGGATCGTCGCGCGTGACGCCTGGGGGTGGACGGACTTCCTGTTCGCCGCCGTCGTGCTGGCCGCGGCAGCCGTACTGGGCGCGCTGGTCGCGCGCTATCTTCGAATGGCGTGGCGCTGGGGCGCCGGCCTGCCGCCCCGGCACGTGGCGGCGGGCTGGGTGCTGCTCAACGCGTACTGCGTGCTGTCGCTCACCTGGTTCGGCGTGGAGCGGGACGACCCCATCCTTCAGCTGCAGGCGAAACACGTGGCCTACAACTGGCAGCGTTCCCAGGATGTGCTGGCCACGGTCGACGCATTGGACGGCGCCGTCTCGCACGATGCGGGTCGGCTCAGCCAGACGTCGCCCGTGCGCCTGCCCGACATCTATCTGTTCTCCGTCGAGTCGTACGGTGCCGCGTTGTGGGCGGACGAAGACTACCGCGCCGCGCGACAGGGCCTGATGCGCCGCGTGCAGGACGGGCTGGACGAACTCGGGCTACCGATGTTCACGCGCTTCGCGACGTCGCCGGTATATGGCGGCGGATCATGGATGAGCACGGCGTCGGCGTTGAGCGGGATGCGCATCGAGAACCACTCGACGTACTGGGCCTGGAAACGCATGGCGCAGCGGTATCCCCACCTGATCGCCTACCTGAAGCGCCACGGCTACTACACGCTGTCCGTTCAGCCCGGCGCGACCTGGGGCGAAGACGTGTACGACTACGAGGACGTCATCATCCGGGAGGATTTCGCGTACGACGGTTGGGCCTACGGTTTCGGCCACGTGCCGGATCAGTGGGCGCTCGACTACGCGTTCAGGGACTACTGGACCCGCCATCCGCAGCCCCGGCTGTTTCACTTCGTGGCCGCGTCCACGCACTACGCCTGGGAGGCGCCGCCTCGGATTGCGGAGAACGTCGCAGACCTGGAAACGCCCCAACCCACGTTCCTCGAGACCCGGCCCGAGTACGTGGAACTGGCCTTGACGGTTCCCCAGGGTCCCAAGCGGGACTTCTTCGTTACCGTCGCCTACGAGTGGGAACTCCTGCTCGACGCGTTCGGGAATCGGATCGAGCCGGGGTTCATCGCCCTGGTGCTTGGCGATCACCAGCCCCCGTTCATCGCCGAAGGAAAGGGGGGCAACGATGTCGCACTGCACGTGGTGACGGACATCCCTGCCCTTCCGGAACCGCTCGCGTGGGCCGGCTTCACGCCGGGCGCCGACATCGCCTGGGGCGCCTCCGCCGGCACGGAGTTCCGGATGGAGGCCATCTATCCGTTCGTCGTGAGCCTGCTGTCCACGGAACACGGTGAAGCCCTGGAGTACAGCCCGACCGGGCTCGCGGTGCCGGAGCTGCCGGCGTGGTAGGGCGGGATCGAGCCGCAAGCGGTGCGGGCCGTCACCTGATGGACGTATCGAGAATGTCCGCCGGCGATCGGCCGGGCGACTCGAATGGATCGATCACTCGCAGCGAGCCGAAGTCGTGACCGTGCTGCAGGTCCTCACTCAGGAGCACGCGACACTCGCACGATTGCGCGGCCGCAACGATCAGCGCGTCCCCCCATGACAGCGCGTAGCGCTCCTGCAAGAGCCAGCCGCGATCGAGGACGGCGCGGTCGATGGTCACCGGCTGCCACAGTACCAGGTCGCGGACAATGAGTTGAGCCTCCGCCGTGGTCATACCCGGTTTCAGCTTGCGCGTGAGAGTGGCGTAGAGCTCCTGCAGCACCTGGAAACTCAACCGCCCGGCGCGGTTGCGCACGAGAAACGTCACCCATTGATCGGCGCGGGGCTTCTTGTCCGGCTCGGAGTCGTCGTGCAGGTAGACGAAGACGTTAGTGTCAACGAATACCGGCGCGGTCACCGCAGGCGGTCCGCGATGCCCCGCAGGGTGTCCGCGAGGGCGCGGAGCCGCGCCTGGCTGCGGCCGGCCGTGCCGGCGCTCTCGCCCTCTACCTCGTTGGCCGCGGCAACCAGATCCGCCGCGAGCGCCGCGTCGGCGGCTGGACCGCCCACGCGATCGAGCAGTCCCGCCAGGGCCGCGCGGCGGTCCGCAGAGAGGACGTCCGTGCGGCCCAGCTGATCGAGATAGGCGCGCGCGACCACCGGGCGCGGCGACCACACGACTCGCCGCTGCTGCTGGGGGTTGAACACGGCGGGCGCGACCGACGCGGCGGCGGCAATCTCGTTTTCCGTCAGGTACTCGCTCGGCAGCAGTTCGAGCACGTCAAGCCCGCGGGCAATCTCCGTGCCGTAGATGTAGCCGCGATACCAGTACGCCGACCAGTAGCCGCCCATCACCAGGCGTTCAGGGTTGATGGGGCCGCGGTCGAAAAAGGCGATCTCGACCGGATTCGCCGAGTCCGTGAAATCAAAGACCGATATGCCGCCCTGGTACCAGGCCTGCACCATGATGTCGCGGCCCGGCACCGGCACGAGCGAGCCGTTGTGCGCCACGCAGTTCTCCCGCTCCGTTTGCGGCGCCGGCAGCTTGTAGTGGCTGCGGTATTCCAGCCGGCCGTCGACGACATCGTAGATGGCGTTCGCGCCCCAGTTACGCGGGTCCGACGCACGGCAGCGCGGACGGCCACCACCACCCCACTCGTCCGTGAAGAGCACCTTGGTGCCGTCGTGGTTGAACGTCGCCGAATGCCAATAGGCGAAACCCGGGTCGACCACGTCGTCTATCCGAACCGGGTTGGCCGGATCGGAGATATCCAATAGGATGCCGTTCCCGGCACAGGCCCCGGCCGCCAGACCCAACTCCGGGAAGGTGGTGATGTCGTGGCAGTGGTTGCTCTCGCGGGTGCGCTGGGTACCTGGACCGTGGTCGCCGCCGCGCCACAGGCCGGCGGCGCGACCGGTCTCGGGATCCCGGAACACGAACGGCCGATTGACGACGCCCGCCTCCTCCGGCCGCGCCACCGGAATCCGGATGACGTCGATCCGAAAGAGCGCGGTCTCCGGGTCCTCGGCCGGCGACTCGTCGGAGCAACCCTCCAGTTCCTCCCCGGAGCGAACGGACGCGGCGCCGGAGCCGTAGACGTAGAGGTTGCCCTCGTCGTCCGGGTCGGTCACCACCGTGTGGGTATGCGATCCGCGGCACGTCTGCACCGCCGCCACTTGCCGGGGCATACGCATGTCGCTGATGTCGAAGATCCGGACACCGCGAAAACGCTCTTCGCTCACCGGTTCCGCAACGCCCTGCAACCCGCAGTCGAGACGTCCCCGGGTCTGTTCGACTGACATGATCAGCAGATTGCCGACCACGGACACGTCGCCCTGACCTCCGGGGCAGACCACGGACGTGATCAGTTGCGGGGAGGCCGGAACCTCGACGCGATAGGTGTTGAATCCGTGGTAGCTGCCGACAAACACCTGATCGCCGGCGAAGGCGAGATCCGTGTTGCCGAAGTTGAGCAGTCCGCGTCGCCGTGGGTTCCGCTCTTCGTCTTCCGTTTCCTCCGCTTCCCCTGCATCCGCACCCGCGCTCCCGGCTGCATTGCCCGGCTGCGGGCTGCCGGCCTGCGCCGCCTGCGCGCCGGCCGACGGGCGTCCCTGCGGGCGGTCGGGATCGTAGAAGCCCTCCGGTTTCGGGCGCGTCGCCACGACCGCCATGTTCCAGATGGCCTCGCCGGCGTCATCGAAGCCGGCTGCGAGGTCGACCCGCGGATCGACCGTCAACTGCGCGAGCATGGCGTCCATCCGATCGATCTCCATGCTCTGGTCGGCCTCTATGTCGGACGTGAACGCGAAGAGCTGCGAGTCTTGTGCCGTGCCGCGCTGATCGAGAAGGTCCTCGACCATCGTCAGGGCGCCGCGGTGGTGCTTGATCATGAGCTCGAGGAAGAGCCGGTCGAACGCTACCCCTTCGGCCGCGGCGAGCTCGTCCATCTCTTCCGGGGTGAGCATGCCCGGCATCGGCATCCAGCCGGGCGCATGGTGCGCATCCGTCGCGGTCACCGCCTGTCCGCGCTCGCGCAGCCACTCCTGCATCATGCCGATCTCGTCCTCCTGGGAGAGCTCGATCCGCTCCGCCATCTGCCGCATGGCATCGCTCGTGGAGCGCGTCTGAAGTAACGCGATCATCTCCAGCGCCTGCGCGTGGTGAGGAATCATGCCCTGCATGAACTTCACGTCCGCGTCGGTGAACCGGATGCCAGCGAGATCGGAGGCCTCGGCGGCGGAGATGGAGCGGCTCGGTTCACCCGGCGCGCCGGGCTGCACGATGGGAGGTTGCTGCGCCTGGCCTGCAGCAACGCCGAACGACACGAACGCCACGCCGGCCAGCACCCTCGCGGCCGCGAGCGGCGTACGGCGGTACCGGACGCTCATGAGATCCCCTCCTGCCAACGGCGGTCGCCAAGTGCCGGTGCGGGGCGGCGGCGATACGGTCGCTCTCAACAAGGGAGCCGCAGGAAGCTCCGCACACTCCTGCTACCGCGTGAAGCTAATCGTCCCCATATCAACGATCGGCGGCATGCACGAGTCGTTGGTATTCCATGTCGCTTCGAGCGACGTCTGGTCGAAGGAACTGACATCCACGTCGAGTCCGCAATCCGGGCTGCCGAAATAGGGGGCAAATACCTCCAGGAAACCAAACTCCAGCATCGCGGTCGTTCCGCTCACCGAGCCCGTCACCGGACCTTCCAGGTCAACATTCGCGGGAGCGCCAAGAAGCACAAGCGCCTGCGGCATGGGCGCCGACCACTCTCCGGTCACCGTCGAGCCATCCTGCATCAGCATCGCCTGCCCATCACCCGAGACGAAGGTGCCCGTGAAAGCCCCTGTCCATGCGCCCGTCAGTGTCACGTCCGGCATCGGTGTCGGCGCCGTCGGAGCGACTTCCTCGTCACCACATGCTATGGCCACGAGCGCGAGACCCAGAACGGCCACGAGACCCAAACGGTTGCTCCTGAACATCATCAATCCTCCTGCCGGTTCACGAATACGTCCCAACACGGCAGCTGCACCAACTTCGGCCGCGCCACCGGGGCGGAGAATACAACAAATCGTCCACCCGCGATGGTTGACCCGCCAGCGGGGTGAGCCGATCGCAGCGCGGTCTACGCAGTCCTCCCTAGCAACGGGGCATGTCGCCTCGGTTCCGGAGCACCGGAGGATACAAGATGACAAGGAACTGGCGTCGGGGAATCGTCGGATCGACACTGGCCACGCTACTGTTGCCGGCCGTCGTGGCCGCCCAGGACGGGGCCGTTACCCTGAAGGAGTCCTCGCGGATCAAGGGGTTCTTGCAGGGCGGCATGTACCTCTGCTGCCCCTCGGACGGGACGGGATTCGTCTTCGGCGGTGGCGTCGCCATTTCTCCGCTTTCCAATGCGGGGGCGCGCATCTTTGTGGACGGCCATACGTTCGACGGGATGGCGTTCAACGGGTCCGCGACGATTGCCTACGAGGGCGGTGATGCCGAAGACCGTGGAGCATGGCATCTCGGCGCGGGTTGGGGGTCCAGTGGCCCGCAACTCGTCGTGGGGTTGGGCCGCAAAGCGGGCCTCTTCCAGTATCGCGCCATTCTTTCCAACTACTACAGCGTGCACCTGCTGCTCGCCGGCGTGCGCTTCGGCAGGCTGTGGTGAAAGGAAACGCCGAGACGCCGCAGTGGAGCTACTCAAGGCGCCGGCTGGAGCCGGGTAACCGACTCCGCGACGCTGTCGATCTTCTCGCGGGAATAGAAGATGGGCACGTAGCGATCCCGGGCCCATACTTCGAACAGGTCACGGTAGTGGGGACTGTCCGGATTACCCGACTGCCCGGGCGTGTTCAGACCGACCGAGTTGTCCCAGTCGGCGGTGTCGGTTATCAGCATGAAGGACGCGCCGGACGTCTGGTTGTCGCCGTTACCGGTGTTGTGAACCGTGCCGCCGTAGCCGCCACGCGGCAGTGGACCGACGTCGAGGCGGCGGCGCAGGTCTTCGTTCACCGCGGCGCTCATCGGATGACGAATCAGTGCGTGCTTGAACCGCTCCCCGCCATAGCGCCACGTGGTCGTCTCGGTGGTGCCGAAGCGCTCCTCCAGGCTGTCGAGCGCTGATGCCAGCGTGTCGCGCAGCACTCGGTCGCGCCCGGCGAGGGGATTGTCGCCGAAGCGGCCGTCGGGAGCCGTCAGCCAGTCGATCATCCGCTTCGTGTTGATGCCCCCGATGTAGTCGCGAACGGACTCCGGCACGACCACTTCGCGCACGGCGGCGCGCAGGGCGCGGTTCCAGCTCACGTAGATCGCGGCTTCGACGGAATCCTTGTCGAGCACGGCGTCCCAGGCGAGCAGCATTTCGCGGGCGCGGGCGGAACGGTCATCCAGCCCCGGCACGTCGCGCAGCAGCGGCACGAGGTTGCGCGCGGCGACCGACCGCTCATCCATCTGGAGCCGCATGTTGTCGATGACGGTCATGTGCCGGGCGTTGGCGAGGACCTCCTCGACGCGCGCGGCGCGCATCTGATCGCCCCAGGTGTAGTGGAGCGCCTCCCAGTGGGGGTACGTCGCCGGGTTGTCGAGCAGCACGTAGTTGTTTGCGGTTCCGAAGTAGCCCTTCTCGGGGTTGTGGACGCTCGGCAGCGCCTTGATCGGCAGAAAGCCGTCCCACTCGTAACGTCCGTCGCCCGGAACCGGCACCAGTCCGCTGTGGTTCGGCCGGATGGGTGAAACGCCGACCGCCTGGTAGCCGATGTTGCCGGCCCGGTCGGCCCACACCATGTTCTCCGACGGAATCCGGCTGTAGTTGCACGCCTCGACGAACTCCTCCCACGTGGTCGCCTGGTCCATTCGCAGGCTCGCCAGGTACGGCGCCGAGCCGTAGTCGAGCCACGCCGCGCGGACGGCGTAGGCCACGTGGTTCGCCGTGTCCTCGTAGACGACCGGGCCGTGGCGCGTGTACTTCAGCTCCACCTCCGCGTCGGCTTCGCCCTTGACCGGAATCGTGTCGGTCCGGACCGTCATCGGCTCCCAGCCGCCCAGGTAGCGGTACTGGTTCGGGTCGGCCGGGTTCGTCTCGTAGACGTACAGGTCCTCGTTGTCCTGGCCGAACACGGTCAGCCCCCAGGCGCCCTGCTCGTTGTGGCCGATCGACACGCCCGGCAGCACCGGCTCGCCGCCCCCGATGACGTTCCATCCCGGCGCCACCAGATGGACCCAGTAGCGGAGCGACGGCGCCGACTGTGCGCGGTGGGGATCATTCGCCATCATCGGATAGCCGCTCAGTGTCCGCGTCCCGTGCACGACCCAGTTGTTGCTGCCGATGGCGTCCTGCTCCTGCCCCTGGAGATCGATCTCGGACGGCATCGCCGCCGCCAGCCGCTCGAACGTCTCGCGGTCGCCCCGGTAGGCGACCGTGATGTCCTCCGGCTCGAAGCGCACGGGGCGCCGATGGGCGCGGTACCGGTCGAGGATCGCGTCGGACAGGAGCGAGGCGTCAATCGCCGGATCGAGCGTGAGGTCGGGATCGCCGATGAAGTAGTTCAACTCCCTTACGGCGTCGGGGCCCAGTTCGGCGACGGCTCGCGCGCGGTCGATTTCGGACGTGACGTTGGCGACGAGCCCCTGGTGCCGCGAGACCACGACTTCCGGCGTCCAGCGCCTCGGGGTGATGCCGAGGAGCTGGAACTCGATGGGGAGCAGGTCGGGTTCCCGCTCGGTGCGGGCGATGTAGGCGTTGATGCCGTCCACGAACGCCGGAATGATCGTGTCGCCACGGTCGTGGTAGTGGCGCATCTCGGTCGTCAGGTCGCCGCGGAACTGGAACAGCCGGGTGCCGATGTCGCGTTCGAGCTCGCGCGGACCGAGAATCTCGGCCACCGTGCCGGTCGCCTGCCGCCGCCAGAGCTCGAACTGGAAGAGCCGGTCGCGCGCCGCGGCGTAGCCCTGCGCGAAGAAGAGGTCATGCTCGTTCTCCGCATAGATGTGGGAGATGCCCCACCGGTCGGTCACGATCTCGACCGGCGCCTGCAGACCCGAGGTGCGGAGTGTTTCGGTCTCCGGCCCTTGCGCCTCGGCCGGAATCCCGACACGCACGCCTCCGTCCGACATGGCCAGCGCGCAGACCAGCGCCAGGCCGACCGTTCGCGACACCCTGATCCAGCCTGACATCGTGCTTCTCCTGGCGCACCGGCCGGCACGGCGCGCCGGCTTCAGGCGGGCTCCACTCCCACGCGCGACCGGTTTTCAGGCATTATAGCCACCCCGATGGCAGACTCCACTCCCCCGGCCCGGAACCCGCTTATCGCCTCCGAGGACTGGTGGGCGGTCTGGATGGCGGCATTGCTGCTTGCCGCTACCGCCGGCGGACTGATCGTGGCCGTCCCGGGGGTCGGCCGCTGGAGCACGTTGCCGTTCGAAGGCTTTGCCGGCCGCGAATGGGGGCTGCTCGCGCTCGGACTGGGCCTGGTGTCGCTCACCGCGGCGGCGGTGCAGGTGATATCCCGCGACGGTGGCCGGCATGCCGCCGCGTTCGCGCCGCTCTTCGCGCTCGCCCTCCTTGCCTACACCTTCGCCAACCAGACCGAGGTACGTGCGGCTGGCTTCGGCTACGCCTTCTGGGCGCTGCTGATCGGGCTTGCGATCGCCAACACCATCGGTACTCCGGCGTGGCTGCGTCCCGCGATCCGGAGCGAGCTCTATATCAAGACCGGCCTCGTGCTGCTGGGCGCCGAGGTGCTGTTCGGCAACATCCTGAGCCTGGGGTTGCCAGGGCTGTTCGTCGCCTGGCTCGTCACCCCGGTTGTCATCATCTTCATGTACCAGTTCGGGACGCGCATCCTCGGCATCACCAGCCGGTCACTCGTCATCGTCATCGCCGCAGCCGCATCCGTCTGCGGGGTTTCGGCGGCTATCGCCGTGGCGGCGGCGGCGCGCGCGCGCAAACAGGAACTGACGCTCGCGGTCGGCATGTCGCTCATCTTCACCGTGGCGATGATGGTAGTCATGCCCGTGGTCGTCCGAACGGCCGGGATCGATCCGGTGGTGGGGGCCGCCTGGATCGGCGGCACGGTGGACGCGACCGGTGCCGTGGTGGCGGCCGGCGCGCTCCTGGGCGAGCAGGCGGAACAGATCGCGGCCGTCGTCAAGATGATTCAGAACACGCTGATCGGTGTCGTGGCGTTCCTCGTGGCGGTTTTCTGGGTGACGCGGATCGAGGCGGTCGGGGAGCGCGCACCCCATCCCATCGAGATCTGGCGCCGGCTCCCGAAGTTCATCATTGGCTTCGTCGCGGCCTCGCTGGTGTTCTCGTTCGTCCTGATACCGTCGCTCGGCGGTGTCCGCGTCACCGGGATCCTCGATCTCACGTCCGACCTGCGCGGATGGCTCTTCTGTCTGGCGTTCGTCAGCATCGGGCTTGAATCCAGCTTCCGCCAACTGGCGCGTGAAGTGGCGGGCCGCGGCCCACTCCAGCTCTATGTTGCGGGCCAGGCGTTCAACGTCCTGCTGACGCTGGCGGCGGCGTATCTGGCGTTCGGCGGGATCCTGTTCGATCGGCCGGTCGTGGCCGAGCCGGCGGTAGCGGGCGCGCCCAGCGTCATCCAGCAGAACGCCGACGGCGGGCGGGATGCAACCGGACTCTTCTATACGGAAGTGGACGGCTGGCAGACGCGGGTGCTGGCCGACCGCGAACGGTGACGGCAGCCGTCAGTCGCCGGCGCGGCGGCGGCGGAAATAGTCCACCTGGAATTCCCGGACGTTGCGGTTGTGCTCGCGCAGCGTGCGGGCAAACGCGTGCGTGCCGTCGTTGCGGCTGACGAAGTAGAGGTAGTCCACGTCAGCCGGCGCGAGCGTTGCCCGCAGCACGTCGGCGCCCGGCGCGGCGATCGGGCCGGGCGGGAGTCCCCGGTAGCGATAGGTGTTGTACGGGGAGTCGAACTGCAGGTTCGCGCGGGTCAGGTTGCCGTCGTAGCGCCCCGCCCGCGTCAGCGCGTAGATCACGGTCGGGTCGCTCTGCAGCGGCATCCCGATCCGCAGACGGTTGTTGAAGACAGCCGACACGAGGTGATGCTCGGCGGCCTGTCCGGTCTCCTTCTGAATGATCGAGGCAAGCGTCACGACGTCGCGGACGCTCACGTTCCGGTCGGCGGCGCGGGTGCGCAGGTCGGCATCGAACGTGTCGCGGAACTGCGCGACCATCGCGGCCACGAGATCGGTGGCGCTTGCACCCCGCGGAAGCGAATAGGTTTCCGGAAAGAGATACCCCTCGAGATCGACGGCGTCCGGATCCAGATCCGCGACCAGCGCCACATCCGCGGCCGCCGCGGCGAACGCGGCGGCAGTACCGAACTTCCTCGCTTCGAAGATCGCTCCCATCTCCGGTAGCGTCAGCCCTTCCGGGAAGGTGACGGTCCGGTGGAACACCCGTCCCTCGGCAAGCGCGGTCACGACATCGAGCGGCGACATTGGTTCTTCGAAGAAGTACTCTCCCGCCTGGAGTTCCCGATCGCGCCCGCTCCGCCACAGGGCGAAGCGGAAGGTCAGATCGTCCGCGACGACGCCCGCCGCAATGAGCCGCGACGCGATTTCCGAAGCCCCTTCACCCGGCGCCACCTCCACGAAGACTCCATCGGCAGGTACGCCTGGATGCGGCGTAGTGAGGCGCGTCTCGAGATCCTGCCAGCCCGTGAACGCGGCGCCAGCGCCCAGCACCAACAGGCCGGCAACAGCGATCAACAGGCGTTTCACCGGTGGCCCTGCTCCGCCGCGTTCGGACGCGGGCGCGGCGCTCCATCGAGGTAGTCCTGCAGGATGACAGCCGCCGCGGCGGCATCCAGGCGGGCCTTCCGCCTCCGCCAGCTTCGTTCGCGCACGGCCAACCGCTCGTCCGCTTCCACGCTGCTCAGACGCTCGTCCTGCAGCACAACCGGCAGGTCGACCGCCCGCCGGAGTTCATGGACGAAGGTCTCGACGCGCGCCGTTTGCCCGTGAGGTTGACCGTCGAGACTGCGCGGGAGGCCCACCACTACGCCGGCCAGACCATCGGCGTCGGCGGCAAGCGCCGCTATCGCTTCGGCGAGGGCGGCCGCCCGGTTGGCGAGGGGCCCCTGCAACTCGATGGTTCGCAGTGGCCGGGCGAGCGTCGCGGTGGGATCGCTCAGCGCAAGGCCGATGCGCCGTTCGCCGTAATCGATCCCCAGAATGCGCATGCGTCAGCCTCGTGGCGGCAATCGCGCTGCTGAGGTAACAGCGTACGCGCCACCCGGCGGCCTGTCCACCCGCGGACGCGGGGGGGCCGCGCGCGGCTTCGACCGGGGACGGCAGATACAGTAGAATGGCGGCAATCGGGTGCGTCGGCAGACTGACACTATGTCCAGCAACACACGTCTGACGGTACTGTGGGCCGCCATCGCGTTGGTCGGCTTCACGCTGATCGGTGGCTACCTGAGCCGTGTCTCCGCCGGGGAGGACACGTACCGGCACCTGCGTATCTTCGAAGACGTCGTGTCCCTCATCTCCAACAATTACGTTGAGGAAGTGAATCTGGACGACGTGATGGACGGCGCGCTCCGGGGTCTGGCGGAGGGACTCGACTCCGACAGCGCCTACCTGACGCCCGAAGAGGCGGATCGGATCGAGCAGGGCGAACCGCTCCCCGACGGCCGGATCGGCCTGCAGCTGACGCGGCGCTACTACGTACAGGTGATTGGTGTGCGGGATGGTTCGCCGGCGGCGGATGCAGGCATTCTGCCGGGCGACTTTGTGCGTGCGATCGACCAGGAACCCACACGCCTGCTGTCCGCGACCGAGGGTGAGCGGCGGTTGCGCGGCGATCCCGGCACCGAGGTGACGCTGTCGCTCATCCGTGGCAGCACGCAGGAACCGTACGAGATCACGTTGGTGCGGGAAACCCTGCCTGCCCCCAGGGTTGACGGGCGCCTGCTGCCCGGGGAAGGCGCTGGGATCGGTTATGTCCGGATCCCGGCGTTCGGCGGAGACACCGCCGCGCAAGTCGCTGAGACCGCCGACACGCTGGCCGCTGGCGGCGCCACGCATCTGATTCTCGACGTCCGGCGCGCTGCGGAAGGCACTTTCGACGCGGCGATCGACGCGGCGGAACTCTTCTTCGACGGAGGCACGCTCGCCATCCGTGACGAGCCAGGCGACGTCCGCTCGGAGATCGGCGCGGACGGCAGCGCGGCGACGATCACCCTGCCGGTTACGCTGCTCACCAACTACGGCACCTCCGGCCCGGCGGAAGTGTTCGCGGCGGCCCTGGTCGACCGGGACCGGGCAACGTCGGTGGGCCGGCAGACTTCCGGCCGGACCAGCCTGCAGCGCCTGGTGCGACTGCCGGACGGCAGTGGTATCTGGATTTCCTGGGTCCGCTACCTCACCCCCTCTGGTGAGGCCATCCATCCCTTCGGCCTCGAGCCGGACATCCCGGTCGAGGTCGTCCTTCCGGAACTGGGCGAACCGCTGCCGGATACGGATCCCGTGCTCGATCGGGCGATCGCCGAGATTGCCGGCACGGCTGATGCAGCCTGAGGCGGGTCCGGCGGCAAGACACCGGATGGCGAAAGGTATACTGGGCGTTTGCCCCATGGATTCGGGACGAGCGGTCGCGCGGCGGCAAGCCGCGCAGGATAGGCGCGTAGCTCAGTTGGTTAGAGCGCCTGCTTGACATGCAGGAGGTCGGCGGTTCAAGTCCGCCCGTGCCTACCATGTTCCATTACTCCACGCCGCACCGCATGTCCGCTCCGACGGTTCCCGCGCCGGTGCAGACCGCATGAGCCACGTTACCGTCACGCTTCCTGACGGATCCAGTCGATCCGTGCCTGCGGGCGTCCCCGTCGCGGAGGTAGCCAGGAATCTGTCGCCGCGCCTCGCGAAGCAGGCGCTCGCCGCGTTCGTCAACGAACGGATGGTGGATCTCGCCTTCCGATTGGACGCGGACGCCAGGGTCCGGTTCGTGACGCCCGACGCGCCAGAGGCGCTCGATCTCTACCGTCACAGTACCGCCCACCTGATGGCGGCGGCGGTGACCTCCCTCTTCCCGGAGGCGCAGTGCGGAATCGGCCCGGCCATTGACGACGGCTTCTTCTACGACTTCGTTGTCAACCGTCCGTTCATCCCGGAGGACCTCGAGGCGATCGAAGAGAAAATGACCGAGATCGCCCGGCGGGATCTCCGCTACGAGCGGAAGATGATGTCGAAGCAGGAAGCGAAGGACTACTTCGACGGCCGCGGCGAACCCCTCAAGGTGCAGTTGATCGAGGAAAAGGGAGGGTCCCGGGTCTCGTGCTACACGATCGAGGATGCCTTCATCGACTTCTGCACGGGACCGCACGTGCCTTCCACCGGCCGCCTCAAGGCGTTCAAGGTTCTGTCAAGCTCGAATGCCTACTGGAAGGGCGATGCGCGAAACCAGCCGATGCAGCGGATCTACGGAACCGCATTCTTCAAGGCGAAGGATCTGACCGCGCATCTTGAGCGGATCGAGGAGGCTAAGAAGCGCGACCACCGCAAGCTGGGCAGGGAACTGGGCCTCTTCACGTTCCACGCCTGGGCGCCCGGCGCCCCGTTCTGGCACGCCAAGGGGGCGCTGCTGTACCAGTTGCTCTCCGATTACATGCGCGAGGCGCTCTCCGGCGAGGGCTACCAGGAAGTTCGGACTCCGCTCGTCTTCAACAAGGCGCTGTGGGAGACCTCCGGCCACTGGGAACACTACCGGGAGAACATGTTCCAGGTCGAGTCGGACGGCGAACCCTACGCGCTGAAGGCCATGAACTGCCCCGGCCACATGCTGATGTTCGCCAGCGAGGGGCGTAGTTACCGCGACCTGCCACTCCGGTTCCACGATCAGGGCGTGCTGCACCGCAACGAGGCGTCGGGAGTCTTGAGTGGTCTGACCCGCGTCCGGCAGTTCGCGCAGGACGACGCCCACTGCTTCATCACCGAGGATCAGATCGGCGAGGAAGTCGAGCGGCTGCTGCGCCTGGTCGAACGCGTCTACGCCGACTTCGGTCTCGCCTACGAAGTGGAGCTGTCGACGCGACCCGACGACTACCTCGGCACCGTCGAGACGTGGGATCACGCCGAGACGCAACTGAAAGCGGCGATCGAAGCGACCGGTACGGGGTACTCCCTTTCTGAAGGCGACGGGAGCTTCTACGGACCGAAGATCGACCTGCATGTCACCGATGCGCTGGGCCGCCGCTGGCAGTGCGCAACGATCCAGCTCGACTATCAGATGCCGGAACGCTTCGGCCTGAAGTACATCGGGGCCGACAACACCGAGCACCGGCCGGTGCTGATTCACCGTGCCATCTTCGGCAGCTTCGAGCGCTTCATCGCGTTGCTGATCGAGCAGTACGCCGGCGCCTTCCCGCTCTGGCTTGCCCCGGTGCAGGTACGCGTCCTGACGATTGCCGATCGTCACGCCGAGCATGGCGGCACGGTGCGCGACCGGCTCGCCGGCGAAGGGTTCCGCGTGGAGCTGGACGATCGGCGGGAGAAGATTGGTCTGAAGATTCGCGAAGCGCAGCTCCAGAAGATTCCTTACATGCTCGTGGTCGGCGACCGGGAGGTCGACCAGGGCACCGTGGCCGTGCGGCACCGCGCCACTGGGGATCACGGGGCCAGTACACTCGACGACCTCGTGCACTCGCTCCACGCGGAAGTCTGCGCCAAACGCAGCCCAGAGGTGGAGCGCACAGGATAAACTGTTCGTTCGCGGCCGAGCCGCGGACGGGCGCAACGAAGGGAGCAGCAGACATTCCTCCAGGACGGGGCCCTCGAGGGCCACGCCGCGACTTTCGCCAGCCGCGTACGCGGGTCAACGAACGGATTCGGGTTCGTGAGATCCGTGTCATCGACGATCAGGGCAAGCAGCTCGGCGTGATGGCCCCACCGGAGGCGCTCGCCATCGCGCGCGAAAAGGGACTTGACCTGGTCGAAATTTCGCCGACCGCACAGCCGCCCGTCTGTCGCATCATGGACTTCGGGCGGTACCAGTACGAGGAACAGAAGCGGTCGCGCCAGGCACGGAAGCACCAGAAGACGATCGAGGTCAAGGAGATCAAGTTCCGTCCGAAGGTGGACGAACACGACTACCAGTTCAAGAAGAAACATGTGCAACGCTTCCTTGCGCATGGCGACAAGGTAAAGGCGACCATCTTCTTCCGGGGACGCGAGATGGCGCATCCCGAGTTTGGCCGGCACATCCTCGACCGGCTGATCGACGAGTTGCAGGATGTCGCCCTGCAGGAAACGATGCCGCGGATGGAAGGCAACCAGATGCACACCATCCTGTCGAGCCGGACGGCAACGAAGAAGGGCCGTCCGACGTAGGAGGAACGGAGAGACGATCGATGCCGAAGCTGAAGACCCACCGGGGCGCCGCGAAGCGCTTCAACCGGACCGGCACCGGCAAGGTGACCCGGAAGAAGGCCTTCGCGCGCCATATCCTGACCACCAAGACCAGGAAGCAGAAGCGCAAGCTGCGCGGCACGACGACGGTCGATCCCGTCGACGCGCCGCGCGTCGCGCGCATGATTCCTTACAAGTAGTCACGGGCGTGACAGGAAGGACGCCAGCACCATGCCTCGAGTGAAACGGGGACCCATCCGGCGGCGCAAGCGCGCAAAGCTGCTCGCGCGCGCGAAGGGTTTCTTCCAGACGAAGAGCAAGCTGCACCGTGCAGCGAAGGAAGCGGTGGATACGTCCCTGAACTACGCGTTCATCGGACGCAAGCTCCGAAAACGCAGCTTCCGTCGGCTCTGGATTACGCGAATCGGCGCCGCAACGCGCCAGCACGGGCTCAGCTACAGCCAGTTCATGCACGGATTGAAAGCGGCGGGGATCGGCCTCGACCGGAAAGCCCTGGCCGATCTCGCGGTGCGCGAGCCGGACGCCTTCGCCTATCTCGTTGAACAGGCGCGGTCGGCGCGCGAGTCGACCGCCGCCGCGTCATAGGGCGTCCGTCCCGCCTCGACGGACTCCCGATGGCTAACGTTCCCACGGCCGACGAAATCCGCGCGTCGTTCCATGCCGATCTCGCGCGAACTGAGACGTCTTCGCACCTGCAGGCGCTCCACGACCAGTATTTGGGTCGGAAGCGCGGCGCCGTGCGGGAGTTGCTCAAGGCAGTCGCCGCCGCCCGCCCGGAGGCGCGGCGGGAGTTGGGCCGGGAGGCGAACCGCGTGCGACAGGAGATCGAGCACGCGCTCGGCGAGCGGCGCAATGCGCTTGAGGCGTTCACCCGACCCGCCGGCTCGGTGGACGTGACGTTGCCGGGGCGGGAAGTCCGCGTCGGTCACCCCCATCCGCTCACCCTCATCCGCGAGGAGATAGAGCGGATCTTCATCAGCCTGGGGTTCGAGGTGGTCGATGGCCCGGAAGTGGAGGACGACTACCACAACTTCGAGGCTCTCAACATGCCGCCGGAGCATCCGGCGCGCGACATGCAGGACACGCTGTATCTGGCGTCTCCGCTCCCGGCGCCCCACGGGCCGCCCGGCACGCTCCTCCGGACCCACACCTCCGGCATGCAGATTCGCTACATGGAAACGCACGAGCCGCCGGTCCGGATCATCGCGCCTGGCCTGGTCTACCGCCGCGACAACCCCGACCTGACCCACTCGCCGATGTTCCAGCAGGTGGAGGGTCTGCTCGTGGGAGAAGACGTGACGATGGCCGATCTCAAGGGGACGCTCGAGTGCTTCCTGCAACAGCTTTTTGAGCCAGAGACGCGGGTGATGTTCCGTCCGAGCTTCTTCCCTTACACCGAACCGAGCGCCGAGGTGTTCATCAGTTGCGTCTTTTGCTGCGGCGATGGATGCCCCGTCTGCAAGCGAACCGGATGGCTCGAGATCCTGGGAAGCGGGATGGTCGATCCGGCCGTGCTGGAGGCAGTCGGCTACGACCCGGAGCGGTTGACGGGCTGGGCGTTCGGCATCGGGATCGACCGGATCGCCATTCTCAAATACCGCGTACAGGACATCCGCGCCTTCTACGACAACGACCTGCGGCTGCTGGAACAGTTTGCGCTGTGAAGATTCTGGTTTCGTGGCTGCGTGACTTCGTGCCGGTCACCGTCACCATCGAGGCGCTGGCCGACGCGCTAACCCGGCGCGGATTCGAGGTTGCGTCAGTCGATCCGCCCCCGATGGTCCCCGGTCGGACAGGAGAGGGACCGGACGCCGTACTCGACCTTGAAGTGACCACCAACCGGCCCGACTGCCTGAGTGTTCTCGGCGTCGCGCGGGAGGTTTCGACCATCTACGACGTTCCCCTCACGCTGCCGACACTGGCCGAGACGGCGGTGGCCGCGGGCACCGGCGCGGAAGGGCGGCTGGACGATCCACTGCCTGTCACGATCGAGCCGGACGCTCTCGACCTCTGCCCGCGCTACGCCGCGTCGGTCGCGACGGTCACCATCGGCCCGTCGCCCGCCTGGATGGCGGCGCGGCTGCAGGCGGTGGACGTGCGTCCGATCAACAACCTGGTCGACGTTACGAACTACGTTCTGATGGAGCTGGGCCATCCGATGCACGCCTTCGATCTCGACCGTCTCGGCGGCGGCGAGTTGCGGATTCGCCGAGCCCGTCCGGGCGAGACGGTGACTACGCTCGACGGCGCCGACCGGGTCCTCGCCAACGACATGCTGGTGATTGCGGACGCGACCCGCCCGCAGGCGGTCGCCGGCGTCATGGGAAGCGCCGACTCGGAGGTGACCGGGGCGACGCGGCGCGTGGCCTTCGAGAGCGCTTGGTTCGACCCGGTATCGGTCCGCCGAACCGGTCGCCGACTGACGCTGTCGACCGATGCGTCGTACCGCTTCGAGCGGGGAGCCGACATCGAAGCGCCGGTTCGCGCGATGCGGCGTGCGCACGCCCTGTTGCGACAGTTGGAGGCCGGCACCCCGGAGGGGCCGATTATCGATCGCTACCCGGCGCCGCGGGAACGGGCTGTCGTCACGCTGCGGCACGCCCGCATTGGCCGGGTCCTGGGGGCCGACATCGATCCGCGGTTCGTTCCTGCGGCGCTTGGCCGGCTCGGCTTCGAAGTAACCGAGAAGGCCGGCGCCGATGGCAACGGTCCGGTCTGGCGCGTGACCGTCCCGGGCCACCGCGTCGAC
Organism: uncultured Vicinamibacteraceae bacterium; assembly: GCA_964550305.1. GTDB lineage: Bacteria > Acidobacteriota > Vicinamibacteria > Vicinamibacterales > UBA8438 > VXRJ01. Next base: position 26,433 of record CAZJYU010000017.1, on the reverse strand, counting down.
GTGAGCCGCGAGATCGACCTGATCGAGGAAGTCGCGCGCCACCACGGCTACGAGCGGCTCCCGTCGACCTTCCCGGCGATGATTCGGCCGCCGGCGCCGGAGCGTGACCGACTCGCGCAGCGACGGCTCGCGCGACGCGTCCTGACGGCAAGTGGTTGCACCGAGGCCATTACCTACGGCTTCATCGAGACGGCGGCGGCGCAGCCGTTCGTGGCGGAGGACGACGAGATCGTACGGATTGCCAACCCTCTCTCGGAACACTTCGCCGTGTTGCGGCCATCGCTGCTGCCAGGCCTGATTGGCGCCCTGGCTTACAACCGCCATCGGGAACACCACGACATTCGGCTGTTCGAGATCGGCCACCGGTTCACCGCCACGGCAGGTGAGCGCCGGAGCGTGGCGGTGGCGCTGACCGGTGCGGCGACGGGCGCGCACTGGAGCGGCGGCGAACGGGCGGCCGACCTGTTCGATCTGACCGGGATTGTCCGTCGCCTCTGCGACGCTTTCGGTGTGGCGGCGCGTTTCGAAGCCGTAAAGCAGGCGACGCTCGTCCCGGGGCAGTCCGCCACCGTGATGGCGCCCCCGCGGGACGGCGGCAGGGATCCGATCACGCTCGGACTCGCAGGCCGGCTCGCGATCGAGATCGCCGAGGCGCGCGGGATTCACCGGGCCGGCGTCGAGGCGGTCTGGGTGGCGGAGCTCGACCTGGACGCGCTGGCGCGGGTGGGCTCGGACCGCCGACGCATGACCGCGGCGCCGCTCCCCCGCTACCCGTCCAATGTACGCGATCTCGCCGTGGTAGTGGACGCCACCTTGCCTGCCGCCGCGGTTCGTGGCACGATTCGCGCCGTCGCACCGGATACGCTGGTGGATGTACATGAGTTCGACCGGTACGACGGGCAGGGCATCCCGGAGGGGCGTCTCAGCCTGGCTTTTCGGCTAACGTTCCGTGCGGCGGATCGCACGTTGACCGACAGCGAGGTGCAGCACGCGATGGACGCGATCGTCGCCGCCCTTCAGTCGGCGCACCAGGCGGTGCTGCGATGACCCGCACGCCCGGGTAAGCATTCAGGCAAGGAGTGTCACCGATCATGACCACGACTGCTGAGGCCACCAACCTCACCACCATCGAACGGCTCGCCGACAAGGTGTCGGCGCTCGTCCAGGTGCTGGATAGGTCGCGCAGCGACCTGGCCGAAGCGAAGGCGGAGAACGAACGGTTGAAGCAGGAGCTCGCACGTCTGACCACTGCGAGCCGGGAGGACGGCGAGGTGCTGCAGTCGCTCCGAGCCGAGCGGGAACATCTGCAGACGAGGGTAGCGTCGATTCTCTCTCAGCTCGAAACGATCGAACTGTAGGCCATATCCGCAGAGCGCTTCCGGGCGCAGCGGCGGATGCTGGAGGATCTGGGGATGCCATCCGTCGGACGATTCCAGAGGCGTACGCCAGGCCGGCAGTCCGAGGCGAAACCGGCCGGCACGGAATCCACTCGGGTCGTCGTCGACATCATGGGGCAGAAGTACCCCATCCGCAGCTCGCTTGCCCCGGAGGATCTTGACCGCCTCGTTTCCTACGTTCAGCAGAAGATGCGGACGGTTGCGACCGTGGCTCCGCACGGGGACCTGGTGCGCGTCGCCACCCTTGCGGCAATCAACATCGCGGACGACTACTTCCGCTGCCGGGAGGACCGGATGGGCGGTGCACGCGCCATCGAAGACCGGACCGCCGCCATCGAAGCCCTCCTCGACCGCGCGTTGGACCCGGACGACGACCCCGCCCTCCGCGACTAGCCGACTGCATCGTCTGGTGCTAAGATGCTTCAGCTAAGAACGGTACGCGTGTCGGGTGCGTCGCCGGCCGCAGGGGGCGGTAGCGCAGGCCCTGAGAAATGTTAGGTTCCCTGCATTGCGCGTGATGGTTGGAGTCTCGTTTGAGCCATTGCTGAATCGAAGCGAATCGCGACGCATCGCTCTGTGCACGCCTCGGCGCGAGGAAGCCTTCGTGGTGATGCCTGATACAGCGGTTCCACCTGCACATGCAGGTTCATACGACCTCCCCACACGGTAATCGCGGGGTTTTTCGGTTCGGCTCAGGTCCCGGCATGCGCGCCAGGTGCGCGGGAGGCGCGCATGGTGGAGCAGGTCGGTCCAATCCTTGTCGGGGCCGCCGCGGCTGGTGTCGTCGGTCTCCTGATTCTCTCCTACTGGCTCGCGGCGCGACGCCGTATCGCTGCGGACACCATCGGGCGCGCCGATGCGGAGGCCCAGCGCCTCCGACAGGACGCCGAGCGGGAGGCGGAAGCGTCGCGCCGAGAAGCCATCCTCAGCGCCAAACAGGCGGCGCATGACCTGCAGCAGGAGGCGGAGGCACAGGCGAAGACGCGCTTTGCCGAACTGACCACGCTTGAGCGCGAGCTCGCCGAGAAACGCCAGGGCCTGATCGAACGCGGTGCGGAGCTCGAGCGCGCGAGCCGGGAGATGGAGGCGCGCGAGGCGGCTGTCGCCGCGCGCGATCAGGCTATCGCCAAACGCGAGGCGGCCGCGGAAAAGGATGAAGTGCGACACCAGGAACTGGTAGCCGAGGCGCAACGCGCCCTCCAACAGGTCTCCGGCATGACTGCGGACGAGGCGAAGGACCTGCTCATCAAGCAGATCGAGTCGGACGCCCGCCGGGACTCCGCCAATCTGGTGAAACGGCTCGAGCACGAGGCGCGGGAGACCGCCGACGCCAAGGCGAAACAGGTCATCACGCAGGCGATTCAGCGAAGCGCATCCGAACATGCGATCGAGACGACCGTATCGGTGGTCGATCTGCCGAGCGACGATCTGAAGGGACGCATCATCGGGCGCGAGGGACGGAACATCCGCGCGCTCGAGACCGCAACCGGCGTCGAACTGATCGTCGACGACACGCCCGGGGCCATCATCCTCTCGTGCTTCGACCCGTACCGGCGCGAGATTGCGCGGCGCGTCATCGAGCAGCTCGTTTCTGACGGCCGGATCCACCCGGCGCGGATCGAGGAACTGGTCGAGAAGGTGCGCACCGAAATGGACGAGGCGACGGTGAAGGAGGGCGAGGCTGCGGCCTTCGAGCTGGGCCTGCACGACCTGCACCCGGAACTGCACCGCATGATGGGCCGGCTCAAGTACCGGACCAGCTACGGCCAGAACGTGCTCGCGCATTCGAAGGAGGTGGCCTACGTCGCCGGCGTCATGGCGCGGGAACTGGGACTCGACGCTCACACGACGATCCGCGCCGCGTTCCTGCACGATGTCGGCAAGGCGATGGATCGCGACCTCGAAGGGACGCACCTGCAGATCGGTATCGACTTTCTCCGTAAGCATGGCGAGACCGAAGCAGTCATCGACGCGATGGCGGCGCACCATATGGACATTGACTGGCCATCCCTGGAGTCGATGATCGTGCAGGCGGCTGATGCCGTCTCCGCCGCCCGCCCGGGCGCGCGGCGCGACATCCTCGAGTCGTACATCAAGCGGCTCGAGAACCTGGAAGACATCGCCGACTCGTTCCAGGGAGTCTCGAAGGCATTTGCCCTCCAGGCGGGCCGCGAGATCCGGATCATGGTGGAGAGCGAGCGGATCTCGGACGAGGACGCCGTTTGGCTGTCCCGTGACATTGCGAACCGGATCGAGAGCGAACTGCAGTATCCCGGCCAGATCAAAGTGACCGTGATCCGTGAGACGCGTGCCGTCGAGTACGCGAAGTAGGCGGCAGCATCGTGGAGTCCGCCACGGTCGCCGGCGTCGGCGAGCACGCGGTGATCGAACGGATCCGGGCGCGGGTTCCACCGGCGCCGGTCGGGGTCGACATCGGCATCGGTGACGACGCGGCGGTTGTCGTACCCGACCGCGGCGCGCTAATCGTCGCCACCACCGATACGCTCATCGAGGGCGTCCACTTCGACCTGTCACTCGGCACCCTGGCTGACGCCGGTCACAAGGCTCTCGCCGTCAATCTGAGCGATCTCGCCGCAATGGGCGCCGTCCCGCGCAGCGTTCTGCTGTCGCTCTCGCTCCCGGGTGATTGCCCCGTCGCCGGTGTCGACGCCCTGCTGGACGCGCTGCTCGCCCTGGCCGCGCGCTACCGGACGGCGCTCATCGGCGGGGACGTCACTGCGTCGCCCGGCCCGGTCGTCATTGGGGCAACGGCGATCGGGAGCGCGAAGCGCCGGCGCATCCTTACACGGAGCGGAGCCCGCCCGGGCGATGTCGTCTGGGTGAGCGGAACGATCGGTGCGGCCACGGCCGGCCTCGGCGCGCTCCGCGCCAGGGCGGGCGCCCACCTCGGGATCGCGGCGTGCGTCGAACGCTGCCGCCGGCCCGAGCCTCGTGTTGCCCTCGGTGTGGCGCTTGGCCGGAATCGGGCGGCGCATGCCTGCGTCGATCTGAGCGACGGTCTCGCCGACGGCCTCCGGCAAATCGCCGCCGCAAGCCGCGTGGGCATGCGGGTCGAATCGGACGCCCTGCCGATCGATGCGGACACGCGCGCCTGGTTCGAGGCGGCGGGTGAGGATCCGGTCGCTGCCGCGCTGGCCGGGGGTGACGACTATGAACTTGCCTTCACCGCGCCGACACGGTTGACCGGTCGTCTCCGCCACGTGCGGCGACAAATCGGAGATCTGGGGCTTACGCCCATCGGCGTGGTAACGAAGGCGCTGGACCTCTGCGTCGTCCGAGACGGCGCCGAGGCGCCGTTACCGGACGGGTTCGCGCACTTCAGGCTGACTCCAGCGACGCCCACCGCGTAGCCGGATCAGCCCCGGCCACGACCGCTTCCTGATCCCGGTATTGCAGTTGGTACAGGGTGTGGTAGAGACCGCGCTGCAGCAGCAGTTCCTGGTGTGTCCCCGCCTCGCGCAGTTCGCCCTTGTGAAACAGCAGAATCCGATCCATGTCCTGCACCGTCGACAGCCGGTGGGCGATGGCAATCGTGGTCCGTCCCGCCATCAGGACATGCAGTGCATCCTGGATCAGTTGCTCGGTCTCGGTATCGACGCTCGATGTCGCTTCGTCGAGCAGCAGCACGTCCGGGGCAAATGCCAGTGCGCGCGCGAACGACAGGAGTTGCCGCTGTCCCGTCGAGAGTGTTGCGCCCCGCTCGGCCACCTCGCTGTCGAATCCGCCCGGCAGTCGATCGATGAACTGGTCGGCATGGACGCTCGCAGCCGCCGCCCGCACCTCGACGTCGTCGATGGCCTCGTGGCCCAGCCGGATGTTCTCACGGATGCTGCCCGAGAAAAGATGGACATCCTGGAGGACGAGCCCGAAGCGTCGCCGCAGGTCGGCGAGCGGCAGCGTTCGGATATCGACGCCATCGATCGTGATCCGGCCGCGTTTGACGTCATAGAACCGCATCAGAAGGTTGATCAGAGTCGTCTTTCCGGCTCCGGTCGCGCCGACAATCCCTACCCGGGCGCCGGGTGGAACATCGAACGTGACATCGCGCAGTACGTAATCGTCGTCGCGGTAGGCGAACCAGACGCCCTCGAAGCGGATATGCCCGGCGCCCGCCGGTGCATCCGTTTCGGGGAGGGCTGCGGCCAGCTCGTCCGCCCGGGCCACCGGAACCGCGGGCGCCGCCGTCGCGGGCGACTCGATCTCGACCGGGGTGTCGAGCAGCCCGAAGATACGCTCCGACGACGCCATCGCCGACTGCATGACGTTGAACTTCTCCGACAGGTCGCTGATGGGACGGAAGAACTGCTGCGCGTACCCGATGAACGCAACGAGCGAACCGAGGGAGACCGTCTCCTGCAACGCGCGCCCGCCGCCGTACCAGAGGATCAAGCCGGTCGCGACCGCGCCCAGCAGCTCGATGGCGGGATAGAACGTGGCGTAGTAGAAGACCGAGTCGACGTTGGCGTCGCGGTGCGCCCGGTTGATCCGGCGGAACCGCGCGAAGTTGCGCCGTTCCCGGCGGAAGGCCTGCACCGTCGCCATTCCGGTGATGTTCTCCTGCAGGAAAGCGTTGATCCGGGCAATCCACGTGCGTACCTCGCGGTACGACGCGCGGGCGTTGGTGCGGAACCAATGCGTAACGGCAGCGATGATCGGGAGGACCGCGAACGTCACCAACGCCAGGCGCCAATCCAACGCCAGCAGCACCACCATGATGCCGGCAAGCATGACCACGTCCCGCACGACCGCGATCACACCCGACGCGAAGAGATCGTTCAGCGCGTCGACGTCGGTCGTCACCCGAGTCATCAGCCGGCCGACCGGGTTGCGGTCGTAGAACGCCACATCCAGCCGCTGCAGGTGACGGCATATCTCCATCCGGAGGTCGAACATGATTCGCTGCCCCATCATCTGCAGAGTCAGCGTCTCCACGTATCCCAGCGCGAACGAGCCCGCCAGCACGCCCGCGTAGGCCAGCACGATCAGGCCGAGCCCGTCCGAGACACCGGTGGCGATGTGGTTGTCAATCGCCAGCTTCGTCAACCACGGAGGCGCAAGCTGCAGGACGGAGCCCGCCGTGATGGCGCCGAGCGCAACCACGACCGATCGCCGGTGCGGCCCGAGATAGCCGAGCAGGCGCCGCATCAGCCGGGCGTCGTACGCCTTGCCGAGCACCTCGGGGTCCCGGGTATCCATACCTCTACGATCCCTCCAGCGCCGTCTCCAGCAACTGCTTCTCGTGGAGACCGGCATAGAGTCCCCCCGCAGCAACCAGGTCGTCGTGCGTGCCCCGCTCTACGACGCGGCCATCCTCGAGCACGAGGATCATGTCGGCGTCGCGCACGGTGGAGATTCGATGCGACACGAGGATCGTCGTCCGCTCCCGCATCACGGTCCGGAGTCGGGAGAGAATCGCTTCCTCCGTTTGCGTGTCGACGGCGGAGAGCGCGTCATCCAGGATGAGGATCCGCGGGTCGGTCAGTAGCGCGCGGGCCAGCGCCGCGCGCTGCTTCTGGCCGCCCGAGAGCGTAATGCCGCGCTCACCCACTTCCGTCTCCAGTCCCTTCGGAAACCTCGCGATGTCGCCCTCGAGCCGCGCCAGCGCCACCGCGCCGGCAACCGCCTGGGCGAGCGCGCCGTCCGGATCCGTCTGCGCCCCGAAGGCGACATTGCCCGCCACCGTCTCAGAGAACAGCAACGGCTCCTGCGGTACGTAGCCGATCGCGCCACGGAGTTGATCGAGCGGCAGGTCGCGGACATCGACGCCGTCGACAAGGACCGTCCCCGCAGGCGGATCGAACAGCCGGGGGAGCAACTCGACGAGCGTCGACTTGCCGGATCCCGTCGGCCCGACCAGAGCGAGGACCTGCCCCGGCTCAACCCGGGCCGAGACGTCGGAGAGTACCGGCCGGTCACCGCCCGAGTGCGAATCCTGGCCGTAGGCGAACGTCAGGTTGCGAAACTCCACCGTTCCCCGGATTGCGTCCAGTACCACCGGCCGTTCCGGATCCCGGATGGCCGGCGTCACCTGCATGATGTCAAGCATCCGCCGCCAGGCGGCCATCCCCCGCTGCAGCATGTTGGTCACCCAGCCGAAGGCGATCACCGGCCACGCGAGCATCGTCACGTAGACGTTGAAGGCGACGAAGGCGCCCAGTGACATCCTCCCCTCGATGACGTACCCGCTGCCGAACCAGAGCACAAGCAGGCTCGACAGGCCGAGAAACAGCGCCAGCGTCGGGTGAAACGCCCCCTGGAGTTCCACGAGCCGGCGACTCCGGTCGATGTACTCCTGATTCGCCCCGCGGAACCGCGCCACCTCCACGGGCTCGCGGCAGTAGGCGCGAACCACGCGAACACCCGCCAGCGCCTCCTGCACCACGGCGCTCATCGCCGCCAGTTGCGCCTGCACCGCCTCCGACCGGCGATAGATCGCACTGCCGAACCACTTCACCGCGACCGATACGATCGGCAACGGCAATAGCGCGAGCAGCGTCAGGCCGGGTGAGATGGAAATCATGAGGAGGACTGCGACCACGAACGTGATGGAGGTGGTCGCGGTGTACATGACCGCCGGCCCCGCCATCATCCGGACGGCCGAGAGGTCGTTGGTCGCGCGCGACATCAGGTCGCCGGTCCGGTGGGCGTGAAACCAGGCGGGAGGCAGGCGTTGCAGGTGACGGAAAAAGTCGTTCCGCAGATCGAATTCCACCTCGCGCGATACGCCGATGATGATCCGGCGCATCAGGAAGCGGCAGATCCCGGCTGTCAGAGCCAGACCGACGAGTATTCCCGCATAGGCGCCAAGCGACATTCCGCCCACTGGCGCGGCGAGGCCTGCCGCGTCCTGACCGAGGCTGGTCGTCAGGCGGTCGATGGCCAGTTTGAGCACCCACGGCGACAACAACTGGACGCCCGTGGCGCCGGCCAGAAACAGCGCCCCGACGGCGAACCGGAATCGATACCTGAAGAGATAAGGAAGGAAGGCGGACGCGGCTGACGACATCGACCACTTGAGGATAACAGGCGTCACGCCGCCGACGCGCTGGACAGATTGATGGAGGAACAGACGGTGGAAAGCAGGAAACGAACGCGGACGGGACCCTGTCTCGCGCCGACCATCGCCGCGCGGACGCTCGCCACGCTGGCGTGCGGGATGCTCACTCTGGGCGCCGTTGCGCCCGCTTACGCCCAGGACGCGCAGGAAACCCTTCCGGAGTATCTCTGGGCCGTCAACGAGTCGCTGTGGCGCGGTCCCGCAGTCGGGGAGGACTACACGATCGAGCTCGCCGTCGGCCTTTGGGAGCCCTCGCCGGCGTTCGTCGCATCGAGCGAACAGTTCGGCATTCCCGGCACGCCGATCGACTTCGGGACTGACCTGGGCCTGGGCCGCGTACGGCATCCGGAAGCGCGCCTGACCCTCAAGGCCGGCCGCCAGAAGCTGCGCGTCTCGGTGGTGCCGATGGGCTACGAGCAGGCGCAGACCCTGCCGCGGGACATCGTCTTCAACGGGATCCGGTTCGACGCTTCGCTGCCGGTCGACTCGACGTTCAACTGGAAGGCCTGGCGGTTCGCCTACGAGTTCGACGTCATTTCGCTTCCGCGCGCCTATATCGGCCTGATTGCGGAAGCGAAGTACGCTCAGATCGACACTACGCTGACCACACCGACGCTCGACCCGGAGTGGGTAAGGGTGAGGGCGCCGATCCCGGCCCTCGGCCTCGTGGTGCGCGCCTATCCCAGCCGTTTCACGCCAATCACCGTAGAGATGACTGGCATCCGGATCCCGGACGGCGCCTGGGACGAGGGCAGCGGCGAGTACATCGACCTCGATGTTTACGCCACGCTGAACCTGTCGCGCATGGTCGGCGTCAATCTCGGTTACCGCTCGATCGACTTCAACTACCGGTACCGGCGAGACGCCGGCAACCTGAAGCTCGAGGGCCTCTACCTGCAGGGCGTCATTCGATACTGAGCCGCCTGGCCGCGGCCACGGGATCTGCCGCATCATCCTGACGCCGGTGTCTCCGTGCTGTTCATGTGCTTAAATGGTCCGACGCTGATGCCGATGCGGACACGCCCTGTCCTCCGTCGCGGCGGCGCCTGGGCTGCCGTCGCTGCCCTGCTGGCCCTTGCCTTCATCGCATCCGACGCACGCGGGCAATCGGCGGGCCTGCTGCCTCTGGACGACTTCTCGCCTCAGTTCCTCGGGATGTATCGCAAGTCCGTGACGATCGAGGCGGACGTGCGCCGCCACGCGGGCGAGTACGACGTCGACGTCCGTCTGGCGCGCGCCATCCTGATTCAGGAATCGGGAGGCAACCCGCACTTGACGTCGGTGGCCGGCGCCGGCGGCTATTTCCAGGTGATGCCCGCGACGTTTCGCATGCTCCGCGTCGACACGAACATCGAGGCCGGCATCAAGTACATCGGCCAGATGATCCGCCGTTTCGATCGCGAGGACTACGCGGTGGCCGCCTACAACGCGGGCCCCGGCCGCGCCCAGCGGGGGCGTCCGCCTCTCGAGACGCTGCAGTACGTCCTGTCGGTCGGGGCCTACCGGAACGTCCTCCGGCTGCACGAAACGTCAGTCCGCCACCACGCGGCGATGATCGAGCTCGAGCCCGTCCGCGAGGGCGACACGTGGTGGGCGATCGCCGAACGGACCGGCGCCTCGGTGCTGCAACTCAAGATGCACAACCCCTTCCTGGCCAATCGCTCGCTGCGCGTCGGACAATCGGTCGCGTGGCCGCGCGTTCCCCGGCCGGGGTTGCTGGAGCCGGACGGGACGAATCACGTTGTCTACCGCGCCCGCATCGGGGACAACTACCTGCACCTGGCCTTCAGCCTGGAAGTCGATCTCGACGACATGCGGGATCTCAACGGCCTCTGGCGGCTGCAGACCGTGCCGGTCGGCCAGCGCCTGCGACTCCCGGTCGCCTGGGAGGGAGAGCACGCCGTCTACACGGTCCGGCCGGGTGACACGCTGAAGTCGATCGCGGGTCGGCTCGAGTCGTCCCCGTGGCGGATCGTCCGGGACAACCACCTGTTCGACAACGAACAGGTGACCCCTGGGATGGTCCTGCGGGTACGCCCCGAGCGGCCCCGGCCGACCTTCGTGACGCACGACGTCGTCAGCGGCGACACGCTCGCAGCCCTCGCCCGGCGCTACGGCACAACCGTCCGGGCCATCCAGGACGCGAACACCATGGGTGGCCGGACCCTGATCCGGATCGGGGACCGGCTACAGATTCCGACGCTCAACTGAGGCGCGCGGCATCCGCCGCGCGGTTCGCGGTGAGCGCTTCTAACCGGCAGGCGGCGTGGCGCGCCAGCAACTCCACGCTCGCCACCCAGGCCGGCGGGCCTCCGACCTCCGCTTCGTCGTCGCCGGACGTTCCCTCCCGCGCGGCGGCAGCTACGCAGACGGCCAGCACCTCGCCGCCCACGAGAAGCGGGATCGCCGTCACGCCCTCGGCCGTCCGTGCCTCGGTCCCCCGCAGCGCGACGACGCGGTCCACCAGGTCGCGGTGTGCGGCGGCTGCCGCGTCGGCGGCCCGCGCCCGTTCGCGCCGGGACCCGCCCCGCCGCCAGGCGCGCATCGAACTCCCCTCGGCCACAAACAGGACCGCACTGCCTGCTTCCGCCGCCGCGGCAGCGGCCAGGGCATCGAGCACTCCCGACAGCGTCAGCGGCTCGTCGAGCCGGCGCACCGACGCCAGCAGCCTCCGCCGTCCGCTCTCCGCCGCCTCGGCGAGCGCGCGACTGATCGCGGCGTCCATCTCCTCCGCCGATTCAGTAGCAGCCGCATCAAGCGCGCTGGCGATAGCCGCATCCCGCTCCGCCACCGCCGCATCGAGGGCTACCTGCCGCTCCGCTTCTGCGCGGGCGGCAATCTCCTCCGCCAGGCCGCGAAGTTCAACAGCAGTGGTATCGCGCAGCCGCGCCAGCCGTTCCGTGATTTCGTTTTCGAGCCCGGGATCGGTTGCCATGGGTCGCCTCGGGGGCCGGCGGACCCCGATTCGCCAGACTCGGATTATACTGTCAGGGTGTTCGTCTATGGGGGCGACACGGATTCGACGGAGGTCATGGAACCGCCGGATGCATGCCGAGCACCATCGACTCGTAAATCCGATGGAAACCGAGTAACTGCGGACACGCAGCTGCCTCTCGCTGCCTAGACGGTAGCGACGCCTCTCCTGGCCCTGCTCGCGAGCCGGGAATCAGGTGTCATACAGCGAGCTGGCCGTCACGCGCGGCACCGACGTGCGACGGTGAGACATTATCGGGGCTGGGTCTCCGGCGGTTTCCGCCGCCCTTAGACGCCGGGGACGAGAATATCAAGGGCGGACACGCATGTAGAGTCCGACGGAGCTGGATTTTCGGACGCGGGTTCGACTCCCGCCGCCTCCACCAATCGCTTGGCCGTACGGTTGTATAGTCCGCCGAGGTGATGACGATGCCGACTCTCCCGGACCCGGTTTCACGCGGCCGACTGCGGCTGCTGGTTGCGATCGCGCTGCAAGTCTGGTTCATGGCGCCTGGGGTAGGCGCCGTCTCGGCGCAATCGGATCTCCGGCTCGTCGCTGCGGCCCAGCAACAGAACCGGCCCCTCATCGAACAGCTCGTCCAGGAGGGCGTCGACGTCAATGCCACCCGGGCCGACGGGGTCACCGCCCTCCTCTGGGCGGCGCACTGGGACGACCACGATACCGTCGATCTCCTGCTCGCGCACGGAGCTGATGTCAACGCCGACGACGACCAGGGCGTGACCCCGCTGTCGCGGGCCTGTGAGAACGCCAGCCCGACGATGGTGTCGAAGCTGCTGGCGGCCGGCGCCGATCCCAACGCGGCGCAGGCGAACGGACTGACGCCGATGATCACCGCCGCGGGAACCGGAAACCTCCAGGTCGTCGAGGCGTTGCTGGCGGCAGGGGGCGATGTCGACACCCGCATCGAGATCACCGGCCAGACGGCGCTGATGTGGGCCACCGCGGAATCGCACCACGACATCGTGCGCGCCCTGATCGCGGCGGGAGCCGACATCGGGGCAGCCTCTCACCTCGGCTTCACGCCGCTACTGTTCGCCGCCCGCAACAGCGACCTCGAGGCGGGACGGCTTCTGGTGGAGGCGGGCGCTGACGTCGACCAGACCGGGTCCGATGGCACGTCTCCGATTGCGTTGGCCATCGTCAGCGGAAACGCCGAGTTTGCCCACTTCCTGCTCGCCGAGGGAGCCGATCCGAACGGCCGGATGCAAGGAGTGAGCGCACTCCACGCGGCGGCCGGAAACGTCGACATGTGGATTCGCGACTGGCTCCGCACCCGGCAGATCAGCATCGCGCTGGCGGCCCGACGAACGCAGGGGCTGCCGCAGCACGAGCGGTTGGAGATGGTCGAGGCCCTGCTCGCGGCGGGCGCCGATCCGAACCCCCGCACGGATGTCTCCACGACGGCCGAGGCCTGGGTATCCGGGCGAAAAGGGGCGCGCGAAGGGCATTCGATCGGAACCGGTAATCTCCGGGATGCGACCCCGCTCTGGATCGCCGCGTACCGTGCCAATCGTCCCCCGCGCCAGCGCGCCGATCTTCCAACGGACGATGCCGACCTGTCCGATGGCGGCGACGCGGCCAGAATCGTCCGCGTCCTCCTCGAAGCGGGCGCGGACCCGACACTGACGACGGCCGACGGCACGACCCCCCTGATGGTCGCTGCCGGGATCGGGCATTCCACGTTCAGGAAGGGCCTGCGGCAGAGTCCACCCTCCCCGTCGGCGGAGGCGGTCGTCCGCATGCTGATCGAGGCGGGGGCGGACGTCACGGCGACGAACGAGGCTGGCTTCACGGCGCTGCATGGCGCGGCATTCCGGGGTCTCAATGAAGTCGCCACCTACCTCGTCGAGCACGGCGCCGATATCGACGCGCAGGACTATCGGGAGCGGACCCCGTACCGCATCGCGCAGGGTACGCAACAGAGTTTCTATTTTCAGGAATGGCCCGGAACGGCCGAGCTGCTGGCGAGTCTCGGGGCCGACACGACCCTGGGATTGGGTGGCCGCGAGCTCGAGCGAGAGCTCGGGCGGCGTCTCACCGACAGCGGCCAGCCTCGGCCCTGAGCGCGGGACGGCGGCGCGGACACTGCAACGGACGCGGTTGGTAAGCAGAGGTGGACAATTCAGTGTCACATTCGATGCAACGCACATCACGCCTCGTCGCCACCTTCGGGATAGCGGTCGTCTTCGGTGCGGAGGCGGCGCATGCCCAGGCGCCACCGGAAACTCTCGATCGGGCGCTGGTCGACCGCCACTGCCTCACCTGCCACAACGCTCGGTTGCGAACTGGCGGGCTCGCACTCGATGAAGTCGATCTGACACAGGTCGCGGCGCATGCCGAAGCGCTCGAGAAGGTCGTCCGCAAGCTGCGCGCCGGGCAGATGCCTCCGCCGGAACGGCCACGGCCCGACGCGGCGGCAGTCGCGGCGTTCGTGTCAGAGCTTGAGACCGCGCTCGATCGCGTGGCCGCCGCGGCGCCCAATCCCGGGCGCATCGCCGTGCACCGGATGACGCGAGTGGAGTACGTCAACGCGGTCCACGATCTGCTCGCGCTGGAGATCGACCCGTCGATGCTCCCCGTGGACGACCCGGGAATCGGTTTCGACAACAACGCCGACATCCTCTCGGTCACGCCCGCCCTGATGGCCCGGTATCTCTCCGCGGCGACCAAGATCAGCCGCCTGGCGATCGGCAACTCCGAAGCGGTGCGCCCTTCGATTCAGGTCTACGAAGCGTCGGAGTTCGCCTTCCAGGAACAGCGCATGAGCGAGGACATGCCGTTCGGGACCCACGGCGGCATCGCGATCCGGCATGTCTTCCCCCTCGACGGCGAGTACGCGTTCAAGATGCGGCTCCAGCGCAACACGCTGGGCGACACCATTCGAGGCCTGGACGAGGAACATGAGATTCAGGTGCGCATCGATCACGGCCTGGTCGAGCGCTTCTCGGTGGGCGGCGCGTACCAGGGGTATGACCCCGGATTGGTCAACGCCATTCCGGAGGACGACCTCGAGAACCAGCGCCTGCACACCTACCGTCTCACCGCCGATGACGACCTGGAGTTCCGGATGCCGGTGAAGGCCGGAACCCGGCTGGTCAGCGCCGCGTTCACGGACCGCGCCCCTCGGACGCCGGAGGGGATCCCGCTCGTCCCCTCTTCCCGCCATCGGTGGATCTTCGGTGACGACGCCGCCTGGCCGGGCATCGCGACGCTCCAGATCGCCGGCCCGTACGACGGAACGGCGCCGGAGGACACTCCCAGCCGGCGACAGATCTTCCGCTGCCGGCCAGCCGACGAGGGTGAGCACGCGTCGTGTGCGCGGGAGATCCTGAGCGCGCTCGCCCACCGGGCCTACCGGCGGCCCCTCGTGGATGCCGACATCGACGAGCTCATGCGCCTGTTCACGGCGGGCAGCCAGGACGCGAGCTTCGATCAGGGCATCGAGCTGGCCCTTGAAGGATTGCTGTCGTCACCGTCGTTCCTGTTCCGGGTCGAGCACGATCCCGAGGGCGCGAGCCCCGGGGATATCTACCGCGTCAGCGATCTCGAACTCGCCTCCCGGCTCTCCTTCTTCCTGTGGAAGAGCGTGCCCGACGAAGAGCTCCTGCAACTGGCCGAAGCGGATCGACTCGGCGACCCGGCGGTGCTGGAGCAGCAGGTGCGGCGTCTTCTGGCCGATCCGAAGGCGACCCGCTGGATGAACGACTTCATGGAGCAGTGGTTGACGGTACGGAACCTCGGGGGACACGCGCCGAACCCCGATCGGTTCCTCGTATTCGACGACAACCTGCGCGAGGCCATGCAGCGCGAGACGGAACTGTTCTTCGAGTCGCAGGTGCGCGACGACCACAGCATCCTGGAGCTCCTGCGGTCGGACTACACCTATCTCAACGAGCGGCTGGCCGAGCATTACGGCGTGCCCGACGTCTACGGGAGTCACTTCCGGCGAGTGCGGATGGAGGATCCCAACCGGAGGGGTCTGCTGGGCCATGGCAGTGTCCTGACCGTCACGTCGTACGCCGACCGCACTTCCGTGGTCCTTCGCGGGAAGTGGGTACTGGAGACGCTGCTTGGCGCGCCGCCGCCGCCGGCGCCGCCGAACGTCCCGCCCCTCGAGGAGAACGCGGCGGGCCGGGCGCCGACCTCGCTGCGCGAGCGGATGGAGCAGCATCGGGAAAACCCGGTCTGCGCCGGCTGCCATGCGCCGATGGACCCGCTGGGATTCGTTCTCGAGAACTTCGATGCGATCGGCCAGTGGCGTGACCGCGACGCCGGCTTGCCGATCGACGCCAGCGGAAGCGTGGCGGGCGGGCAGACGATCTACGGCCCCGAGGAGTTGCGTGAATACCTGCTGACGCGCGACGACGAATTCCTCTTGACGGTGACCGAGAAGCTGCTGTCCTACGCCCTCGGCCGCGGCCTGGAGTACTACGATGCGCCCACGGTCCGAGAGTTGGTGCGGGATACGGCCGGCGATGACTATCGCTGGTCGTCGCTGATTCTGGGAATCGTCAGAAGCCTCCCGTTCCAGATGCGAGAAATGACGAGGGACTCAGGATGATCATCACCAAGAGGGCGCTGCCGCGCCGAACCGTCCTCCGTGGCCTCGGGGTCACGCTCGCCCTGCCCTGGCTCGAGAGCATGGCGCCGGCGCTGACTGCGCTCAGCCAGACCGCTGCGGCGCCCCCTCGCCGCTTTGGCGTGTTCTACGTGCCGAACGGCATGTCGATGGGCTACTGGCTGCCGGAGGCCGAAGGCGCGTTCGATACGCTGCCGCCGACGTTGCAGTCACTGCAGCCACACAAGGATCGCGTGCTGATGCTGGGTGGCATGTCCCAGGCCGCGGCCGACCAGGTGTTGCGTTCCGGCGCGCACGCCCGATCGTCCGGGGTGTTCCTGACGTGCGTCCCGTTTACGGGAGCCGCCGCAACCGTCGTCGCCGAGACGACGATGGATCAACTGGTTGCCCGGGAGTGGGGGAAGGAAACGCAACTGACGTCGCTGGAGCTGGGCATCGAATCGGCTGCCCTCCTCGGGTCGTGCGACGGCGTGAGCTGCGCGCTGACGAACACCATCGCCTGGAGCTCCCCTACCACGGCGCTGCCGATTGACAACGATCCCCGCTCGGTATTCGAGCGGCTGTTCGGCCTGAGCGGCAGCACCGACCCCGAAGCCCGGCTGGCCAGAATCCAGCGGGATCGCAGCATCCTCGACGTCCTCACGGAGCACGTTGCGAGGCTGAACACGCGGCTCGGCCCCCGGGACCGGCTCAAGTTCGACGAGTATCTGGACGGCGTCCGCGATGTGGAGCGTCGCATCCAGCGAGCCGAGGAGCAGAACTCCCGGGAGTTGCCCGTCGTGGATCAGCCGGCGGGGATCCCGAGGGACTACGCCGAGCATGCAGAGTTGATGACGGACCTGCTGGCGCTCGCGTACCAGACCGACCTCACCCGCGTCAGCACCTTCATGATGGCGCGGGAGGTCAGCAGCCGGGCGTATCCGGAGATCGGCGTGGCCGATTCCCACCACCCGCTGTCGCATCACTCGAACGATTTGCCCAAGCTGGCGCGGCTGCACAAGATCAACGAGTTTCACTTCCGCCAGTTCGGCCGCATGGTGGATCGGCTTTCGACGATCGAGGAGGGCGAGGGCACCGTCCTCGATCAGTGCCTGTTCCTGTACGGCACCGGGATCAGCGACAGCAACACGCACTTCCACGACGATCTGCCGATCGCGCTGGTTGCGGGCAAGTCAACCGGCCTCACGGGCGGGCGCTACGTCCGGTACGCACCGGGCACACCGCTGGCGAATATGCACCTGAGCCTGCTCGACGAGATGGGCATTCAGCTCGACCGGTTCGGCGACAGCACCGGCCGCCTGGGCCGGCTATCCGTCTAGGTCCAGGCGCCGAACGGCCCCGGCATCGGCGGCGCCTTCCCGCTGCCGCCGGGTCTCGTGATGGATCCTGAACGTCACGGCTGAGCCGAATCCACGGCGCCCAGCCGGCGCAGGAGTTCGGCCATCGACGCGTTTTCCCATCTGCCGCTGGTCGCCAGGTCGAGCGGCGTGGCGCCGGAGCCGTCCTCGACCCCAATCTCCGCCCCCTGATTCACCAGGAGCTCGACAATCGGTTCGGAGCCGCGCATGACGGCGAGATGCAGGGCGGTTTGCCCTCCCTCGTTCCGGGCGGCCACATCGGCCCCATGCTCGAACGCCAGTCGGGCCACGGCCAGCGCCACGTCGTCGGAAGGCTCGCCCCGCCGGCCGGGACGCACCACCGCCATGAGAGGGGTGACTCCTTCGCCATCGGGAAGATTGAAGTCCGCTCCGTGCTCCGCCAGCGTGGTCATGATGGTCCCGTCACCCTGGCGGGCGGCCAGGTGGAGCGGCGTGGCGCCCAGAAGTCCGGGCCACAATCCAAAGGCGCCACGCGGCTGAGGCAGGTTGGTGACGTATTGCGGGTCGGGATTGGCGCCGTGGCGAAGCAGCAGCTCCACGAGATCGGCGTGGCCGAGGTCCGCCGCGGCGTGGAGCGCCGTGCGCCCCGCCATGCCGTCGGGGATGTCGGGATCGGCTCCCTGATCCAGCAGGAAGGCGACGACGGGCGGATGATGGGCGGCCACCGCCATCATCAGGGGCGTTGCGCCATCGGCTGATTGCTGCGTGACGAATGGACTGTCGGTATCGGTTGCGGCGGCGTCGACGTCCGCCCCGGCGTCAACAAGGAGCCTCGCGATCTCGACGGAACCGGATCGCGCCGCGAACAGAAGCGGCGTGAGCCCGGCGGTGGATCGCGCGTCGGCCTCGGCGCCCGCCTCGAGGAGCACCCGCACGACATCCGCATGCCCTTCGGCGGATGCCCACATGAGTGCGGTCTGCGCCGCGGGTCCCGCTGCCGTATCCACGACCGCACCGACCTCGAGCATCAGGCGGACGATGCTCGCGTCTCCGGTGCGAGCCGCGGTCATGAGAGGCGTCTCGCCACTCTGCTGCGCCGCGTTGACGTCCGCACCCGCCCCGACCAGCAGCCGGACCATCTCCCGGCTGCCGTTGAGGCACGCCAGCGACAGAGGGGTGACGCCGTAGTCGTTGGCGGCGTCGACACGCGCGCCGGCGACGAGCAATCGACGGGCGATTTCGATGCGATCCAGATGCGCCGCCCAGGCCAGCGCGGTGCCGCCGTCAGCCTGCATGGCGTTGACGTCCATCCCCGCCGAAACGAGCGCCTCGATCCCGGCGACATCGCCCGCGCGCACGGCATCGATGAGTCGTTCCGCGTCCGGCTGCACCGTGCCCTGCGTGGCGACGGACACGACCGGACCCAGAACGATCAGGACGGTAGTCACGGCGGCCGAGACGATCCCCCGGCGCCGCATGGCAATGTGTCCGTCCTGCTCGGTTCGCATCACGTCCCCCCGATCTTCGCGGGATCGGCCACGGTTATTCGACCGCGAACAACGAGTTTACTCGCGGTATCCACCGACAGTCACGAACGGAGACGCGCGAAAACGGAGCGTGCGCACGGCGACGCCATACGCTACCATTGGCTTGGTTCGTTGTACCCTCGACAAGGTCGTATCATCTATGAAGGCGCGGAGGTTCCTGGGCGCCGCGGTCGCGTTCGCGCTCGCGCTTGCGGCGCACGGTTCCGCGCGGGCCGAGCCGGCGGCCCAGGGCACACCGTCCGCCAGCCGCGGCCCAGAGGCAGTCAACCAGGCGGCGGATCATCGGGCTCTGCTCGAACGGTACTGCGTCACCTGCCATAACGAGCGTCTGCTCACCGCCGGACTGACGCTTCAGGACGCCGACGTTGGCGCCGTCGCCAACGACATGCCGCTCTGGGAAAGGGTCGTCCGCAAGCTCCGGACTCGCGCGATGCCTCCTCTGCCCCGCCCGCGCCCGGAGGAGGCTGACTACGATCAGTTCATCGCCCATCTGGAAGGTGCGCTGGATGGCCACGCGGCGGCGCAGCCCGCCCCCGGACGCCGGCCCGCGGTGCACCGGCTGAACCGGACCGAGTACGCCAACGCGGTTCGCGATCTCTTCGGAATAGCGATCGACGAACGCGCCACGCTTCCGGCCGATGACACCGGGTATGGCTTCGACAACATCGCGGACCTGCTCGCCGTCTCCCCCGGGCTCCTCGACCGGTACATGACTGCGGCACGCCGGATCAGTCGCCTCGCTATCGGTGATCCGTCGATCCGGCCAAGCATTGCCACCTATCGGCAGTCGCCCACGTTCCTGCAGGACGCCCGGGTCGAGGGCCTCCCGTTTGGCTCGCGGGGCGGGCTCGTGGCCGACCACTACTTCCCTCTCGACGGTGAATACACGATCAACGTGCGCCTGCAGCGGACGTGGCGGGACGAGATCCGGGGGTTGTGGATCCCCAATCAGATCGACATCCGGTTGGATGGCGAACGGGTCGCGTCGTTCATGGTTGGAGGCGACGGCGAACTGGGCGACTGGCCGCCCGGCATTGCGGTGCCCGTCCCCACCGAGTACGAGCAGATTGCCGACGCCGATCTGGAAGTCACGCTGGCCGTTACGGCTGGCCGCCATCGCGTGGGCGTGGCCTTCGCGGCGGAGGCTGGCATCTCCGAGTCTCTGCCCGGCCCGATTTTCTCGCCCTCCAGCTTCGAGTTCTCCGGAGACCGTTACGCCCCGATGGGCGTGGACTCGGTCGATATCATCGGCCCGGCTCCGGGCGGCGTTGCGGGAAACACCGTGAGCCGGCGGCGGATCTTCACATGCTACCCGACCACCGTGGCGGAGGAAGCGCCGTGCGCCCGGCAGATCTTCCGGCAACTGGCCCGACGCGCGTTCCGCCGCCCGGCGACCGACGCGGATGTCGCCGCGCTTACCCGGCTGTACGAGGAAGGGCGCGCGGCTGGGAGCTTCGATGACGGCGTGCGCGCCGCGCTGCGCGGGCTGCTCGTCGATCCGGATTTTCTGCTGCGGATCGAGCGCGATCCCGACGGCGCGCAGCCGGGAGACGTGTATGCGGTCAGCGAGATCGAGTTGGCCTCTCGCCTGTCGTTCTTCCTCTGGAGCAGTATTCCCGACGACGAACTCATCGAGCTGGCCGAACGGGGACGCCTCCGCGACCCCGGCGTGCTCGAGGAACAGGTCGCGCGGATGCTGCGCGACGAGCGGGCGGAAGCCCTGATCGACAGCTTCGCGGGTCAGTGGCTGTATCTGCGGAACCTGCGAGCCGTCACGCCGGACCCGGATACGTTCCCGGAATTCGACGAGGAGCTGCGTGCCGGCCTGCAACGGGAAACCGAGTTGTTCATCGAGCAGATTCTGCGGGACGATCGTAGTGTTCTGGACCTGCTCGGGGCGAACTTCACGTACCTCAACGAGCGGCTCGCCCGTTTCTACGGCGTGCCGGGCGTGTACGGCAGCCACTTTCGACGGGTGGAGGTGAACGAACCGGATCGGATGGGCATTCTGGGGCACGGCAGCATCCTGACGGTGACCTCCTATCCCACCCGGACGTCGCCGGTGCTGCGCGGCAAGTGGATTCTGGAGAACCTGATCGGCGCCCCGCCGCCGCCCCCGCCGCCGGATGTGCCGGATCTTCCCGATACGTCGGAGGATGGCGCCCCGGCGACGGTCCGGGCACGCCTGGAGGCTCACCGTGCCAACCCGGCATGCGCGAGCTGCCACCGAGTGATGGATCCGCTGGGATTCGCGCTGGAGAGCTTCGATGCTATCGGCCGATGGCGGGCCATCGACGCCGCGTCGGGCGCGGCTATCGATCCGTCCGGCGTCCTGCCCAACGGGGCGGCGTTCGCGGGTGCAGCCGACCTCAGAACGGAGCTCCTCGGCGAGCCGTGGCGCTCGGAACTCGTCACCACCTTCACGGAGAAGCTGTTGACTTATGCACTGGGGCGCGGGGTCGAGTCGTTCGACCGGCCGGCGATTCGTCAGATCGTGCGGGACGCTGCGGTCGATGACTACCGATGGTCGGCCATCATCACGGCCATTGCGAAGAGCGTTCCGTTTCAGATGCGCGAGGTGGAAGCGTCATGATGATCCTCAAGAAACACCTGCCGCGGCGGACCATGCTGCGAGGGTTGGGGGCGGCCGTCGCCCTGCCGCTTCTGGACGGGATGGTGCCCGCCCTGACCGCGCTCGGCCGCACCGCGGCTCGCCCCGTGCGCCGCCTGGGCGTGGTCTATGTGCCGAATGGCGTGTGGATGGACCGATGGACACCGACGGCGGACGGGCCGGGACTGGAAATAACCCCGACGCTGGAGCCCGTCGCGTCGTTCCGGCGCCATCTCACCGTCGTCAGCGGGCTCAGCTCCAAGCAGGCCGACCCGCTGCCGGGTGAGGGTGGTGGCGATCACGCCCGGGCATCCGGCGCCTACCTCACCGCGGCGCATCCCAACAAGACGGAAGGCGCCGACCTGCGAGCCGGCGTATCCATGGACCAGGTCGCCGCGCAGACGCTGGGACAGCAGACTCAGCTCGCTTCGCTCGAGCTGGCCCTCGACCCGAACGAGCTCGTGGGCGCCTGCGACGCCGGCTACAGTTGCGCGTATTCCAATACCCTGTCCTGGCGCACGCCCACCACGCCGCTGCCGAGCGAGAGCGACCCGCGGGCCGTATTCGAGCGGTTGTTCGGCAGCACCGAGAGCACCGATCCCGCCGTGCGGCGCGCGCGGCTGCAAGAGGACCGGAGCGTGCTCGACGTGGTCGCGGACAAGCTCTCCCGGCTTCAGAACGAACTCGGGGCCGGTGACCGCGCCCGCCTCGATGAGTACCTCGAGGCCATTCGGAGCGTCGAGCGCCGAATCGGCCTCGCGGAGGAGCAGAGTGACCGGGAGCTCCCGCACGTCGAACGTCCGGCCGGCATCCCCGCCACGTTCGAGGAGCATGCGAAGCTCATGTTCGACCTGCAGGTGCTGGCCTACCAGACCGACATGACCCGCGTCGCCACGATCATGATGGGGCGGGAAGTCAGCTCACGCGCGTTTCCGGAAATCGGCGTGCCGGACGCGCATCACCCGCTCTCGCATCATCAGGGCGACGAGGTGAAGATCGCAAAGCTGATCAAGATCGACCTGTACCACGTCGAGATGCTGGCCTACTATCTGCAGCGCCTCCAGGAAACGGCCGACGGTGACGGCACGCTGCTGGACCACTCCGTCATCCTCTACGGAGGCGGAATGAGCGACGGCAACAGCCATTCGCACGCTGGCCTGCCCACGCTTCTGGCCGGCGGGGCGGCCGGAGCATTGAAAGGCGACCGTCACGTGCGGGTCAAGATGGATACGCCGACGGCCAACCTGTACCTGACGCTTCTGGACATCATGGGAGTGCCGGCAGAGACGTTCGGAGACAGCACCGGGCGGCTGGAACCCGTGGCGGTGGTTTGAGAACCGCGTCGCCGGCCGGACACGGCGCCGTGGGCACTAGAATCCCTGGAGTGGGGAGTCCAACGATGCAACAGCGCCTTACGGTTCTGGGATTGCTCGCCCTCGTCCTCATCGCTACCGGGGCCCGCGCCCAGCAGCCCGCCGCGATGGATCTGGACGCCGTCACGCGCACCGTGGACGTGAACGGGCTGTCGTTTCCGGTCGTCGACTATGGCAGCGGCCCGCCGGTTCTGCTGCTCCACGGCTTCCCCGACAACCGGCACATGTGGCGCTATCAGGTCGGACCACTGGCGGAGGCCGGGTACCGGGTGATTGCCCCCGATCTGCGCGGATTCGGAGACGCGCCGCGCCCTCAGGATCCGGGCGAGTACTCGCGGACCCATCTGATGGGCGATGTGCTCGGCATTCTGGACGCGCTGGGCATCACGGAGATGGTGCAGCTCGTGGGCCACGATCACGGCGCCGCCCTCGGGTGGCGTCTGATGGCCGATCACGGCGACCGGTTCGATCGCTACGTGACGCTGTCGGTCGGCGCGCCGGGCGGGCCGCGCAACATAGAGCAGCGGGAGAAGAGCTGGTACTTCGCGCTCTTCCGGCAGCCGGGCGTGGCCGAGGAGGAACTGCAGCGGGACGACTGGAAGCTGTTCCGGGAGTGGGCCCGCCACGACGAAACCGACCGGTGGATCGAAGGCTTGTCCCGACCCGGCGCACTGACGGCGGGACTCAACTGGTACCGGGCGCCGCGCGCCTCCTCCAATCCGCCGATCGTGACCAGGCCGGTCCTCGCCATCTGGAGCGATGGTGACGCCTACCTGACGGAACCGCCGTTGATAACGACCGGCGAGCGGATCGCCGGACCGTTCCGGTACGAGAAGATGACAGGCGCCTCGCACTGGATGATGCTCGACCAGCCGGCCGAACTGAACCGGCTGCTGCTCGGGTTCCTGACGAAAACTCCGAACGCCCGACCTGCGCCGCTGGACATCGACGCCCATACCACCGAGGTCCAGGTGGACGGCATGACGTTTCCGGTCGTCGACCACGGCGAGGGCCCCGCCGTGTTGCTGTTGCACGGTTTTCCCGACAGCCGACACCTCTGGCGATTCCAGATCGGCCCGCTCGCGGAAGCCGGCTTCCGCGTGATTGCGCCGGATCTGCGCGGTTTCGGCGACGCGCCCCGCCCCGAGGATGCGGCCGCCTACGCTCGCCCCCTGCTGATGAATGACGTGCTCGGACTTCTCGACGCCCTCGGCCTCTCGCAGGTGCAGATGGTGGCCCACGATCACGGCGCCGGGCTCGCGTGGCGCCTCGCCGGGGAGCATCCGGACCGTTTCTCCCGGTACGTCGCCCTGTCGGTCGGCGCCCCGGGGAGCGACCGAACCATCGAGCAGCGGGAGAAGAGCTGGTACGGCGCCCTGTTCCGGCAACCGGGGGCCGCGGAAGAACAACTGCAGCGGGACGACTGGCGGCTGTTCCGGGACTGGGCGCGCAATCCGGTCGAGATCGACCGCTACATCCGGGATCTGTCGCGGCCGGGAGCGCTGACCGCCGGCCTGAACTGGTACCGGGCGCCGCGCACGCCCGCCGCGCCGCCCGTCACGATCCCGGTGCTCGGCATCTGGAGCGACGGCGACGCCTACCTGACGGAACATCCCGTCAGGACGTCCGGCGAACGCATGGAGGGCCCGTTCCAGTACGAGCGAATCTCCGGGGCGTCGCACTGGATGATGCTCGACAAGCCGGCCGAACTGAACCGTTTGCTCCTGGGCTTCCTGACGAAATAGCCCCAGGTTCGGACACCCCTCTCGATAGGGAAGGAACTGACCATGCATATCCTGCGCTGGCTTCTCGTGAGCGTTGCCGCCGGCCTGATCGCCTCGGCGGGCGTGTCGGCCGACGACGAGATCGCCGACTGGACCGGCGAGACCGTGAGCCTCGAAGAAGGCCACGTCGTGTCGGACGGCGTGAGGATCCACTACCACACGGTGGGCGAGGGTCCGCTGATCATTCTGGTCCACGGCATCGGCGGGTACTGGTTCGACTGGCGGCACCAGATTCCGGCGTTGTCGAAGCACTACCAGGTGGTCGCGATGACGCAGCGCGGCTTCAACCTGAGCGATCAACCGGAAGGCGTCGAGGAATACACGGCGGCGAAGATCGCGGGCGACATCGATGCACTGATCACCCACTTCGGCGAAGAGAAGGCCATCATCATGGCCTACGACAGCGGCGGGTTCCACGCCTGGTACTTCGCCATGCACTTCCCCGAGAAGACCGAGCGCCTGGTGGCGATCGGCTCGTTCCATCCCGCGACGCTGGTCCGCGAGTATGCGACCAACGCGGTGCAGCAGGAGGCCGGCGCCTACTCGCGCAACTTCCAGGACTCGCCTGATGCCGCCGCCAACATGGCCCGGCGCTGGCTCGGTCCCGACGTGCAGCCGCGGCCCGGCGACACTCCCGAGATCCACGAGATGCGCATCGAGGCGGCCCGGCGGTCGTCATTCGAAGCGATGATGAACTTCTACAAGGCCAACTGGCCGCGCGCTCCGTACTCACTCGATATGCCCGCCGTCGGGGGGACCCTCCGCGACTATCCGAAGGTGACGTCACCCACCCTGGTCGTCTACGGGCGGGAGGACCGGCCGCTCGTCGTCGAGGGGCTGAACGACCTTTGGCAGTGGGTCGACGCCGAGCTGACGCTGCTCGTGGTCCCGGGAGCCGGGCATGGACCCCACACCGAGGTGCCCGAGTTCGTCACGCCGCGCATCATGGACTGGCTGGCGGCGCGGGACCATCCCGCGCTGGAGTACCCGCGGCAGGAGCAATAGCCGCGAGCCTCCCGGGCTACTCAGGCAGCGTGAACCGACTCAAGCCCGCCGCCGGACGGTTGCCGGACTGGCTAGCGCGGTCGGTCCCTGATACCCTCGGCCTGCGGCTTGGTTGTGGCAGGTGGAAGTGACGGGCCGCCGATGGTTCGTTATCCTCAGTGGGGCTGCCGACGCCCTTGGGGCGGCCGGCGAGGCATCAGCATGGGTTTCCTGACCCGTCGTTCGCAGCGCCGGGAACCGCAATGCTCCGACGACCTGCGTCTTGCCAACTACCCCCCTCCCTATCCCGACGGCTGGTACCGGTTGCTCAGCTCGAAGTCGCTCCGGCGGGGGCGGGTGCGCTTCCTCGAGTGTCTGGGCCGTGCACTGGTCGTCTGGCGTAGCGAGGACGCGGACGACGTATTCGCGATGTCAGCGTTCTGCCCTCACCTCGGCGCGAACCTCGCGGGCGGCCGCGTCTGCAAGGACCGCATCGAGTGTCCCTTTCACGCCTGGCAATTCACGGGCGACGGACGGGCGGCCAGCGCGCCCTATAGCGACTCCGTGCCGACCGGCGTCGCGACCGAGAGCTTTCCGGTTCAGGAGGTGCACGGGCAGATCTTCATGTACCACCGAGGTGGCGGAGCCCGGCAGCAGGCCGGCGAAGAAGTGCCTTACCCGGTCCCCCGCATCCCGGAAGTCGATGACGGGACCTTCGTCTTCCGCGGGCACTACGACGCCGGTCGCGCTCGGATGCACATCATCG
>CAZJYU010000016.1:0-54763 GCA_964550305.1 uncultured Vicinamibacteraceae bacterium | reverse complement strand
GCCCGCCGGAAACGGCAACGATGCCTGGGTGGCAGGGGCATCCTGCGCGGCGGCCGCGAGGCCGATCGCACCCACTAGCAGGATGGCAGTGGATGCAGGAATGGCGAATCTCATAGGTTTGTTGTCCCTCATCCCGGTTGCAGGCGGAATCAGAACGTGGTCCCCATGGCGAAGCGGAACCCGTGATGCTCCTGCGGCTCGAACCGATCGTTGAAGATCTCTTCGTGATTGAAGTTGTAGTAGTAGATCAGGCGGAACGGCACGTTCAACATCGGCATAAAAAAGCGCAACTCGACGCCGGTCGATGCCTGGAACTGGTTCATCCTGAAATCGTTGCCGAAGTCCTGCACCTGTCCGGCGTCGAGGAACGTAAGCAGTCGGACCGGGCCACCCAGCAGGAACTGGTACTCGGCGTTGAGGAGCAGGCTCTTGTTTCCACCCATCACAATCCGACCCGTGTAGCTGTCGTTTGCCACCTCCGGGTTGGTCTCCGACACAAGTGGGCCGATCCGCCGGATATCGAACCCTCGGACCGTGTACTCGCCGCCGAGCCAGAGTCGTTCGAATACCGGAATGGTGATCGGATCGTTGGAAAACAGATGGCGGTACTGCATCCGGACACCGAACACGGTGCGCGACGTGTGTGGCTTGTACCACGTCGCCTCCAGGATCGGTTTCAGGAAGTCGGTGTTACCACCAATCCCCGCCACCTCAAAAGCGAGCGAGACGCTACTCCCCCGGGTGGGAAAGATGGGGTGGTCGACCGTGTTGAAACGGAGCTGCGGAGAGATCTTGCTCACCACGCGGAATCCACCGGTCGCCAGGTTGAGTGCGTCGGCGAAGAACGGATTGGCGGCGAAAAGGCTGGAGCCGCTCTGTAGGCTCTGCTCCAGCCCCTGGCCGATGGTCGCCTCGTTTCGCTCCAGGCTGTACGTCAGAAACGCTCGCGTGTAGAGCGACAGCGGTACGCCGAGTGATACGGTGCCGCCGATCGCATTCTCCGCGAAACTGCCGATCCAGTCGATCTTGCGCCGGAAGACCTGCGTGCCGAGCGAAACGGGACGGCCGAAGTTATAGGGCCGCGTGAAAGAGACCTGGGAGTTCTGAGCCCACTGGCCATGCTGCACCGAGACACCGAACGTCTCACCACGCCCCATGAAGTTCGTGGTCTGGAACGAGACCTGGCCAAAGACGCCATCGAACTGCGAGTAGCCGGCACCGAACGTCAACTGGTTGAGGTTCGTCTCGGTCAACTCAAACGTGAGGTCCACCTCGTTAGGGACGTTCTCCGGGTCTTCACCCTCCACGCCCTCCACCTTCTCGACGCCGACGCCCGTTTCCTCGAGCGGCTCGAAGAATCCGAGCTGGTTCAGCCGCCGGACGCTGTGCTTGAGCGCCTCCGTATTGAACACGCCGTTCTCGGCGATCTGCAGCTCGCGCCGGATCACCTCATCATGGGTCGTCTGGTTGCCGGTGAATTCGATCCGGTTGACGAAGTACTGCACCCCTTCCTGCACGCGGATGGTGACGTCCACCACCGGGTCACCCCGGATCCGGAGCGGACGGTCGGGGTCGGGGTCGACAGCCTGCTCGCTGTCGCCCACCGCGTTGGCGTCAGGCTCCGGCGGCACCCGGGGCGACAGTTCCGGAGCAAGCGTCATCTCGTAATAGCCGAGTGATCCGTACAGCTCGCGGGCTTCTTCGAAGCCGTCCCGAATCCTCTCCTCGCTGTAGTAGTCGCCCGGCTCGACGTCGTCGAAGATCTGGCGCAGCCCTTCTTCGAGCAGGATCTCGTTGCCAGCGAACGACAGCTCGCCGATCCGGTACCGTTCCCCCTCGTCCACCGGAATCCGCAGCTTCAGGCCGCGCTTCTCGGCATCCTCCGGCGCGTCCAGGTACTCCAGTTCCGGCTGGCCCACGCGCGCGCCGATGTACCCTTCGTTTCGGTAGAACTCCACAATCCGGTCGGCGTCCTCTTCGTACTCCTCCGGCTTGTAGGTGCCGCGGCCGGTCGCCCACGAGAGCCACCACCGTTCCTTGATGTTCTCCATCTGGCCGCGGAGCTTGCCGTCGCCATACGCGGAATTGCCAACGAAGGAGATCTCCTCCACCTCCACCTTCGGCCCTTCGTCGAGATGGAAGGTAAGGTGGACCAGTTTCGGCCCGCCCGGCAGCGTTTCGACGGTGTGGTCTACCTCCGCGAACTGATATCCCTTGGATGCGAACATCGCCCGGATCAGCGACTTCACATTCCGGATCGTCTCCGGATCGATGAACGAGTCGAGGCGCAGCTCGATCCCGTTCTCCTGCTGGTTCGTGAGGATCTCGTCGGTATCCAATTCCTCGGAGCCCTCGTAACTGACGATCTTGACGCGTTCGCGTTCCTCGATGTTGAAGACGACGGTCTTTCCCTCGACCCCGTTCTCGTACGGCTGATCGATCACTTCGATCCAGAGATCATTCAGGAACCCGGTGCCCCACAGACGCTGGTAGTCCGCCAGGACCGTCTGGACCGTCTCCTCGTTATAGGGTGTCCACCGCCCTTCCGACGGACGGCTTACCTGGCGAGTGACCTCCATGTAATAGAGGTAGGTTTCGACGTCCACGCCCGGTACGTTCCCCTGGGTCGGAAACTGCAGCGCCACGCTTCGGAGCAAGGTCGGCGAGTCGGCGGGCGGAAGCGCCGCAGGCGCTGGCTGCGCGGGCTGGGGTGTCCGGCCGAACAGGGATGGTAGCGCCGGCGGCGCGGCCTGCTGCTGCGGTTCGGCCGCCTGCTGCGACTGCCCCGCCGACGCCGGAACCGCGGCAACGGTCGTGGCCAGCGCGCACAGTACCGCTGCGAGCCCCGGCGCGCGCGGCCAAACGTGGGGCCGTTCAGTCATGTCGGATTTACCTGCCACCTCGACTATTGTACGGCATCCTGCCCGAACGGGGCCAGACGACGGCAACCGGGGGCGCCGGACGTCAGGCGAGGCAATGACCCTCGACCTCCTGGCCCGCCGCACGCCAGGCGAGCGCGCCGTCGTCCACGTACACCTCCACATCGCCCATCTCCAGCCGGCCGCGAATCAGTTCCTCCGACAGTGGATCCTCGACGTAACGCTGTATCGCCCGGCGCAACGGGCGGGCGCCATACGACCGGTCCTCGCAGGTCGTCTCGATAATCCAGTCGGCTGCCTCGGGCGTCAGCACGATCCGCAGGTCGCGAACCGCCAGGTTCTCGTTGAGCTGCCCCACCAGCATCGTCAGGATCTGCCGCAGGTCGTCGTCGGTCAGCGCTTCGAAGACGATCAGCTCGTCCACCCGGTTGATGAACTCCGGGTTGAACGTCCGCTTCACCTCGCCGAGCACCATGTCGGTGACACTGCGCTGCACTTCCTGCGCATCCGACGACCGGAACCCGAGCGACGCCCTCTTCTGAATGTGGCGGGCGCCGATGTTCGACGTCATGATGACGATGGTGTTCTTGAAGTCGATCCGGTTCCCCAGACCATCGGTCAGGTGGCCGTCCTCGAACACCTGCAGCAGGATGTTGAACAGGTCGGGATGCGCCTTTTCGATCTCGTCAAGCAGCACCACCGAGTAAGGATGGCGCTTCACCTTCTCGGTGAGCTGGCCTCCCTCGTCGTGGCCGACGTACCCCGGCGGTGATCCGATCAGCTTCGAGACGGCGTGCTTTTCCATGTACTCCGACATGTCGAAGCGGATGAGCGCGCTGTCGCTACCGAACAGGTAGTTGGCGAGAGCACGCGCCAGCTCGGTCTTTCCGACGCCGGTCGGCCCGAGGAAGACGAAACTCCCGACCGGCCGGAGCGGCGACTTGATTCCGGCCCGTGACCGCCGGATGGCGCGCGCGAGGGCCGAGATCGCCTTCTCCTGGCTGATCACACGGCGGTGCAGCTCCCTCTCCATGCTCAACAGCCGCTCGCCCTCGTCCTGATTGATGGTAGTCAGGGGC
Source organism: uncultured Vicinamibacteraceae bacterium (assembly GCA_964550305.1). Lineage (GTDB taxonomy): Bacteria > Acidobacteriota > Vicinamibacteria > Vicinamibacterales > UBA8438 > VXRJ01. The sequence continues at coordinate 50,805 of CAZJYU010000016.1, read as the reverse complement.
ACGCCGGTCCATTTCGAGATCACGTCGTCGATATCGGCCTTCCCCACTTCGACCGGCTGGTGTTCCCGCTCCACGTCGAACCGCTCCCGAACCATCTGGAGACTCTCGCGGGCCGTTGCCTCCTGCTCGCGGTAGTACTGCACCTGGGCGAAGTCCTCCCGCGCGTCGGCGCGCTCCATCTGCTCTACCGCCACGCGGATGTTCTGGTTGATCGCGCTGAACTCCTCGCTGTAGCCAGCGGCGCGCAACTTCACGCGGGCGCCCGCCTCGTCGATCAGGTCGATCGCCTTGTCAGGCAGGAACCGGTCGGTGATGTAGCGGTTCGACTGGCGCACGGCCGCCTCCACCGCCTCGGGCGCGTAGCTGACGTGGTGGTACTGCTCGTACCGATCCTTGATGCGGTTCAGGATATCCAGCGACTCCGTTTCGGTCGGCGCATCCACCTTGATCGCCTGGAAACGCCGCTCAAGCGAACGGTCCTTCTCTATGTACTTGCGGTACTCGGCCGGGGTCGTCGCGCCGATGCATCGGATTTCTCCGCGCGACAGCGCCGGCTTCAGGATATTGGCGGCGTCGAGCGACCCTTCGGCGGACCCGGCCCCCACCAGCGTGTGCAGCTCGTCGATGAAAACGATGATGCCGGGGTTCTCGGTCAGCTCCTTCATGATCGCCTTCAGGCGCTCCTCGAACTGGCCGCGGTACTTCGTACCCGCCACGATCAACGGGATGTCGAGCGCCAAGAGGCGACGCTCGGCCAGGAAGTGTGGCACGTCTCCCTCGGCAATCCGCTGCGCGAGTCCTTCGACGATGGCGGTCTTGCCTACTCCGGGCTCACCAATCAGCACCGCGTTGTTCTTGGTGCGACGGCAGAGCACCTGCTGCAACCGCTCCACCTCGGTGAGACGTCCGACGAGCGGATCGAGCTGGTTCTTCGCCGCCGCCGCCGACAGGTCGCGGCTGAACTCGGCCAGCAGCGGCGTCTCCTTCTCCTTGACGCGCGCCGGAGTGTTCTTCTCGTTCAGCAACTGCACGATGTCCTCGCGAACCGCCTTGAGCCGCATCCCCTTTTCGGAGAGCACGGTCGATGCGACGGAACGCTCCTCGCGCAGGATGCCGAGCAGCAGGTGCTCGGTGCCGATGTAGTTGTGGAGCAGCCGGTCCGCCTCCTCGGCGGCGAATTGCAGCACCCGTTTGGTCTCGGCGCTGAACGGGATCTCGACGGAGGTCGAGACCTTCTCGCGGAAGACCGTCCGCCCCTCGATCTCCTTCCGGATGTTCTCGATGGACAGGTGCGACCGGGCGAAGATACGGCTGGTGAGTCCCTTCCCTTCGCGGATCAGTCCGAGCAGGAGATGCTCGGTTTCAATGGAAATGCTCCCGAGCTGGCTCGCCTCGTATCGCGCGAAGAACAGGACGCGCCGCGCACGCTCCGTATAACGCTCGAACATCGTCCTCCGCCCGTGGACTCGATTATACGGCAGCCGTGAGCCGGCCGTGCGCCAACTCCAAAATGCGGTCGCAAGCTGCGGCGAGCTGCGGGTTGTGCGTGGCGATGATCGACGTGAGACCGTGGGTGCCGTGCATCCTGCGGAGCAACGTCTGCATCTGCCCGGCGGTAGCGGCATCGAGGTCGCCGGTCGGCTCGTCCGCCAGGAGCAGCTCGGGCTGCATCGCCAGGGCGCGGGCGAGAGCGACGCGCTGCTGCTCGCCGCCCGACAGCATGCCGGGACGGTGCCCGCCGCGATCGGCGAGTCCCACTTCGGCGAGCAGCGCCTCCGCCCGGGCGCGCGCCTCATCGGGCGAACGCCGGGCAATTCGCATGGGCATCTCGGCATTCTCGACCGCCGTGAACTCCGGCAGGAGGTGATGAAACTGGAAGACGAAGCCGACCGCGCGCTGCCGGAAAGCGACCAGCGCGTCATCGCCGAGCGTCGCAAGGTCGGTTTCGCCTATCACGATGCGGCCTGACTGCGCCCGGTCGAGGCCGCCCACAAGTTGCAGCAGCGTCGACTTGCCGACGCCCGACGCGCCCACGATCGCGACCATTTCGCCCGGCTCCACCGTCAGGTCCAGGTCGCTTAGCACCGGCAGATCCCGACCCGCCACCGAAAACGACTTCGAGAGGCCGGCAACGTCGACGAGCGGCATCGCGCCTCACTCGTAGCGGAGCGACTCGGCCGGATCCACCCGTGACGCGTGGCGCGAGGGGTAGACCGTCGCGCTCAGGCAGATAAGGTTCGCGGCCACCACGACCAACGCGAAGTCGAGCGGCTGGATGACGAACGGCACGTACGAAATCTGGTAGACGTCGCCCGGCAGCTCCAGGAGCCGGTAACGATCCATGACGGTGGCGATGGCCCAGCCGAGCCCCGCCCCGGCGGCGGTGCCGAGCAGTCCGATGACGCCTCCCTGCAGGACGAAAATCCGACGGATTGCGGCGGCGCCGGCGCCCATCGTCTTCAGGATCGCGATGTCGCGGCTCTTCTCCATCACCAGCATCGTGAGCGATGCGACGATGTGCAGCGCCGAGACGACGACGATGAGGCCGATCGCAATGGAAATCGCCATTTTCTCCAGCCAGAGCGCCGAGAACAGCGCGGCGTTCAGTTGCGACCAGTCGTCGGTCAGATAGCCAGCGCCCAGCTCGTCGGTTATCCGATCGGCCACCTCACGCGACGCGTAGATGTCGTCGACCCGCACCTCCATCATCTCGACCGTCTCGCGTCCGAAGAGCCGACCGGCAACATCGAGCGTGACAAAGCCGAACGCCGTGTCGTACTCGAACAGCCCCAAATCGAAGATCCCCACCACCTCCAGGCGGCGCGGCCGCGGCAGCACCCCCATTGGCGACAGGGTGCCCGACGGCGTCACGAGTACGATCTCGTCGCCGACGAAGGCGCCCAGCCGCTCGGCCACTCCCTCGCCAATCACGATCCCGCCGAAGGTGTCGCCGCCGGCCGCGGCGAGGTCGACGAGGCTCCCGTGCGTGACCGCGTCGGCCACTTCGGTGACGCGCGCCTCGAGCTCCGGGTCGATACCCTTGACGTTGACGAACACCTCGCCGACGCGCGTCCGGGCGAGCGCCTTGCCCGAGATCGCGGGCGCGGCGGCCGTCACGCCGTCCACCGCCTCGAGAATCCCCGCCTCGGCGTGGTAGTCGTCGAAGCCGCCCCCAAGCACTTTCCACACGTAGACATGCGCCTGGGATCCGACGATCCGGTCGCGCATTTCCTGCTGCAGGCCGGTCATGAGGGCCAGCGCGATGATGAGCGACGCGACGCCGACGGTAACGCCGGCCATGGATATGAGCGACGTGCTGGCGATGGAGGCCTGCTTCCGTCGCGCCACCATGTAGCGCGACGCGACGTAGAGCTCGAAGGGAAAGGCCACGGCTGTGCGTCTCCTTGCCCTATTGTCGCCTGTTTTGACTCACTCGTCGCGCGGCGGGCGCATCAGCGGAAAGAGGATGACGTCGCGGATCGACGGGCTGTCGGTCAGCAGCATGACCAGCCGGTCGACGCCGATTCCTTCCCCCCCGGTGGGAGGCAGGCCGTACTCCAGAGCGCGGACATAGTCGTCATCCATGGCGTGCGCCTCGTCGTCGCGACTGCCGTCGGCCCGGCGCGCGGCCTGCTGCGCCTCGAACCGCCGGCGCTGCTCGGCCGGATCGTTCAGCTCGGAGAATGCGTTCGCGAGCTCCATGCCCCCCGCGAACAACTCGAAGCGCTCGACGGTCGCGGGATCGTCGGGGCGCTGCTTCGACAGCGGCGACACCTCGGTCGGCAGGTCGCAGACGAAGGTGGGCTGCACCAGCGACGCTTCGCAGAGCTGCTCGAAGATCGCGGTGGCGATCCGGCCCGCGCCCGCCTCGGACGGGACCTCCACCTCCAGGTCCCTTGCCAGCCCCGCCGCCGTCGCCCGATCACGCAGCGCTGCCTCCGGCACGTCGCGCCCGAGCCGGGCGGACGCCGCCCCGGCTGCCGCCGCGCGCAGCGTCGTGCGGGCAAAGGGGGCGGAAAGGTGGATCGTCTTGCCGCCGAAGACAATCTCACGCCGGCCCAGGACATCGTCCGCGACGGCCTCGATCAGCGATTCGGTCAGCTCCATCAAGGCCTCGTAGTGGCTGTAGGCCTCGTAGAACTCGAGCATCGTGAACTCGGGGTTGTGCCGCGTCGAGATCCCCTCGTTCCGGAAGTTGCGGTTGATTTCGTACACCCGCTCCAGCCCACCCACGACGAGCCGCTTCAGGTACAGCTCGGGGGCGACACGGAGGTACAGCGGCAGGTCGAGCGCGTTGTGATGCGTGACGAACGGGCGGGCGAGGGCGCCGCCGGCAATCGGCTGCATCATCGGCGTCTCCACCTCCAGATAGCCACGGGCGTCAAGGAAGCGGCGCATTGCGGCGAGGATGCGGCTCCGTGTCTCGAAGACACGGCGCGACGCCGGGTTGACGAGCAGATCGAGATAACGCTGCCGGTAGCGCGTCTCCACGTCGCTAAGCCCGTGCCACTTCTCGGGCATCGGCTCGAAGCACTTGGAGAGAAACACCAGTTGTTCCGCCCAGATCGTCAATTCGTTCGTCCGGGTCCGGAACAGCCGGCCCGAGGCGCCAATCAGGTCGCCGACGTCGAGCAGACGGAACATCGAGAAGTCCCGTTCGCTCAGCGCATCCCTCCGGGCGTACACCTGGAGCCGCGTCGCGCCGTCCGACAGCACCAGGAAGTTCGCCTTGCCGAAGCTCCGAATCGCGACGATGCGGCCCGCCGTCTCCGCCGCGGGGCGCGACCGCTCAAGCTCCTCCCCGGTGCGCCCGCCATGCGTGGCGACAATCGCGGTGGGCGTCTCCCCGCGGGCCGAGCGCGCCGGGTACGGATCGATCCCCAGCGCGCAAATCCCCTCGAAGTTGGCCCGCCGCTGCTGGCGCTGTTCGTCACTCATGGTCCGACGCGTCCTCCGCCGACGCGGCGCCGACCGTGTCGCGCCGGACCGCGTCCAGCACCCCGTTGATAAACCCCACCGCTCCTTCGCCGCTGAACGTCTTCGCCAGCTCGAGCGCTTCGTCGATCGCGATCGCCGGCGGCGTCCGCTCCATCAGCATCTCGTAGATCGCCATCCGCATGATCAGCCGGTCGATCAGCGCCATCCGATCCAGCCGCCAGTGCTTGGCATGGCTCTCAATCAGCGGATCGATGGTCGGGAGCGCCGCCATCGTGCCGCGCGCCAGACGCAACGCGCCGGTCTGCCGAGCCTCGGGGGCCGGATGGGCAGACCAGAACAACGCCAAATCGTCGTCCGCGTGGTCGATTCGAGTCCCCGTCACGTCCCACTGGTACAGCAACTGCAGCGCCGTCTCACGGACGCGATGGCGCTCCCGCCGGCTGTCGGCCCGCCGGGTCACGGCAAGAGTTGGCGCTGAACGTTCGCCAACTGCACCGCCGCCAGCGCCGCCTCGCGGCCCTTGTTGCCGTTGCCTCGCGAACGCGCCTCGGCTTCCGCCATCGTGTTGGTGGTGAGGACACCGAACGTCATCGGAACATTGGTCATCTGCGACGCAACCGCGATCGCATGCGCGACGGCCGACGCGAGGACGTCGAAGTGGGGCGTCTCGCCCCTGACGATGCAGCCGAGGCAAACCACCGCATCAAACCGTCCGCTTGCCGCCGCGGCCCGCGCGGCGAACGGCACCTCGAACGCCCCGGGCGCGTCGATCACGGTCACCTGGGTGGCGGTGTCGGCGCCCGCCTCGGCCAGCGCGGCAACCGCGCCGTCCCGCAACGCACCCGTGATCGCAGCATGGTAGGCGGAGACGACCAGCGCAATCCGCAGTCCGGAGGCGTTCGCCGCCCCCACGATGGCCGGGGTGTCCTTCATGACCCCTGGAACTTCGCAGGCCGCTTTTCCAGAAACGCGCTCGTCCCCTCCCGCCAGTCGTCCGTCGCCGCCGCCAGGCCGAAGAGCGAGGCCTCGTGCGCACAACCGTCGACCAACGTCATGCCAAGACCCTGTTCCACCGCATCGAGAATGTAGCCGGCGGCGATCGGCGCCCGTTTCGCGATCTTCTCGGCCAGCCCCCGCGCCTCCCGGGCCAGCTCCGCCGCCGGCACGACACGGTTCACCAAGCCGATCCGGTGTGCCTCGGCGGCGTCGATGGGATCTCCGGTGAGCATCAGCTCCAGCGCGCGCCCCCGCCCCACGAGTCGGGCCAGGCGCTGCGTGCCGCCGTAACCCGGCAGCAGGCCGAGCTTGATCTCGGGTTGCCCCAGTTTCGCGGTGTCGGCGGCAATCCGGATGGTGCAGGCCATCGCGAGCTCGCAGCCGCCACCGAGCGCGAAACCGTTGATGGCGGCGATGACCGGCTTGCCCATCTCCTCGATTGCGTGGCAGAGCGCCTGGCCGCGACGCGCGAGCGCCTCGGCCGCGACCGGCGTAAGCGGCGCCAGCTCGTTGATGTCCGCGCCGGCAACGAACGCCCGGTCGCCTGCCCCGGTCAGGATGACAACCCGGATCGCATCATCCGCCGACAACGCACGGATCGTGTCGTGCAGCGCGGCGACCGTGTCGACATTCAGCGCGTTCAGCGCCTTCGGGCGCGTCACCGTGATGGTGGCGACGGCGCCGTCGCGCTCGACGACGACGTGATCCGATGCAGTGGAACCGTTCGGGGTCATCTTGCGGGTGGAGTCGTCTGCCGCGGGCCGGCGAACACTATACTCCAGACCCATCCCGCGCCCGCGCCGGCGGCGGCCCCGACCGCGTCCGCCGCGAGGTCGCGCACCGACGGGTCGCGCCCCGGCACGAACGACTGGTGATACTCGTCGGTAAGGGCGTAGACCACCGCGAGCAGTGCGGCCAGGACGAGGCGCGCGCCGGTCACACGGGGTCGCCCGCCGCCGGCCAAGCCCCGCACGATCGCCGCCGCGAGCACCGCGTAGGCCACCATGTGCGCCCAGTAGTCGGCCACGCGCCCGGCCAGGGGCGGCGCCGACATGTGCGAAGCCGCGAAGATCACCGCCGCCACCGCGACGGCCGGACCCCACGTCAAGGACAGCCGAGCGAGTCGCCGGAAAGGAGTTTCTCTCACAGCGGGAAGGGGTACATCAGCCAGCCGACGACCACGGCGGCCAGGACGAAGGCGGCGAACAGCAGGCCGCCGTAGCGCACCTGCCCGCGCGGGTCGTCGCGCATCAGCATGGCGAACACCAGCGACACGAACGCCGCAAAGAGGGTCAGCAGCAGGAAATGGCTCGCCATCCGCCAGAATCACTTGCGGCCGCGCGCGATGTCGAACGCGTCCAGCACCACCAGGACGTTCAGAAGGCCCGAGACGATCAGGAACGTGTTCCCGTACTCGTAGGTCGCGGCGGCAACGCGCCCCTCGCCGAAGCCGGCCGCCACCGCCACCAGGTAGGGCACTCCAATCCCCAGGTCGGCGATCGCCGCCAGTGCAATCAGCGGCCGGGACGGATCGACCGCGTAGAGTTCACCCTCCAGTCCCAGACCGATCGTGAACATCAGCGGTAGCGCCAGCAGGAAGACCACGCCCTTGGCGGTCCGGCCCAACCACAGATGCCCCGCCCCCGGCACCGCCCAGGCGGCAACGCAGATCAGCGCCGCCCCGGAACTATCAGTCGCCTGCGCGCGATTCGGCATGGCGGCACCATTTAACCACGGCAAACGCGTCACTCTACCGGAGGGCGCCGCGGGCGGCGCCCACGACGAACCAGGCACCCGACCCGCCCAGAGGCAGAGCGGCGGCGAAGCGAACCGCGTTGCCCGGGTCCCACACCCCGAGGATTTCCGTCCCGAAGATGACTGCGGTAGGGGCGGCGGTCAGGGCAATCACCGCGCGCGTCCGGCGCGCCCCGGCCGGCCAGGGGAGGAACAGCAGCCCTGCGAACGCGCCCGCGTACAGACCGGCGCAACGGGCGCAGACAGGGAGTTTACGACCCCACGGATGGAACGAACGGGCGGGCTGCTGGTGGCAGATGAGACTTCCGACGCCGTAGACGCCGACCGCTGCGAGGGCCACACCGGCAGAGGGATCGGGGCGGGCCAGGGTGTAGGGTGCGGCGACAAGCGCGGCGACCCACGCGACGACGCCAGCAATCACCAGCGCCGTCAGCCACGGACGCGGACCGGCGACAGCCCGAAGACCGGCGAGCAAGAGCCCCGGCCACCGCCGTGCGGCGTCAGAGCGCATCGAAGTAGGTGAGCCGCCTGAACGCGTCCAGCCGGAGGCGGATGTCGTCGCCGGTCAGCCCGATCAGGCGCTGCAGGCCGAAGTCCTCAACGGTGAGCGACGCCATCGCGCTACCGCAGATCACGGCGCGCGTGACCGCGGCGTCGGAGAAATCTCCAGCCGCTGCGAGGTGGCCAACGAAGCCGCCCGCGAAAGTGTCACCCGCCCCGGTCGGGTCGTGCACTTCCTCCAGCGGCAGTCCCGGCGTCGCGAAGAACCCGTCGTCGCGCGTCATCAGGACGCCATGCTCGCCCCGCTTGATGACGACGCGGGCGGGGCCCATCGCCCGGATGGCGCGCGCCGCCTTCACCAGGTTCGCCTCGCCGCTCAGCTCCCGCGCCTCCGCGTCGTTTATCACGACGGCGTGCACCCGGCGCAACACGTCGCGCAGCGCCTCGGGCGTCCCCTCGATCCAGTAGTTCATGGTGTCCATCGCGACAAACTCCGGGGCGTCGATCTGATCGAGCACCTCGAGCTGCAGCGCGGGGTGAATGTTGGCGAGGAAAACGACCGGGCTCGACCGGTAGGCCTCCGGGATGTGCGGCCGGAACTCGCTGAAGACGTTCAGGTGCGTGTAGATCGTCTCGCGGGTGTTCAGGTCGAGACCGTACACCCCCTTCCAGCGGAACGTCTCGCCCGGCACCCGCTGCAGCCCGTCGAGATCGATCCGCCGGCCGTCGAACACGCGCATCTGCTCGTCGCCGAAGTCCTCCCCCACCACCGCGACCAGACGGACGTCGGTGAAGTACGACGCGGCGACGCTGAAGTAGGTGGCCGCGCCTCCCACGACGCGTGACGCCTCGCCGAACGGCGTCCGAAGCGAGTCGAACGCTACGGATCCGACCGTGAGAACCGGCTGCCCCATCAGACGTACTTCCCGATAATCGGTTCAAGCGCCCGCTTCGTACCGGCCGGAATCGCATCCGGCCGGGTTATAAGCGCGTTCCGCAACGCGGTCGCGCACACGCAGTCGCGATCGACCGGCAGCCGGCCGGCGAGACTCGCCACCGCGCGCTGCGCCATGGCGGCGTTCTCCTGCAGGATCGCGACGATCATCTCCACCGTCACCTGATCGTGATCCGGGTGCCAGCAGTCGTAGTCGGTGACCATCCCGAGCGTAGCGAAGCAGATCTCCGCCTCGCGCGCCAGCTTCGCCTCCTGCAGGTTGGTCATTCCGATCACGTCCATGTTCCACGACCGATACAGGTTGGACTCGGCCAGGGTCGAGAACTGCGGACCCTCCATGCAGACATAGGTACCGCCCCGGTGGACGGTGGCGCCCGCCGCTTCCGCCGCGTCGGCCGCGAGTACGCTCAACGTCGGGCAAACCGGGTGCGCGAGGGAGACGTGGCCCGCGATCCCGGCGCCGAAAAAGGTGCCGATCCGGCCGCGCGTCCGGTCGAGGAACTGATCCGGAACAACGACATCCTTCGGCGGGTACTGCTCCTGGAGACTCCCGACGGCGCTGGCCGAGATGATCCACTCGACACCCAGCGTCTTGAGCGCCCAGATGTTCGCGCGGAAGTTGAGTTCCGACGGCAGAATGTGATGGCCGTCCCCGTGCCGGGCAAGGAACGCGATGCGCCGGCCGGCCAGCGTGCCGACGACGAATGGCGCGGAGGGATCGCCGAACGGCGTCTCGATGCGCCGCTGCTCGCGGTCGGCGAGGTCGGGCATGTCGTACAGGCCGCTCCCGCCGATGACACCGATCCGGATCGCGCCGCCGGCACTCACGATGCGCCTCCCGCCGCAGGCCGCGCCTGCTTCAGTTCGACCAGCACGCCGTGCGCGCTCGCCGGATGGACGAAGGCGACCAGCGCGCCTTCGGCGCCGTCGCGCGGCGTGTCGTCAATCAGCCGGACGCCGTGCGCGCGCAGGCGGTCGAGGGCGGCATGGATGTCGTCGACGCGCAGGGTGATGTGATGCAACCCCGGGCCGCGCCGGCCGACGAAGCGGCCGATCGGCGACTCCGTCGCCGTTGCCTCGAGCAACTCCAGCGACACCGATCCGGCGCGCAGGAAGTGCGCGCGCACTCCTTGCGACGGCACCTCCTCCGTCTCGTCGACGTCGAGGCCGAGCGCCGCCGTGTAGAACGCCAGCGCCGCCCCGATGTCGCCGACCGCAATTCCGATGTGATCAAGTTCCACGTGCATTCCTGCCTAGTCTCCTGGAGGGCGCGGCGGTCAGCCGACGATCATCATCAGCGCCGGAGGCGCTCCCCTGCTCCGGTCGATCATCGCATCACCCGCGCCACCAGCCGATCGGCCGCCGCGTAGGGATCGACGACGCGCGCCGCGATGTCATCCACCAGCGTATCGATGCCGCCTGTTTGCCCGATCGCATCCACCACGCGTCCCGCCACGATCGCCTCCAACCGGGCTCGCGCCCGCCCACGCGCCCGCGCCGCGCCGTGCGGGTCGCGTTCGACGAACCGCGCTACCGCCGAAACCAGTGCTTCCACCCCCTCGCCGGTCGCCGCGGAGGTCCGGAGCACCTCGGGCCGCAGCCCTTCCGTTGGCGCGTCGCGCAGAGCCAGCATCCCCTCGATGTCCGTCACCACGCGGTCGGCGCCATCGCGGTCGGCCTTGTTGACGACGAAAATATCGGCAATCTCCATGATTCCCGCCTTGATCGCCTGTACGTCGTCGCCGCCGCCCGGCACCGCCATGACGACGCAGACGTCGGCGGTTCGCGAGATGTCGATCTCCCCCTGCCCGACGCCGACGGTTTCAATCAGCACCACCTCGCAGCCGGCGGCGTCGAGCACGACGAGCGCATCGTAGGTGGCGCGAGCCAGCCCGCCCAACTGGCCGCGCGTCGCCATACTCCGGACGAACACCCCGTTGTCGCCGGCGTGGTCCTGCATCCGGATCCGGTCGCCCAGAATGGCGCCGCCGCTGAACGGGCTGGTCGGATCGACCGCCAGCACCCCGACCGTCCGCCCGGAGGCACGCCATACGGTCGTCAAACGGTCCGCCAGGGTGCTCTTGCCGACGCCCGGCGCACCGGTCAGTCCCACGACCTGGGCACGCCCGGTCCGGGGGAAGAGCGCCCCCACCAGCGCCGCCGACTCGGGCGCCTCCCGCTCGACGATCGAAATGGCACGCGCCACGGCAAGGCGATCGCCCGCCACAACGCCGTCCGCCAACGCCGCGGGGTCGGCGAACGCCCGGTTCGGCAGACGCTCCGTTCGTTCGGCCGCGGCCGAGCCGGCCGATTCAGGCCGCGAAGCGCCGGGCTCCGATGTGGTCACGCGCAAAGGTTACGACAGACGCCGCTCCGCCGCTGGCGACGGCCGGTGCGCCGCTAGCTGCCCTTGCGAACAGGGGAAGAAACATGGTCGGGATGACTGGATTCGAACCAGCGACCCCCTGACCCCCAGTCAGGTGCGCTACCAGACTGCGCCACATCCCGAGACACTCTCTACGACGATCTACGACGATCTACGACGACCGGCCGGTCCGGCCCGCCGCTTCCGTCTTCCGCGCAGGCGCTAGTGCCCCCGTCCGCGCCGGAGCGCTATCGGACGCGAGCAACGCCAGAATCGCCCGCAACTCTGTCTTGGCGGCATCGAGCCGCTCGCGCGGAGGCTGTTCGGTCCCGTCATCGTTCCGCGCCGAGGCAGAGCCATCCGACGACTGCTCGTCGTCCTCAAGCTTGGCGCGCACCGCGTCGAGCGTCAAGCCCTGCTCAAGGAGCAGACGCTTGATCTTCACGACTAACTCGACATCGTCCCGTCGATAGGACCGGCCGCCTTTCGGCGTCGTCCCCCCGAGCGACGGGAAAGCCCGCTCCCACGACCGGAGGACAAACGCCTGCACGCCCGCAATGGCACACACCTCCGACGCGCTGAAGAACGGCCGGTTCGGAATTTCGACGGACGACGGCGCCATCCCCGGGGCCAGTGTACAACGATTCGCCGGGGCCGCCGAACGCAGGGAACGCGGCTCCGCCACCCCGGGTGTAGCCTTCACTCAGCGCTTGCGGCGCGCCCGGATCCGGATGGGGGATCCCTCAAAACCAAAGGCGGCGCGGAGCTGATTCCGGAGGTAGCGTTCGTAAGCGAAGTGGAATCGGGTGGCGACGTTCGTGACGAAAACGAACGTGGGAGGGCGAGCCCCCACCTGCGCCGCGTAGAGCACCCTCACCTCACGCGTCCCGGCGCTCCGGGGCCGGTGACGCGCAGTGATCCGTGCGACCAGCCGGTTCAACTCCGCCGTACCGACATGGGTCGCACGAGCCGCGGCCACTTCGGCCGCGCATTCGAGCACTCGGCCCGTTCGTTCGCCGGACAGGGCCGAGACGTGCAGGATCGGGGCAAAACCGGCAAAGCGGAGCGCCGCGCGCACGTCCGCGTCGAAAGTCCTCACATAGTCCGCTCCGCGTTTCTTCACGAGGTCCCACTTGTTGGCCACGATGACAACCCCGCAGCCCGCCGCCTCCGCCGCGCCGGCGATCGCGGCGTCCCGCCGGGTAATCGGCGCCGAGGCATCAACGAGGAAGACCGCAACGTCTGCGCGCGCCATCGCGCGGCGCGCCTGCAAGATGCTCACCGCCTCAATCCCGCCCGCCTGCGCGACGCGGCCCGGCCGCCGGATGCCTGCGGTATCGACCAGGTTGACGCGTGTGCCGCGCCACGCCACCACCGTATCCACCGCGTCACGGGTGGTTCCGGCCAGATCGCTCACCAGCATTCGGTCGGCGCCCAACAGCCGGTTGACGAGCGACGATTTGCCGACGTTCGGGCGGCCGACAATGGCCACGCTGAAGGCAGACGTTTCCCGCGCCGTCCCCTCGCCGGTCACCCGTACGCCGGCGCCATCGCCACCGGATGCCTCATCCGTCGTCACCGGCCGGCGCCGCGTGCGGTTCGCACCCGGCAACCGTGCCGCCACCGCGTCCAGGAGGTCGCCCACGCCGAGGCCATGTTCGGCCGCTATCGGGAATGCCGGCTCAATGGCCAACGGCGCAAACGCGGCATCGGCGCCGGCATCGCGCTGATCGTCCACCTTGTTGACAGCGAGCAGCAGCGCCGCGCCGGCCCGGCGCGCGCGGGCGGCCACCTCCGCGTCGGCCGGCACGAGGCCGTCGCGCGCGTCGACCAGCATCACGATGACCGCGGCGCCGTCCAGCTCGCGCAGGCCGTGCTGCGCCACATCGTCATGCAGCGGGTCAGCGCTTGCCCCGAAGAGTCCGCCGGTATCGACGAGCTCGAACATCGCCCCGCACCACTCGACCGCCTCCCGCATCGTGTCGCGCGTCGTACCCGCCACTGGTGCGACGATCGCGCGGCGCCGGCCGGTGACGCGGTTGAAAAGCGTCGACTTGCCGACGTTCGGGCGGCCGGCAAGCACGACGCGCGGCAACGGGGCAATCCGCCGGGGCATGGTAGAGTCTGGAGCGTTGTTGCGCCCATGATCAAGACCGACATCGTTGCGCGCGTGTCGAGTGCGGCCGGGCTTACCAAGGTCCAGTCCGAGGCGGCGGTCGAAGCCATGCTGGCGGCGCTGCGGCAGTCGATGCGGCGCGGCGACCGGATCGAGCTGCGCGGCTTCGGCGTCTTCATGGTGCGGCCGCGCAAGCGGGGCGTGGGTCGCAACCCGCGCACGGGCTACGAGGTCCGCATCCCGCCTGGCCGCACTGTCCGTTTCAAGCCGGGCAAGGATCTGCACGACATTTCCGTCTGACCGTTCGTCCAACCGTGTCGACCGAACCTCTCGAGCTCCCCTCTACTCCGGTCGAATCGCAGCCGTTTCCGCCGCCGGTGCGAGTGCGGCGCCGTCCGCGCATCATTCATCTCGTCCTGCTTCTCGCCACCGCCGTCACGACGACGTATGTCGGCAGCGCGCACTACGCCGGCTTCATGTCCAACTTCACGGGCGACGCGCCGGCCGTTTCATTCCTCCACGGCGCGTGGTACAGCCTGACGATCCTGGCGATCCTGGGTGTGCACGAGATGGGGCACTACCTGGCGTGCCGCTACTACCGGATCGATGCCTCGCTGCCGTATTTCCTGCCGGCGCCGTTGCTGACCGGCACCGTCGGTGCGTTCATCCGGATCCGGAGCCGGATACCGACCAAGCCAATCCTGTTCGATGTCGGGGCCGCCGGACCCATCGCGGGCTTCATCGTCGCCGTCCCGGCCCTCTTCGCAGGCATCTGGCTGTCCCGCATCACGCCGCTGCCGGAGGACGGCGCCGGCCTGCTGACCCTGGGCGAGCCGCTCCTGTTCCAGGGGGCGGCGTGGCTGGTATGGGGCCCGATCCCGGAAGGTTACTCCATCAATCTCCACCCGATGGGGTTTGCCGCCTGGTTCGGACTGCTCGCGACCGCACTGAACCTCTTTCCCATCGGCCAGCTCGACGGCGGTCATATCGCCTACGCGGCACTCGGCTCCCGCTCCACCGCCATCACGCTCGGCAGCGTCGCGGTGGTCATCGCCCTCACCTTCGTGTCGCTCAGTTGGGTGGTCTGGGCGGTGCTGATGGTGTTGATGCTGATCGCGGCCGGCCCCCGCCATCCCCGGACGCTGGACGATCACGTGCCGCTCGATCCGACACGCCGCCGCGTGGCGCTCGCAACGGCGGTGATCTTCCTTGTCTGCTTCACGCCGACGCCGATCGAGTTCGGCGGCTGACGGCGGGCAGTGTTCACAGCACGTTCACTGGGTCGACGTCCACGGTAACGCGCCGGCGCAGGTCGGGACGGGCGTCGAGGGCGGCCCGGACCGCCTGCTGCATCGCGCGGCGGGCCCGGCCCTTCAGAAAGATCTGCGCGCGGTGCCGTCCCCGCAGACGGGCAAGCGGCGCTACCGCCGGACCCAGGACGCCGATTGACGACCCGGCGCGCGCGCGAATCAGCGCCGCGAGCGCCGCGGCATCCTCCATGGCGGCCCCGAGCGTCGGGCCGCGAACCACCGCGTTCACCATGGACACGATCGGCGGATAACGGAGGTGGTCGCGATAGCGCAGCTCCTCCTCGAAGAACGGTACGTAGGACTGCCGGCACGCATGCACGACGGCGTAGTGCTCCGGGTGGAACGACTGCACGATCGCCTCGCCCCGACGGTCACCCCGTCCGGCCCGCCCCGCCACCTGCGTGAGAAGCTGAAAGGTCCGTTCCGCCGCCCGGAAGTCGGCGAGGCCCAACCCGACATCGGCCGACACGACGCCTACCAGCGTCACGTTCGGGAAGTCGTGCCCCTTGGCAATCATCTGCGTCCCGACCAGCACCTGAAGGGACCCGTTATCGAAGCGGGTCAGCAGTGACGCCAGCGCGCCGCGGCGGCGGGCCGTATCCCGGTCCAGCCGCGCCACCGCGGCGGAGGGGAACCGCAGCGCCACCTCCGCCTCGATCCGCTCGGTACCGACGCCGACCGCTTCGAGGTAGGGCCCGGCACAATGCGCGCAGGTATCGGGACGGCGGACGCCGTAGTTGCAGTAGTGACACCGGACGCGCCGCATGGCGCGGTGAAGCGTCAAGGAGACACTGCAGTTGGGGCACTCGAGCGTTCGCCCGCACGACCGGCAGAGCATGGCCGCCGCGAAGCCACGCCGGTTCAGCAGGACGAGCGCCTGCTCGCCGCGCGCGATGGTCCGTTCGAGTGCGTCCACGAGGGGCCGGCTCAGTACCGTGTCGGGCCCGGTCTCGGCCACCTCTACCCGCATGTCAACAATTCGCACGTCGGCAAGCGGCCGGTGGTGCACCCGTTCGTCCATGGTGACCAGGTGGTACGTTCCGCGTACGGCGTTGTGGGCGCTCTCGAGTGACGGCGTCGCGGATCCCAGGACGATCAGCGCGCCCGCCGCCTGCCCCCGGACAATCGCAACGCTCCGCGCGTGGTAGCGAGGGCTTTCGTCCTGCTTGTAGGAGGTGTCATGTTCTTCGTCGACGACCACGAGCCCGATTCGGTCGAGCGGCGCGAACACCGCGGAGCGCGTACCTACGACGACATCCACGTCGCCGCCCCGGATCCGATGCCATTGATCGTGGCGTTCGCCGTCGGAAAGACCGCTGTGCTGAATGGCGACGCGCGCGCCGAACGCGTCGCGGAAGGTCGTGGCGACGGCGGGTGTCAGCGCGATCTCCGGCACCAGCACAAGGGCTCGGCGGCCGGACGTGGCGACATCGCGCGCGAGACGGAGGTACACCTCCGTCTTGCCGCTGCCGGTGACTCCGCGGAGAAGCGCCACGGCAAACCTCCCGGCAGCGGCGAGCGGCCGGAGCCTGTCCAGTGCGGCGTGCTGGCCTGCCGTGAGGTGGCGCGGCGCGGCCGGGGCGGCGGCGGCGGCGGCAGGCGCGCCGGAGTCTCGCAAAGCGACCACGGAACCGCCGTGCGCGAACGGGTCGCGCTCGACACGGCGCGTGTCAATGGCAACAAGACCACGGTCGCGCAGCCGTGCGAGCACAGCACTGGCCACGCCGGCGGCGGCCAGCGTAGCCGTGGGCAAGCCGGTTTCGCCCACCCCAGCCAGCAACTCGAGCGCCGACCGCTGCCGGGGTCCGAGCCGAGCCCGGGCAACCGATGCCGGGTCCGCAGCCGCCGGCGCCTCCACGCGCAGGACGGCCAGACCGTCGGAGGTGATCCGGGCGAGACGATCGGTTCGAAAGCCCGCCGGGCCGGCCGCGCCGGGCGCGCGCGACGACAACGGCGGCAGCGCCGCGGACACCGCCTCGCCGGCGCCACAGAGGTAGTAGTCGGCTACCCAGAGCGCCAGCCGCAACACGTCGCCCGGCAGGTACGGCTCGAGGTCGAGGATCTCGAGCAGATCGCGTACCCGCTCGTCCGCCGGAGGCGGCGATGCCGGCGAAGGCTCCGGGACGACGCATCCGATGACGCTGCGGCGACCCAGCGGGACCCGGACGCGCGCGCCGGCTACGGGCGGCTCCACGCCGGCCGGGACGCGGTAGGCCAGCGGCGGCAGAAACGGCACCGGCACCGCGACCGACACGAGTCGGGGCATCAGCCGCGGAGGAGCGACCGGACCCGCTTCATGTCCTCCCACACGTCCCGTTTCTTGTCGGGGCTCCGGAGAAGGTACGCGGGATGGAACGTCGGGATCAGGTGCGCGCCGCGGCACGCATAGATCTGGCCGCGTGCCCGGGAAATCGCGATCGCATCGTCGTCGAGCAGCGTCTTCACCGCGAACGAGCCCAGGGCGACGATGACCCGCGGGCTGATGGCATCGATCTGTGCGAACAGGTACGGCCGGCACGTTTCGATCTCGTCCGGCTCGGGATTGCGGTTCCCTGGCGGCCGGCACTTGATCACGTTGGCGATATAGACGTCCTCGCGTCGCAGATCGATGGCCTCGATAATCCGCGTCAGGAGCTGGCCGGCGCGCCCCACGAACGGCTCCCCCTGCTGATCCTCGTCGCGGCCAGGCGCCTCGCCGACGAACATCAGGTCCGCGTCGGGGCTCCCGACTCCATAGACCAGGTGCGTGCGGCCGCCATGCAACTTGCAGCGAGTGCAGTCTCCCAGTTCCGCGCGGATCGCGCCGAGCCGCTCCGCCGCCGTCGCTCCCTCCGGCACGGAAACCGGCTCGTCGAGCAGGGAGGCGCTGCGGGGTACGGCAATCGGCGCGGGCGTGAGGGGCACGACCGGCCCCGGCGCACGCGGGGCGGGTCCGGGTTCGGTCGGCGTCTGCGCGGTCCGATCGGGGGACGGCCCGGGGCTGCGGCCGGCGTCTTCTGCCGCCGTGACCTGGCGACGCTCCGCCGGCCGATCGCGCCACGCCGGATCGCGGCTGACACCGTCCACGCCGAGGGCGCGGTAATAGGCAAGGTGCGCAGCGATCTGTTCGCGGTCGGCCACGGTACGGCTACGTTGGCGCCACCGGCGTGGGCGCGGTCAGGCGCTCGTCGATCCGGTCGAGAAGGAGGCGCGCGAGATCGCGCTTGGGCCGTAGCGAAACCGGCTCGACGCCGCCGGCGCTCACCACGTGCGCGGCGTTCGTCTCGCCGCCGAACCCGGCGCCGGCAACCGTGACGTCGTTGGCAACGATGAAATCGACCCGCTTGGCAGTCAGCTTCTCGCGGGCGTGCGCAACGGCATCCCCGGTCTCGGCGGCGAAGCCGACCAGTAGCGGCTTCGTTCCACTTCCGCGCCGCGCGCCGAGGTCGGCCAGGATGTCGGGCGTCCGGCGCAGCGCCAGCACGAGGTCGTCGTTTGTCTTTTTCAGTTTGGCGCCGGCCGCTCCACCGGCCGGCGTGTAGTCGGCGACCGCCGCCGTCATCACCACCGCATCGACCGCGCCGTCGCTGGTGAGGCGCATGACGGCGGCGTGCATCTCCTGCGCACTCCGGACCGCGGTCACTTCGACCCCGGCGGGCGGCGCGAGGGTGGTCGGGCCGGTCACGAGCAGCACGCGCGCGCCGCGCGCCGCCGCCTCCGCGGCGACGGCATAGCCCATCCGGCCAGTCGACCGGTTTCCGAGAAAACGGACCGGATCGAGATCCTCACAGGTCGGGCCGGCGGTAACGAGCAGCGCACGCCCCGCCCATGCGCCCCGGCCGTGCAACACGATGTCGGCCGCCTCGACAATCGTCGCCGGCTCGGCAAGGCGTCCCTTCCCCACCCAGCCGCACGCCAGGTATCCCTCGCCCGGATCGACGAACCGAACGCCGCGCTCGGCAAGCGTCCGCAGATTCGCCTGCACAGCCGGATGGGCCAGCATATGGCTGTTCATCGCCGGCGCCAGCAGCGCCGGAGCGGTTGTAGCAAGAAACAGCGACGAGAGGAAATCGTCGGCAATCCCGCCCGCGAACTTCCCGATGACGTTCGCGGTCGCTGGCGCCACGAGCAACAGTTCCGCCTCCGACGCCAGCGCGATGTGATCGATGTCGGCGTTGACCCCCGGTCCAAACTGATCGGTGGCGACGCGCCGCTTCGTGATCGCCTCGAAGGTGAGGGGTCCGACGAACCGCTGTGCATTGGCGGTCATCACCGCGGCCACGTCGTGACCCCGCTGCTGGAGGCCGCGCGCCACCTCGACCGCCTTGTAGCACCCGATGCCGCCGCTGACGCCGAGTGCGACGAGGGCCATGATCAGGCGTCCCCCGACGGCGCCGCAGGGGGCCGGAACGTACCGGCGATGCCGCGCGCGACCTCGCGCATCGCCTCCCCCGACGACCGCTCGGCCAGGACGATGTGTCGGAGCCGCTCGACACACGTATCGACGTCGTCGTTCACCACGACGTAGTCGTAGTCGCCGCTCATCTCCACCTCGCGGCGCGCTGTGTCCAGGCGGCGCTGCAGGTCTTCCGCCGGCACGCCATCCATCCGGGCGCGCAAGCGTCGCTGCAACTCGTCGAACGACGGCGGCAGGACGAAAATGCCGACCGTGTCCACCCGCGCGCGCACTTGCCGCGCCCCCTGCACGTCGATCACAAGCACCACGTCGCGTCCCGCCGCGCAGTGCCGTTCGGTGTCGGCGGCGGCGGTGCCGTAGAGCCGGCCGAACACCTCGGCCCACTCGAGGAACGCGCCGGCATCGATCATCTGGCGAAACCGGGCGCCGTCGACAAAATTATAGTCGACGCCGTCGGTCTCGCCGGCGCGCATCGGTCGCGCCGTATACGACCGCGACCGCACCAGATCCGGCACCTGCGCGACCAGCCGTTCCACGAGCGTCGTCTTGCCCGTGCCCGACGGCGCCGACACGATGAACAGTCGGCCGCGGCGCCTCACCGCCCGTCACTCCACATTCTGGGCCTGCTCACGCAGTTTCTCCAGTTCTGCCTTGGCCTCGACGACGAGCGTGGCGGTCTCGCCACCGTCCGCCTTCGATCCAATCGTGTTCACCTCGCGGTGCATTTCCTGCAGAAGAAAATCCAGCTTTCGGCCGCACGGCTCCGCACTCTCCGCGAGAGCCGTCCAGTGCGCGATGTGCGCACGCAGCCGGGTCAGCTCCTCTGCGATGTCGGAGCGCGCGGCAAACCGGACCACCTCCTGGGCCAGGGCCGACGACTCCACCGCCGCGTCGGACCGCAACTCCGCCACGCGCGCGTGGAGCCGGTCGCACAGCGCCGCCACGCCGGCGGCGGCCGCCGCCTCGATTCGGTCGACCAACTCCGCGAACCCGGCCAGCCGGCCGTCCAAATCGGCACGCAGGTGTTTCCCTTCGGCCCGCCGCATCCGATCCAGTTCGCCTATCGCGTCTCCCACCGCCGTCTGCACGGCGGTCGCAACCGCATCCTCCTCGCCCGCCGACGGCGGACGTTCCGTTACGGTGACGACGCGGGGAAAACCCAGGAGCTCCCCCGCCGTCCAGCCGCCGCGCGTGACGGATGCCACCTCGGGCCGCGCCGCTGTCTCGACCAGCGCCGCAATCAATCCCTCGTCGATCTGCACGTCGGAAGGGGGCGGAGCGCGGCGGCGGGCGGACACCGTCACTTCGACGCGTCCCCGCGCGACCTGCTGCCGTACCCGGTCGCGGAGTGCGGACTCTAGGGCCAGACAGGACGAAGGCAGGCGCACCTGCACGTCGAGGTAGCGGTGATTCACGCTGCGCGCCGTGACGCTAACCGTCAGACCGTCCGCCTCGCGCGAAAGCGCCGCGAAACCGGTCATCGATCGGATCACGCCACTACCGTCCCGCTTGCCGACGGCGCGGTTTTGGCGGATCGGTCGAAGAGCTGCTTGGCATACAGGCGGCCGTAGTGACTGTCCGGTTTGGCGAGCAATTCCTCGTGCCGGCCGATCTCGACGACGCGGCCGTTGTCCACCACGATAATCGCGTCGGCCCGCCGAACCGTCGACAGCCGGTGCGCGATGACGAACGACGTCCGGTCCTCGAAGAGGTGCGCCAGAGCATCCTGCACCAGCAGCTCCGACTCCGCGTCGAGTGAAGAGGTCGCCTCGTCCAGAATGAGGATCGGCGCGTTGCGGAGCAGCGCCCGCGCAATCGCCAGGCGCTGCCGCTGGCCGCCCGACAGCCGCTGGCCCCGTTCGCCGATCATCGTGTCGTACCCTTTCGGCAACTGCTCGACGAACTCGTGGGCATGCGCCGCGCGCGCCGCCGCTTCGATCGCCGCGCGTTCGGCGCCGGGCGACGCGTAGGCGATGTTGTGGGCGACCGTGTCGTCGAACAGGATGGTCTCCTGGGTGACAATGCCGATGCTCGCACGCAACGATGCCAGCGTCACGTCGCGGATGTCGACGCCGTCCAGCAGGATGGCTCCTCCCGTCACGTCGTAAAACCGGGGCACCAGGTTCACCAGGGTCGACTTCCCGGCGCCGCTCAGGCCGACGACCGCCGCCATGCAACCGGCTGGCACGTGGAACGAGATGCCGTTCAACACCTCGGACCGGTCACCGTCGTTATAGGCGAAGCTGACGTCACGGAACGCAATGCCGGACTGCAACCGGGAAATCGGCTGTGCGTCCGGCCGCTCGGGCACCTCGCTGTTGGTATCCATCACGTCGAACACCCGCTCCGACGCGGCGCGCGCCTGCTGCATGTTCGCATTCACCCGGCTCAGCCGTTTGATGGGCTGGTACATGGCCATCAGGGCGCCGCCGAACGCCATGAAGTCGCCCGTCGTCATTGCCCCGCTACCGATCCGGACCGAGCCGTACCAGATGACGCCGACCAGGCCGAGCGAGCCGATCCACTCCATCAGCGGCGGCAGCACCGACAGCGTGCTTGCGACCTTCATCGTGATCCGGTAGACCGCCTGCGAGAGCCGGCCGAAGCGCTGCGCTTCGAACGCCTCGGCGGAGAACGCCTTGACGATGCGGTGCCCCGTAAACGCCTCGGCCGTCACGTGCGACAGCTCCTCGAGCGCCTCCTGACTCCGGTGGGTCGTCCGCCGCACGCGCCGGCCGAGGCGTACGAGCGGGTAGACGAAGAGCGGCGCGCAACTGATCATGACCAGGGCCAGCCGCGCGTCGATGTAGATAAGGAGGCCGGCCAGCGCCAGCACCGTGATCGATTCCCGCAGCAGATCCCCCATCGTCTCGGAGACCACCTGCTGGATCCGCAGGATGTCGTTGCTCATGCGCGACATCAGCCCGCCCGTCGTGTGGTGGGCAAAGAAGCCGGCCGACTGATCGAGAATGTGGCGAAATAGCCCCTCGCGCAGGTCGCGGACCACCCGCTGACCGACATCGGTCATCAGGTAGGCGGAAAGGTAGGCGCCCCCCCCCTTCGACACGGTGAACACCTGGATGGCGACCGCGACCTGCCAGAACCGCTGGTGGTCGCGCAACATGCCCTCGGCGATCAGCAGGTCGTCGAAGATCGGTTGGAGCAGCCACAACAGGCCGGCCGACGCCAGCCCGTAGAGCGCCATCGCGCCGACCGCGGCGCCGAACCGCAACCGGTACGGCCGCGCGTATCCGTACAGCCGCAGCATCACCTGCACGGTTCACCGCCCCATCGAATAGTAGGCAAACCCCTCCGCTCGCATCTGCTCCACGCCGTAGACATTACGCCCGTCGAAGATCACGGGGTGGCGCATCAACCGTCGCATCCGATCGAAGTCGGGCTCCCGGAACTCGTTCCATTCGGTCACGATCGCAAGCGCATCGGCACCGACCACCGCGTCGTAACTGCGCGGCGCGTAGACGACCCGATCGCCGAAGATGCCGCGGGCGGTCGCTTCCGCCTGCGGGTCGTACGCCTGCACGCGCGCACCGGCCGCAAGCAGTCCTTCGATCGTCGGAATCGACGGCGCCTCCCGCATGTCGTCGGTCCGCGGCTTGAACGCCAGGCCCCACACGCCGATAGTCCGTTCCTCCAAAGAACCGAAATGCGCGCGGATCTTCTCCACGAGACGCTGTTTCTGAGTGGCATTGACCGCTTCGACCGCCGTAATGATGCGACAGTCGTACCCGGCGCCGCGCGCCGACGTGATCAACGCGCGGACGTCCTTCGGGAAGCAGCTCCCGCCGTAGCCAACGCCAGGAAAGAGAAACGACGATCCGATGCGCCGATCGGCGGCCACGGCCTGTCGCACGTGATCGACATCGGCGCCCACCAGCTCGCAGACGTTGGCGATCTCGTTCATGAAGGAGACCCGGGTGGCGAGCATCGCATTGGCGGCGTACTTGCTCAGTTCGGCGCTCTCGCAGTCCATCACCTGAATCGGCGCCCCGGTGCGCGTGAACGGCGCGTACAACAGCCGCATCAACTCGGCGGCCGTCGCCTCTCTGGTGCCGATGACCACGCGGTCGGGTCGCATGAAGTCGTCGATGGCGGCCCCCTGCTTGAGAAACTCGGGGTTGCTCACCACACTGAACGGCTCATCCGTTTCGCCCGCCAGCGCCTCGCGCAGTCTTGCGGCCGTGCCCACGGGAACCGTACTCTTCGTGACAATGACGGTATAGCCGCGGATTGCCCGCGCCACCGCGCGTGCGACCGCGAGCACATGCGTCATATCGGCCGATCCGTCTTCGCCGGGCGGCGTGCCGACGGCAATGAAGACTACCTGCGCCTCGCGGACCGGTTCGGCCAGCGCCGTCGTGAACTGGAGCCGGGACTCCGCCCGATTGCGGCGGACCAGCTCCTCCAGCCCCGGCTCGTAGATCGGAATCTCGTCCCGGTTTAGCGCGTCTATCTTCACCGGGTCGTTGTCCACGCAGATCACGTCGTTGCCGTTCTCGGCCAGGCAGGCGCCCACTACCAAACCGACATAACCCGTTCCCACCACTACAAGTTTCATTAACCGTCCGCACCTCCGTGGGCGCCGAGCGCTCCCGCAGCGCCATGGCGTCCAAATGGTACCATCGCCGCCAGCGTGCGCGTCCTCATTGACTATCGGCCGGCCCTGCGCCGCCGGACAGGCGTGGGCGAATTCGTCCACCAGGCAGTCACTGCGCTTGCCCGCCTGACGGCCGCGGATCCGGAGGCCGAAGCCATCGATCTGACCGTCTTCAGCGCCTCGTGGCGAGACCGGCTGGCCGACGGCGATGACCCTCTGCCGCAGGGGGTTCGGCGCGTCGATCGGCGGATCCCGGTCCGGGCCTTGAACCGCGCCTGGCATTACATGGGTTGGCCGCCCGTCGAGCGGCTTGCCGGGGCCAGCTTCGACGTCGTCCACTCACCCGAGCCGCTGCTGATACCGGCCCGCGACGCGGCCCGGGTGATCACAATCCACGACCTCGATTTCCTCGACCACCCGGAGCGGGCGGAACGCGAGGCGCGACGCGATTACCCGGCGCTGGTGCGGGAACATGCGCTGCGTGCCGACCGGATCGTCGTTCCCTCCGAGTGGGCGGGCGCGGAGGTCACGCGCCGGCTGGCCGTGCCGGCGGAACGGATCGCCGTCTGCCGGCATGGCGCGCCGGCGGACATCGCCGCCCGTGAGACCGTGCCGGCAGATGGTCATTTGCTGTTCGTCGGGACCCTGTCACCGCGCAAGAATATCTCGGGCCTGGTTGACGCCTTCGCCCGCCTGGTGGAACGCCGGCCGGGCACGCCGGCGCTGGTGCTGGCGGGAACGGTCCCCGAAGGCCCGACGCCCGGCTGGCGATCGCGTTGCGATGCACCGCCGCTCGCGAGCCGGGTTCGCATTACCGGTTATGTCGACCGTGCCACGCGCGACGACCTCTACGCCGGGGCGCGCGCGCTGGTGCTGCCATCGTTTCAGGAAGGGTTCGGCCTCCCGGCGCTTGAGGCGATGGCGGCCGGCGTGCCGGTGGTGGCAGCCGATCGGAGTTCGCTGCCGGAGGTAGTGGGCGATGCCGGCCTGCTTGTCGATCCTGACGACCCGGCCGCGATTGCCGATGCCCTTGAACGGATTCTCGACGACGACGCACTCGCGGCCCGCTGCGCGGCGCGCGGACGGGACCGGGCGCGCGAGTTTACCTGGGCGGCTTCGGCGCGGGCGCTCCGCGAGACGTACCGCCGGGCGATCGCGGCGAGGCGCGCCGCATGAGAATCGGAATCGACGGCCGCGAGCTGCGCGGGCAGCCCACTGGCGTCGGCCGTTGCCTGACCAACCTCTGCCGGCAATGGCGCGCGGCGCCCGCTGCGGAGGGCGTCGAACTCGTGATCTACGCTCCCGGTCCGGCAGATCCGCCGGGCGGAACGGACACGTCGCGGGGCGCCGCCCTGACCCTGATCGAAGTACCGGGGGACGGCGGCGCCTGGTGGGAGCAGGTGCGGGTCGCCCGGCGGGCTGCCACGGATCGCCTCGACGTTTTTTTCGGACCCGCCTACTCCGTGCCGCTCGCACTCGGGACACCTTCGGTCGTCACGCTGCACGACGTGTCGTTTGAGGCGCACCCCGAGTGGTTCGGGCCCCGCGAGGGGCTTCGCCGCCGCTGGCTCGCGCGGCGCTCGGCCGCGGCGGCGCGCGCCGTCATCACGGTCTCGGCGTGGTCCAAGCAGGAGATAGTCGAACACTACTCGGTCGATCCGGCCCGCGTGCACGTGATTCCGAACGGTGTGGCGGCTCCCACCGCGACGCTCGCGGGGACGGCCGGTGATCCGCCGGCGACGGACGACGGCGACGGATCGTTGGCGCGTGCGCTGGATCCGGGTGGCGATCCCGTGATCCTCTACGCCGGGGCCCGCTTCACCCGCCGGAACCTGCCGACGCTGATCGACGCGTTTGCACGGGTCGTTGACCGGGTGCCGGCCGCACGCCTGATCATCGCCGGACCGGACCGCACCCGCCCGCCGCAGGACCTCCGGGGGATGGCCGCCGCAGCCGGCGTGGGCGACCGGATCACATTGCTCGACTACGTGGACGATGCCGGACTGGCGGCCCTCTACCGGCGCGCCTCCCTCTTTGCGTGGTTCTCGGAGTACGAGGGCTTCGGCCTGACGCCGCTCGAGGCGCTTGCGTCGGGGATGCCGGCGGTGGTCGGTGACATACCCGTCGCGCGCGAGGTATACCGGAAGGCGGTTCGCTACGTGCCGCTCTGCGATCCGGACCGCGCCGCCACGGCGATGGTCGAGCTGCTGACAAACCGCGCGGCGCGCGACGCGGTGCTAGCCCACCGCGCGGCGACGCTCGCCCGCTACACCTGGGCGCGCGCCGCCGCCGATACCCTGGCCGTGCTCAAGGCTACGGCGGCGGAGGCGCGCCGTTGACTCGGCTCGCTGTCGTCATCGTCAGCTTCAACACGCGCGACGATCTCTCCACGTGCCTCCGCTCGCTGCACGAGACGCCGCCGGCTGCAACGACCGCGATCGTCGTGGTCGACAACGCCTCGTCGGACGGCAGCGTCGCCGCGGTGCGTCATGAGTGGCCGGCGGTCAGATTGCTCGAGATGGGCCGCAACGCCGGTTTCGCAGCGGCGACCAACGCCGGCGTGCGCGCCACGTCGAGCGACCTGGTGTTGTTGCTCAACAGCGACACGATCGTCCCCACCGGCAGTCTCGACCGGCTTATTGCCGCGCTGGACCGCAATCCCGGCGCGGTGGCCGCCGGACCTCGCCTGATCGGGTCCGACGGAAGGCTCGAACTGTCGTTCGGCCGAATGATCTCGCCCTGGAACGAGATGCGCCAGAAGGGGCTCGGACTGGCGTTGTCGCGCGGTCCCGCATGGCTGCGGCGCCGGATCGCGCGGCGCGCCCAGCGTACCCACTACCCCGACTGGGTAAGCGGTGCGTGCCTGCTCGTGCGGCGCTCCGCCGGCGACGCGGTAGGTTGGCTCGACGAACGCTTCTTTCTGTATGGCGAAGATGTCGACTTCTGCGCGGCGTTGCGGGCGGCGAGCGGGCGCATCGTCTTCACCCCCGAGGCGGAAGTGATCCACCGGCGTGGTCGCTCCGGCGCGGCGGACCCGGCCGCGACACGCGCCGCGTACCGACGGAGCCACCTCGCCTTCTACGCCAAGCACCATCCGGGGTGGCTGCCCGTGCTACGCCTCTACGGGCGCCTGCGCAGGGACGGCTGACGGGGCGGGTATAGTCACGTCGTGCACGTCGCCATAGACATCCGCAAGCTGCACGACTTCGGGATCGGCACCTACGTCAGCAACCTGGTGCGGCAACTGGCGCGTCTCGATCGCGAAACCGAATACACCCTGCTCGCGCGCCCCGACGACAAGGCCGCCGCCGCCAAGCTGGGTCGGAACTTCCGCGTCGTCCCCCTCCGGGCGCCCAATTACTCAATCCGAGAACAGCTTGCGGTACCGCTGGGCGTACGCCGCACCGGGGCGACGCTGTTTCATGCGCCCCACTATGTACTGCCGCCGCTTACCCCGTGCCGCTCGATCGTGACGATCCACGACTGCATTCATCTGCGGTTTCCGCAGTACCTTCCGAACCGGCTCGCATCCGCCTATGCCTGGAGCCAGTTCTGGACCGCCACGCGCCGGGCCCGACGTGTCCTGACGGTCTCCCAGGCCTCGAAGGACGACATCCTCTACTACTCCGACATCCCGGAATCGAAGGTCACCGTCATTCCGAACGCCATCGACGAACGGTTCCACATGCCGCGCACGGAGGAGGAGATGGTGCGGGTGCGCGAGCGGTACCAGTTGCCGGAGCGCTTCATCATGTACGCCGGCAACGTCAAGCCGCACAAGAACCTCGAACGGCTGATCGAGGGGTTCGTGACGCTGCGCCGGAGCGGTTTCGACGACGTCGGCCTGCTCCTGAGCGGGACCGAGGTGTCGCGCTACGCCACGTTGCGGCGCGCGGTGCACCGGCATAACCTGCACCACCACGTGCGCTTCCTCGGCTACCAGACCACGGACACCCTCGCGGTGCTGTACCGGCTGGCGCAGGTGTTCGTTTTTCCGTCGATCTACGAGGGCTTCGGCCTGTCCCCGCTCGAGGCAATCGCCAGCGGGACGCCGGTGGTCGCCTCGAATGTCTCGTCGATTCCCGAAGTGTTGGGGGATGCCGCGATTCTCGTCGATCCCCACGATTCCGAGGCGATCGCCAATGGCATCCAGTGCGTGCTGGAGGATGCCGAGCTTCGCGCCAGCCTGCGCGAGCGGGGCCTCGAGCGCGCGGGGCACTTCTCGTGGGAACAGTCGGTCCGCCGTGTCCGGCGGATCTACGGGGAACTGGACGCCGAGTCGTGACGATGGCCTCCCCGCCCGGGACCCGTCCGGCCGTCGCACCGGCTGACATCGGCGACCGCCGCGTCGCCGTTGTGCACGACTGGCTCACCGGCATGCGGGGCGGTGAGATGGCGCTGGAAGCTATCCTGGACCTCGTGCCGGGGGCGACGCTCTTCACGCTGCTCCACGCCCGCGGCACGACTTCGCCCCGTCTCGAGGCGCTCCGGCCCCGCACCTCGTTCATTCAGTACCTGCCGTTCGCGCGCACCCGGTACCGGCACTATCTCCCGCTCTTCCCCGTCGCGGTAGAGCAGTTCGATCTCGATGCGTTCGACCTGGTGATCAGCACCAGTCACTGCGCCGCCAAGGCGGCAGTGCCGACCGGACGCGCGCGGCACCTGTGCTACTGCTTCACGCCGATGCGGTACGCATGGGATCAGTTCGATGCCTACTTCGGTCCGGCGCGGGTGGGGCAGCTCCAGAGCCGGTTGTACCGTGCCGCGATGCGGCGCATCGCCCGTTGGGACGCCGCGACTGCGGATCGTGTTGACCACTACGTCGCCATTTCGCGCTACGTCGCCAACCGCATCCGCCGATATTATGATCGGGACGCGGAGGTGATCGCTCCCCCGGTCGATACCGGGTTCTACTGCCCGGACGAGGAGGGGGAAGGGCTGCAGCCGGGAAGTGGATTCGTCGTGGTGTCAGCTCTGGTGCCGTACAAGCGGGTCGACCTGGCGATCGAGGCGTGCCGCCTCGCCGATGCACCGCTCCGGATCGTCGGCGATGGTCCGGAGGCGCACCGGTTACGCGCGCTGGCCGGACCCGGCGTGGAGTTCATCCCGCACTGCCCGGCGGACGAGTTGCGGCGCATCTACCGCAGTTCTCGGGGACTGCTGCTGACGGGCGAAGAAGACTTCGGGATTGCTCCGGTCGAGGCGCAGGCGTGCGGACGGCCGGTTATCGCGCTCGCGCGGGGTGGCGCATGCGAGACGGTCGAGCACGGCGTAACCGGCCTGCTGGTGGACGAGCCCACCGCAACCGCCTTCGCCACCGCCATCCGCGCCCTGGACAACGGCGTGTTCGAAGCCGCGCGGCTTCACGCCGCGGCGACACGCTTCGCGCCGGCGGCGTTCCACCGCCGCATGCGCGCGGCGATAGAGGCGATGGCCGCCAACTGACACCATGACACGCCAGGCGCGCGCTCTCACGCTGTTCCATATCGTCCTCGACTCCCTTCTCGGCATGGGCGCGTTCGCGCTCGCCTACGCCATCCGCTTCGAGACCGGGCTGTTCGCCACGCCCAAGGGACAGCCTCCGTTCGAGCAGTACCTCGTCCTGATGCCGTTGATCGGCCTCGCGATCCCGCTGACGTTCTACCTGCAGGGCGCGTACCGCTTCCGCCGGAACCGGACCGTCGTGGACGATTTTTTCGCGGTCCTCGTCGGGACACTGCTCACCGTCGCCCTCGGCCTGTTCGTCACCCTCTACGTTCAGGTCTACGTCGCCGGCGACGCGGCGCGCGATACCGGGGCCTACGAGGTGTCACGTCTGGCCTGGGGCGTTTTCGTCGGGCTGAACATCGGCCTCACCTTTGCGTCGCGAGACCTCGTCCGCCGCTTCCTGCGCCGTCGCTACGCCGCCGGCATAGGTCTGCGCCGGGTCCTCATCGCCGGGACGCAGGATCTCGCGCGGCATGTCGCGGACCGGTTCCTTCAAAATGCCGAGTTCGGCTATCAGGTGGTCGGGTTTCTCGACGATACCGCCGGCGGCGATCGGATTGGCTACCGGGGCTTACCGTTGCTCGGCGCCCTCGACGACGCCGCGGAGGTGATCGGACGCGAACGGATCGATCAGCTCTACGTCGCGCTGCCGGTCGATCAGCACGTCAACACGCTCAATCTGATCGAGGTAGCGAACCGCGAGTGTATCGACGTCAAGGTGATCCCGGACTTCCTGCAGTTCGTCACGTTGCGCGCGCGCCTCGAGGAACTCGACGGCATGCCGTTGATCAACGTCAACGACGTGCCGCTGCGGGGATTCAACAGCGTGCTGAAGCGCGCGATGGATGTCGGCGTCTCCGCGGTGGCGCTGGTGACCCTGGCCCTGCCGATGGCGGCGATCGCGGCCGCCATCCGCCTCACGTCGTCCGGGCCGGCGCTCTACTGGCAGGAACGGATGGGACTCGACGGCCGGCCCTTTATGCTCTTGAAGTTCCGGTCGATGTACCGGAACGCGGAAGAGAACACCGGGCCGATCTGGGCGCGGGAGAACGACCCGCGCCGAACCCCCCTCGGTCGCTTTCTCCGACGGTTCAGTCTGGACGAGCTGCCACAGTTCTGGAACGTTCTGCGCGGCGACATGTCACTGGTCGGCCCGCGGCCGGAGCGGCCTTTCTTTGTGGATCAGTTCAAGGCCCGGGTGCCGCAGTACATGCTCCGCCACAAGGTGAAGGCCGGGATCACCGGGTGGGCGCAGGTGAATGGCTGGCGGGGCAACACGTCGATCGAGAAGCGGATCGAGTACGACCTTCACTACATCGAGAACTGGTCGATCACGCTGGACCTGAAGATCATGTGGCTCACCGTGGTCCACCTGTCATGGCACCGCCACGCCTACTGAGCGCGGAACGCGCCACGTCCCCATGCCCCGCGCCGTCATCACCGGAGCTGCCGGCTTCATCGGATCGCACCTCGCCGACGCCTTGATCGCGCGGGGCTACTCGGTCGTCGGAATCGACAACCTGCTCACCGGCGACATCGACAACGTCGCGCACCTTGCGGGCAACGACTTCCAGTTCATCAAGCACAACGTCACCAACTACATCGCGCTGGAGGGAGATGTCGACCTCGTGCTCCACTGGGCCAGCCCGGCCAGTCCGATCGACTACCTCGACCTGCCCATCCCGACGCTCAAGGTGGGCGCGCTCGGCACCCACAACGCGCTCGGCCTCGCCAAGGCGAAAGGCGCGCGGTTCGTCCTTGCATCCACGTCCGAGATCTACGGCGACCCGCTCGAGCACCCGCAGCGCGAAGACTACTGGGGCAACGTCAATCCTATCGGCCCGCGCGGCGTGTACGACGAGGCGAAGCGCTTCGCCGAAGCCATCACCACGGCTTACCACCGCTACCACGGGCTGGAGACGCGGATTGTCCGGATCTTCAACACCTACGGCCCGCGCATGCGGCTGCGCGACGGACGTGCCGTCCCCAACTTCATTACGCAGGCGCTGCGCGGCGAAGACGTGACGGTCTACGGCGACGGCGAGCAGACCCGGAGCCTGTGCTATATCAGCGACCTGATCCGGGGAATCGTCGCCCTGGCGGAATCGGACGTGAACCACCCCGTCAACCTGGGCAACCCCGCGGAGATGACCGTCCTGGGGCTCGCCCGAGCCATCATCGACGCGACCGGTTCGTCCTCGCGCATCGTCCACAAGCCGTTACCGGTCGACGACCCGAAAGTGCGCCAGCCGGACATCACCCGGGCACGCGCCGAGCTCGGCTGGGAGCCCATCGTCCCGCTCGCGGAGGGCCTGCGGTCGACGATCAACTACTTCCGCAAGAAGCTGGCCACCGCCGGCCAGCCCGCCGGCGCCTGACCGCCGCGAGGAGCCCGTACCTGGGCTCGCAAG
The DNA here is from genome assembly GCA_964550305.1 of uncultured Vicinamibacteraceae bacterium. GTDB lineage: Bacteria > Acidobacteriota > Vicinamibacteria > Vicinamibacterales > UBA8438 > VXRJ01. The sequence continues at coordinate 18,960 of CAZJYU010000016.1, read as the reverse complement.
GCCAACGCTAACCGTCGTTCAGGACGCGGGCCGCGTGGGCGATATAGTGGAAGCCCGAAACGATGGTGGCGACGAACGCGGCGTACACCATCGCGGTGACGGCCGGCGAGGCGTATCCCAGGAAGTTGAACAGCAGCGTCACACCACCGGTCAACACGTACAAGACGGTCGCGATCTTGCCGAGAGTCGATGGATAGAAGACGCGGCGTTCGATGGCCAGGTTCACAATGGCCACGGTAATGACGATCAGGACGTCGCGGCTGATGACCAGCACCGTGAACCAGACCGGCAACTGGTTCGGCAGGCCGAGCGGCAGCGTCAGGACAACGAAGGTGGACACCAGCAGCAGCTTGTCCGCCATCGGATCGAGCAGTGCGCCGAGCCGGGTCCGCTGCCCCGCGCGGCGGGCGATCTCACCGTCGAGGACGTCGGTTACGCCGGCCACGATGAACGTCGCGAGCGCCCAGCCGTTGAAGCCGTACAAAACCAGGAGGACGAGACCGGGCACCAGCAGGAGCCGGAACAACGTCAGTTGGTTCGCCGTGGTCAGCGCCGTCATGGCGCCCGATCCGGGTCGTCCGCCAACTGCTCCAACCGCTCCACGGCCGCGACCGCAGCAGCGCCCGAGACCGGTAGCATCGGCTCGAACCGCTCGTCGTCCGGCATCGGCAGGATGCCAGCGGCAACCGCTTGTGCGGCGCCCCCGTAATTCAGATGGTTCTCGCCCATGTCCCGGAACTGCGGCCGCGCCGCGCGCCAGTCGGCGGCCGCGCCGGGATTGGCAGCGACGATCAGATCGAGAACGCGCCCGGCGATGTCCGCCAAATCGGCGCGGCGGATCTGACGCTCGGGAGCGAACCGGTTGACCGCCTGGACCTCCATGACCCCGGCCTGCGCAACGGCGACAATCCAGGGAGCGGCCCAGTGTTCGCGAGTGTCCACGAGGATCGGCGTCGGCCGACCTGCCGCCGCTTCATCGATCAGGTCGGGCAGCTCAACCGCCACGAGCGCTGCCAGGTCGCCCCGCGTCGCCGCCCGCCGCTCCGCCAGCGTCTGGTACTCCCGCGGCAACTCCCTCAACCGTAGCGTCGTTTCCACCCGCGCCAGGCGGTCGGCGGTCTCCGCGTCCGGCGCGATTGCCTCCGCACGCCGGTAGGCGTCTACCGCAGCGGTCAGATCGCCCATCGCCTCGTGCAGCGCTCCTTCGAGGCGGGGCGCGTTCGCGTCGTTGGGGTCGAGTCGCGCCGCCCGACGCACATCGTCGAGCGCGGCAACCGAATCGTCCTGCTCCGAAAGCACTCGCGCCCGCTCCAGGTACAGGAATCCGCTATCCGGCGATGCCGCGATCACATCCGTGTAGGCTGCCGCCGCCTCACCGAGACGCCCCCCCAACGCCGCGTCGCGCGCGGCGGTGAGTCGCTCGGTCATCACACGCAGACGGAGTTCGGCCGCTACACGTGCGACGCCGTCCAGGCCGGGGTCGGCAGCGAGCGCTGCCTCGAAACTGGCGAGCGCGGCGCCGATCGCATCGGTCCGTAGCAGGGCCTCGCCCCGTCCGACCAGGGCCGGGACATAGCCTGCCGCCCGGGTGAGCGCCGCCTCAAAGTAACCGAGCGCGTCCGCCGCACGGCCCTGCGCCACGAGCACCCATCCAAGTCCAACCGATGCCGGAAAGAACCCGTCATCCTCCTCGAGCAGAGCACCGAACCGGTCTTCGGCGCGGCCCAGGTCGCCCGCCTGGAGAAATGCCCATGCGTCGCGCTGTTGCCGGGCAAGCGGCGACGTGGCGTACGCGGCGGGAGGATCCGGAAAGACGAAATCCGGAAAGGCGGGCGACGTCACGACCGGTGCCCGGACGCAGCCGGCGCCCGCCACCACGGCCAGTGTCGCGACGGCCGTCGCGAGCGTGCGCATCACGCGACGGATTCTAGCACTCGCTCCCATTCGATCGCCCCCGCTCGCAGCAGCCGCGGGCGACCGCCGCGCGCGTCGACGAGTGTGGATGGCCGTTTCCCCACCGCCGGTCCGCCGTCGAGCACCACCGCCGCTCCGCCGCCCAGCTCCGCCACCACCGCCGGAGCGTCAGTGGCGGCCCGCGCGCCGCTCCGGTTGGCGCTCGTCGCGGTAATCGGATGGCCAAACGCCTCGGCCAGTGCCTGCGCCACGGCGTGCGCGGGCACCCGGATCGCCACCGTGGCGCCACCGCCCAGCGCCGCCGGATCGAGGGCCGGCGCCGCATCGAGCACGAGCGACAGGGGACCGGGCCAGAACCGGGCGGCCAGACGGCGCGCGACCGGTGTCCACGCCTGCACGGCGAGGCCAGCCTGGTCGGCGTTCGCCGCGACGAGCGGTGCGGCGGCTCCGGCCGGTCGGCCCTTGAGGGTGAAGAGTCGGGCCACCGCGTCGGGACGGCGGGGGTCGACCGCGAGGCCGTAGAGGGTGTCCGTGGGGAACGCCACCACCTCCCCCGCCGCGAGGGCGTCGACCGCCACCGCGATCGCCGCGGCCTGGGGGTTGTCCGCGTCGACCGCCACCACGCCCCGCACCATCAGAAGCGAAGGCCGCGGCGGCCCGCCTGATCCTTGACGTGGATCGTGTCGATGAACTGCACGCGGGGCGGATCGGTCTGCATGAGAACCGAGCTGGTTCGGATCCCCTCGCCGAAGAACCGGACCCCCTTCATGAGGGCGCCTTCGGTGACGCCGGTGGCGGCAAAGATCACCTGCTTGCCCGACGCCAGGTCCTTCGACGTGTAGACGCGTGCCGGATCCTCGATCCCCATCGAGCGGGCGCGGGCCTCCTTCTCCGGCGTGTCGATAACCAGCCGGCCGAAGATCTCGCCCCCCAGGCAACGCATCGCGGCAGCGGCAATCACGCCCTCGGGCGCCCCGCCGCTCCCCATCACGGCATGGACGGTGGTGCCGACCACTGCCGCGCCGATCGCGGCAGTCAGATCGCCGTCACCGATCAGCCGGATGCGGGCGCCCGCCTCGCGAATCTCCTTGATGAGCGGTTCATGCCGCTTGCGGTCCAGAACGACGATGACGAGGTCATGCACCTCGCGGTCGAGACAACGCGCGATCGCCGCCAGATTGTCGGCGACCGGCGCGTTCAGGTCGACGGAGCGCTTCGATTGTGCGCCGACCACCAGTTTCTCCATATAAATGTCGGGCGCATGCAGCAGGCCGCCCCGCTCGGAGGCGGCAAGCACGGCGATGGCGCGCGGCGCCCCGGTGGCGCAAAGGTTGGTCCCCTCGAGCGGATCGACCGCGATGTCCACCGCCGGCAGCCCCGCCTCCCCCCTGGCGCCCCGCCCGACCCGCTCGCCGATGTACAACATCGGCGCCCGGTCGCGCTCGCCCTCTCCGATCACGACACGGCCGTCTATCGGCACGTGATCGAGCCGGGCGCGCATGGCCTCGACCGCGACTTGATCCGAGCGGTGGCGGTCGCCCTGCCCCATCGTGTGGGCACAGGCGATCGCCGCCTGCTCGACCACGTCCAGAAAACCACTGGCCAGTCCTGCTCCCAGCGCCGTCATACCTGCATCACTCCTTCGCCGTAGGCCGGCAACGTACACCGGGTGGGCTTGTCCACCCGATAGCCCAATGCGTAATCCGCCTGCATCAGCGTGTGAATCTCGCGCGTCCCCTCGTAGATCACCGCCGCCTTGCAGTTGCGGTAGAACCGACCGACCGGATACTCGTCCGAGTAGCCGTTCGCGCCATGCACCTGCACGGCGTCACCCGCCGCGCGCTCCGACGCCACGGTGGCGAACCACTTGGCGAGACCGGTCTCGCGCGTGCTGCGGCGGCCGACGTTCTTCAGCCACGCCGCGCGCTGCCACAGCAGCCGCGCCGCCTGGTAGTCCGATTCCATACGCGCGATCATCTCCTTGACCAACTGGTGCTGGGCTATCGGCACACCGAACGTCCTGCGCTCCCGAGCGTAGGCGACGCTCGCGTCGCGGCAGGCGCGGATCAGGCCAGTCGCACCGGCCGAGACGCTCAACCGCCCCTGATCAAGCGCGAACATCGCGATCTTGAAGCCCTCGCCCTCGCGCCCCAACCGATTCTCCACCGGCACCTCGACCTCGTTCAGCGTGAAGTAGCCGGTGTTGCCGGCCAGGATCCCCCATTTCTCGGTCAACGTACCACTCGCAAACCCGGGAGACTCCCGCTCGACGATAAAGGCGCTGATCCCCGAGACATCGCGCCGCTGTTTCTTCTCCGGATCGCTCCAGGCAAAAACGAGAAAGTGATCCGCCACGTCGGCCAGCGAGATCCACTGCTTCTCGCCGGTCAGGACGTAGCCGTCGCCCCGCCGGGTAGCCTGGGTCTGAATGCCGCGGACGTCGCTGCCCGCCGCGGGCTCCGTCAGCCCGTAGCTCCCGATCTTGACTCCCTGCGCCTGCGGCACGAGGTACCGCTGCTTCTGCTCCTCGGTGCCCCAGGTGAGCAGCGTCAGTGAGTTCAGCGCGACATGGACCGAGAGAATCACCCGGAGCGACGTGTCGACGTACTCCAACTCCTCGCACGCCAGGCCGAAGCTCAGGTAGTCCATACCGGCCCCGCCGTACGTCTCCGGGACGCAGATTCCGAGCAGGCCCAGGTCGGCCATGGCGGGCAGGATGGCCCGGTCGAACCGGTGCTCGCGGTCGAGTTGGCGAATGCGCGGTGCGATCTCGCGGGCGCCCCACTCCCGGACGGTCTGCTCCAGCAGCCGCTGCTCTTCGGTCAAATCCAGGTCGAACATCGGGGACTTCGCTTGCTTGGTGGCTCGCCGTCGGTATCGGCGGCGCGGGGGATCAGCCGCGGCTCACAACCACCGGCGCTCCGCGAGCGACGGCCAGCCGCTCGGCGGCACTGGTGGAGTTGGCGGCAAACTCCAGGTAGTCGGTGCTTCCGAAAAGCGCGCATACCTCATCATCGCGGATGTCGGCATAGGTCTCGACGAGACGCCCGATTTCCTGCTGCGCCACGTCGATCCGGATCGAGCCGCCGGTAGTGAACCGATCGAAAGTATCGCGGTCGATATTCGACACCAGGTTGCCGAAGCGGTCGACGCGGAGCACTTCGCCGGCTATTCGGCCTCCCTCGACCTCCACGACCGGTATGTCCAGTGTTTGGTAGCGCGTGACCGGGCGTCCAAGTGCGGTCAGCTCGATGCCCTTCGCCAGCCAGGCGGCCCCCGGCGCAAAGCGGTCGCGCCCCTCGAACGTCCGGCTCACGGTGGGCCGCGCATAGCGCCGCTCCGTCATCTCGACCACCTGCTTCGGCGGATCCTCGCGGAACACCGCGGTCAGAACGCCGTTGTCGGGCGCAACGAACCGGTAGTCGCCGATATCGGCGGCGAGCCCGCGCCGAGCCGAGCCGACGCCGGGATCCACTACCACGAGAAAGATGGTGCCGGCCGGGAAATAGCGGTACGACGCCGATAGTTCAAGGCCCGCCGTCAGCACGTCGTGAGCCGGGACGTCATGCGTGATGTCCACAATCGTGGCGTCGGGACAGATACCCAGAACGACCCCTCGCATGGCGCCGACGTAGTGATCGCGAGTCCCGAAGTCCGTCAGCAGAGCGATGACCGGTCGCACGATACCCCTCCCCATTGAGTGTTGCAGCCGAACCGAGTTGCGGGAGGCGGACTGTGCGGCCGCCGACGGTCACGATTCGGTGCTCGGCAACCCCGGTGCTTTCCCGGATGCCGCCCCGGTCGCATCGATGGAGCCGCTCCTCGATGCGTTCACCACGCCCGCCGCAGGTGACGAAACACCACCGGTTACGGGCGCCGGACGGTTCGATGGCGTGCTCGCGTCCGTAGCCTCCCGTTCGAGCTGCATCACAATCCGGCCATTGAAGTGGGCGCCTTCGGCCATGGCGAACCGCGGCGCGACGACGTCTCCTTCGACCCAGCCGGCATCGCGAATCGCCACGAGGTCGGCCGCCTTGATGTTGCCGAGGACCCGGCCTTGTACGATGACCTCCCTGGCATACACTTCCGCCTCGACCTTGGCGTTCGGACCAATCGTCAACACCTGTTCGGCCAGGTCGATGCTGCCTTCGAACTGACCGTCTAGAGTGAGGTCCTCGCTTCCGGTCAGTTCACCTCTGATGCACACCAACTTGCCGATGTTCATCTGGCCCGCAGTCGACGACTGGCTCGGCTTCTCCGTCGCCTCGCCAAGCCCCGAGTTGGCCTGAGCCTCGTCCAAAGCTCCGTTCCCGCCTCCAGTACCCGTCTCGAAGGTGCGGTTCCACATGCTCATGGTCGGCTGCCTCCCGTATTGACCGGCCAGCGGGCTGACGGCGGCCGATCCGGGATAAGTGTCCTTGAAGCAGTATATACGAACCGGGTCATTTGGCACGGGTAGGCCTTTGGTTGCTGATGGTTACGGCGAGAACGGGGATGGTAGGATGGCTAGTGATGCGGATCTACTTCGATCACAACGCCACGACGCCGGTGAATCCGGTAGTAGCCGACGCGATGGACGCGGCGCAGCGCGGCTGCTTCGGGAACGCGTCCAGCGTCCACACGTTCGGACAGACCGCGAAGAGCCTGCTCGATGAGGCGCGGGCCTCGGTGGCGGCCCTGATCGGCGCGCGGGCAAGTGACGTCATCTTCACCGGCAGCGGCACCGAGTCCGACAACATCGCGATCCGCGGGACCGCGGTGGCGGCGGAGCATGCCGGACGGCGGCACGTCGTCGCGTCGGCAATCGAGCACGAGGCGGTTCTCAATACCCTGAAGGCGCTGGCCAAGCAGGGCTGGACGACCACGCTGCTGCCGGTCGGCGCTTCGGGCGTCGTGGAGCCGGACGATCTCGCGGCGGTGCTGACCGATCGGACGGCACTCGTTTCCGTGATGCACGCCAATAACGAAATCGGCACGGTGCAGCCGGTGGCCGAGCTGGCGCGCCTGGCACACGAACGCGGGGCGCTGTTTCATACCGACGCCGTACAATCGGCCGGCAAGGTGCCGGTGGACGTCGGTGCCCTCGGCGTCGATCTGCTGTCCCTCTCGGCCCACAAGTTCAACGGCCCGAAGGGCGTGGGCGCGCTCTGGGTGCGGCGCGGGTCGCGTCTGGTCGCCCCCATCACCGGCGGGCGCCAGGAGCGGAACCGGCGGCCGGGCACCGAGAACGTCCCCGGAATCGCCGGTCTCGGCGTCGCGGCGCGCGGCGCGCGGGAGAAGCTCCGCGAGGACGGCGCGCGTCTGGCCGCGTTGCGCGACCGGCTGGAGGCGGGCATCCTCGACCGGGTACCCGGCACCGTGGTGAACGGCGCCGGGGAGCGCGTGCCCAATACGACCAACATCAGCTTCGACGGCGTCGAGGCGGAAGCGCTGTTGATTGCGCTCGACCTCGAGGGAATCGCGGTCTCGACCGGATCCGCCTGTTCCTCGGGCACCCTCGAGCCTTCGCACGTGCTGCGCGCCATGGGGTTTTCGCCACACCGGACGCAGAACTCGATTCGCTTCAGCCTCGGCCTCGGCAACACTGACGAGGACGTGACGCGCGCCATCGACGTGATGCCCTCGGTGGTCGAGAAGCTCCGCAGCCTGTCTGGCGCGGGCGCCGCCCTCCGTGCCTGACCAACGGATGGTGATGCAGACACGGGAGACCGGCGCCGCGGCCGCCGGGACGGCCGCCGCGACCCGCATCGTCGTTGCGATGTCGGGCGGTGTCGACTCGTCCGTCGCGGCGGCCCTGCTGTCCGATGCCGGCCACGACGTGGTCGGCCTTTCGATGCAGCTCTACGACCAGAGCGGCGGCGCGGCCGCGTTCGGATCGTGCTGCACCCTCGACGACCTGCACGACGCGCGCCGTGTCGCGGCGCGCCTCGGCATCCCGCACTACATCGTCAACTTCGAGGAGCCGTTCGCGCAGCGCGTGATCGCTCCGTTTGTCCGCGACTATGCGGCCGCGCGCACGCCGATCCCGTGCGTCCGCTGCAACAGCGACCTCAAGTTCGCCAGCCTGCTGGAGCGCGCGCGGGGTCTCGACGCGGACTGTGTGGCGACCGGCCACTACGCGCGCATCGAGACCGTGGCCGGCCCCGACGGCGCACCGATCCGCCGCCTCCGGCGCGGCGTCGACGGCGCGAAGGATCAGTCGTACTTTCTCTTTTCCCTGACACAGGCGCAGTTGGCGCGCGCCCGCTTCCCGCTGGGCGAACTGACCAAGGCCGACGTCCGCGCGGTCGCGCGCGCACGGCGACTGGACGTGGCGGACAAGCCCGACAGCCATGAGATCTGCTTCGTTCCCGACCACGACTACGCCATGTTCGTGGAGCGCAAGGCGCCGGAAGTGGCGCGCGGGGGAGACATCGTCGACGCCGGCGGCCGGGTGTTGGGCCACCACGCCGGCATCCATCACTTCACCGTCGGCCAGCGAAGGGGCTTGGGTGTGTCGAGTCAGACGCCGCTGTATGTCACGGCCATCGATGCTGCGAACCGCCGCGTCACGGTCGGCCCGCGGAAGGCGCTGGAGCGGACGATGCTCGAAGCGTCGGAGGTCAACTGGATCGAGGGCCCACCGAACGACGGCGCGCGCGTCAACGCCCGGATCCGGCACCACCACGATCCCGCGTCAGCGCGCGTCACGGCGACAGAGGGCGACCGTCTCCACCTCACGTTCGAGGATCCGCAGCCCGCGATCGCCCCCGGCCAGGCGGTGGTCGTCTACGACGGCGACGTGGTGCTGGGCGGCGGCTGGATCGACTAGTCGAGCGATTCCAGGTAGCGCTCGGCGTCGATGGCGGCCATGCAGCCGGACCCGGCCGCGGTAATCGCCTGCCGGTAGACGTGATCCTGCACGTCGCCGCACGCAAAGATCCCGGGAACGCTGGTGGTGGCCCCCCGCCCCGGAATGATGTAGCCGTTCGCGTCGAGATCGAGCTGCCCGGCCACGAGCGACGTATTCGGCGTATGACCGATCGCGACGAACAGCCCGTCCACCTGGAGCTCCTTCGTCTCGCCGGTCTTCACGTTGCGCAGGACAACGCCGGTCACGACGCCCCGCCCCACGTCGCGGACCTCTTCGACCACGGTGTCCATCTCGAAACGGATCTTCTCGTTGGCCCGCGCCTTGTCCTGCATGATCTTCGAGGCCCGGAACTGGTCGCGCCGGTGAATGAGCGTGACGTGCGAGGCGAACTTCGTCAGAAAGGTCGCTTCTTCCATCGCGGAGTCGCCGCCGCCCACCACCGCGATCGGCTTGCCGCGGAAGAAGTAGCCGTCGCACGTGGCGCAGGTGGAGACACCGTGGCCCATCAGCTTGCGCTCGGACTCCAACCCGAGCAGCCGCGCCGATGCGCCGGTCGCCAGGATCAGCGCGCGCGCCCGCTCGTCGCCGGCACCGGTCGTCACCGTGAAGGGCGGACCGGAGAGGTCGAGCTTCGTGACGTCGCCCTGCACGATCTCCGTGCCGAAGCGCTCCGCCTGGGCGCGCATCTCCGCCATCAGGTTCGGCCCCATGATGCCGTCGCGGAAGCCGGGGTAGTTCTCGACCGCCGTGGTGAGCATCAACTGTCCGCCCGCCTCGAGCCCCTCGATGAGAAGCGGCCGGAGGTTGGCGCGCGCCGCGTAGAGGGCCGCGGTCAGGCCCGCAGGTCCCGAACCGATGATAATGACGTCGCGCATCGATGGAGCCGCCGATCCGCAGCTAGTCCGCCCGCCGGAGACTGCCGTCGATGAGCGGCCGACCCTTGGTCGACACCCAGTCGACAAGGCGCCGCGCCTCGCGGAATCTCCCCGAGTTGGAGCGGGCGCCCAGGATCACGACGGCGAGCGGATCGCTGTCGGGCAGTTTCACCATCGCCGCAATGCAGTATCCCGACTCGTCTATGTAGCCGGTCTTTCCGCCCTGGATCAAGAGCTGGCCGCGAAGCAGACGGTTCGTGTTGCGGACCCTGAGCCGGCGCCGGCTGGTCTGCATCCGGTACGACTCCTTGCGCATGATGTGGGCCAGCGTGTGATTCTCGCTTGCCACCGTGATGAGGCGGGCCACATCGTAGGGAGTGGACACATTGCGTTCGTCGAGGCCGGACGGCTCGACGAAGCGGGTCCCGTCCAGACCCAGTTCCTGCGCCTTCTCGTTCATCCGCTCGACGAAGCGACGCGTGCCCCCGTCCGACGCGCGCGCGAGCACGCGGGCGGCGACATTGTCCGACGCGATAAGGGCGAGATGCAGCAGATCGTTGACCGCTACCCGCTCGTCGCGGCGGAGATACGTGGTCGAGGCGCGCCGCACGTCGTTGCGCGAGACCACGACGTCGGCGCTCAAGTCCGGCGCCTCGTCCAGCAGGACGAGCGCAGTCATCACCTTGGTAATGCTCGCAATCGGCCGCTGATCGAGGCCGCTGGATTCCCACACCACCTCGTGCGTCCGCGGGTTGTAGATCAGGGCGGCGGCGGCGCGGACACCTGGAGCCGCGATGTCGCGCGTATCGATGAACCGGGGCTCGGCGGGCGGCGCGTCCACCGAGGGAACTTCGGCCGCGACCACGACGGCCGGAGCCGGCGGGGTGGGCGGGAGCGTTTGTTGCGGCCCCAGTCGGCCAAGCCCCAGCAGGAGGACGCCCAGCACGAACAACAGGCGGGCCAGTGACGGACCCGCGCTCCCGGAGCGCCAACCGGTTCGCACAGACGCCGCGCGGGATTGGCCGATCACAATCGGCACATTCTACACAGAGTTTCCGTGCATGCCCACGCCGTGGACACGGAACCGCCGTGCGATCGGAACGCCGCGCAGGCCGGTCAGGGCCCCGGCGGCTGCTGGGTCTCGCTGGGCCGGGCGTAGGTGTAATGGGTGCGGTGCTGCACCTCCGCGTTCTCCCGGCCCGGCACTTCGACCCGAAGCCGGCGCGTCCGGTACGTCGGATCGGGATTGCTCGAGTAGAACCCGAGGACGTAATAGTCGCTCGTCTCGGCGTCGATCTCCTTGAACGCGTTCACGAAGTCGTTCCGGTTGACGATTGCCGTCCCGCCCGTCAGTTCGGCGATCGTCCGAAGGCTGCCCTGCGTGGTGAACATGAAATCGTTGAACGCGTTGAGCGGCCCCCGGTAGTCGATGTCGGGACCCGCAACCAGACCACGCGGATCGACGGTATAGAACGTCGCGTTCGCCCGGTTCGCCACCTTCGTCAGCTCCGAGAGCTCCATCGCCAGGTCCGCATCGCTGAAGACCGAGCCTTCCTGGTCGATCCGCGTGAACGGGTCCATGGTCGGATCGGCGACTCCGTTGTACAGCGCGCTCCCCCCGCGCGGGCCAATCGACGACTGGCTCATGATCGGCGCCGCCTCGCTTGTGCTGAGCCCGAAGATCCGCTGGTTCTCGAACGGATTGAAGTCGTACCCGCTGCTGATGTAGAGAACCACCTTCCGGCGATTCTGGATCTGCTCCAGGCTGCCGATGATGCTGCGCGCCGTCTTGAACGCCACGTGCGCCCGCCACCGGAGCTCGCTCGCCCGGCCGGGGGCGACGAACCGGATGATCTCGTTCGGATCCATGCCGTCGCCCGTCAAGCGATCCATGGACGACAGGAGCAGGCTGCGGTCGTACGTCATGTCGATGGCGATCGACGACGGACCGGTCGAGATGATCCCGAACAGATCTCCCTCGTGGATGAGGTTGTCGTGCACCTGCTGGAGGACCCGCCGCGCCTTCGGCGTAATGCCGGCGTCGAGGTGCAGGTCATCCAGCAGGATGACGAAGATGCGTCCGGCGGTGTCGTTCGGCGCCCGGTTCACGGGCAGGATGATGCCTTCCTGAACGGGCGGCGGCGGTAGCAGTTGATTGAAGACGCGCCCCCCGTGGACCAGCACGAGCGACGCGACTTCCTGCTCCTGATCATCCTCGTAGACGCGAAAGTCGCGCTCGGTCAGGTCTGCCACGAAGACGCCGTCCTGATCGCGCACGATGACGTCCGTGGTGACGAGCGTGACGCCGGACCGGAAGACCGGACTCGGGTCCCCGGTTCCGTTCGGTAGATCTGCCTCCGGATCCTGAAGCGGGGCCTGCGCGGCAACCACAACACCGAGCGCTGCTATCAGCAACGCAGCCGACATCCCCAGGAACCGGCCTGTCCGAGAGTCGCTGATGGTCATGCTGCCTCCATTATACCGAGGGTGGCTCCCATCTCGTATACCGATGGTGGCTCCTAATTCGATGGCGGCTCCGCGTATGGGGCGAAGTGACGGCGGCGGCCGAGCGCCGCCCGGATGGCGGCGCCCTCCGCATCGAACCGCTCGATGCCGAGCACCACCTCCTCGCCCGCCCGCCAGCCGTCTGGATTGAGATCCTCGATTCGCGCCGCCAGCGATGTCCGCGCGTCCCCATCCACAGGGCTATCGGCCAGCCGCGCACGCAGCTCCGCGTAGCGCGCCCGCATCCGTACCAGCGCATCATCGCCCAACAACGCCGCTACCGGGTGCCGGCGCTCCGGATCCGAGGTGTCATCCTCCAGACCGCCGGTCTCCGGATCGTCATCCTCCAGAGCGTTCGTCTCCCTCTCCCGGACCTCCGCTTCGCCCCGCTCCTCCACCCCCGACGCGGTGCCGGACGCCGCGGCCAGAGCTTCGGTGGCCGGCGCTTCCGCCTCGGCAGGCTCGGCGTCGACCGGCCCCGCGTCCACCGGCTCGGCCCCGTCCGATGGCCCGACCGGTGGCGACGGCGCCGCCTCCGTCCGGCGCGACCGCCTGCCGCGGCCGGACGATGCCTGCTCCCGCTTCCCCTCGGCCGGTTGCGGCTGCCTCAGCCGGGGCGTGGCGGTCATCTTCGTCCAGTCGAACGTCACGTCCGGGTTGCACGCCTCGATCGACCGGATCGCCTCCTCGTCCAGCGGAAGGCGGCCGACCGTGATGTTCGGTGGGGTACGGAACCAGTACAGGAGTTGCGGACGCGAGCCGGAGCGGAAGCCATGCAGCACGTACGTGTGCTCGTAACCGCGAATGTCCCGCGAGAACCGGAGATACGGCATGGTTGAGCGCGCGGCGCCCGCCGCGCCGGGGCCGAATCGTAGCACGTATCCCAGCGGTGTACGATGCGGGAATGAACGACCGTTTCCTGCGCGCCTGCCGCCGCGAGCCCGTCGACGTGACGCCCGTGTGGTTCATGCGCCAGGCCGGGCGCTACATGCCGGAGTACCGGGATATCCGCGCGCGTCACACGCTGCTGGAGATTTGCGCGCAGCCGGAGCTGGCCGCTCAGGTGACGCTGCAGCCCGTCGAGCGGCTCGATGTCGACGCGGCGATTCTCTTTTCCGATCTGCTGCTGCCGCTCGCTCCCATGGGAATCCCCTTCGATTTCGTGCAGGGGGAGGGTCCGGTGATCCCGCAGCCGGTCCGCACCGCAGACGACATCGGCAGGCTGCGCACGGTCGAGCCGCGCGAGTCGCTCGGGCATGTGCTGGCGACCATCCGAGTCCTCCGCCGCGAGCTCGAGGATCGCGTCCCGCTGATCGGTTTCGGCGGCGCCCCGTTCACGCTGGCGTCGTACGCCGTGGAAGGCGGCCCCTCTCGCAATTACGCCAGGACCAAAGCGCTGATGTACGGCGAACCGGAGGCGTGGCGCCGGCTGTGCGAGGCGTTCGCAACCGTCGTCGGCGACTACCTGGTCGCGCAGGTGGAAGCAGGCGCCCAGGCCATCCAGTTGTTCGATTCCTGGATCGGTGCGCTCTCGCCGGACGACTACCGGGAGTTCGCGGGACCGTACACGGCACGCATTCTGAGCGCGGTCGCCGCGACCGGAGTACCGGTGCTCCACTTCGGCACCGGCACGGCGACGCTGCTCGAGGTGATGGCCGAGGCCGGAGGCGACGTGATCGGGGTGGACTGGCGCGTGCCCCTCGACGACGCCTGGAAGCGGATCGGCCGCGATCGCGCGGTGCAGGGCAACCTCGATCCCACCCTGCTGCTGGGGCCGGTCGAGCGGATGCTGTCCGGCGCGGATGACGTGCTGCGGCGCGCCGCGGGGCGGCCCGGCCATGTCTTCAACCTCGGCCACGGCATCCTGCCGGAGACCCCGGTCGAGCATGTGCAGGCGCTCGCCCGCTTCGTCCATCAGGGTGGCTACGGCTACGGACGCCACTGATGCACCGCATCCCATACGCCATTGTCGGCGGGGGGATCAGCGGCCTCGCGGCAGCCTGGGAGCTGCATCGGCAAGGCGAGCGGTTTCTCCTGTTTGAGGGGGCCGACCGCCTCGGCGGTCTGATCCGGACCGATATCGTCGGCGGCTTCACGCTCGACGCCGGCCCCGATTCGCTCCTGACGGAGAAGCCGGCCGCCATCGAGCTGTGTCGCGAGCTCGGTCTGGCCGACGACCTGATCCCGACGCTGCCCCCCCGCCGCGCGTATGTCGTGCGGCGCGGCCGGCTCCATCCGCTGCCGGCGGGCTCGCCGTTCGGGATCCCCACCAGCCTGGCCGCGCTGGCCCGCAGCCGCTACCTGTCGTGGCCGGGCCGGCTGCGGATGGCGCTCGACCTGGTGCAGCCGCCCCGCAACCTGGAAGCCGGCGCCGACGAATCCGTCGGGGCGTTCTTCCGCCGCCGTTTCGGCCGGGAAGCGGCGGACGTCCTGGGCGAGTCCCTGCTCGCGGGCATCCATGCCGGCGACGCCGACCGCCTGTCGATGGGGACCTTGTTTCCCCGCCTGGTCGACGCAGAGCGATCGGCGGGCAGCGTCATCCGCGCGCTGCGGCCGGTCGCGGCGGCGCGCGCGAAGGGACAGGGCGACGGGCTGTTCCGCTCGTTCGCGGACGGTCTCGAGACGCTGCCCCGCCGGCTCGAGGCAGCGCTGCCGGAGACGTCCATCCGGCGCCGCCGCTCCGTCGCGGCAATCACCCCCTCCACCGCAAACGGGGGTCGGTACGTACTGCGCATCGCCGGTGGCGCGCCGGACGTCACCGCCGATCAAGTGATCTGCGCCCTGCCGGCGGGGGCGACGGCACGGGTGGCGGCCGGGGTAAGCGAGCCGATCGCCTCCCTGTGCCGAAGCATCCGGACCACCTCCACCGCCGTCGTCGCCCTTGCCTTCCCGCGCCAGGCCGTGACGCACCCGCTCGACGGTTCCGGCTTCGTCGTCCCGCCCTCCGAGGCCGGCCTGTCGATCCTCGCGGCCACCTGGATCTCGTCGAAGTGGCCCCGCCGGGCGCCGGAAGGCCGCGTGTTGATGCGCGGCTTCGTGGGCGGCGCGCGCGCGCAGGACCTGCCCGATCGGGGCGAGGACGCACTGATCGATGCCGTCCATGGCGACCTCGCGCGCCTCCTCGGCATCAGCGGGGCGCCGGAGCTGGCGCGGGTCTATCGCTGGCCCGACGCCAATCCGCAACTGGAGGTGGGCCACCGCGGCCGCATCGCCGCGATCGATCGCCATTTGCAGCGCCTCCCCGGCCTCCGGATCATCGGCGCCGCCTTCCGGGGCGTCGGCATCCCCGACTGCATCGCGGCGGGACGGGCCACGGCCGGCGCCGCGATCGCGGACCACCGGGCCGCCGTGCGCGGCCGCTCCGTCGTGGAGCCCACGTGATGGCTCCCGGAACGGCGGCGCGACGGCCACCGGTCGAGATCATCGGCGTGCCGCTCGACCTGGGCGCGGGACGCCGCGGCACCGACATGGGCCCGTCCGCGCTCCGCATCGCCCGTCTCGGGGAACAGATTGCGGAGCTCGGCTGCGAGGTCACGGATCGGGGCGACGTGGCGACCGTCCTCCCCGAGACCGAGTCGCCGGAGGATGCGCGCAAGAAGTACATGGGTCCGATTGCCAGCGTCTGCCGGCGGCTCTACCGCGCGGCCTCGGCGGCCCACGCCGCGGGCGCCCTGCCGCTCGTGATCGGCGGCGACCATAGCGTGGCGGCCGCATCGGTGGCCGCCACCGCCGCCGCGGCACGCCGCGCGGGCGGGCGGATCGGTCTCGTCTGGATCGACGCGCACGCCGACATGAACACGCCGGATACCACGACGAGCGGCAACGTGCACGGCATGCCGCTCGCGGCGCTGCTCGGTCCGGAGCCGCGCGAGCTGGCCACGATCGGCCGTCGCGGGCCCGTCCGGCTCGATCCGGACCACGTCGTGCTCATCGGCATACGCAGTCTCGACTCCCGGGAACGGGAACGCGTGCGCGACGCCGGCGTGACCGTGTTCACCATGAAAGAGGTGGACCGGCTCGGGATGGCGGCCGTCGCCACCCAGGCGCTCGCACTGGCCGGCGAGGGAACAACGGGCGTGCACGTATCGTTCGACCTCGATGTCTGCGACCCGTCGATCGCACCGGGCGTCGGCACGCCGGTCCGGGGCGGCCTCAGCTACCGCGAGGCGCATCTGATGATGGAGACCATAGCCGACAGCGGCTTGCTGCGGGCCCTCGATCTGGTGGAAATCAACCCGACTCTCGACCGCCGGAACGAGACCGCTGAACTGGCGGTGGAACTGGCGCTATCCGCCCTCGGCCACCGAATCCTCTGAGTTCTGCGGCGTGCTATTCTGACCCACGGGCGCGGGCGCAGGGTCCGTGCCCAAACGGAAAGGCAGGAAGACCGATGCGGACCGTGTTCTCGAAGCTCTCGATTCCATTGGCCATCGCGGCCGTCGCAGTGGCGGGCGTTGGCGCGCAGTCGGAGACGATCGGCGGCGGGCAGGCTACGCTCGTCCATGAGGGCGCCGGCGGCAGTCCGCACGTCAGTGTCAACTGGACCGTCGACGGCGGGAACATCACCATCGTCTACGGCCGGCCCTACCTCAAGGGCCGCATCGTAGGCGAGAACGTCCCGCCGATGGCCGGCAGCGTCTGGCGCCTGGGCGCCGACGAGGCGACCACGCTGACCACCGACCGCGACCTGATGATCGGCTCCGCGCACGTTCCGGCCGGCGAGTACACCCTCTGGACCCAGCAGACCGGCGACGAGTTCCAGCTCATCGTCAACAGCGAGACCGGGCAGTGGGGAACCAACTACAACGCGGACCGCGACTTCGCCCGCGTTCCCATGGAGGTAGGTGAACTCGACACGCCGGCCGATCAGCTCACCATCTCCGTCGATCAGAACGCGATCTCGTTCGACTGGGGCGCGCTCACCGCCAGCGTGCCCCTGATGGTGCACTAGAACTGCGACCGGGCTCCGGCCGCGCGCCACGGTTGTGAAGGAGGCTGTCATGCAGGCTGTATTGCGATGGAGTACCACCGTCGTTGTCGCGGCGATGCTCGGCGTCGTTCCCACTGTGAGCCAGGAGGCGCTTCAGGTCTATTTCGTCGATGTCGAGGGGGGGCAGGCCACACTGATCGTCGCGCCGTCGGGTGAGTCGCTGTTGATCGACAGCGGCTATCCGGGGGAACGCGATGCGGACCGTATCGCCGCGGCGGCGGCCGATGCAGGTGTCGAACAGATCGACTACCACATGATCACCCATCTTCACGGGGATCACCTGGGCAGCACGCCCATGCTCGTCAACAGGATGCCGATCCTCAACTACGTCGACGTGGGCATGCCGATCGATCCCAGTGGGGACGCGTATCGGGCCTATGCCCGCGTGCGCGAGAGCGGCCGCCACATCGTGGCCAGGGCGGGCAACCCGATCCCGGTCGATGGTCTCGACGTGCAGATCGTGACCGCGGACGGAACCGCGATGGCGGAGCCGCTGCCTGGCGCGGGTCAGCCGAACCCGCTCTGCCGCGACTACACGCCGCTGCCGCCCGACGGGGGCGAGGATGCGCGCTCGGTCGGCGTCATGATCCGGCATGGGGACTTCAGCATGCTGGATCTCGGCG
This sequence comes from uncultured Vicinamibacteraceae bacterium, assembly GCA_964550305.1. GTDB lineage: Bacteria > Acidobacteriota > Vicinamibacteria > Vicinamibacterales > UBA8438 > VXRJ01. The sequence continues at coordinate 1,200 of CAZJYU010000016.1, read as the reverse complement.
ATCTGACGTGGAACAAGGAGCACGACCTTGCGTGCCCGAACCACTTGCTGGGGACGGTGGATCTCTATCTGGCGACTCGCCATGGTCTGAACGGCGCGGGGTTGCCGGCGCTCGTCCAGGGATTGCAGGCTCGCGTCTCGGTGATCAACAACGGGGCGACCAAAGGCGCCTCGCGGGAACACTTCCTGACCATCCAGAGCTCGCCGGGGATCGAGGACATCTGGCAACTGCACTACTCGATGCCGAGGGACGGCAACGCCCGGCTCTACGAGACCTCGCGTCCGGGCGGGCCGGATCTGAACACGTCAGAGCCGTTCATCGCGAACCTCGACGAGACGACGGCGCACTACCTCAAGCTGACGGCGCACGCGGATGGCAGCTTCGTGCTGATGAATCCAAGGAACGGCTACACGAAGGAGTATTCGGCGCAGTGATGGCGCCGGGCGGGCTGCCAGAAGGCTCCGTGCCACGGCCGGCCGACGCGAGAAGTGGGCGCTGGGCGGCCGGCTCGCACGGCACGATGATGTAGCCATTCAGGTCGCCGATCACCTCCCAGTCGGCCGGCGCGCGCCACGCGAGCCAAGCGGCAACGGCGCACGTAAGTCCGTCGAGTGTGTCGTCGAGGCGCTTTAGAACCGCGCCCCTTGCACTCGCTACGGTCTCCGGCGAGAGGGCGCCTGCTACTTGGGGATTATCAAGGACGCACGGCGCCTCCCTTGCCAGCAGCGTCCCGAGGCAACTCTGGTACTTCCGCATGGCCTCTCGACGCGAGGCGACACTGCGGCGCGCCTTGGGCTTGTAGGGAATCCGCTCGGCGAGATCGAACAACCGTACGTGAATCGTGTGGGGATAGACCTCTACCGCAACGCAGTTACCGCGTGTTTCGCCAAGCAGCGTCGCGGGGTCAAGGCTAAAGCCGCGCGCTTCGAGCGCTGTCCCGAGATCGATGCCGGCCGTGTAGCCCTGTCTGACCGCGTAATGCGCTTGATGGGGAGACGCCTTGTACCGCCCGAAGCGCCGCGCGACCTCGCGCTCGGCCCAACGCTCGGGCGTATAGAGAACGGGCGCGTCTATCGCGACGATCACCGGCCCTTCCACGGCGGACAGTTCATCCGCCAGGCTCTCAACGCCACGCACAGAGGCTTCGATGCGGGTGCAGTGCAAATCGGCGGGTGTTTCTCCCTGGAACCAGCAGATGCC
>CAZJYU010000015.1:0-59840 GCA_964550305.1 uncultured Vicinamibacteraceae bacterium | reverse complement strand
GCGTGTAGCGGTCGTAGTGCTGCTTCAGCAACTGGAAGACCGAGCGGGGATGCTCGAGCGCCGTGTCGCGGCGGACATAGCCGTCCGGGCCCCGCTCGTAGTCCCATGCCGTCCGGTCGTAGTTCCCCGCCGCCTCGTCGTACCCGGCGAACAGTCCGTCCTCGAAGCCGAACTGCTCGCCGACGATGAACGACGCGTTCGTGTGGGCGCGGACGTAGTCGGCGTGGTGGAGGTCGTTCTCGAGCGCGTAGCGGATCAGGCCGCCCAGGATCGCGATGTCGGCGCCGGGCCGGATCTGCAGGTGGTGGTCGGCCACCGCCGAGGTCCGCGTGAACCGCGGGTCGATGGTGAGGAGTTTCGCCCCCCGCTCGTCACGCGCCTCGACCGCCCACTTGAACCCGCACGGATGGTTCTCCGCCGGGTTCGCCCCCATCACCAGGATGACATCGGTGTTCTTGATGTCCTTCCAGTGGTTGGTCATCGCCCCGCGCCCGAACGTGGCGGCCAGACTGGCCACCGTGGGGCTGTGTCATATCCGGGCCTGGTGATCGATGTACACCAGCCCCATCGCGCGCATCGTCTTCGTGATGAGGTACGCATCCTCGTTGGAGACGGTGGCGCTGCCGACCCAGGCGATCCCCTCGACGCGGTTGACGTTGCGGCCGTCCTCGTCCTCCCCGACGAACGAGGCATCGCGCGAATCCTTGAACTTCCGCGCGAACCAGTCCATCGCCTCGTCCCAGTCGATCTCTTCCCAGTCCGCCGCGCCGGCGCGGCGGATGAGGGGCTGGTGGCGGAGCCGCGGACTGACCGCGAGCTGCATCTGCGACGCCCCCTTCGGGCAGAGGGTGCCGCCGTTGATCGGGTTGTCGGGGTCGCCCTCGACGTGGATCACCGTGTTGGTGGTGTTGAGCCCGCCGCTGCCGTGAACGTACGCAATCGTGCCGCAGCCTACCGCGCAGTAGGGGCAGACCGTGCGGTACTCGCGCGCGTTCCGGATCTTGAGCTGCCGGACGGCGGCCTCGGCCGGGCCGAGGTCGAAGCCGAGGGCGCTGACCGCCGCCGCGCCGGTGACCGACGCCTTCAGGAATGTTCGGCGGGAAATGTCCATGGGCGCCCGACTTCGGTTCGTTATACCACAACGCCGACGAGCCCAGACGTTCCCGGTCTGGTCGCGGAGGGGCGCAGCCTCGCCGAAGCCGCCGAAATCGCCCAGGGCCTTGCCCGGAAGATCGCCGAGTCGTGCATCGAGCACGGCGATCCCCTTCCGGCGAAGACGAGATAGAACGCGGCGTCCGTCATCAGCTCCGCGCCGATCAGAACGATTCCGACGATCAACCACATGTCGTTACCCTACAACTCGATCATGCCTGACTGAAAAGCACGGACTGCGCGAAGCGGGCGAGGCGCTTGTCCGCCGGCGTGACGCGCTCCCCGAACTCCGCCCGCAGGCCGTTCCATGCGGATGGCCCCGGACGCTCGTGTTCAATACCGCAACCGCCTGTACACTGGCGGCGATGGCCATGCCTGCCGGCACGAGGGCGCCCGCTGGCGTCCGTTCCGTGCTCGTGCACCGCCCCGGCGGCGCCGAACAGGATCTCGTCGTGGTGGAGGAGCCGCTCGAGATCCGCGTGGACGGCCGCGCCCGGGTGGTGACGATGCGGACCCCGGGACATGACGAAGAGCTGGCCGCAGGTTTCCTGTTCGCGGAGCGATTGATCGACGGCGGCGCCGACATTACCTCGATTCGCGCCACCGCGGGAGATCGGGGGGACGCGGCGGTGACGGGCGGCACGGAACGGATCCGCGTGACGAACTTCGCCGGCGACCGGGTGGAGGTGTCTCGCGTTGCCGGTGCGGGCGTATCCGATGTCCGTGCCGGCGGCGACATGGACCGCGAGTTCCGGGCGACAGCCGCGTGCGGCGTCTGCGGCAAGTCGTCGATCGACGAGCTCGACCGGGCAGTACCGGACGTCGCGGCGGCTGAGGCGACGCCGGCCCTGATCGATCTCCTCGAGGCGCTGCCGGCCCGGCTTCGCGCCGCGCAGTCGCTCTTCGACGCCACCGGCGGCATCCACGCGGCGGGAATCTTCACCATGGACGGCAAGCCGGGCTGCGTCCGCGAGGACATCGGCCGGCACAACGCGGTCGACAAGGCGATCGGCTACCACGTGCTGGGCAACGAGACGCCGCTTGACGACCGCATTCTGGTAGTGAGCGGCCGCGCCGGCTTCGAACTGGTGCAGAAGGCGCTTGCCGCGAGGATTCCCCTGATGGTGTCGGTCGGCGCCGCCTCGAGCGTGGCCGTGGAGATGGCCGCCGCCGCCGGGATGACGCTCTACTCGTTCGCCGGCCGGGGGCGCGGCAACCTGCACTTGCCGGCGGCCGTCAGCGGCTGATGCACGGGCCGGCACGGAGCCGGCTGGAGACCGGGTCCACCCGTCACCGGCGCCCCTCCGCCGACGATTCCGCCAGCACCATGACGGAGCCTTCGGCGTCGGCCTCGTAATAGCCGACGAACCGGTTGGTCTCGAACGCGTCGTAGTCGGCCAGGTTCCGGGCCCAGCGGTAACCGATGGTCTGGAAGAGCAGCCGCGCCGTGACGGTGACCGACGTGACGCCGTCGCCCACTTCAATGCGGTAACGCACACGGTCGCCCCCGCCCGTGAAGTCGGCATCCCCGGCGGCGTTGCCCCGGACCGCCACATCCTCGTCCACCACTGCCTTGTCGAAGCCTTCCGGCAACAGGCGGTTGTCCTTCAGGTAGCGCACGCCGCGAAGCAGCGCGGTGGTCACGTTACCGTCGCTGTCGCCGATAATCGGCTCGTAGATCTGCACCTGGTCCGCCGCCGTGATCTCCGTGTAGTGCGGTTCGAACGCGGCGGCGTCCGTGTCGTTCGCGTTGCCGGCGATCGATCCGTCCGGCTGGGGGGCGCCCGATTCGAAGATCGTCCGCCCCGCCTGATCGCGCGCGGTCAGGTGGATCCAGGCGCGGCGCGAGGGGTACGCGGTGGGCAGCTTGTGACCCGCCAGGTTGCGGACGTCGACGTCCACCGTCACCGTGGCGCCGTCGAACCGGATGTCGAGCGAGCCGAACTCGGCGGTCTCCGTTCGCAGATGCTCCTCGGTCAGGTCGGCCGCCAGTTCCAGCTCCGCCGCCGGCGCCGTCACCTGTAGTTCGTCCCGATAGCGGTTGAGCATCCGCAGCATGAAGGCGTTGCCGCCGCGGAAGCGGTGTTGCGAAACGCCGTCCCGATCCTCGCCCAGAACGGAGGAAATCGGCGCGGAATCGACCGCCGGCATGTGGCAGTCCTGGCAGCTTTCCTCCTCTCGATAACGGCTCTGGTCCCACTCCAGGTACGGCGCCTGCTCGGGAAACCGCCCCTCCAGTGCGTTCCCATCGTCGTCGTAAGCCGTCGTGAACAGGGTGTGGCAGGTGGCGCAGAGCTCCGACTCCTGCACGTGCGCGCCGTGCGCCGGGACGTACCCGGTGGCGGAGTGCATCACCCCTTCGAGCCCTTCCTCGACGTCGTCGAACGGCCCGAACAGGGCCGGCCCGTCGGCATCCGGGGCGGGGCCCGTCGCGATGACGTAGCCGCCGTCGAAGCTCTCGTGCTCCCCGAAGTTGTCCGCCGCGATCTGGTGGCAGACGGTGCACGACACGCCGTCCCATGCCTGGGCCGTCTCTGCCGACGCATCCGCGCGAAGGCCCGTGTGCGCGAACACCTCGCCCATCCGCCCGTCGGCGCGCGCGGCGGTGCGCGCCATCGGCATGTGGCAGGTGGCGCACGTGTCCTCGATGGCCGACTGCAGCGCCGGGTTGTCCATCGACTCGCGCCGGACGCCCGCCTGCCAGTACGGATCGCGCGCCGAATTCGCCATCATGGTCGCGCGCCAGGCATGGCCGATCGAGATGTCGGCACCCGTGTCATCGACGATATTGCTGTGGCAGGCGATGCACTGATCGGAGGTGGCGAACACGGGACGGGCGGACGCCGGCGCCGGATCCTGCGCCGCGGCCGGCTCTTGCAGCGACGCGGCGGCGAGCACCGGCAGCACCGCCGCCACCGTCAGCACGCCGGCCGGACTCAGCCAGCGGCGTGGTCTCTCACCAGCCATCCAGGAATCCTCCGTCGAACCAGTCCCATAAGAGGTAGGCGACCACCTCCGTGCTCCTCCCCGCCCGGTTGACGGCGGGGACACGCACACCGACGTTCAGCAGGACGTGCTGCCGCGTGTTGAGGGCCACCTGCACTTGCGGGACGAGATCGAGATCCGTCGGAGCGCCGTCCGCCAGGTCGCGCGACGCGAGCAACTCGACCATCGGCGTCCAGGCGCGCCCGAACGCACCCTCCGTCCAGGTCCTGCCGAGTGCGACCCGCACCGCGATCTCATCCTCGCGCGACCGGTCGCCCATGATTTCGGCGAGCGCCTGAACCTGGATGAACGCATCGCTCGGCAGCAGGTGCCCGTAAGCCGCATACGGTTCGAAGACAGCCCGCCGGCCGTCCAGCCCGCCGGGGCCGTCCGCCGCGAGCACCACTTCCCCGCCGACGCTGAAGATGGACCCGCGCTGGAGGTTGTGGTGAACGGTCTGCTTCCAGCCGATTGCCAGGTCCGCCAGACCGAATGCGCTACTGGCGTTGACCGGCTCCGAGGCGGTGGCGCCGGTCCCCGCATCCGACTCCGCCGCGCCGCGCCAGCCGGCCGGCAGCGCAAGCTCCAGCATGCCATTCGGACCGAAACGCTTCTCGTAGAGGAACTCCGCTTCGAGCGCGCCAGGGCTCCCCGCGCCCACTGCCGTGGTGACGACGATCTCGTCCTCGGGAAACGCCTTCTCGGTAAACAGCGGCCGCGGGAGGTTGAACTCGCCGCGGGGCCAGGCGTCGTTGGTGCAGAAGGTGCGGACGTGACGGAGAATGGCGTCAATCTCGCCGCTCTCGAGGGCCGTCCCGAACGCCGGCATCATCCGGTCGAACGCGCGGATCGGGCCGCCCTGGTGGATTACCGCGTACCAGTCGGGATCCGGCTCGCGCGACGCGAACTCGCAGTCCGTGAAGTCTGGCAGCGGAGTCTCGAAGCCGACGTCCTCGACGGTGCGGCCCGCGCCGTCGTCGCCATGACACGCCGCGCAGGCGGCCGTGTACAGCTCCTCTTCGGTCGCTGTCTGGCACCAGGCGATCACCGGCCAGCAGAGCATCGCCATGGCGCACGCGCATGGCTGCCTCCACCGACGGCATCCGGCAGGCATCCATGAGTCATACCACGGAGAACGTGATCGGCCCTAACCTGCTACTAGGTCTCAATCTACCCTGCACCTGCCCGCGGGGCCGCGTAGACTCGTCAGATTGCCTGGAGCGAATCGGCGGTGATGTCCCCACTCCGGAACCTGGCGTCGGAACTATGGGCAGACACCCTGTCGGCGAAGGCCGTCCCGGCCCTGGCGACCGGCTTCACCTCGGGCCTCGGCCTGATCGTCTCCCAGGTGGCCTTCGGGACCCTCATATTCTCCGGTCCGCTCGCTGCGTACGCCTCTCAGGGCATCGGGCTCGTGCTGTTCGGGAACTTGGCCGCCTGCCTTGTCATCGCTCTCGCAGGCGGTTTCCGCGGGGCGATATCGGGCCTGTCTCCCGCGCTCGTGGTCGTGATGGCCCTGATCGGCGCCACGATGGACGCCGAGGGCGACACGCTGTTCGTCACCACCACGGGAGCACTCGTGATCGGCGCCGTCACGACCGGCGTGTGCTTTCTTCTCGTAGGGCGATACCAGCTCGCCAATCTGCTGCGTTTCATCCCCTACCCGGTCGCGGGCGGTTTCGTGGCGGGAATCGGAGGAACCGTCTGCCTGGCGGCCATGTCCCTGATGGGGGTGGATACGGACTGGCGCGCGATTCCGGCCCTTGTGCAACCTTCGGAGCTGTGGAGGTGGAGCCCGGGCGCGGCGTTCGGGATTGCCCTGTATCTCGCGATGAAACGGTGGGGCCATCCGCTAATCCTGCCTGCCAGCGTGGCGCTTGCCATCGGTGTATTCCATCTCGGACGGGTCGTCCTCGACGTCTCCGGCGAGGAGGCGAGGGTGGCGGGTCTCCTGCTCACGAGCACGTCGGAAGGCAGCCTGTGGCCGGCCCTGGGGCCCACGGACCTCGTGCATGTGGACTGGATGGCGATGGCCGCGCAGCTTCCCATCATCCTGCTGCTGGTGCTCGTCACGCTCATCGTCGTGATCATGAACCTCGCCGGCCTCGAGATGGCCGCGAACGAAGATCTGGACTGGAACCGCGAGTTCAGTGCGGCCGGGCTCGCAAGCGTGGTCGCAGGTCTCGGCGGCGGCACTCCCGCAAGCATCATTGTGCCGGCTTCGCTGCGCAGCAAGCTGTTCGGAGCCACCACCCGCCTGACCGGTATCGTCACCGCCCTCATCCTCGCGGCCGCCCTGTTCCTGGGCGGCGGGGCGCTGGAGCTGATCCCGGTACCGCTCGTGGGAGGCATGCTGTTCTTCGCCGGCGCCGGCATGCTGGACCAGGGGCTCGTGCGAAGCCGGAAGCGGCTTCCCCGGTCGGAGTACGGCATCATCGTACTGATCGGCGTCGTCATCATCACCCTCGGGCTCTTCGAGGGTGTGGGCGCCGGGGTGCTGGCCACGCTGGTGTTCTTCGCGGTGCGACTGAGCCGCGTGGACCCGATCGAATCGCGGTTCACCGCGCGCGAGCGCCGGAGCACGCGGGCACGTTCCGTCCCGGAGCGCGCCATCCTCGTGGAGGAAGGCGAGCGCGTACTCGCGTACCGGCTGCGCGGCTACATCTTCTTCGGAAGCGTGTACCCGCTGGCCGATCATCTCAAGCAATCCCTGAGCGCCGACCCGCGCCCCGTTTGTCTCTTGCTGGACTTCGCTGACGTCTCCGGCTTTGACTTTTCCGCCGTCAACGTCCTGGCGCGGTTCCTGCAGTCCGCGAACGCGGCCGGGGTGCAGGTGGTTCTGAGCGCGCCGTCGAAGCAGTTGAAGACGGGTCTGGAGCGCAACCTTCCCCCCGCGGAGGTTGCCGCGGTGCGGATCGACCCGAATGTCGACGCCGCACTGGAACGCTGTGAGGAGATCATCATCGCAGCGTGGAGGAGGAACGCGACCAGGGTCGACGAACGGCGCGCCTCGCTGTTGGAGCGCGCCGCCGACGACCTCGAGCACCATCTGGAGCGGCAGATCCGTTTCGAGGATCTGATGGACGTGCTCCAAAGCTGGTTGGATCCTCGCCGCTACGCTCCCGGAGACGTCCTCGCGGGGCCGGGGGCGCCGTGCGAAGGCCTGCAATTGCTGACGTCGGGCCAGGCCACCGCCCATGACGCGGCGGGCGCACGTCTCCGTCAGTACGGCCCCGGCGATGCGATCTGGCCGGTCGACCCTTCGGACGAGGAGGCGCTCACGGTCAGCGCGGACGCGCCCTGCGAGACGATGCTGCTGACGCCGGCCGCCCGGCACTGGCTGGAAGCGCAGGAAGCGCAGCGCGCACTGGAGCTGTATCGATACCTGCTGGCCGAACGCTTCGAGGCCGAGCCGAGAGCTCCCGATCGCGCGGAGGCCGGCGAGTCGAACCGGCCGAAAGACAGGTAGACTGGAGGGGGGAGCGAGCCATGACCAAAGTCGACTGGCGCATCGCAGCCGGGGTCGGAGTTGCCGTCCTCCTCGCCGTTGCCGGCCTCTGGTACTTCGGCATGGAAGAGGAGGCGGCGCCGGTGGCCGAAACGACCGTGGTCGACGCGCGGGAAGCGCCAGCACCCGCTCCATCGCCGGCACCGCCGGCACGCGAACCCATAGAACTTCCGCCACTCGACGAGAGCGATGCCCTTGTCCGGGAACTGGCCGCAGCGATTTCGGCGCACCCGGAATGGATGCGGTGGCTGGTGACCGATCACCTCGTCCGGACGTTCGTCGTCGCGGTGGACAACGTCGCCGAGGGAACCAACCCGGCGCCGCACTTGCCGTTCGCCAGACCAGACAGTCGGTTCGAGACCGAGGCAGTGGAAGACCGATTGCGGATCGCAGACACGAGCCACCGTCGCTACGACCGCCTGGCCGGCATCGTGGCATCGGTCGACGCCGAGGGGTCGGCCCGGCTGTTCCGTGACCTCCTGCCGCTGATGGACGAGGCCTACGCCGAGCTGGGCGCGCCGCCCGACGTCACCTTCATGGACACGTTCCAGCGCGCGGTCTCACGCGTGCTCGAAGCGCCGGTGATCGAGGGCCGGCCGGAAGTCGTTCCGCGCGGACCGTTCCACGTCTATACCGACCCGACGCTGGAGAACCTCTCGCCCGCGGCGAAGCAACTGATGGGAGTCGGACCGGAGAACCTCCGCACCATCCAGGCCAAGGTGCGCGAGATCGCGGCGGCACTCGGGATCCCCGATCTGCCGCGCGGGAGCGTGCTGCTCCGGTAGATGGCGGACACTCTCCGCCTCGCGCTGTACCAGGCGAATCTGCCGGTCGGCGATCTTGCGGGCAACGTCGAACGCCTGCGCGCGGGAATCGCCGACGCGCGTGCACAGGGCGTCGACCTGGTGGTCTGCCCCGAGCTGGCGATCACCGGCTATCCCCCGGAAGACCTGCTGCTCAAACCGAGCTTCGCGCGCGACGCCGCCGCCGCCGTCGAAGAACTGGCGGCAGACGTTACCGGCGGAGTCGTCGCGCTGGTCGGCGCGCCGTACGGCCCGGTAGCGTCCGGCACGGAAAACCCCGTGAGCGCCCCGGACGATCCGGCGCCGGACGGCGATGTGCGGCGCCTCGCCGGCAACGCCGCGGCGGTGCTGGCCAACGGCCGCGTCGCCGCAACCTACCACAAGCACCACCTGCCGAACTACGCCGTCTTCGACGAGCGGCGCTACTTCCATCCGGGCGGCCGGGCGCTGGTGATCGACCTCCCCGCCTGCCGCATCGGTGTCACGGTCTGCGAGGACATCTGGGCGCCGGGCGGACCGGCCGAATGGGCGGCGATCGAGGGAGGCGCCGAGGTCATCGTCAATCTCTCCGCGTCGCCGTACCACCGGAGCAAGGGCGCGGACCGGGAACGCCTGTTCACGGCGCGCGCGGCGGACCATCGCTGCTTTCTTGCGTTCTGCAACGCGGTAGGCGGTCAGGACGAACTCGTCTTCGACGGCCACAGCCTCGTGATCGACCCGCACGGGACGGTCATCGCGCGCGGCGCGCAGTTCGACGAGGAACTCCTGCTCGTCGATCTCGACCCGGCGCAGGCGCGAATCGCACGCTCCGGCGGTGGACGATGGACGACCCGCGCGGCATCGGATCGCGTCGGCGCGCTGTCGCTGGCGGGACGTCCCGGCGATGCCACACGGCCGCGGCTGGCTCCCCGGCCGGCGTGGGCGGCGCTCGCCCCTGAAGCCGAGGCGTACCGCGCCCTGACGCTCGGCACCGCCGACTATGTCCGGAAGAACGGCTTTCCAGGCGTGGTTCTGGGCCTGTCGGGCGGCATCGACTCCGCGCTGGCGCTCACGGTGGCGGTCGATGCGATCGGCGCTGGCGCGGTGACTGCGGTCTCGATGCCGTCGCGCTACACCGCCGACATGAACCGCGACGACGCAGCGGAACTGTGCCGGCGGCTCGGCGTCCGCATGGTGGAGCTGCCCATCGAAGACCTCGCCGGCGCCTACGGGGCAACGCTCGCCGGCGAGTTCGCGGGCACCGCGCCGAACGTCGCCGAAGAGAACCTCCAGGCGCGCATTCGCGGCAACCTGCTGATGGCGCTCTCGAACAAGTTCGGCTGGCTGGTGCTCACCACCGGGAACAAGAGCGAGATGAGCGTCGGCTACGCGACGCTCTACGGCGACATGGCGGGAGGTTTCGCTGTCCTGAAGGACGTGCTGAAAACCTGGGTCTACCGCCTCGCGGCGTGGCGTAACCGCGACGGCGAGGTAATACCGCAGCGGATCCTCGACAAGCCACCCACTGCGGAGCTGCGCGAGAATCAGCTCGACGCCGACAGCCTGCCGCCCTACGACGAGCTGGATCCGATTCTGGGGCTCTACGTCGAAGAAGATCTCGGTCCGGCGGAGATTGAGGCGCGCGGCTTCGATCGCGCCACTGTGGAGCGGGTGACCCACCTCGTCGACCGCGCCGAATACAAGCGCCGCCAGGCGCCGCCCGGCGTCCGCATCTCCACGCGCGCCTTCGGCAAGGACCGCCGCCTGCCGATCACCAACGCGTACTCGTCCCGATCGGGCGCATGACGGCTGGGGCCGGACCCTCGGTGCACTCCGTGCGCCAAGCCGTTCGGGACATCACAACTCGATCATGCGTGAGCGCAGCATGGACTGCACGAAACGGCCCAGCCGCTCCTCGGCCGGCTCGACGCGCTCGCCGAACTCCGCCCGCATGCGGCGGGCGATTTCGGTCAACGGCGTCTCGCCGTCGCACGCCTTCCAGATGAACGTGCCTACGTCGTCGAGGCGAATGCGGTAGCAGGGGTCGCCCAGCTTCCTCGCCACCCAGCGGCCGATGCCGGTCTTCCCGAATGTCGGACGGAGAACGACGCAAATCCCGCTGTCCAACTCGCGCCAGTTCAGGCGGCGGCGCGGGCGGGCATTCCCGAACGCGACGGGACCGGCGGCTCCGGAACGGGCTCCGAGGCCCCGCGCCGACGGCGCCGACCGGGTGCCCGGGTTCACTCCCCGCTGCCGGGGTCACCGCCGCGCATCGCATTCAGCGGCATCCGCACCAGCATGTAATAGAGGAGGACAAAGACCACCGCGCCGCCAAGCGCGCTGTTGGCGATCTGCGGCAGCACCAGCCACGGCACCGCTTCGCTGGCGCCGACGACGAACGCGAGCAGCACCGCCATCAGCGCCTCGCCCGCAATGAAGCCGGACGACAGCAGCACGCCGGTGTTGGTGGCGCGGGTGCGCTCCGCGTCCGTCGCCTGCCGCTCGGCCAGCGTCCGGGACAGCCACCAGCTCACCAGGCCGCCGACGAAGATCCCGGCGGTTGACGGGAACGGCAGATACATCCCGACCGCAATGAGCATCGGTGACGGCGCCTCGATCAGGATCAGGACCGCGGCCAGCGCCATCCCCGCGATCACCAGTGGCCATGCCATCTCGCCGCCGACGATTCCCTGGGAGATCAGCGCCATCAGTCCCGCCTGCGGCGCCGGGAGCTCCGGGCTGCCGATTTCGTACACCCGATCCATCAGCATCATCGGCCAGATCAGCACCATCGCGGCGACTGTGACGCCGATGAGCTCGCCCACCTGCATCTTCCAGGGGGTGCCGCCCAGTATGTGTCCCACCTTGAGGTCCTGCAGCATGTCGCCCGAGATGCCGCAGGCGCAGCACACCACGCCCGCTACCGCCAGCACTCCCAGGATGCCGCTGGAACCGGTGACGCCGATCCCCACCATCACGATCGCGGCGATCAGCAATGTGCTGAGCGTCAGGCCGCTGATCGGATTGTTCGAACTGCCGAGCAAGCCGACGAGATAGCCGGCCACCGCGGCGAAAAGGAAGCCGAGGATCACCATCAAGATCGTCAGCAGCACCGCGCCGCCGAGACTCTGGCTGAAGTACCAGTAGAGGGCGAACAGCGGGATCGCCAGTGCGCCAATGCTGAGCCCGGTCTTCCTGAAGTCGATGTCGGTGTCCTGGCGCCCGGCGCCCTCCTCGTGCGACTGCCCGATGTCGCCGAACGCACGGCCAATCCCCCGCAACAGCGACGTCCGCAGCCTGAACAGCGTGTAGAACGCCGCAACGATCATCGTCCCGACGGCGAGCGGGCGCACCTGCTGCAACCAGACCTCGGTGCTGAGGGCGATGAAACCGTCCGAGTCGGTCGCCTGCGCCGCCAGAGCGGGGTTGAGATAGAGCCCGAGCGGCACCAGGAGCAACCAGCCCATCGCGGCGCCAGCGAAGAGCGTCGCCGCGATGCGCGGGCCGACGATGAAGCCTACGCCCACCAACGCCGGTGACGCGGCGGGCGACTGCAGCAGGAACCCCCCGACGTAGCTCAACTGCTGACCCGCCATTTCGATGGTCGAGCGGCCGAGCGACACGAATGCGGTGGCGGAGTCGGCCACGAGCTTCACGCCGTTGCTGTTCTTGATCAGCTCCCACGCCCCGGCGAACCCCATCGCCTTGAAGACGAACGCGGCGCCGGTGTGCCGCCCTCCCTGGCCGGCCTTCACCAGCTCGGCCGCGGCCACCGACTCGGGGAACGGCAGCTCCGCCTCGACCACCAGCGTCCGGCGCAGGACGATAATGAACAACACGCCCAGCACGCCTCCCACCAGCATGATGGCGGTGCTCTCCCAGTAGCGCAGTTCGTCCCACACGCCGCTGATGACGAACGCGGGAATTGTGAAGATGGCGCCCGCGACCAATGCCTCGCCGACCGAGGCGGTGGTCCGCGCCATGTTCTCTTCGAGGACCGATCCTCCGAGAATGCGGAGCGCCGCCATCGCCACGACCGCGGCAGGGAACGTGGCGGCGACGGTCAGGCCGGCCCGCATGCCCAGGTAGGCATTGGCGGTGCCGAGGACGATCGCCATCGCCGTCCCGATGAAGACGGCACGGAACGTCAGCTCCGGCAGACCGGACGATTCCGGAACGAACGGAACGAAGGGACGAGACCCGCCGTCCGGGGTGGATGCCATCGGGGCGCTACCGCGCAGTCTCCTCGGCGTCCTCGGCCCGGCCGCCGGAGAGGATGCCCTCCATGCCGATGTTCCCCTCGTGGCAGGCGTACTCGTACATCAACTCATCCGACAGCGCGAACGGATACGCGACGGTCCATGACCGCGTGTACATCTCCGGATCGTGCACCTCTACTTCGTATTCGAGTGAACGGGGGCCGGTCCGCGTGAAGCGCTCGATCAGCGTCATCCTCTCGCCCGAACCGTCGTGCGTGTTGAAATTCGACCAGGGCTGCAGCCCGCTCACCCGGCGGTCGAGATTCGTGGTGACCACTTCCAGCGTGTCGCCGTCCCAGCGACCGCGCGAGACGCCGTTCCACTGGCCGATCCGGTTCGACACGGGCGGGCGGTCGTCGAGCGGCACCACCCGCACTTCATGGACCTGTTCCAGCAGCATCACCACCCACTCGGGCGTCTGGAATACCTGCATGTTGTTGTTGTACGCGCGCGGAAACATCGCGTTCGGCATCCCGCCGCGCGTGATGCACCGCTCCCAGATGTGGCGGTCCGCCGGCGAATCGTCGCCGCGCGGCTGGCTGACGCTGGCGACCTGCCCGGCCGGCGTCAGCGGCGGAAAGCGGCCGTCGGGCGGGTCGACGATCATGGACGTCCGGTTGGTTCGGGCTCCCCGGTCCATCCAGAAGTTGTTGTAGGCGCCTACGTTGCCGCCCGCCTGGGTCGCCTCGGCGGGCGCATTGAGCAAATCCTCGTTGCGCGCGGCGATGCTGCTCCGGATCTGCGCCACCTCTTCGTCGGACAGCGTCTCGCGCCCCGTGTACTCGTCGGGACGCTCCATCGGCGTCTCACCGGAGGAGGTCCAGATTCCCTGCAGGTCGGGGTGGCCCCACGGCAGGCGAGGGGCTTCCACCGGTTCACCCGCGTCGCCTGCCGCATCCGCCGCACGGGACTGTGCCGCCGCCGGTACCGCCAGGAGTAGCGGAAGCGCCAACGCGAGCACGGACAGGGCAACGGAATGGAACGGTCGGTTGAGCATCTCGAACCTCCTTGATGCCGCGGCGGGGGGAGTGGCTACGTGCGCACGGTTTCAGCATCGGAATGTCGCACAGGCACCCGCCAAAATCAAGGCGCCGGAATGCGTGGGCTATGCTCTGGGGCGGTTCCGGCCGACACCACCGACGTGAAACGCATCCCCGAGATCTACGCCGCGAAGCGGGCCGCGGGCCGCCCGGTCATCTCGATCGAGTTCTTCCCGCCCAAGACGCCACAGGGAGAGGTGCGGCTGTTCGGGGAGGTGCTCCCGCGCCTGGCTGACGCGGGGCCCGACTTCTGCTCGGTCACCTACGGCGCCGGCGGCGGGACCCGCCGGAAGACGCTGCAGATCGTCGACCGGATGCAGCGGGAGCACGGACTCACCGCCATGGCCCACGTCACCTGCGTCAGCTTCACCCGCGGGGAGATGGACGTCTTCCTCGACGAGGCGGCAGGGCTGGGTATCGAGAACATCCTTGCCCTGCGGGGCGACCCGCCCGCCGGTGACATCGACTTCCGGCCCCCGGAGGGGGGTTTCGACTATGCCTACCAACTGATAGATGTAATACACCGGGCCCGGCCCCGGCGTTTCGCCGTCGGCTGCGCCGGATTCCCGGAGGGGCACCCCGACTGCGCGGAGGGCAGGCATGCCGACTGGGGCCATCTGCTCACGAAGGTGGATTCCGGCGCCGAGTTCGTGCTGACACAGCTCTTCTTCGACAACGCCTACTACTACGAAATGGTCGACCACATGACCGCCACGCTCGGCGTGACGGTCCCGATCACGCCGGGGATCCTGCCGATCCTGACGACCAGGCAGGTGAAGCGCTTCACCAACCTGTGCGGCGCGACGCTCCCGCCGCCGCTGCTGGCCGAACTCGACCGCCTGGGCGACAACGATGATGCGGTGACCGCGTTCGGCATCGACTACGCCACCCGTCAGTGCGAGGACCTGCTGGCGCGCGGCGCTCCCGGCCTGCATCTCTACGGCCTCAACCGCGCCCACTCCTCCCTCGCGATCCTGCGCAACCTCGGCCTGGCGTAGGCTCCCGGAGGGGAGTCCCCGTCAGAAGCGGAAGAGGCGGTTGAACTTGACGACGAAACCGCGGTTGCGGAGCCCTGTGTCCCGAAAGGGAAGGAGCTCCGCGAGGTGGGATGGGAAGAGCTCCGTGACGCCGCGATCCTCGGTGTAGACGACGAACAGTTCGCTGCCTGGCGTGTACTCCCATCGGAAGCGGAGGTTGTTGCTGACGGCGGTGGCGGCGGAGTTGTACTGGATGAGGCCGGTGAGGAACATGCGCGGATTGAAGGCGTAGGTGACCCGGGTCACCATCAGGTCCGTCCGGAACGCTCCGAACGGCGTGTCGATCCAGTTGAGCGAGACGCTCGGTTCGACCGACATCTGCGGCAGCACCGCGTAGCGCCCCTGCTGGAAGCTCAGCGTCGTGATGTCGCCGCCGAAGTAGCCTCCCCGCTTGAATCCGAACGCGCCGTTGAACCGCCGCTGCTGGCCAATGCCGTAGTTCAGTTCGACGTCGCGGAAACGGTAATCGCCGATCGGGACCACGAAATCGGCGCCGGCCGGCACGAACGGCCGGTGCAAGCGCTCGAAGCTCTCGGTCGCCGTCACGCGGATGCTGTCGCTCGATTCGAACTCGGTCTCGAAGAGCACCTGCGCCATCCTGCTTTCGAGAATCCCGTCGTCCGCCGTGACGATGTAGTCGAAGCTCGCGTCCAGCCGGAAACGGCGAACGGCGGCAATACTCGCGGGTCGTGGACTGAACCGCGCCCGCGAAAAGGTGCGGCGAAAGTTGCGGCGGCGCAGGAACCCCACCTCGGGAATGAAGTTGTCGCCGACGAGCAGGTGGTCCGCTTCGAAACCGTAGCGGTCCGCGCTGTACTCGAACCTCCCGCGGTAGCTCAGGTTCTCCCCTGTCACACCCGGCACATCGGTGCGCGCCACGTAACCGAGAACGTGGTAGTCCTCGCGGAACACCATCGTCGTGTCGACGCCGTACGCCCGGCTTGCGCCGGGGCCCGCCAGCGAATGCGAACGGCTCGTGAAGATCGCACCGATCTGGCTCCGCCGCAGAATGTCGCGACGGAGGCGAAGCACGCTGAAATTGGTGGACGGGACACCGGAAACCGCCTCCTCCCCCGTCTGAATGTTGAGCGCGCCGACGTCGAACGCGCCGACCTTGCCGGTGAGCCGTCCGCCCCCCACGATGGGAACGACGCGGGAGCCGCCCTCCGGCGTCCGCTCGAGACCAATACGCCGGCTGTAGAAGATGGTGGGTGCGTTGACGTCGTTGAAGAGACCGCCGCCCGCGCCGCGTCCGCCTGCGGTGACGCCGCCGCGCGCGAAGTCGAAGATGCCCCGCCCCTCCAGGAAGAACTCGCGTTTCTCCGGAAAGAAGAGATTGAAGCGCGTCAGGTTGACCTGCTGTTCGTCCACCTCCACCTGCGCGAAGTCGGTGTTCCAGGTGAAGTCGGCGGTCAGGTTCTGCGTGATGCCGTACTTGAAATCGATACCCGCGTCACCACTGCCGTCGTTGGTGACGGGGGTCGTCGCGGTCAGATCCGTGGAGACGCCCCCGATCGCGTACGGCTTGAACTCGACGTTGCGGCTCGCCGGCGGCGGCTCAAGGCCCACGAGCGTGCCGGCCGCCGACACGCGGAACATCCCGGCCGCACCGCTGCCGCCCCCGGCCGAGATCGGCAGCCGCGTCAAATAGGCGAACTCGTTCTTCCGACGGATCCCCCGGCGGAGCTGAATGCCCCACAGTTGCGGAGCTCCCGGCCGATAGCGAAGGGTCTTGACCGGGATCTCCATTTCGATCGTCCAACCGCCATCGAAGCGACCGGTGCGGACATCCCAGACCGGGTTCCAGTCGTTGTTCGGGTTGCCCTCGTTCGTGAACTGCGAATCGGACCGCCCGCCGAGCGGATTGGCATAGAAGTTGAAGCCGTTCCGGCGGTCGTAGAACGTGTCGAAGAACGCCGCGAAGTTGTCGTTCTGGCGGAGCTGGGTGGTATCGCGGCGCATTTCGTTGGCGATCCACTCGCTGGGCGGCGCGGAGTCATGCAGGCGCGCCGCAACATAGATGTTCTCGCGGTCGAACATTATCCAGGCCTCGGTCCGCTCCGTCGCCGGTTCACCGACGTCGGGCACGAGCTGAATGAGGCCCGTGATCGGAGGGACGGCCTCGTAGATCGGCTCGGTGAGCGCGCCGTCGAGCCGCAATCCCGGCTCGATCCGGATGGCGCGGATGGTGGTGCGCCCGTCTGCGTCGCGATTCATCACGGCCGGCGGAACCGGCGCCGGTGGGCCGTCGATGAGCGATGGATCGATGGCCGCCGCGGAGACGGCGACGGGCGTACCGGCCTCAGGGGAGGGATCCGACGGCTGCTGAGCCTCTGCCGGGACGGGCGCCAGCGCAAGGGCCACTCCGAGGAGCGCAATGAGAACCGCTACGGACCGGTCGCGGTCTCTCATCGGAACAGGCGGGTCACCTTGATGACGAAGCCGCGGTTCAGCAGCTCCGCCGATCGATTCGGGCGCAGCGGCTCAATGTCCTGTTCCTCGGTCAAAACAACGAACAGCTCGCTCCCGGGCGTGTACTCCCAACGGAAGCGCAGGTTGGTTCCGACGGTGTGGTTCGTCGAATTGTATTGGAGGAGACCACTGAAGAACATTCGGGGCGAGAAGGTGTAGTTGATCCGCGTCAGAGCCAGGTCGGTCCGGGCGGATACGTGTGGCAGATCGATCCAGTTGAACGAGATGCTCGGCTCGACCGACAGGTTCGGGAAGAGGTCCATGCGGCCGCGGCTCACTCCAACGGAGCGGATCGTCCCCCCGAAATAACCGCCGGCTGCGACTTCCACCCTGCCGCTCAGGCGTCTCTGCGGGCCGAACGCGTAAGTAGCGCGCGTATCGCGGAAGCGATACCCGCCCACCGGAATCGTGATGCCGCGACCCGGCGCGAAGGTTCTGCGCACCAGCTCGTAGCTGTCGCTCACCCGGACGCCGAACTGATCGCTGTTCTCCAACTCGGTCTGGAACGCCAACTGCACCTGGCGCGTCTCCAGGTCGCCGGAATCGGCCGTCAGAAAGTAGTCGAGGGTCCCCTCGAGAACGACCTGCCGCACCGCCTCAATCCCCGCCGGGCGGGGACTGAACCGGCCGGAGACTGACGTGCGCCGGAAATTGTCGCGGGGCACGAAGCCGATCTCGGGCAGAAAGTTGTCTTCCACCAGCAGGTGGTCGATCTCGAATCCATAGCGGTCCGCTCCATAGTCGAAGCGCGCCTGGTAGCTCGTGTCGCGCCCGGCGGTTCCGTCGGTACGGGTCCGTGCGTAGTAGCCGAGGAGATTGACGTTGTCGAAGAACGAGAAGGCGGCATCCACGCCAATCGCCTGGTTCGCGCCGCGCCCCTCCACCGAGACGGATCGGTTGGTCGCAATCATGCCGATGCTGCTGCGACGGAGCAGGTCGCGCCGGATTCGGAGCACGCTGAAGTTCGTCCCCTTGACACCCGCATCCGCCAGACTCCTGGTCTGGATGTTGAGCGCGCCGATGTCGAACGGCCCCACCTTTCCGGTCAGCCGTCCGCCTCCCAGGATCGGCACCACTTCGCCCGCCTGCAGGCCAATTCGACGGCTGTAGAAGATGGTGGGTGCGTTGCCGCCGCCGAACACGCTCTGCCGCCCCAGCCGGCGCGCCGTCCGGAAGCTGCCGCGGGCGAACTCGAAGATGCCGCGCCCCTCGAGGAAGAACTCGCGCTTTTCCGGGAAGAACAGGTTGAACCGCGTCAGGTTCACCTGCTGCTCGTCCACCTCCACCTGGGCAAAGTCCGTGTTGTAGGTGAAGTCGGCGGTCAGGTTCTGCGTGACGCCGTACTTGACGTCCACTCCGCCGTCACCGCTCCCTTCGTTGACGATTGGAGTTCTTGTCGTGAGATCCGTCCTGACGCCGCCGATGACGTAGGGCTTGACCTCGAGGTGCCGGCTGAGCGGCGGCGTCTCGAGTCCAACCAGCGTCCCGGCCGCGGAGACGCGAAAAACCCCGCCCCGGCCGCCGAAGCCGGCGGCGGAAATCGGGATCCGCGTGAGGTAGGACCACTCGTTCTTGCGTATCACGGTGCGGCGAAGCTGGATGCCCCAGACCTGCTCGCGCCCCGGCCGGTAGCGGAGCGACTTGAACGGAACCACCATCTCGACGGTCCAGCCACCGTCGAACCGTCCCGTCCGCACATCCCAGACGGGGTTCCAGTCGCGGTTCGGATTCCCCTCGTTCGTAATGGCCTGATCGACGAAGCCACCGATCGGATTGGCATAGAAGAGCAGCGCGTTCCGCCGATCGTAGAAGGTGTCAATCAGAAAGCCGAACAGATCGTTGTTCAGCACGTTGCCCGCATCGCGGCGCAGCTCGGTCGCCACCCACTCCCCCGGCGGTGCGCTGTCCCAGCAGCGGCAAGAAACGTAGAGGTTCTCCCCGTCGAACATCACCCAGGCGTCGGTCCGCTCCGTGGCGGGAGCACCCTCGTCGGGGAGCTGCTGAATGAAACCGGACACCGGTGCGACCGCCGCGTAGACCGGCTCGTCCAACTCCCCGTCCACCCGCAACGGCGCAGCGAGCCGGATCGCGCGGATCGTCGCCTGTCCTCCGTCTCGGGAGATCACCGCCGGCGGCACCGGCGGCGGCGGGCCGTCGATCGGGATCACGGCGCCGGCGGCGGCGGTTGGCGGCGGCGCCGGCGTGCCGGCCGCCACGGACGGCTGCGACGCCTCCGACTCCTGCGTCCCAACGGAGGTTGGACCGGCATGCACCGTGGTCGACAGCAGCAGCGCGGCCAGTGCCACGGGAACGCGGGCAAGGGGAATCACGGCCATGAACGCTGGCGCGATCGTCCCATACTCGGCCGATCCCCGGCCACCGACGGCGTCTTGACGCTGCCCCCGGGCGGTTGTAGGCTCGCTGCACGACGCCCCCAGAGGAGGGACCCCATGAAGGTTTCGGCCCGTCTGATTCCGATCGCCGTCGTCGCATTCGGCCTCGTCACCCTCGGGGCTGCCACGATGCAGGACAACGCCGGGCAGACCGCCGCGATGGCGGAGGCGGCGCAGGCGTTCCTCGAGACGCTGACACCCGAGCAGCGGACCGCCGCGATGTTCTCGTTCACCGGCGAGGACCGATTCGACTGGCACTTCATCCCCCGCGAACGCAAGGGCGTGCCGCTCAAGACGATGACCGCGGAGCAGCAGGCGGCGGGGCTGGCGCTCGTGCGGGCCAGCCTGAGCGCGGAGGGATATGACAAGGCGGAGCGGATCCGGCAGCTCGAGCAGATCCTGTTCGAGCGCGAGGGGCGCGACATCCGCGACACCGAGCTGTACTTCTTCATGATCTTCGGCGAACCGTCGGCGGACGGAACGTGGGGCTGGCGGTACGAAGGGCACCACATTTCGCACAACTGGACGGTCATCAACGGCCAGCTCAGCGCCACCACGCCGCAGTTCTTCGGGACCAACCCGGCGTACGTGCGCGAGGGCAGCGGGGCTGGTGAACGCGTGCTCAACGCCGAGGACTACCTGGCCCGTACGCTGCTCGGGTCCCTGACCGAGGCGCAGCGCGAGGCGGCCATCATCGCCGACGAGGCGCCGCGCGACATCCTGACGGCGGCCGAGCCCGAAGCGGCGATGCAGGACGACGCCGGTGTCTTGTGGTCGGACCTCAACGGCGATCAGCAGGCGACCCTCTGGGCGCTGATCGAGGAGTACGCCCAGGTGCAGCCACCCGTGGTCGCGGCCGAGCGACTCCAGAAGGTGCGCGCGGGCGGCACCGCCGGCATCCGCTTCGCCTGGATGGGGAGCGTCATGCCGGACGAGCCGCACTACTACCGCGTGCAGGGCTCGACATTCCTCATCGAGTACGACAACGTCCAGAACGAGGCGAACCACGCCCACAGCGTCTGGCGGGACTTCGACGGGGACTTCGGACGGGACCTGCTGGCGGAGCACTACCTGCAGTACCCGCACGGCAATCCGCCGCGCTACGCGAACTAGCGCAGCGAGGGAGAGGCTCCCCGCTTGCGCTGCCCCCGCTGGAGGCTCCCGCCCGGGGGACGGCGCTACGAAGGCAGCGGGTCGTGTCCCGCTGGGGCGGTCGACTTGATCACCACCAGGGTCCGATCGTCTACCTGTCCGCCGTCGCCGAAGCGGTGGACCTGCTGCATGACGCGGCTGCAGAGCTCGGTCGCGCTCGCATCGCCGGCCGCGCGGATCACATCGACCAGGCGCGCGCGGCCGTATTCCTCCCCTTCCGGGTTGGTCTGCTCGACGATGCCGTCGGTGTAGAGCACGAGTACGTCACCCGGTTCGAACGCGGCGTGTCCCTCGAAGTAGCGGGGCGATTCGAACAGGCCGAGCGGCACGCCGCCCTCCGTGAACAGTTCCACGTCGCCGCTGGCGCGGATCAGCACCGGCGGGACGTGACCCGCGTTCACATAGAGAAGGCGCTGCGCCTGCACGTCGAGCACCATGTAGTAGAGCGTGGCGTAGCGCCCCTCCTCCACCGACTGATGGAAGAACGTATTGGCCCGGCGCATGACGGCGCGGGCCGCCAGCTCGTGCCCCACCAGCGACGAGATGGAGGCGCGCGTCGCGGCAGCCATCATGGCTGCGGCAATGCCCTTGCCGACGACATCGGCAATCACGACGCCCCAGCGGTCCTCCGGAAGCGCCATGAACTCGTAGTAGTCGCCCCCGACTTCGCGCGACGATTCATGCGCTCCCGCAATATCGAATCCCGGCAGCACGGGGACATCGTTGGGCAGCAGATCGTCCATGACATCGCGCGCCAGCCGGAGTTCGCTGTCGAAGCGGCGCCGGTCGCGCACTTCGCTGATGAGACGGGCATTCTCGATGGCGGCAGCCACGGCGCCGGCGTACACCTCGATCGCCTCGACCGCCGCGTCGTCGTAACCGCCAGTACGGTCGGACCAGAGATCGAGCGCGCCACGGACACGTCCCCCGGCGCCGATGAGCGGCATGATCAGTCGCGAATGCGCCAACGGACGCTCCTCGCAGACGCCAGGCTCGTCGTGCAGCGAGACGGGTCCGCCTCCCGCCAGGACGGCGCCCACTGGCCCATGCCGCTCGAACGGCGCACGCATTTGGACCGGCGCCGGGTTGACGCAGCCGCGGACCAGACTGTGCGAAACGTGCTCGCCCGACCGATCGACGACATAGACACCGGCCGCGTCGTGGTCGACCAGCGACACCAAGCCGTCGAGAACGCCGTTCAGGACGCGTCCGGCGTCCGGTGCGTCGGTCGCCAGGCGGAACGCCTCGACCATGACCCGGGCAGCGTTGACGGCGCCGCCATCTATCCGGGCGGTCGGCCGGAACAGGGCCTCGGTCCCGGCGCTGGTGTCGTGGCTCACGATCTCATTGTAGCGGGCAGGGCTGCTAGAATGTCCGTTTGCCCCGTGTGGTGAGTGTAGCTCAATGGTAGAGCACCGGACTGTGGCTCCGGATGTTGCGGGTTCGATCCCCGTCACTCACCCCATTTCCGTCCCGTTTGGCTTACGGTCGTCGCCGTGACCGTCGATACTCCCTCGGCGGACCCCGGACGGCCGGCCGCTGCCCGCGTCAGCGCCGCGGTAGCGTGCGCCGCGGCAGTGGGCGCCGCCGTCCTGGCAACGGCCCTTGCTCTTGGGGCTGCCGGGTCGGGGCAACCCGCGCCGCGCCCGGATTCCTCCGCCGGCACCGGCGGCACGAACGATTCGTCGGTACTCTCGCGGCCGCACGTCGTGCTGGTTTCGTTCGACGGCTTTCGCGCCGACTACCTCGACCGCTTCGACACGCCCAGCTTCGACCGGCTCGCCACCCGGGGCGCAAGCGCCAGCGGCCTCGTCAGCGTCTTTCCCTCGCTGACGTTTCCCGCGCACTACTCGATCGCCACCGGCCTCTACCCGGGAGCACACGGCATTACGGGCAACCGGTTCTGGGATCCGGTGCGGGAAGACGAGTTCAATTACCGCGAACCGGACGACGCGCGCGATGGATCGTGGTGGCTGGGCGAACCCATCTGGGTCACCGCCGAGACGCAGGGGATGGTGGCGGCGGCGTTCTTCTTTCCGGGCACCGAGGCGGCGATTGGCGGGATCAGGCCGAGTCACCACCACGCCTACGACGGCAGCGTGCCGAACCGTACCCGCGTAGCACGGGTACTCGACTGGCTGGCCCTGCCCCCGGAGACGCGCCCGCACATGATCACCCTCTACTTCTCGCTGGTGGACAGCGCGGGACACCGGCTCGGCCCGGATGATCCCGGCATGCGCAACAGCGTCGAGGCGGCGGACGTTCTGCTGGGCGCACTGGTCGACGGTATCGACGCGCTGCCGCACGCGGACCGGATAGCGTTGGTCGTGGTGTCCGATCACGGAATGGCGGCCCCCGATCCCGGGCGCACGGAGACCTTGCCCGCGTCGGTCGACCTGTCCGGCGTCCGGATTGTGCCGGCCGG
This sequence comes from uncultured Vicinamibacteraceae bacterium, assembly GCA_964550305.1. GTDB lineage: Bacteria > Acidobacteriota > Vicinamibacteria > Vicinamibacterales > UBA8438 > VXRJ01. The sequence continues at coordinate 36,635 of CAZJYU010000015.1, read as the reverse complement.
ACCGTCGGTGGCCCTGCATACGGGCGACGCGGCCCGCAGCCGGACGCTGCGCGACGCGCTGAACGCCGAATTGACGCACGCGCGCGCCTGGTTGCGCTCGGAACTACCGGAGCACCTGCATGCGCGCGACAACTACCGCCTGGGGGACGTCCTTGTGATCCCGGAAGGGACGGGCATGGTGCAGGCGTTCGGCAGCAGGCCGCCGCCCGCCGGCATGCACGGCTGGGACCCGAATCTGCCCGTGATGCACGGCGTCTTCTTCGCGGCCGGCCCGGGGATCGCGGCAGGCGTCACGCTTCCCCTGGTCGAAGCCGTAGATGTCTACCCGCTGATCGCCCATCTGCTCGACCTGACACCCGCGGACGGCGTCGCGGGATCGCTGGAGCCGTTCCGGGCGGCTCTCCAGGACCCGCCACAGCCGTAGGAGCCCGGACTTCGAGCCGCATCCGCATCGGCGATCGGAGGAATCATGACGACACGGATCGGCGCGCTCCTCGCCCGCGACGGTAGCCTGGTCTTCCCCGGCGTCTACGACACGCTGTCGGCAAAGATGGCCGAGCAGGCGGGTTTCGAACTCGCCTTTGTCTCCGGCTACGCCCTTTCGGCCACCACGATCGGCGAACCCGACATCGGCCTGCTCACCGGGAGCGAAACGATCGACCGTGCGCGGCGGATCTGTCGCAGCGTCACGATCCCGATCATCGTCGACGCCGACACCGGCTACGGCAACGCCCTGAACGTCGCCCGCACGGTGCGTGAACTGATCGACGCGGGCGCCGCCGGCTGTTTCCTGGAGGATCAGCAGTGGCCGAAGCGCTGCGGCCACATGGAGGGCAAGTCAGTCATCCCACGCGACGAGTATCTGGCCAAGATCCGCGCCGCCGTCGACACGAAGCGCGACGCGGACTTCTTCCTGGTGGCCCGCACCGATGCGATCGCCGACGGCGGTCTCGACGAGGCAGTCGCCCGCGTGGAGGCGGCTCGCGCGGCAGGCGCCGACGCAACGTTCATCGAGGCGCCACCGTCCAGGGACGCGCTTGCGGAGGTGGGTCGCCGCGCGCCGAAGCCGACCGTCGCCAATATGATCGAACGCGGCAGAACCCCCACGCTGCCCCAGGAGGAACTGGCCGCCCTCGGCTTCGGTCTCGTCCTGTATCCGTTGACCGGCCTCTACGCCGCCGCGCGGGCGCTCGAAACCGTCTACGCGCGGATGCGCGCCGACGGCCAGACCACCGCCTGCCAGGATCAGTTGCTGACGTTCGAGCGCTTCAACGACCTGATCGGCGCCGGCGAGCGACAGGCGATGGCGGAACGCTACGCCAGAGAATAGGCGGTCGGCGCCACGCCCCGGGCCCCCGTGTAGCGCACACCTCCAGCGGGCGGTATAATTCCGCCCCACTCATGCGCCGGCAGCCGGCCGGAGCGGGGCGGCGCAACAGGCGCTGGCAACAGGGGAGGTGACGCGTGAAGGTTCCGGTCAGTATCACGGTCAACGGCCGTCTCTACGAGCGGGAAGTGGAACCGCGTCTCCTGCTGGTCCACTTCATCCGTGATCTCGGCGGTCTCACCGGCACCAAGGTCGGTTGCGACACCAGTCAGTGCGGATCCTGCACGGTGTTGATCGACGGCGTTTCCGCCAAGTCCTGCACGACTCTTGCGGTGCAGGCGGACGGCGCAGCCGTGACGACCATCGAAGGACTTGCGGACGGCGAGCAGTTGCATCCCCTGCAGGAGAGCTTCTGGAACAAGCACGGCCTGCAGTGCGGCTTCTGCACGCCCGGGATGATCATGGCGTCCCACGAGCTGCTCCGGACGAACGGCTCCCCCAGCGACGCCGAGATCCGCCACGGTCTCGAAGGAAACATGTGCCGGTGCACCGGCTACCAGAACATCGTGCGGGCCGTGCGCGACGCGGCGGACGCGACGGCGGATCAGTAGCCCGGTCACGCGGAGGAGAACGATGAGCACCAGAATCTTCGGCTCAGGTATCCGCCGCCGGGAAGACCCACGGCTGATAACCGGAAGCGCCACCTACACCGACGACATCACGCTCCCCGGAATGGTCCACGCGGCCATGCTCCGGAGCGACCACGCGCACGCGAAGATCACCCGGATCGACACCAGCCGGGCCGCCAGCGCGCCCGGTGTCATCGCCGTCTACACCGGCGCCGACATCGAAGGCGCGCTCGCCCCGATGCCGTGCGCCTGGCTGCTTCCCGACTCCGACCTGAAAATTGCGGCGTACCCCTGCATCGCGAAGGACGTCGTCCGCTACACCGGCGACATCGTTGCGACGGTGGTGGCGGAAACGCCCTACCAGGCGCACGACGCCCTCGCGTTGATCGAGGTGGACTACGAACCGCTCGAGGTCGTGATCGATCCCGAGGCGGCGCACGACGACGGCGCCCCGCAACTGCACGACGACATCGAGCAGAACCAGGCATTCCACTGGACCGTCGCGGGAGGCGGCGATGTCGACGCGGCGTTCGCGGAAGCCGAAGCGAACGGCGTCGTCCTGAAGGAGCGGATCCTGCAGCAGCGCCTCATCCCGAACGCCATGGAGACCCGTGGCGCCGTCGCGCAGTACAACCGGGCGACGGGCGAGCTGACGCTCTGGAACACGACGCAGAACCCGCACATCGTCCGGTTCCTGAGTTCCGTCGTCACCGGCGTCCCCGAGGACAAGCTGCGCGTCATCGCGCCGGAAGTCGGCGGCGGCTTCGGTTCGAAGATTGCCGCTTACCCGGCCGACTTCATCACCGTCTTCTGCTCGAAGACGCTGGGACGGCCCGTGAAGTGGACCGAAACCCGGAGCGAGAACTACCAGGCGACGACGCACGGCCGCGACCACGTGCAGGACGTGGAGCTGGCGGCGACGAAGGACGGGAAGATCACCGGCCTCCGCTGCACCGTGCACGCCGGCATGGGCGCGTACCTGTCGACGGCGGCGCCCGGCATCCCGACGATCCTGCACGGGTTGATGCTGTCCGGCGTCTACGACATCCCGGCCATCAAGGAGGATGTCTACGGCGTCTACACGAACGGCGTTCCGGTGGAGGCGTACCGCGGCGCGGGACGGCCCGAAGCGACGTTCATGCTGGAGCGCATGGTCGACATCCTGGCCGGCGAGCTCGGCGTGGACCCGGCCGAAGTCCGCCGCCGGAACTTCATACCGAAGTTCGACGACGGCCACACGGTGGTCACCACCCTCGCCTACGACAGCGGCGACTACCCCGGCGCCCTCGAGAAACTGCTCGATCACACCGGCTACGCCGACTTGCGGGCGAAGCAGCAGGCGGGGCCGTCGAACGGCAGGTACCTCGGCCTGGGGCTGTCGACCTACGTCGAGATCTGCGGCCTCGGGCCGTCGCAGGTGGCGGGTGCGATCGGCTTCCAGGGCGGACTCTGGGAGAGCGCGATCGTCCGGTTCCATCCCACCGGCAAGGTGCATGTCTTCATCGGCGCCTCGCCCCATGGACAGGGTGAGGAAACGACCTTCGCCCAGATCGTCGCGAGCGAGATTGGCGTGGACGCGGGCGACGTGAAGGTCGTCCATGGCGACACCGACGCAACACCGATGGGCTGGGGCACCTACGGCAGCCGCACCACGGCCGTCGGCGGCGCCGCGCTCGCCATCGCGGTCCGCAAAATCCGCGAGAAGGCGAAGGTGCTTGCCGCACACCTGCTCGAAGCGTCGGTCGACGACATGGAGTACGAGGACGGCAAGTTCTTCGTGAAGGGCTCCCCCGACAAGGCGAAGACGATCCAGGACATCGCGCTGATGGCGAATGTCGCGTGGGACCTGCCGGAGGGCATGGAAGGCGGACTCGAGGCAACCACGTTCTACGATCCGCCCAACTTCGTCTTCCCGTACGGCGCGCACCTCGCGGTGGTGGAGGTGGACGCGAGCACGGGCCACGTGGACCTCACCGGCTACACGGCGCTCGATGACTGCGGGCCGCAGATCAACCCGACGATCGTCGAGGGTCAGGTGCATGGCGGCGTCGTCCAGGGCATCGGTCAGGCGCTCTGGGAAGGAGCGTCCTACGACGAGAACGGACAGTTGGCTACCGGGTCGATGCTCGACTACGCGCTGCCGCGCGCCGACCTGCTGCCCGACATCGACGTCATCTCGACGGTGACCCCGTCGCCGCACCATCCGCTCGGCGTGAAGGGCATCGGCGAAGCGGGCACCATCGCCTCGACCGCCGCCGTCTACAACGCGGTGATGGATGCCCTCCGGCCGCTCGGCGTCAAGCGGATCGACATGCCGTTCACGCCGGAGCGGGTCTGGCGCGCGATTCGGGACGCGAAGGGGAACTGACATGTTTGCACCCAACTTCGACTACTACCGCGCCAGTTCGGTGGCCGACGCGGGCAGGCTGCTGGCCGAGCATCCGGGGGCCAAGCTGCTCGCGGGCGGCCACAGCCTGATCCCGCTCCTCAAGCTGCGCCTCGCGGCGCCGTCGGCGGTAATCGACATCGGCCGCATCGCCGAGTTGCGGGGCGTCGCCGCCGGCAGCGACGGCCTGCGCATTGGCGCGCTGACCACCCACGCCGAGATCGCCGCATCGTCCGACGTGCAGCGGCACGCCGCCGCCCTCGCTGAAGCGGCCGGCCAGATTGGCGACCCGGCGGTGCGCAACCGCGGCACCATCGGCGGCAACCTGGCCCACGCCGACCCGGCATCGGACCTGCCGACGGTCCTGGCCGCGCTCGGCGCGACGTTGAGCGTCGTCGGCCCGGGCGGCGAGCGGTCCGTGGCGGCGGACGGTTTCTTCCAGGGCCTGATGATGACCGCGCTCGGCGAGAACGAGGTGCTCACCGCGATCACCGTTCCGGCGGCCGGCGCCGGCAGCGGCAGCGCCTACGCCAAGTTCCCCCATCCGGCGTCCCGCTATGCCGTGGTGGGAGCCGCCGCCAGCGTCACCGCGAGCAACGGGAGCTGTTCGGGGGCGTCGGTGGCCGTCGGCGGCCTGACCCCGGCGCCCGTGCGTTGCGCCGGCGTGGAAGGCGCGCTATCCGGCCAGGCGTTGACGGCGGACACGATCGCGGCCGCCGCCGAGGCGGTTGCGGGTGACGTGGGCGACGACCTGATTGGCGACGTGTTTGCCTCGGCCGACTACCGCAAGGCCGTTGCGTCCGTCTATGTTCGCAATGCGCTTGCCGCGGCTGCTGAACGGGCTGGATAGGTCTGGACGTCTCGTCGGGACGATCGAACTAGAGCGAACCCCGGGCCACGACCCACTCCATTCGCTGATGCGTGACTGCGGCGATAGTGTCGAAGTCAGCATCGTAGTGCAGAACCGTCATACCCGCGGCCTCGGCCGCCGCGGCAATGATCAGGTCCGGTATGGGCAGCCGATGACGCCCTTGGCCAGCGAGCAGTCCCTGAACTTCGATGGCTCGTTGGAAGATCTCTTCCGTCAACGAGACCCGACAGTACGCCTGGTCTCTCCGGCGGCGCGTGCGCGCATGTTCGAATTGACTGCGCGCCGAGTAGAGAACCTCAAGATCCACGACCGCGCAAGTAGCCGCCTCCCCCGCTTCGATGACCGGACCCAGCCGCGCCTGCACCCGCGGATGCTGCATGCGGGCCAGCGCACTCTTGTCAATCAGATACGGCATGCGTCAGGAGTCGGCACGCGGTTCGAACCGCCATGCCCCGGCCATGACCCGCTGGTCGGCGAGGTCGAGACCCTCCATCACCGTCAGCGCCCTGACCTCCTCGCGTCGCGCTGCACTGCGCACAACTTCGCGCAGTGCCCGGTCAATCGTCTCCTTTATCGAGGAGGTTCCGAGCAGGTCACGCACCTGTTCGACCAGGCGATCGTCGATGTCCACACTGGTCTTCCGCATTCTGTCTACTCCTGACTAACACACTCCATGATATATGAATCTACTTCCGCTTGATATCGTACACCTGCAACGATGCCTATGGCTTCAACGACCCCCAACTCCATCGACGAGCTCCAGCGGCTCCTGGCGGAACAGTTGTACGTGGCCGACGATGGCCTCGCCACTTCCATCTATCTCGCACTCAGGTTGCAGCGTCCCCTGCTGCTGGAGGGCGAGGCCGGGGTCGGGAAGACGGAGGTGGCGAAGGTGCTCGCGGGCGGACTGGATGCGGAGTTGATCCGCCTCCAGTGCTACGAGGGCCTCGATGTCACCCACGCGGTCTACGAGTGGAACTACGCGCGTCAGCTCATCGAGATCCGCCTGGCGGAAGCCTCGGACGGGGCGACGGCCGGCACGAAGGGTGACGGCAGGACGGGGAAGGCGAAGCCGGCTCCTGAGACCCTGCACGCAAGCAACCTGTTCGGCCCGGACTTTCTGATTGAACGGCCGCTGCTGCAGGCGCTGCAGGGCAGGCGGGAACGTCCGCCGGTGCTGCTGATCGACGAACTCGACCGGGCGGACGAGGAGTTCGAAGGCTATCTGCTGGAACTCCTCTCCGACTTCCAGATCACCATTCCCGAACTGGGCGCGATCAAGGCGAAGGCGCCGCCGATCGTCGTGATCACCTCCAATCGGACCCGGGAGCTGCACGACGCCCTGAAGCGGCGCTGCGTCTACGCCTGGATCGACTACCCGAGCTTCGAGAAGGAACTGCGGATCATTGCCACGAAGCTCCCGGACGCCCCGGCGACGCTGGCCGAGCAGGTCACCCGATTCGTCCAGGAACTGCGCGAGGCCGACCTCTACAAGGTGACCGGCGTCTCCGAGACCCTCGACTGGGTCGCCGCCCTCGTGGCGCTCGACCGGCAGGAGCTGGACGCCGAGACCATCGACCGGACGCTCGGCATGATCCTCAAGACCCAGGAGGACATGCAGTCCATCCGCGGCGAACGGATTCAGCAGATGCTCAACCGGGCCAAGGCTCCCGGCACTCGAACCGACTGACCCCTGCGCGGTTCGCATGTCCTTCCTGCTGCGGAACCTTCTGCACTTCACGCGGCTGCTGCACCGGCTGGGTCTCGACGTGCAGGCGGGACGGACACGCGAGGTGGCGATGGCGCTCCGGTTGGTCGACGTGGGGCGCCGGTCGGAGTTCTACCACGCGCTCCGGTGCCTGCTGATCCATCGCGTCGACGACCTCCCGTTGTTCGACGAGGCGTTCCGCGTGTTCTGGCGCCGGCCGCACGGGGACTGGACCGAATCCGACCTCCGCGCGATGGGCGAGAAGCGGCGGTCGGGCCAGCCGGAGTACGAATCGGAACTGCCGCCGGACGCGTCGCCCGGCGGCGACGGCGGCGAAGAGACGGCGCCGCAGTACCACGTGGAGCGGATGGCGGCACTGAGCTACAGCGACCGCGACGGACTCTGGGCGAAGGACTTCGAGCAGTTCACGGAAGCCGAGGTGGCGGAAGCCGAACGGATGATGGCGGCGCTCGACTGGGAACCGGGCGAGCGGCGCTCCCGGCGGTGGATGCCGGGGAAGGGCCCGGCCCTCGACCTGCGTCGCGCCGTCCGCCGGAACATGCGGCATGGCGGGGAGTTGATTCACCTGCCGTCACGCCGGCGGAAGACGAAGCGCCGTCCGCTGATCCTCCTGTGCGACGTGAGCGGATCGATGGAACGTTACAGCCGGATGCTGCTCCACTTCGTCCATGCCCTGTCCGGCGGCGGTCGCCTCGGACGCGTGGAGTCGTTCGTCTTCGCCACCCGCCTGACCCGGATCACGCATCAGTTGGCCGCGCGCCGTCCCGCCACGGTGGTCGTGCCGTCGCTCCCCCGGACGATCGGCGACTTCGGCGGCGGCACCCGCATCGGCGATTCGCTGCACACCTTCAACACCGAGTGGGCGCGGCGCGTGCGGGGCCAGGGTCCGGTCGTGCTGCTGATCTCCGACGGCTGGGACCGTGGAGAGCCGGAACGTCTCCGCGCCGAGATGGCAAGGCTGCACCGGTCGTGTCACCGCCTGATCTGGCTCAATCCGCTGCTCGGTTCGCCGGATTACCTGCCCCTCACCCGCGGCATGCAGGCGGCGCTGCCGGAGATCGACGATTTCCTTCCCGTCCATAACCTGGCCAGCCTGGAGGTGCTGGCCGACCATCTGAGCCGCCTGCCGGCGCACCGGACGCCCCCGCGTCATGCGCCCGGCGCGGTATGCTCATGACATGGGAACACTGCTGTTGCGAGCCCTGGCCGCGGTCGTCGTGGTCGCGGCATTCGCCGCCGGGGTCACGGCCCTGCTCGTGGTCGCCTTCGACATGCAGATCGAGTTCGCCGGCAACGGCATGCGGCCCATCTTTTCCTTCGGCGGCCCCGACGCGCACTACGCCGCACTCGAGGCCGACCGCGAAGGGCGCGACGCGGCGGCTGTGCCCGTGGGATCGCACCCGCCGGGCGAGGATGGGGCTCCCCCTTCGCTGGCCGCCACCGATGGCGCGACCGCCCCGGACGTCGCGACCGCCCCGGACGGTGCGACCGCCCCGAATCGCCCGGGGAGCGACGCCTCCTGGACGGACTTCCGGGGCCCCCACCGCGACGGCCTCTACACGGACACCGCCATCCGCATCGACTGGCCCGCCAGCGGGTTCGAACCGCTCTGGAGCCAGCCGGTAGGCGGCGGCTACGCCTCGTTCGCCGTCGCCGGCGGGCGGGCGTTCACCATCGAGCAGCGACGGGACGAGGAGGTGGTCGCGGCCTACGATGTCGACACCGGCGTCGAGATCTGGACCCATGCCTGGTCCGCGCACTTCCGGGAGGCGCTGGGCGGCCCGGGACCCCGCGCCACGCCGACATGGCACGACGGACGGCTCTATGCGCTGGGTGCGACCGGCCGTTTCGTCAGCCTGGACGCCGCCACCGGCGAGGTCGTCTGGGAACGGGACATCCTGGCCGACGCGGACGCCTCCAACCTTCCCTGGGCAATGTCCGGCTCTCCGCTCGTCGTCGACGACCTGGTCGTCGTGCAGCCGGGAGGTACTCGCGGCTGGTCGATCGCGGCCTACGACCTCCTGACCGGCGACGTCGTCTGGCACGTCCTGAACGACGTGCAGAGCTACACGTCGCCGATGCTGGCAACGCTGGGCGGGGTGCGGCAGATCGTCGTGGTGACGGCCGAGCGGATGGCGGGCCTGCGCCCGGAAGACGGGAGCCTGCTCTGGGAGTACGCCTGGAGGGTTCCCGTCGTGCCGAACATCTCCCAACCGCTCGTCGTCGGCGACACGCGGCTCTTTCTGTCGGCCGGCTACGGGAAGGGCGCGGCGCTCGTAGAACTGACCCCGGACGGCGATCGCCTTCGTGCGGCGACGGTCTGGGAAACGAACCGGATGAAGAACGCGTTCAGCAGCTCCGTCCTGATCGATGGCTACATCTACGGTCTCGACGAGTCGATCCTCGCCTGCATCGACGCCGCCTCCGGCGAGTTGATGTGGAAGGGCGGGCGCTACGGCCACGGTCAGCTCCTCGCCGCCGGCGATCACCTGGTCGTGCTCACCGAACGTGGCGACCTGCTGCTGGTGCGGGCCACGCCGGACGGCCACGAGGAGGTGGCCGGATTCGGCGCCATCGAGGGCAAGACCTGGAATGTCCCCGCCATCGCGGGGGGACGCATCCTCGTCCGCAACGCCCGGCAGATGGCCGCGTTCGACCTGTCGCCGTAACCGCTTCGGAGCCGGACGGCTACCGTCCCCCGTCAATCCCCTTGCCGGCCGGAAGGGAGCAGCGCCACCAGCGCGTCCCGGGGCGTCCGCAATGGAATCGCGCCAGGGCGCCCGGACAGCAACCGGGCATTCCCGGCGGCGGCCGGGGCGCCCGCGTGCCGCGGTGGATGGACGACGCAGCCGACCGGCCTACCCTGTCTCCGCGCGTGGCGCACCGTGATCATCGTCCCGTCGTCGCCCGGTGTCTCGACGACGACGATCAGCTCCGCCAGCGCGGACTGAATCCGGTCCCGCTGACCGAACGCCCTCCGGCGCGGCGGTGTGCCGGGCGGGTACTCCGACACCAGGCAGCCGCCGGCGCCGATCAGCCGTTCCGCAAGACCCGTGTTCTCGGGCGGGTAGATCGAGTCCAGCCCGTGCGCCAGCACCGCGATGCTGATCTTCCCCGCCTCGACGCAGCCGCGGTGGGCTTCGGTGTCGCATCCGAGCGCGAGCCCGCTGACGACGACGATTCCTTCGGCGGCAAGCGCGTGGCCGAATGCGCGCGCCTGCCGGCGTCCGAACGGGGACGGACGGCGCGTACCGATGACGGCGACCGACCGACGGCCGTTCAACCCCGCCACGGATCCCCTGCAGTACAGCAGCGGCGCATAGCCGCCGGACGTGGCGCCGCCACGACCGGACGTCTGGAGCGCCGCCAGCCGTGCGGGATAGCGAGGGTCACCGTAGGCAATGACCGTAATCGCCAGTTCCGCGCAGCGCGCCAGAATCCGTTGGGCGCGGTCCCAGGCGCCGCCCGGATCCCCGCCGTCGAGATCCAGATGTTCCGCGCGCCAGTAGTCGGCGAACTCCCGTGCGTCGCCGGGCAGGCTCGCGCCCCCGAGGGCGTCCACTACCTTCCGGGGCCGCAACCTCTGCTCGCGCAGCGCCAGGGCAAGACAGGCACGACTCCAGTCGGCAGGGACCACAACAGCTCTTCGGGCGGGCGCCCATCTCTCGGGCGGCCGTGCGCGCCACCGTAGCGCGGACCGCGGCGGCACGCAATTCCCGGCGCCGATCGGAGCGCGGCTACGGCGGAAGGCATGTATCCTGTGTTGGTGGCGAACGAGGTTTCGCTGGCTACCGTCGCCCGGGCGCTGGATGCGATGCTCGACGGCGTCATGACGGCGCAGGCGCGCGTGCTGGCGCATCTCGTGGCGGCGGCCGAGGCGTCCGGGCAGCGAGCCGGCGACGTCATTGCCACACTTGATGCGGTGGCGGCGGCGACCGTGCTGGACGAATGCTGGGTCAGCGAGGAGAACGGAGAGGTCTGCGTCACGAACGTCCGGGACGAAACGGGCGCGCCGAAGGCATTCCGGTTTGATCCCGATCCGGCGGTACAGCCCCAGGCGTCAGCCTTCTTCAGGCTGCTGTCGTCCAGCGTGGAGAGCGACGACGTGGTCGCGCAGGGGGCTTGCGTTCGCGAAATCGACAACGAGGTCTTCAAGTACGTCGGGGTTTCCGGCGTCGACCGGCCCCGGATCGTGCAGGTGGGAAACGCCCTTGCGTTCGAAGAGCAGGCGGCGGTCGCCGATACCTATGTGTCGCCCGTCATGACGGCGGTAATCGCGGCGTTCGACGAACCGGACCTGCTCGAATTCAGCAACACGAGCGCGTACGACGAAATCCGCCCCGTCTTCGACGGGATCCTCGGCCAACACCTCATCGTCCAGGCGACCCTTGCGGAGCGGTTCCTTCGGAGCGCCGAGGCGGCGGGTTGGCCGCCGGACGGCATCGACGGCCACTTGCGGCGGATCGTGCGCTCCACGGCGATCGCGGAGATCCACGTTGCCGCGCGGAGCGGAGAGGCCGTGTACTCCAGCGAGCTGCGGGGACGGCGCCTGAGCCAACTCGCGTACGCGGAAGCCCTGGGGCGGGTGGCAGAAGAGACGCGACCGGTGGACCATCCAACTCCAACGGAGGCGGATGGACCGATTCTCAAGCACGTCACCGTCCCGGGAGTCGACGGATTGCGGGTGATACAGCTCGGCTATCCGATCGACGACGGATTGCCGGTATCGCCGCGATTCGGGTCGGCAACCGCTTGATGCGCCTCGATCTCGAACCGTGCGGCGTGCGTTCGTTTCGTGACGCCGATGCCAGCGAGATCGCCCGGCATGCGAACAACCGCAAGGTCTGGCTGCAGTTGCGGGACCGGTTCCCGCATCCCTACACCATCGACAACGCGCGTGACTTCATCCGGTTCACGCGCGCCGAAGATCCGGAGACGGCGTTCGCGATCACGGTCAATGACCTGCCGACAGGCGTCATCGGGATCGTGCTCCGTGACGACGTGGAGCGTTGCTCGGCCGAGATCGGCTACTGGCTTGGCGAGGAATACTGGGGGCGCGGGATTGCCACGCGCGCGCTTGCGGGATTTACGCCCTTTGCCTTCAGCGCCTATGCACTCGAGCGGTTGTATGCGCTGCCCCTGGCCTCGAACACCGCTTCCTGCCGCGTGCTGGAAAAGGCGGGGTACCGGCTCGAGGGCCGCATGCGCCGCAGCGCGATCAAGGACGGCCTCATGCAGGACCAGTTCCTGTACGCCATCCTGCGAGGGGAGGCCCCGAACAGCTACTGATTCCGGGTCAGATCGTGGTACTCGAGGGCGGCGCCGAGGACCATGGCGCCGCCGCGGTCATCGGCGCCGTTGACGGCCGGCCGGTCCAGGTAGTAGCGCTCGGTCGGGCCGGCCCCAGTGCTGAAACAGACGTCAACCAGCGTGCCGTCATCCGCGACGTGCGCCAGCAAGGCACGCCAGGCCCGGTCGACGGCCGGACGGTACGACTCGTCGAGCCAGCCAAGGCGAATGCCGCGCGCCATTGCCGTCAGCGTCATCGCGGTGACACTGGTCTCGCGATAGCTGCCGGGCACGTCGACGATCTGCCGCCACATTCCATCCGGGGCCTGCTGCGCCCGCATCCCCTCCAGGTGCCGGCGGTGGATGCCGAGGACCGCCGCGCGATCGGGATGGTCGTCCGGCAGCGCCGTCAGCAGTTCCGAGAGTCCCAGGGCGCCGAAGCCATTGCCGCGGCCCCACGCGACGGGCGCTTCGGCGTCATGGTGAAACAGGCCGCCTGGCTGCTGCAGGCGGGCGGCGGTGGTCAGAACCAGACGGACGGCGGCGGCCAATCCGTCCTCGTCGTTGGCGCGGACCGCGGCAATCGTGCCGAGATAAAGATCGTCGCTCCAGCCGGAGGCGTGCTCCCCCTCGCCCGGCGCCGTCTCCGCCGCGGCGAGCGCCACGCCTTCCGCTGCAAGGCGGGCCGCCGCCTCCGATTCAGGGCCGCTTTCCGGCAGCCCGGCAATCTCCGAGAAGATCATCGTGCCGGCGATGGCGGCGTACGACACGCGGTCGCCGAACAGCGGCTGCTCGCCGGAGAGCCACGGCCGGACCCCCGTCATCACCTCTTCGCGCAATGACGCGTCGTCGTCCAGGGCGGCGACGCGCAGCGTGTGGACCCAGGCGAGGGCCGGGATGTAGCCGATACCGGGGGTGCCGGGATAGCGCCGCGCCATCAGGCGGGCGATGTCGAGCGGGTCACGGTCGATGCGGTCGAGGATGCTCGCGCGCAACGCCGACGGGGTGTCGGTTGCGTGGTCGAGCACCGTTCGCATCAGCTCCGCGCCGTCCGAGGCGCGCGCCGTCACGAGCATCGTGTCGACCGGGCCGAGGCCGGGCTGGCTCGCGGGGTCGGCCAGCGCCGCGGCAAGCGATCCCGCCGGCAGGTCGTCTCCGGCCGCACTGGAACTGACTTCCAGGCCGTCGCCAGCACGCACCTCCACCACGAGATCCGGCGCCTGGTAACTGGCCCAGCGCCAGACATATCGCGTGTCCGGACGGTCCGCGTGATCGAAATAGCCGTCGGTCGGCGGAAACGTGTTGGCCGATACCATTGCGCCGTCGCTCGATGGCGCGGCCAACGGAAGCGCGCTTACGAGCCAGGTGGAACGGGCGCGGTCGGACGCCTCGCGCTTGAACCAGTGCACGGCGTTCACCACGATGCCGGCGCTGATCGCATCGCCATCGAGTCCCCCCACGAGCACGAGGCGGCGTTCGGTGCGCGCCGGATCGAACGGCGCCCCATGCTCGACGGTCCTGATCGGCTGCCCGTCGCGCGTCGTGCCGGCGGCGCTGACGACTCCCGGTTCGCCGGGTAGGGCGGCGACACCGTTGAGGGTGGCGAGTGGCCTCGCCGGCGCGCATCCGGCGAGGCCGAGGAGCGTGATGACGGCAACGGCCCCCAGGCGCAGCCGTCTGATGCCGACGCGCCAGAAGAGCGTGCCGACGGGGAGGCCGGCGCACGACGCGGCGCACCAGGACGAGCGAGCGACGTTACTGCTGATCGGTCGCCTGCTCCTGCGCCCGCTCGCCGCCAAGGATGTTCGTCATGCTGTAGTTCCCCTCGTGGCAGGCGTACTCGAACAGGTACGGCAGCTCGTCCGGCGGAAACGTAACGAACGGGAACTCGCCCGAGAAGGGCTGCGTCCAGTGGGTCGGATCCTCGACCGTGAACTCGTAGTGCACGGTGTCGGCGTCGACACGGGTAAACCGCTCGGTGACGGTGATCGTGTCATCGGTCCGTCCGTTCGCCATCCGGAGCAGCACCGGATCGCCACCGAACGCACCCGCGTGCCCCCCGGTCCGACGGATGTTGGTGGTCTCGACGACCAGGGTGTCCCCGTCCCATCGGCCGCGCGCGTCGCCGTGCCACTGGCGGACGTGCTCGGGGAGATGGTCGCGTCCGTCGAGCGGAATAATCCGCGTATCGTGGATCATTTCGGCGTAAATCACGACGTAGCCGGGTGTCTGGAGAATGATGAAGTTGTTGTTGTAGGCGCTCGGCAGCATCGGCGGACCGGCCGACCACACGATGCAGCGGTCGTTCAGCTCCAGGTCCTCCCACGAGTCGAACGGCCCGTCCACGGGATGGGCCGCATCGTGAGCCATCTTGCGCTCCGCCGCCTCCGCCGTGCGCGACGGCAGCTTGCCGTTCCGCGGGTCGGTGATGAGCGACGTCCGGTTCGTCGGCCGGGTACCCCCGTCAAGCCAGAAGTTGTTGTAAGCCCCGACGTTGCCGCCGGCGACGGCCGGGCGGGCGGCCGCGTCCAGCAGCTCCTGGTTGCGCTGCACCCGCGCCTGTTCCTGTGCCGCGATCTCCTCGTCGGTCAGGAACTCCCTGTCACCCACGTCGTCGGGCCGTTCGAGCGGTGTGATGGTCTTGTTGGTGAAGGTCCCCTGCAGGTCGGGATCACCCCACGGAGTCCGGGGCGATTCCTGCGCCGCCGCCCCGACCGGCAGCAGCAGCACGAACGCAAGGCAGCCCGCCAAGGCACCAATGAATGGCCGAGTCATCCGACACCTCCCGTGTTGCTCCGGGTCCCCGCCAGCGGCGTCCGCGATAGGCTCCCGGTCAGTATACGCCGTCGGCGGAACCCCAGGAAGATGGGCGCGCCGGGCCGGCGGCGCCGACCTTGCGGTTCGCGGACCGCGACGCGACATACTATAGGCGTCTGCGGCCGGCCATCCCGGCCGCGTGATCGCGATGAACACCCGCCGCTACGTCCGACCCTCGCGCGAGGCGGCCCTGGATCTGGTCCGGGCGAACGATCTCCCGGCGCTGATGCGACAAGCGGCGGCGCTCCGGGACAACGGCTTCGGCCGCGCCGTCAGCTACTCCCGCAAGGTCTTCATCCCGCTTACGAAGCTCTGCCGCGACGTCTGCCACTACTGCACGTTCGCGCAGCCGCCCCGGCCGGGCGAGCGCGCGTACCTGACGATCAACGAGGCAGTCGACATCGCGCGGCGCGGGGCGGCGGCGGGCTGCCGGGAAGCACTGTTCACGTTGGGTGACAAGCCCGAGCTCCGCTACCCGCAGGCCCGTGATGAGCTGGAAGGGCTGGGTTACCCGACGACGGTGGCGTACCTGGTGGCGGCGGCGCGCGACGTGTTCGAGGCGACCGGCCTGCTGCCGCACGCCAATCCGGGCGTGCTGACCTCGGACGAGCTGCTCGCGCTGCGCGATGTCTGCCCCTCGCAGGGGTTGATGCTCGAGAGCGTCGCCCGGCGTCTGCTCGAGCCGGGCGCGGCCCACCACGGCTCACCGGACAAGGATCCGGACGCGCGCCTCGACACCATCCGCCGCGCCGGAGAGCTGGCGATTCCGTTCACCTCCGGGATCCTGATCGGCATCGGCGAGACGCGCCGTGAACGGATCGAGTCGCTTCTCGCGCTACGCGACCTGCACGACCGGTACGGCCACGTGCAGGAGATCATCGTGCAGAACTTCCGGGCGAAGCCGGACACGCGCATGGCGGATGCACCCGAGCCGTCGCTCGAGGATCTGCAGTGGACGATCGCCTGCGCGCGTATCATCTTCGGCCCCGACATGTCCGTTCAGGCGCCACCCAACCTGACGCCCGATACCTTCGGGGCACTGATCCGGGCCGGTATCAACGACTGGGGCGGCGTCTCTCCCATCACGCCGGACCATGTCAATCCCGAGGCGCCCTGGCCGCATCTCGATCGTCTCGCGCGCGCGACCGGCCGCGAAGGAAAGGTGCTGACGGAGCGCCTGACCGTCTACCCCGCGTACGTGCGCGCGGTGGACACCTGGGTCGCGGAGGCGCTCCGGACCGCGGTCCTCCAGGCGTCCGACGCGGAGGGCTTTGCGCGAGACGGCGCCTGGTCGCCCGGCGATCCGGACGCGGTGCTCCCCGCGCCTCTGCTCGACCGCCTGCAAGACCCGGCCCTGCCGGCAGCGGCAACCGATGCGGCGGGACCGGCGCCGGTTACCCGCCCGGCCCCCGTGGCTTCGAGGACGGCGGCGCTGTGCGCGGCGGCGGCACGCGGCAACGGACTGGACGAAACGGAGATCGCGCACCTGTTCTCCGCCCGCGGGGACGACCTCGTGACGGTGGTGCGCGCCGCCAACGCGCTCCGCCGCGAGGTCAACGGCGACACGGTGACCTACGTCGTCAACCGGAACATCAACTACACGAACGTCTGCTATTTCAAGTGCCGCTTCTGCGCCTTCTCGAAGGGCAAGCTGAGCGAGAACCTGCGGGGCGCGCCGTACGATCTCGCACTGGACGAAATCGCGCGCCGCACCGTCGAGGCGTGGGAGCGGGGCGGGACCGAGGTGTGCATGCAGGGCGGGATCCATCCCGAGTACAGCGGCGCCACCTACCTGGAGATCTGCCGGACCGTGAAGGCGGCCGTGCCCGAGATGCACGTCCATGCCTTCTCTCCGCTGGAGGTGTGGCAGGGAGCGGCAACCCTGGGCGTACCGCTCGAGACCTATCTCCGGCGCCTGCGCGGCGCCGGGCTCGGCACCCTGCCCGGGACCGCCGCCGAGGTGCTTCACGATGAGGTTCGGCAGGAGCTCTGCCCCGACAAGCTGAACTCCGGACAGTGGCTGCAAGTGATGGAAACCGCGCATCAGGTCGGTTTCAGAACCACCGCGACCATCATGTACGGCCACGTCGACGGACCGCGCCACTGGGCGCGGCACCTGGCCGCGGTGCGGGATCTACAGGCGCGAACCGGCGGCTTCACGGAGTTCGTCCCGCTGCCCTTCGTCCACATGGAGGCGCCCATCTACCTGCAGGGGCGGGCGCGGCGCGGCCCGACGTTCCGGGAGTCGCTGCTCATGCATGCGGTCGCGAGGCTCGCGCTCCACCCGCACGTTCCCAATATTCAGGCCTCGTGGGTGAAAATGGGGCCGCGCGGCGTGCACGCGCTGCTCGACGCAGGCGTGAACGATCTGGGTGGCACGCTGATGAACGAGAGCATCACCCGCGCCGCCGGTGCCGGTTTCGGCCAGGAGTTGCCGCCCGAGCGGATGGAAGCGCTGATCGTCGAGGCGGGACGGTTGCCGCGCCAGCGCACGACGACCTACGGCGAGCCGCCGCCCGCACAGGTAGCCCGCTCGTACCGCGCCGCGGACCTGCAGCCGGTCGTGCAAACGCCGGCGCCGGGCTGGGCTCACGCCAGCACCCGCGCGACGCTGGTGCGGCCGGGACTAGGCGCGAACGGGACGGAACGCGTGCCGCACACCCCGGAGGAGGCAACGTAATGGCCAGGTTGACCCAGCGTACGGCGCTCACCGGAGCGGCCGTTGTCGCGATTGCCCTGGGGGTCGGATTTGTCGCCTGGTCGGCGACCTGCCCCTGCGAGCGGACACCCGGCGCGTACCTGTTCGGCACGGCGCACGGCGAACCGGTCGCGGACTGGACGTTCGCGAACGGCGTGACGCTCTGCCAGATTCAAATCCGCGCCGGATGGCTTCCGCACGCGATCAACCTGAACTGCTTTGCGAACCGCGCCGGACATCTCTACCTGAGCTGCTCGGATTGCGACGGCAAGCGCTGGTCAGGCTACGCGGTGAACGACGGATGGGCGCGGTTGCGCCTCGAGGGCACGGTATATCCCGTGACGTTGACTCGCGTGCTCGATCCGGCGGAACTCGATCAGGCATGGGTGGCGCGGCTCGACAAGCTGCACAGCCTGGAGGGGCCGGCCAACCCGCCGGCGCCGCTGGGCTCGCCGCGCCCCGAAGGCTGGTGGACGTTCCGCGTCGTCTCGCGCAGCTAGCGAGGCGCGCGATGCCGATCCCTCGACGACAGTTCGTCTGCGCCGGCGGCCGTACCGCCAACCTCAGGTGGTACGAGAACGCTTCCCCCTGATGCTCGCCTCAACTCCGGCGGACGGCGGTGGCGCGGTCGGCGATCGAAAGGAGCGTCGACGCGATCAGCACCCAGGCGACGGCGCTCGCGCCCGCCGCCAGCAGCGGCGTCACGACCGGAATCAGATCCAGGCGGGCGGTGGCGAGGATCACCAGCGGTACGAAGTAGCCGACACCGTTCCAACGGCCGATCCGGCTCATCCGCAGGCGCGCGCGGCGCTGAATCCAGTACGAGTCGACGACGTACTGGACGAAGGCGACGACGATCAGCGCCGGCAGCGGCCAGGGAATGTCGCCCGCGCTCGCGGCGCCGCCCAGGCAGGCGGTCACGAAGAAGCAGTCGGTCGCATGGTCGAAGAGCTGGCCACCGGCTGATGCGGTGCCCCGGCGGCGCGCGACGGCGCCGTCGAAGTAGTCGCTCGCCAGCGCCACCGCCAGAAGTACGGCGGCGACGCCGGCGCCGACGATCGCCGGATGCGCAAACGCAGCGGCCAGCGGGAGCGCCAGGGCGGCCCGAAGCGCGGTCAGCAGGTGGGCCGCCACCTATCCGAACAGATCCCGCTGGGCCCGGCGCCAGAACGCGACACCGATGAGGGCGTTGAAGAGGATGAAGAAGTTGTGCTGCACGAAGCCGAAGGCGGCCATCTGGCCTTCGTTCTCGGGGAACAGGATGACCCAGAAGGTGATCGCGGCGGCCCGCATCGGGGTGGGAACCGCGGCCGCGAAGAAAACGACGGGCAGGTAACCGAGCAACGACAGGAACGACGCGTCGACCCCGAACAGACGGAGCGCCGTCGTGTAGACGATCACCGCGGCCAGCAGCGCCGGCGAGCGCAACGCGAGGAAGAGCGCGTAGTGCCGGAGGGTAGCGCTGCGAAAGGCATGCAGCACGCGTTTGCCCCGCAACGCGTTCCTGGGCAGGACAACGCCGCGGAAGTAGAGCAGCCACATGACGAAGACCGGCACGGCGGCGGCCGCGAACCAGGGCAGCAGGCCGAACGCCGCGGGCAGCGCGCCGCCGCTCGCGGCGTACCCCACCGTCGCCCAGAACAGCAGGTAGAACAGCTCGCAGAACATCACGAACAGCATCACCGAGCCCACTTCCCAGCCCGGCACCTGGTGGCGCCGGTGGAGGTACCACGCCATCGCGCCCTTGCCGATCTGCTCGTTGAAGATCGAGATGATGTAGGCGCTCGCCCGAACCGGCAGGAGGTCGCGGTACCGGATCGGCGCGACGAACCAGTTGAGGGCGCGGGTCACCACGAGCGTGTCGATCAGAAAATAGAACCCGGAATAGGCCATCATCAGGCCCGCCCACGCGACCCACTCGACGTTGGCGAAGATGCCCGCCATGTAGTCGGCGAGCGAGAGCCCCTCGCGCGCCGCCGCGCCATTCAGCCGGACATAGAGGTAGGCGAAACAGGCGATGCTGAGGGCAACGAACACGGCGCGCCCCGTGCGGCTGAACGCAGGCCCGGTCGGCGGCGGGGGCGCGGCGGCGGCTTGGTTCATGAACGTTCAGGACCCACCGGCGCCGCACAGCTTCGCCACGGTCGCCGAGAGCGGCGTCAGTGTCACTCCCAGTTCCGCATCGGCATTCTCGTCGACCGACTCTCCCGCAGTGATCACCTCGATGACATCAGGGGTCAGGCCGCCGGGACGCACGAAACCTGCAACGCGCGCCGCGAGGGTAGCCAGCCATACCGGTGTCGATCGGATGGCAACCGCGTTACCCAGGCGGGCTGCCGCCTGGTGCACGAGGTCGCGGTAGGCAACCGCCGCGGGTCCGACCAGCTCGCATGTCCGGACACCACCAACCGGCTCCTGGCAACAGGCCAGGATCGCGCGGCAGAGGTCGTCCACGTCGAGCGGCCGCAGCCGATGGGCGCCGCCGCCCAGCAATCGGACCGACGAGCGCGACGCGTCGCGCAGCAGGGCGCGGCCGGCCGCCGTGCCAGGGCCCAGGAGCAGTGGTGTGCGGATGACCGTCGCGTCGATGCCGGATTCGGCCACCAGGCGCTCCGCTTCGCCCTTGGAGTGGAAGTAGCGGTTCGGCGAATCGGGATCGGCGCCCAGCACGCTGACGAACACGACATGCGGCGCCGCGACCGCCCGCGCCGCCGTCAGCACCGCGCGGGTGGTTTCGACGTTGCCTCGGCCGTAGTCGGTGGTCCGGCTCTCGAACAGGATGCCCGCGAGATGCACGACCGCCCCGGCGCCAGCGAGCGCGTCCCGCAGGCTCGTCGGGTCGCGGTAGTGGATGACGTGCGGCGTGATGCGCGGCGAGCGCGGCAGGCTGTCGACCGCTTCCGGACGCCGCACCGCGGCCACCGCCCGGAGCATCTCGTCGGCAACGACATGCGTCAGCAACGCTTGTCCGACGGCGCTGTTCGCGCCGGTGATTGCGATCGATCCACTCCGCATCGGCGCCCATGCTATCGTAGCGGACGTACGTCAATCCGTTCCCACCGGCGAATCGCCATGACGCATTACGTATCGACACGGCGTACGCTCCTCGCCGCCCTGGCCGTCCTGCTGATGCTGCCGGGGTTCGTCCTGGCGCAGGAGGCGCCGCGGACCGCCTGGGGCGCACCCGATCTGCAGGGCGTCTGGGACTTCCGGACCATCACACCGCTCCAGCGCCCCACGGATCTGGGCGACAAGGCGTTCCTGACGGAAGAGGAAGCCGCCGAGCGCGCGCGGGCGGCGGCGGAAGGCCGGTAGATCCGGCAGGCTGGCGGACCTCCATGGAAGTGTCGGCCAGCTACGACTTCGACGCGCCGCGGCAGCGGGTCTGGGATCTGCTGACCGACCCTGACGTGATCGCCTCGTGCCTCCCCGGATGCGAGGCGATGGAGCCGACCGGCGACGATGCCTACCGGGCGAAGCTCACCCTCGCCATTGCCGCCGTCACCGGCCGCTACGAGGGAACCGTCCGGATGACGGGCAAGGATGAGCCGGCCGGCTACACCCTGCTCGTCGAGGGCAGGGGCGGGCCCGGCTTTGTCAACGGGTCGGCCACCGTCACCCTGGTCGAGTCCGACGGCGGCGCCACGACCCGGGTGGACGTCACCGGCAAGGCGCAGGTGGGAGGAACCATCGCCCGCGTCGGCCAGCGCCTGCTGGGCGGCGTGTCGAAGATGATGATGGACCGCTTCTTCGCCTGCCTGCAGGCGAAGGCGGCGCAGTGAACCTTCGGGACTGAAGAACGCTGCCCAAAAGGTCTCGGACCGGCACGCCGGGAACCGAGACCCACGGCCACGGCAGAACCCAAGGCAGGTCGCCCGTCGCCAGCTCCGTGAAGCTCCTACGCGCGCTTCCGGCGCCGGGTCGGAGCGGCGCGCCCACTCCCGGTAGCCGCACGGGCGCCCCGTCTGGCTGACGTCCCGGCCGTGGCCCGCTTCGCCTCCACCTTGGCCGGCTTTTTCTTGGCTGTGCTCACCTGTTCGAGGCTCTTGCGCAACGCGTCCATCAGGTTGACGACCTTGGCGGGAGTTTCCATCTCGTGGACGATCACTTCCTCGCCGGCGATCTTCGCGTCGATGATCCGGCGGAGCTCCGTCTGGTAATCGTCCGTGAACTCCGAGAGGTCAAGCTCGCCCTTCAGGCTGCCGATCACCTGGCGGGCCAGCTTCACCTCGGCGTCGCTCACCGTCTTGGGCAGGTCGTCGAGTTCTTCGATCGCCGATATCCGGCGCACCTCGCGCGCCTGCCGCAACGTGAACATCATCAGGCCCTGCTCGCGCGGCTGCACCGCGACCAGGTACTCACGGCCGAGCAGGGCCAGCTTGCCGATGCCCGCCTTGCCCTCCAGCGCCTCGCGCAGCACTGCGAACGCATCCGCCGCCACCCTGCCGTCAGGCGCCAGGTAGAAGGGGCGCTCGACGTACATCGGATCGATGGTGTCGACGTCGGCGAACCGGAGGAGGTTGATGATGCGGGTGGACTCCGGCCGCGCCTTCGCAATGTCGTCTTCCTCCATCACGACATAGCGGCTCTTCTCGAACTCGTAGCCCTTGACGATCTCGGTCTTGTCCACCTCGCGGTCGCACGCCGGGCACCACTTCTTCTGCTGGATACGGGTCTGGCACTCGGCGTGCAACTGATTGAAGCGGACCTGCCCCGTCGGGGTAGTCGCCGGGAATACCCGGACCGGAACGGTGACCAGACTTATTTTCAGATAGCCCTTCCAGGTGGGGCGTGCTGCCATTGTCGATCTCCTCGTGGACAGTCTATCGGCACGATGGAACACGGACGACACGCTGCACGGAATGGCTCGCGGCTGCATGCTCCGCATGCACCAGGCTCCGGGCGCCGGCGCACGCGGCCGCGCGTCACTCCGCATATGCTGATCAGCCGTGGCAAGGCAGGCGCCGGCGCCCTGGCGGGACGATCCGCGCGAGGTCCGGCCGATGCAGGCGGAACTGGCGCCGCCCGCCGCCCACCCCCGTCTGCTGGCCCGGCCGGACCTCGTCTTCGAGCCGAAGTACGACGGCATCCGAGTGCTGGTTGCGCTCGACGCCCCCTCGCCGCCCGCCATCTACACCCGCCTCGGACGGGACAAGACGGATGGGTTTCCCGACCTGATCGATCCCCTCTCACGCCTCGCGCGGCGGATCCGGCGGCCGCTGCTGCTCGACGGCGAGATCGTCGCGACCGGTGACGACGGCGACCCGATGGCGTTCCAGTACCTGCAGGACCGCCTGCACGCGACCGGTGCGGCGGCCGTGTCGGCGGCCCGGCGGGTGCCGGCCGCACTCGTCGTTTTCGACCTGCTGCGCGATGGCGACGACGACCTGCGCCCGCTGCCGCTCACCGAGCGACGGGCGCGACTCGAGCGGCTGCTGCGCGGCCGGCGGCGCGACACGGACCGCATTCGTCTCTCCGACAGCCAGGCCGGCGCCGGCGAGGCGCTTGCCGCCCGCGTCCGCGCCCGCGACGGGGAAGGGTTGATCGCCAAGCAGCCGGCGGGTCGGTACGCCGCAGGCCGCCGGAGCGCCCAGTGGCAGAAGCTGAAGTTCACCCAAGACGAGGAGTTCGTGGTCGGCGGATGGACCGAGCCGCGCGGGTCGCGCCGGCACTTCGGCGCGCTGCTGCTCGGCTACTATCCGGCCGGACGCCGCGTGACGCGCACGACGCCGCTGGTCTTCGCCGGCCAGGTCGGATCCGGCTTCACGGGCGCCGAGCTCGATCGCCTCGCCGAGCGTCTCGCGCCGCTTGCCACCCGAACCCCGCCCTTCGCCGAAGTGCCCGCGCCCCACCGGCCCGAGACGCGCCGCTGGGCCAAACCGGAGTTGGTGGCGCGCGTATCGTTCACGCAGTGGACGCGCGACGGCATCCTCCGTAACCCGGTCTACCACGGCCTGCGGGACGACGTCCGGCCCGCCGACGTGCGTCACGAGCCGCGGCGCCCACGCCCCCGCGCGGCGCCCGAGCCGCGCCCGGAACCGGCGGTTGGCGATCTGGTTGCGCAACTCGACGCGATCGAGGCGACCCGGCGCCGCGGCACGCTGGAGCTGACCGGCGGCGCGCGCGTGCCGGTCGGCAACCTGCACAAGGTGTTCTGGCCCGAGCCAGGACTAACGAAGGGCGATCTGCTCCGCTACTACCTGCGCGTCGCGCACTACCTCTTGCCGGTGGTCGCCGGGCGGCCGCTGGTCATGAAGCGGTTCCCGAACGGCGTGGATGGCAAGTCGTTCTATCAACACCGCGCACCGGATCCGATCCCGGAGGGGACCCGGGTTGCGCGGGTGGCGGAGAAGCTCGGCGACGGCGCGGACCGATCCGCCGGCTCCGAGGTGCCGTACCTCATCGGCGGCCAGCTTCAGACGCTGCTCTACATGGCCCAGCTCGCCGTCATCTCGCAGGATCCGTGGTTCTCGAAGATGGATCGGATCGAAGCGGCCGATATGGCGGCGCTCGATCTCGATCCCATGCCGGAGGCACCGTTCACGCGTGTGCTCGATGTCGCCTGCTGGCTGCACGACGAGCTGGAGCGGCTCGGCGTGCCGTCCTTCGTCAAGACGTCCGGTTCGGAAGGGCTGCACATCTTTCTGCCGCTGCCCCCGGGCACACCCTACGAGGTGGGGATGATCTTCTGCCAGATCGTCGCGACGGTCGTCGCCGCGCGACATCCCGAGGCGGCAACCGTCGAGCGGATGGTTCGCCGCCGTGCCGCCGACGCGGTCTACATCGATACCCTGCAGAACATCTACGGCAAGACGCTTGCCTGCGCCTACAGCGCGCGGGCCAGCCCGTTCGCCGGTGTCTCCACGCCGCTCACCTGGGCCGAGGTGCACGACGGCGTGCGCGCGGGCCTCCGGCCGGACGACTTCACGCTCCGGTCGATTGCCGCGCGGATCGCGCAGGTGGGCGACCTGTGGGGCGCGATGCGGTCATCGGCGCCGGCCCGCATCGAGGACGCGCTGGCCCGGCTGGAAGCGGCCGTCGGCCGCGGATAGCGGGCGCGCCGCCGCGGACGATGCCGACTCCGCGCGGAAACGGGTCTGAAACTATCCCGATTGACGTATCGTCTCAAGAGGAATGGGACGCGTGGTCGAGTCCCCAAGTGACCGAGGAGGCAAGATGCTCCGACGATTCCGGATTCTGACGGCGGCCTGCGTCGCCGCCATGGTGGCGGCGACGGCCGTTCCGGCCGCCGCGCAGACCAAGCTGCTCCGTTTCCCCGATATTCATGGCGACCGCGTGGTGTTCACCTACGCGGGCGATCTGTGGCTGGCATCCACCGAGGGCGGCCAGGCGACCCGGCTGACGGCCCATCCCGGCCTGGAGCTCTTTGCGCGGTTCTCGCCGGACGGATCCCGCATCGCGTTCACCGGGCAGTACGACGGCGACGAGCAGGTCTACGTCATCCCGGCGACCGGCGGCGTGCCGCAGCAGCTCACCTACTACCCCGCCCGCGGCCCGCTCGCGCCGCGCTGGGGCTACGACAACCAGGTCTACGACTGGTCGCCGGACGGGCAGTCGGTGCTGTTCCGGTCGCTGCGCTACAGCACGGATCTCTCCGATAGCCGGCTCTTCCTCGCGTCCATCGACGGAGGGTTGCCGATCCCGCTGGAGATGCCCGAATCGGGCGCCGGCGACCTCTCGCCGGACGGGAGCCGCGTGGTCTACTCCCCGTTGTTCCGGGACTTCCGCACGTGGAAACGCTACGAAGGGGGCTGGGCGCAGGAACTCTACATCTTCGACCGCGAGACCCACGTAGTGGAACGGATAACCACCCATCGGCGGGCCGACCGCGACCCGATGTGGATCGGAAACGCCATCTACTTCACGTCGGATCGCAGCGGCACGCTCAACCTCTACCGCTATGACGTCGGCACGCGCGAGACGACGCAACTGACGGAGAGCGACACATGGGACGTCCGCTGGCCGGGCGATGACGGGGGCAACCGGATCGTCTACGAGTTGAACGGCGAGCTGGAGATCTACACCATCGACGCGGGGACGTCGCGCCCCATCGCCATCACCGTGCCGGACGACGGCGTCGCCATGCGGCCGTCGCGGGTGGCGGCGGCCGACCTCATTCAGGACGCCGATCTCAGCCCGAAGGGAGAGCGTGCGCTCTTCGTGGCCCGTGGCGACGTGTTCACGGCGCCGATCGAGAACGGTCCCACCCGCAACCTGACGCGCAGCTCGTCGGCGCACGACAAGTGGGCGCGCTGGTCGCCGGACGGACGGCGCATCGCCTACGTCTCCGACGCGAGCGGCGAGGACGAGATCTACCTCGTCGCCCAGGACGGCTCCGGCGAGCCCGAGCGGCTCACGACCGGCGGGCAGGCGATGCTCTACGCGCCCGAGTGGTCGCCTACCGGCGATCATCTGGCCTACAGCGACAAGGACGGCAGGCTCTACGTCATCGACGTCGAGACGCAGGCGGTGACCGACGTCGCCGACGAGGCCCGGGGGCCGCTGCGCGACTACGTCTGGTCGCCACGCGGCGGCCACCTGGCCTTCTCGATGACCGACGCGACGGGGTTCAGATCCATCTATGTCTGGAGCCTGGCGGATCGCGAGCTGCATCGGGTCACCGGCGAGTACTTCCACGAATGGAACCCGGCGTGGGATCCGGACGGCGACTATCTGTACTACCTGTCGGACCGGCAGTTCACGCCGCAGCTCGGTTCGTTCGAGTGGAACTACCTGGTCGATCGCGAGACCGGCATCTACGCCCTGGCGCTGCGCCGCGAGGTGGAACACCCGCTGCCGCCGGAAAGCGACGAGGTGGAACTGAGCGAAAACGACGCGGAGGCGGGCGGCGATGCCGGCGACGGTGACGATCCCGATACGGACGACGACCCGGGAGCCGCTGGCGCGGAGGAGGCCAGCGGCGACGACGGGACGGATGATGGCGAGGACGCGGGGACGCCCATCGCCATCGACTTCGACGGGCTCGCCCAGCGCGTCGTGCGGCTGCCCGTCCCGTTCGACAACTACGTGGGCCTGAGCGGCGCCAATGACGGCGTCTTCTTCATCCGCAGCGGCCCGCAGTACTACGGCCGGGGCAGCGGCGTTCGGCCGGCGCTCCGCCGCTTCACGTTCGAGGATCGGGACACGGAGACGATCGCCAGCGGAATCGGCGGCTACGCCGTGTCGCGCGACGGCGAGCGGGTGCTGGTGCGCGAGGGGCGCAACTGGAACGTCTATCCGGCGGGCGGCGGCGACGAGACGCGGGTCTCGACGAACGGTCTGATGGTGGACCGCGTGCCGGCCGAGGAGTGGGAGCAGATCTTCGACGAGGTCTGGCGGCGGTTCCGCGACTTCTTCTATGTCGAGAACATGCATGGCTACGACTGGGAAGCGCTGCGCGCACGGTACCGCCCGATGCTGGAGCACGTCGGGCACCGGTCGGATCTGAACTACGTCATCGGCGAGATGGTGGCGGAGCTCAACGTCAGCCACGCCTATATCGCGGGCGGCGACTGGGAGACGCCGGACCGGCCGGAGGTCGCCCTGCCCGGCGCGGTCTTCGAACTCGACGCCCAGGCCGGGCGCTACCGCATCGCCGAGATATTCGCCGGCCACAACGAAGAGCCGCGCTACCGGTCGCCGCTCACCGAGATCGGGGTCGATGCGCGCCTCGGGGACTACGTGCTTGCGATAGACGGCGAAGAGCTGCTCGGGTCGGACAATCCCTATCGCCTGCTGCGCCACCGCGCGGATCGGCCGGTCCGGCTGACCCTGAACGCCGACCCGACCTTCGACGGGGCGCGCGACGTGTCGTTTACGCCGGTCACCGAGGAACGCAGCCTGCGCTATCTCACTGAAGTCGACGCCAACCGGCGGAAGGTGGCGGAGATGACTGACGGCCGCGTCGGCTACCTGCACGTGCCGGACATGGGCGCCGCCGGCATCCAGGAGTTCATCAAGTGGTTCTACGGGCAGATCCGCAAGGAAGGGCTGGTCATCGACGTCCGCGGGAACGGCGGCGGCAACGTCTCGCAGATGCTGATCGAGCGCCTCAGCCGGCGTGTCCTCGGGACCCGGTTCTCGCGGACCTACGACACCGCCGACACCTACCCGGAATGGGCGTTCCACGGCCACCTCGTCTGCATCCTCGATGAGGACTCCGCCTCGGACGGCGACATCTTCCCCTACCGCTTCCGCGAGGCGGGGCTCGGGCCGCTCATCGGCAAGCGCTCGTGGGGCGGCGTCATCGGCATCACCGGCCACGGGCCGCTCATCGACGGCGGTTCCGTCAACGTGCCGCAGTTCGGCACCAACGCCGCGGACGGCAGTTGGGTGGTGGAGAACGTTGGCGTGGAGCCGGACATCGAGGTCGAGAACGATCCGCGTTCGGTCATCGCGGGACGCGACCCGCAGCTCGAGCGGGCGGTCGAAGAGGTGCTGCGGATGATGCAGGAGGATCCGAAGGCGCTGCCCCGGCGGCCGGCGCCACCGGTCAAGACCCCGTAGGCCGGCGTCCGGATCCCGCTCTTCAGCCGCTGCTCAGGTTGATGCTCCGCAAGGGGGCAATCCGCGTGAGTTGATCGAAGTCGCGGTCGCAATGCAGCAGGTCCAGGTTGTTCCGGACCGCGCAGGCAGCAATGACGCAGTCGACGCTCGACCGGACCGTCACGCCGGCCGGTGGCAACCTCCGCGGATCGATCATCGCACGCATCTCTGCCAGATTCCCTTCCCAGAGCCCCGAGCCAGCGAGCTGCAGAATCCGTCCCGCCTTCACTCTGCGGACGAATTCGGCCAACGCGCGGTTGACCGTTCTGGAGTAATTCCGCTCCCCGCCGAGCCTCATGGCTTCTTGAAGCAACTGCTCATCAACCACAAGATTTGTGCGTTTCATGTGCATAAGTTGACACGGCACACCGCGCAGGAGCCGGGCTCCGGCGAAAGACGAACCGGTCGTTCGCAATGAAGTTCAGCACGGAACAGGACGCGATCGCCATCAGGTTGGCGAGCGCGTAGTGGATACCGAGCGCTTCGGCATAGAGCCCGGTGAACACCACATTGGCGGAGATCGACAGCGTGCCGGTTAAGAGGTTGAACCGCAGCAGCCGCATCCCCCACCCGAGCCTTCCGAAGCCCCGATCGCGCCATGTCCAGCGCTCGTGCCAGAAGAAGTTGTGCAGGATGGCGGATTCCACCGCCAGCCCGGTGGCGACCAGGTAGTCGAGACCCGCCGCTTCGGTCAGGGTCACCAGCACCAGCAGTTGCACCACCACGCCCATCGAACCGACGACGTTGAACACGAGCCATCGCCGCAATGCTGCGACGGTCATCGCGGGATCGGCTCCGCCCGGTAGAGGGCACGCCCGTTGCGTGCGGCCGAGAACCCCAGCGCCCCGAACAGTCCGATCGCGGCGATGACCCCGCCCAGGTCGAAGAGACGCCACGTCGCGCCCAGGAGCTCGACTTCCGACCCGCTCACGAGCAGGCGGACGGCGCCGGCCGCGAGCAGGATGCGGAGTTCGGTCGGACCGATCCGCAACAGCGATATTCGGAAGACGCCGCACGCGTGCGTCGCGAGATAGGCCTCGGCCGAGACCATCAGGTAGGCGGCCAGCAGCAGCAGCGCCACGACCGGGCTCATGTGCGCCGACAGCGCCATCCCCGCGCAGAGCAGCAGCATGCTCGTGATGTCGACCACGTGGTCGACGTAGAAGCCGTAGCGGGGCCGCTCGTGCTTGCGGATGCGGGCGACCGTCCCGTCCAGGCTGTCGCCGAACCAGTTGAGCGCGAGGCCGGCGACGACGCCGAACAGCGCGAGGTCGCTCCAGCGCGACGCCCAGAACGCCGCCCCGACCCCGGCCATGGCCACGAGCCCGAGCGCCGTGAGGTGATCCGCGTTGATCCAGCCCGGCAGACGCGCCGCCATCCAGACCAGCGCGCGCTTCTCCACGCCGGCCAGCAGGCTGCCGTGCTCCCGCACGTGCCGGGCCGCCGCCCCGGCCGGCGGCGCCACACCTTCCGATACCGTTTGCGTTGCCCTCATCGTCTCTTCCATCGAGTCCTCCCAGACGCTTTGTCACGCGCTACCTGGAAGTGCGCAAACGGCGGGGAAACCGGCTCGCGGCGTGCGAGCGGCCTGCATCAACTGGTGAGCAGCGGCTAGAAGCCGGGTAACGGCGCGAATGGACTCCAGACCCGGTCGAACCCGAAGTCCTGGAAGTCCTTCACGTTGGCGGTGACCAGCTCGGTGACGCCCTGCCGCCGCAGCGTGAGGGCCAGGCGGGCATCGTAGATGCGGCGGCGTGCGAAGCGGTTCTCCGCGGCCAGCGACCAGAGTTCCTCGTGCAGCGCGACGCTGTCCGGATCGAAGCCAATCAGCATCCAGCGCGGATGGCGCCGGTACGCCCGCACCACCTCGACCGCTGCCGGCGCGGACAGCGGCCGGGCAAGCACGGCCGGATTTCGAAGCAGCGTATAGAACTCCACCAGCACCAGCTCCGACACCGCGACGTCGTCGCGCGGCGTCCAGGCCTCGAGCAGACCGCGGGCG
Source organism: uncultured Vicinamibacteraceae bacterium (assembly GCA_964550305.1). Lineage (GTDB taxonomy): Bacteria > Acidobacteriota > Vicinamibacteria > Vicinamibacterales > UBA8438 > VXRJ01. The sequence goes on along the minus strand of CAZJYU010000015.1, from coordinate 6,321 downwards.
CGATCGTGAAACGGGCTGTCCTGGCTGAAGCTGTAGAGCAGGATGTTGGAATCGAACGATTTCACGATCCCCGACCTCAGGACGTCCGTGGCGCGCGGCCGGCGGGCTCGGCATCGTCCAGCGCAGCCCCGCGAATCGCTTCGTGGCCCAGTCCGCACCAACCGACGGCGCTCGAAACCGGTGGTCGCCACGGGGGATCCGATGGCGCCGTCTCCCGGGGATGCCGGGCGAGGAACTGCTCGGCTGCCCGCCGGATCGTCTCGGCGAGCGACCACTCCCTGGCCGTCGCGAGCCGCTTGAGATCGCGATAGAGCGCGTCGGGAAGCTGCACCTGCGTCTTCACCATGCCATTGATTTTACATCTACATCAAAATACCATCAGTACGCTTCGGGATAAAGGCTTGTCGGGCGCGCGGACAAATTGCACAATGACGCGAGCGGCGGCAAGGGGGAACGACATGACGACGAAGCGGCACAGGGTGTTCGGCGGTTACGCGGCAGCGGCGCTCCTGGCGGTAGGGCTCGCGGGACTCGGTCCGCCCGTTGCGGCCCAGGACGACGACATCAGCGGCGTCGTGACCAGCGCGGCAGGTCCCGAGGCCGGCGTGTGGGTCATCGCCGAGACGGACGACTTCGAGACCGGCTTCCGAAAGATCGTCGTGACCGACGACGACGGACGGTTCCTGGTGCCGGATCTCCCCAATGCCGACTACGAGGTGTGGATCCGTGGCTACGGCCTGGCCGATTCGGACAGGACGCCGGCGCGGCCCGGCGACGACCTCGCCCTGACCGCGACCGCGGCGGCCTCGCCGGCCGCGGCGGCGGAGATCTATCCCGCCAACTACTGGTATTCGCTGCTCGAAGTGCCGCCGGCGAGCGACTTCCCGGGCACCGGGCCGCGGGGCAACGGCATCGGCGCCACCATGCATACCCAGGCCGACTGGATCGACCGGCTGAAGGACGGCTGCCAGCTCTGCCACCAGCTCGGCAACAAGGCAACGCGCGAGATGCCGATGCTCGATCTCGACGAGTTCGACTCGTCGGTGGACGCGTGGGAGTACCGCCTCCAGGCCGGCGGCGCCGGACCGGCGATGTCGGTCGAGCTGAATCGCATGGGCCGGCCGCGCGCGCTCGAGCTGTACGCCGACTGGAGCGACCGGATTGCCGCCGGCGAGCTGCCGCCCGCCCCGCCCCGCCCGCAGGGGCGCGAACGCAACATCGTGCTCAGCATGTGGGAGTGGGGTCACCCGCGCGGCATGGTGCACGACGAGATCACGACCGACAAGCGCAACCCGACGCTCAACGCGGGCGGCCCGATATACGGGGTCGGCGGCGCCGGACTCGTGATCACCGACCCCCGCACGCACGAGTCGGTCCGCATGGATCTGCCGACGCGCATCGAGCGTCCGCGGCGGCCCGTCTCGTATCAGGGCTCGTCGACACGGATTCCGTCGCTCTACTGGGGCGACGAACCGGCCAACCTCCAGAGCCGGAGCGCCCACAACCCGATGCTGGACGACAAGAACCGCCTCTGGATTACGCAGGCGGTGCGGCCGAACGACGTGCCGGACTGGTGCCTGGAGGGTTCTGACAACCGGTTCGCGCAGTACTACCCGATTCAGCATCGCGACGAGACCCGACAGGTGTCCTACTACGACCCCGAGACGGGCGAGTTCGAGTTGATCGACACGTGCTACTTCACGCACCACCTGCAGTTCGCGGACGACGCCGACGACACCCTCTGGCTGAGCGGTTCGACCGAGGCGGTGGGCTGGCTGAACACGCGGCTGTACGACGAGACGGGCGACGAGCAGGCGTCGCAGGGCTGGTGCCCGACGGTCATCGACACCAACGGCGACGGGCAAATCACCAAGCCGTGGAACGAACCGGACTGGAACGGCGACGTCGAGATCGATCCGGCGCGGGATACGCGGATCGGGAGCCTCGACAAGTTCAAGCGCGCCTATGGCGTCATCCCGCACCCGGACGGGTCGGTCTGGATCACGCGGCGCTTCCCCGTGCCAGGTAAGCTGATCCGGCTGGACCTCGGCGACAGTCCGCCGGAGACCTGCATCTCCGAGGTCTACGAGCCGCCGTACGATCCCGACGGCGACCCGAACGACTGGGGCTTCGGTCCACGCGGCATCGATGTCGACCGCAACGGCGTGATCTGGACCGCGCTCGGCGGCAGCGGGCACATGGCCAGCTTCGACCGCAGCAAGTGCTCGGTGCTCAACGGGCCCACCGCCACCGGCCAGCATTGCCAGGAGGGATGGACGCTTTATCCGACTCCGGGGCCGAAGCTGAAGGGCGTCGAGGGCTCGGCGAACGCCGACTATCACTATTACAACTGGGTGGACCAGTTCGACACGCTCGGCCTCGGCGCGAACACGCCCATCGCCACCGGCACCACGTCCGACGCGCTCCTCGCGCTCGATCCGGATAGCGGCGAATGGGTGATCCTGCGCGTCCCGTATCCCCTCGGCTTCTACAGCCGCGGGCTGGACGGCCGCATCGACGATCCGGACGCCGGCTGGAAGGGACGCGGCGTCTGGTCGAGCTTCAACACGGGATCGCCGCACCATCTCGAAGGCGGCAAGGGAACGACGAGCGAGATCGTCCGCTTCCAGATCCGGCCGCACCCACTCGCGGAGTAGCGTAAGTTACTTTATATCAGCCATGTGTGGGGTTGTCTGGGGCGGTCGTTGCTCGTGCCGCATGCGATTTTCACCAGCAGCGTCAGGCAACTCTTCGCTCCCAGTCGGGGCCGGAGCGGCACGGCGGCCCGAGCCGCTAGCAGCCCGTATACGGCGAAATCTCCCTGCACGCGGAGCAACACGAAGCGACACTGACGGCTGCCAACTTCCAGCCGAGAGCGCCGCCGGATATACTCACTGCTCTTGACACCGATCCTCTACCGGGGCTGGGCAGGACCCGGAGATTCCGACACGGGCCGACCAGTAGCGGATCCTCGTTGACACCAAACTCAGGAGGAAAGTCGATGCGTGCTTGTCGCTGTCTCGTCACGCTCTGTATCGCCGCCCTCGCCCTGACCGTCGTCCCCGCCGCGGCCCAGGTCGAGGACCGCCCCATGCTCACCAGCGGCGCCGCCATGACCATGATTCACGGCTGCCTGACCAGGGCGGGGGAGGAAGGGTGGCGCATGCACATCGCCATCATGGACAACCACGGCAACCTGAAGGCCTACCATCGGATGGACGACGCCCAGCTCCTGTCACACGACATCGCGGTAGCCAAGGCCCGCAGCTCGGCCATGAGCCCGCGGTCGACGCAGCAGTGGGGTGAGATGGCCTTCGGCAATGGCGTCTCCGCCGCCGCCTTCGTTCCCGGCTTGAACTACTTCCAGGGTGGGCTGCCGATCATGACCGCCGACGGCCAGCACATCGGTGGCATCGGGGTCAGCGGCGACACCGGTGCCAACGACGCCATCTGCGCCCAAGCGGGCATCGAAGCCGCCGGCCTGAACTAGAGCCGCGATGGGGAGCAGGGCGATCGGGTACGGGCACTACCGGCGCAACGTCACCAACTGTCCGCGCTCTTCGCCGAGGTAGATAGGCCCAGTCGTTCATGAGCAGCCGCCGCCGCTCGAACACATCTGAGCGGGCGTAGACTGCCTCGCAGAGTGAACGATGCGTAAGACGGTGATCGCGATCGTGGCGCTGGCGGTGCTCGGCTGGCTGTTCTGGCAAACGGTGCAGAGCAGCCTGACCGAGGCGTACGCGGTGGATGCCGATCTCGCTTCCGAGTGGACCCTCGCCCTGCGCGACGGGCCAGGGCGGGGTGCCGGCCTGCTCGTGCTGGAGGCCTCGGATCAGCTCAGGGCGGAACTCTTCCAGCAGATCTTCACCCGCACGATGGAGTCGTTCGTGTCGCCGGCGGGCGCGACCGTGCCGCTGGTGCTCAACGCGGAGTTCCGCGAGTCGCTGGGCAGCGCATTGTCGCCGGAGGACCTGCTCCAGGTTGCGGAGGCGTCCGGGTTGTCGGATACCGTCCCGGCGCCGGTCTGTATCGGCGTGGTTCGGGGCGAGGGCGCGGCCAGCACGCGCCAGCTCTACTACGCGATCTTCGAGGCGCCCGACGTCGGCCGCTTCCGCGAGGCGCTGGCGCGCCGGTACGCCGAGGCGGGCGGGACGGCGGCATTCGAGCCGGACGGATTCCCGCTGGTCATGCCACTCGCCGCATCCGACGGAGACTTCGCGAGCTGGTGGCCGCTCGACGTCAGCGCCGCCACCGGCTGCCAGGCCCCGCTTGTGGTGCAGTAGCGGGACCCGCCCACCGAACACACACCCGATCCGCAGTTCGTCGGCACTCGACGTGTGCCGACGTGAGCCGATTTTCTCCTCCCTTGCGCACTACCAAGCGTGAGGGAGGAGAACAACATGACCCGGAAAGCAGCGATTCTGTCGCCGGTCCTGATGCTGCTGCCTATGGCAGCCGCAGCTCAGGACGGTCCGCAGACCCAATGGACGGACGCAACGTTCAAGAGTACGGCGGTGCGGACATCGCCAAGATTGAACGCCGAGATCCCATCGTGAGCGGCGCCTTGATTGGCCTGGGTGTGGGCTACTTGGTCAATCTACCCATCGCCGCTACTGATGGTGGCGAGTACATTCTTATGTGGACCCTCCTTCCGTCCCTGATACTCGGGGCAGCCATCGGTGGAATTGTCGATTCAAACCACAATGAGATGCTCTACGAGGCCAAATCGGCACAGGTGTCCGTGACTCCGACACTGAATATTGGCAATCGCGGCGTCGGCGTACGAATGTCGGTGGGCTAGTGAGCGCCACTCGGGCTCCGGGCCCCGGGCTCCCGGGGCTCGTTAGTCGACGATGGCCTGCATGACGGCGTTCTGGAAGTCCGCCCGGAGGGGACCACCCGGCGTCTGCACCATCAGAATCGCCGTCAGCTCTTCCTTCGGATCGACCCAGAAGGTCGTGCCGAAGGCGCCACTCCAACCGAAGCTGCCGGTCGACCGGTGGTCGTTGCGCGCCGCGACGGCGTCGAGCACGACATCGACGGTCAATCCAAAGCCCTTCCCGGGGCTCCCGCCCGTGCGTCCCGACTTCGCGTAGAGATCGCCGACGTGATTCGATCCCATCAAGTCGACGGTCCGTGGACCCAGTAGCCGCGTGCCGTTCAGCTCTCCCCGGTTGACGAGCATCTGGGCAAACTGCAGGTAGTCTTCGGCCGTAGACCAGAGACCTCCACCGCCCGAGTGCAGGGTCCTTGTGGCCACCCACTCCGGCACGGGGCGGAGTTCGAGCCCTTCGGGCGTGCGCCGGTAGAGCGTCACGACACGCGACATGCGGTCGTCCGGCACGTTGAAGGCCGTGTCCTTCATCCCCAACGGTTCGAAAATGCGCTGCCGCAGGAACTCGTCGAACGTCAGCCCCGAGGCAACCTCCACGATGCGCCCCAGCGTGTCGATCCCCGCCAGGCCGCTGTACGCCCACCGCGTACCCGGCTGGAAGTCGAGCGGCGCCGCTCCGAGCGCGGCCGTCCAGTCCGCGACCGTGTCCGTCGGCTTGCGGGGTGCGATCCGCGACGCCTCGTCGCTTCCCGCGCCGCCACTCACGAGACCCGATGTGTGGGTGATCAGATCCTGCACCGTGATCTCGCGCTTCGCCGGGACGGTGTAGATGTCGCCTTCCTCACCTCCGGAGTCCGATCGCGGCATCGCCACCTTCGTGTCCCTGAACTCCGGAATGAACCGCGACACCGGATCCGACAGCCGGACCCTCCCTTCCTCGACCAGCATCAGGATGGCGACGCCGGTCACCGGCTTCGTCATCGACGCGATGGGGAAGATGGTCTCCTTGCGCATCGGCGCGTTCGCTTCGAGGTCCATCAGGCCATGCGCCTCGAAGTGCGCGATCCGTCCGCGCCGCGCGACGACGGTGACCGCCCCGGAGATCTGGTCCGCGTCGATGGCGCGCTGGATCATCTCGCCGATCCGCTCGAGACGCTTCGCAGACAGTCCCATGTCCTCAGGCGTCCCGGCGGGCACCTGCGCTCCGGCCGGAGCGACCGCAAGCAGGGCAACGAAAATGAGCATCAACGACACGCGGGCAGCGAGGCGGGCTCCATCACGGATAGCGTCAGCGCACATGAACAACTCCTTGTGGCCGAGAATCGGCTGGCGGCTGACCCGCAGCTTACCGCATCGCGACGGCGGCGGCGACACGCCGGCGCATTTGACGGCGAAGTGCCAGGCCGTAGTACGCTTATTGGCTCCAGCGAATGCGCCCGTAGCTCAGCTGGATAGAGCGTCGGCCTCCGGAGCCGAAGGCCACAGGT
>CAZJYU010000014.1:0-66238 GCA_964550305.1 uncultured Vicinamibacteraceae bacterium | reverse complement strand
GGACGGTGACGCCGCAGACCATCATGATGACCCGCCACGGCATCAGCTTGACCGCTTCGTTCTCGTCGCCCGCCTTGAGCAGCGCGAGGAGGATCGCCCCCGCGAAAGCGCCGAGCCCGACGTGCAGGTTGAAGAAGATGACGCCGACGAGCAGGGCGCCGATGACGCCGATGGTGATCCAGTGGCGTCGCTCCAAGGTGTCGCCGTCGCCGCCCGCCGCCGCGCCGCCGTCGTCGCCCACCGACGCTGCGGCGTCGCCGGAGCCTCCGCCCGGGACGACCAGGTCGCCGTGGTGGCGGCGGCCGAGCAGGCGCCAGCCGCCCAGCAGGAAGTAGGCGGCGAACGCGATGACGATGTGCGCCATCATGTTGTTCAGGTAGGTCTGCAGCTCGTTGCCGCCGAGGCCGATGTCGGCCATGACGCCGTTGACGATGACGCCGGTCGGCGCGATGGGTGACAGCGACCCGGCGTTGGCGCCGTTGCCGATCATGATCGCCATCAGGAACGCGGGGATGCCCACCTGGCCGGCGACCGCCATCCCCATGGGTGCCATGAGCGCGGTGGACGAGATGTTGCCGGGGCCGATCGACGCCAGGACGAACGAGAGCAGGAAGAACATCATCGGCATCACGCCGACGTTGCCGCGGCAGAGGCGGACCGCGCGGTGCGCGATCAGGTCGAGGGTGCCGTTGGCCTGCGCCTGCGAGAAGAGGAGCGTGACGCCGGCCAGGGTCAGGAACAGCCGGGTCGGGAAGCCGGCCATCACGTCGTTGGCGCTCATGCCCGCGAGGAAGACGCCGACCACCCACGCGAGTGCGATCGCGAGGAAGCCGACGTGGAGGCGGATGGTGCAACTGACGATGATGGCGATGGCGAGCGCGCCGAGCGAGAGGGCGGCGACATCCATGGGGCGCGAGTATATGGGAACCAGGCGCCGGGACAGCGCGCCCCGGCGTTCCCACCAGAGTGCGCCGGCGCCTGCGCTGAGGTACACCGGCGCACCGGAGTAAAATCACCTGATCGGGCGGCGGCTCACGTGCACATCATCATCATCGGCGGCGGTGACATCGGGTACCCGCTGGCCAGTGCCCTCTCGGCTGAGCACGATGTCTTTCTGGTCGACCGGGATCCGCTTCGCGGGGACCGTTTCTCCCATCTCGACGTGGAGTTCGTTGCCGGCAGCGGTACGAGCCCGGACGTGCTGCGACGAGCCGGCGTCGAGCGGTGCGATCTGCTGATTGCCGCGACGCGCCTCGACGAGGTGAACATCGTCGCCTGCTCGATCGGGAGCGGCCTCGGCGCAAAGCGGACCATCTGTTTCGTCACGAAAGCCGACCTCCTGGAGCAGCGCGGCGACGACAGCCTGCACCGGAACTTTGGCATCGACGAGATCATCTGGCCCGAAGCGCGGCTCGCAGCGGAGATCGAGCGGATCATCATGGCGCCGGGCGCCGTGGACGCCGAGATGTTCGCCGGCGGACGAATCGAGCTGCTCGAGTTCCGTCTCGAGGCCGATGCGCCTGTTGTCGGCCGCGAGGTGGCGTCGCTCGCGCTGCCGGCCGGCGTCGTGATCATCGCGGTGAAGCACGAGCATTCCACGTCGATTCCGAGCGGGCAAACGGTGCTGGAGCCCGGCGACAAGGTGGTCCTGATGGGCACGCGCGACGGGATGAAGCGCCTGCGTTCCACCCTTGCTCCAACAAGCGGCAATTCCGACCGCCAGATGGTCACGATCATCGGTGGCGGTGATGTCGGTTTTCGGCTGGCGCAGCGCCTCGATGATGCGGACGGCATCCACCTCATCGTCATCGAGCGCGAGCGCGAGCGCGGCGAGATGCTGGCTGCGACGCTCCGCAACGCGTTGATCCTGCGGGGCGACGGGACCGACCTGGAGCTGCTCGAAGCGGAAGAGATCGGCCGGAGCGACGTCCTCGTCTCCGTGATCGACAACGACGAGCGGAACCTGCTGGCGTCCCTGCTCGGCCACCAGCTCGGCGTGCGCAAGGTGATTACGCGCGTCAGCAAGCCGTCGAACCATCACCTCTTCGAGCGGGTCGGCATCGACGTGGCGCTGTCGGCGCGCGGCGCCGCCGTCGCCTCCGTGATCCACGGTATCGACGGCGGCCGCGCCAGCCTGCTCGCCGTCCTCGAGGAGGGGCAGGCGCGCGTGCTGGAGCTGGCGGTGCCGGACGAGTTCCCGCCGACCGCCGTGCGCGACCTCAAGCTGCCGCCCGATTCCATCATTGGATCGGTCCTGCGCGAGGGGAACGTGGTGGTGCCGCGCGGCGACGACCACGTTCGGGGAGGGGATCTCCTGCTCGTCTGTTGCACCGAACCGGCGGTGCGGGGACTGCACGGTTTGTTTGCCGGCACGTAGGCGCGGGCACATGGCGCGGAGTACGCGGCAGGCGGCAGACAGCGGTTAGTCCGGCAGCCACTCGATGCGGATCATCATCGTCGCCTCGATTTCCGGCCGCATCCTCCGGGTATTCGGCGCGGCGTTCCTCGCCCCCGCCGCGGTCGCCGCCGGATACGGCGAATGGGCCGACGTTCCCGGCTTCCTCATCGGCGGCCTTCTGTGCGCCGCGCTCGGCGAAGCGATGGTCCGCGGATCGCGCGGCGCGGGCAAGGACCTGCGCCGCATCGAGGCGCTGGCGGTCGTTTCCGGGGTCTGGCTATTGCTTGCCCTGCTCTGCGCGGTGCCGTACCTGTGGGTCGGGCTCCATCCGATCGACGCGCTGTTCGAGGCGATGTCGGGCATCACGGCGACCGGCGCCACCATCCTGAGCGACTTCGAGACGCCCGGACGCGGCTTCTTCTTCTGGCGCGCGATGACGCAGTGGCTGGGCGGCATGGGAGTCATCGCGCTGGTGCTGGCGGTGCTGCCGCGCCTCGCGATTGGCATCCGGCAGCTCTTTTTCGCCGAGGCGCCGGGTCCCACCGAAGAGAACCTGGCGCCGCAGATCCGAAAGACGGCGGGGACGCTCTGGCGCTTCTACGCGGGACTGACGGCGGCCGAGGTGGTCGCACTGATGGTCGCGGGGATGCCGCTCTTCGACGCCGTCTGCCATGCGTTCACCAATGTGGCGGCGGGCGGGTTCTCACCGAATCCCGAGTCGATCGGCGGCTACGACAGCGTCGCCATCGAGTGGATCGTCATCGTCTTCATGTTCCTGTCCGGCGCGAACTTCGCACTGCAGTACCAGGCGCTGCTCGGTTACCCGGGCGCGTTGGTGCGCGACGACGAGTTCCGCGCCTACGCCGGCATCGTCGCCGGGGCGGCCGCGATTCTCGCCGTACTCCTGTGGCAACTGGAATCCGCTGGCGCGCCCATCCGGACCGGGCTCTTCCAGGTGCTCTCCATCCTGACGACGACCGGTTATGCAAGCGCCGATTTCGAGTTGTGGACCGACCAGACGAAAGTCGTGCTGCTCGCCATGATGTTCATCGGCGGCTGCGCCGGCTCCGCCGCCGGCGGCCCGAAGGTGCTGCGCCACATGCTCGTAGGCCGCTTCACGTTGACCGAGCTGCGCCGCACCTTGCACCTGCGCGGCGTCATGCCGGTGAAACTGAGCGGGAAGGCGGTGCCGGAGGAAGTCATCCGTTCGGTGCTGGTCTTCTTCCTTTTCTACGTGCTGATGTTCGCCATCACCACCGCTGTCGTCATCGGCTTCGGCGAGGACATGGAGACCGCGGTGACCGCCACCACCGGCGCCCTCGGCAACATCGGCCCCGGCTTCGGCGACGTGGGGCCCATGGCCAACTACGGCGGGCTGCATCCCGTCAGCAAGCTGATGCTGACCGCCGCCATGTGGATCGGCCGGCTGGAAGTGGTGACCGTTCTGGCCCTGCTCCGCCCGGAAGTCTGGCTCCGGGCCCACTGGCAGGGCCTCACTTCCCGCGCGTAGCGGTGCGCCGGCAGGGTGCGCTGACTTGCGCCCGACGTCCAGGTGGGCCTGCCTACAACCGTCCGAGTTGCGCGTTCAGGATTTGCCACGCCCGCCGGACGTGCCGCTCTTCGGTTCGGATGTGACCGACGGCCAGCCGGAGGGCATACGTCCCGTTGAGCTTCGTGTGGGAGAGGAAGACTTCGCCGGTGGCGTTGACCGCGTCGAGCAGCCGTTCGTTCAATGCATCGAGATCCTGGTCGCCGGCGCCACTCGCCGGACGCGCGCGGAAGCAGACGACGCTGAACGGCACGGGCGCCAGGCGCTCGAAGCGCGGACTCTCGTCCACCCACCCCGCGAACCGTTGGGCCAGGCGCATGTGCTCGGCGATCCGTTCGCCGATGCCGTCGGATCCGAAGTAGCGCAACACCGCCCAGAGCTTCAGCGCCCGGAACCGGCGCCCGAGCTGGACGCCGGTGTCCATCAGATTGCGTACGCCGGAGTCGGCTTCGGGTGTCCGCAGATAGTCGGGCGTCAACGAGAACGCCGCGCGCACCTCGTCCATTCGCCGGCAGTAGAACGCGCTCAGATCAAACGGCGTGAACAGCCACTTATGCGGATTCATCACCACCGAATCCGCCGATTCGCACCCCGCCATCACGTCGCGCATCCCCGGCGCCAGGGCCGCGGCGCCCGCGTACGCCGCATCCACATGCAGCCAGACGGGATCGTTCGCGAGTGCGGCCGCGATTTCCGCCACCGGATCCACGCTGGTCGTCGACGTCGTCCCCAGGGTGGCGACCACCGCCATCGGTATCGCCCCGGCCGCCCGGTCCGCCGCGATGGCCTCCCGCAGCGCGTCCACCCGCATCCGGAAACGCTCGTCCGCCGGGATCTTCCGGATTGCGTCCAGTCCCAATCCGAGCGTCATGACGGCCTTGTCGACCGACGAGTGGGATTGCGCGGAGGCGTACACGGCCAGAGCCGGCAGATCGTTGCGCCCGGCCATTCCCCGTGTGCGGGTGTCGGGCGCCGCCCGCTGGCGCGCCGCCGCCAGTGCATGCAGCGTCGAGACCGAGGCCGTGTCGTAGATCACTCCTTCGAACGCATCGGGCAGCCCAAGGAGTTGCCGCAGCCATCCCAGCGTCACCTCTTCCAGCTCGGTCGCGGCGGGCGACGTTCGCCAGAGCATCGCCTGCACGTTGAGCGCAGCCGACAGGAACTCCGCGAGCACGCCGGGGGCGCTACCGGAGATGGCGAAATAGGCAAAGAACCCCGGGTGGTTCCAGTGGGTGAGGCCCGGGACGATCACCCGCTCGAAGTCGCGGAAGATGTCGTCGAACGAGGCGCCGTCGGCCGGCGGCGTGGGCGGGAGCGCGTCACGCACGTCCCCGGGCGCAGCGCGCGACAGCACCGGGTAGCGCTCGGATCCGTCGAGGTAGGCAGCAATCCACTCGACGAGGGCGTGCGCGTCGCGCCGAAACGCCTCCGGATCCATGTCGCGGGGGCGTCTGCTGGACACGCGTTCAGCTACGTGGCTCGCGCGGCAAGTCCGCGCGCCGGGTTCCGACCGGCCGTCGTCAGGAAGCGTTGCGGCGGCGCAGCCCGGATAGTCCGGATGGCGTCAGTTGCTGCCCAGGTAGTCGAGCGCGAAGGCCCGTAGCGCGTCGCTCCGCAGCCCGATCGCCTCTGCTTCGGTGGTCGCATCCGCGAGCGAGTAGCCGTCCTGCTTCACCCGCTTGATGAGCCACATAAAGCCCACCCGGTTGGCGGATCCGCAGTGGATGTAGACCGGCTGATTCGCCGGCTCGGCCACGGTGTCGAGGAACTGCTCGACAAGCTCGGTCGTCGGCTCGCGGAACGGCAGATGGACGTAGTTCAGACCCGCTTCCTCCGCCGCCGCCTGCGATTCGACGACGCGCGCATTGCGCTCGCCCGCGGTCCGGAAATTGATGACGGTCCTGAATCCGCGACGCTGGATTTCCGGCATCGCCTCCGGTCCGGTCGCCCCGGCGCACGCCACCGTGGCGTCCACCCGCGTGTAGTTGGGTACCCCTTCGGGTCCCTCTTCCTGAACGAAGTCCTGCGCCTGCACCGTCACGGCCGCACCGGCCAGGACCAGTAGCAGCGCAGCGAAAGCCGCCGTCGACGCCAACGAAATTCTTGACTGTTGCATGATGGCGGATTGTACCATCGCTTGCCGGCTCTGGCGTGGGGCGCCGGGGCTGTGCGCCCGCTGGGGTCGCTGGCCCTGGCGCGCCGGCCTCCGGACCGGCACAAGGAAGGAGCGATTGCATGCCTGATGTCGTTTACACCAGCCGCCTGCGGATCGAGCGCGTGAGAGGCCCGATCCGCCAGGCCTTCCTCGACGGCTTCGACACCCCGATTCGCTTCGGCGTTCATGGCGGGATCAAGAAGTTCTACGGCGTCGAACCGGACGAAGAGGTTCCGGCGACGCTGGACTACATCGTCGGCGCGGTCGGTGGTTGACTGCTCGGCACCCTTGCCCGCGCACTGGAAGTGCGCGACATTCCGGCCCCGCCCGAGAAGATCAAGGCGGATGTGGAGGGCGACATCGAGGCGATCGACAGGGTACTGCGAATCACCCGGATCCGCGTACGATACGACCTGACGGTCCCGAAGGGGATGCGCGAGACGGCGGAGCGTGCCGTGGAAAAGCACCCCAAGGGTTGCCCCGCCGCCAACAGCGTGGCCGGCTGCATCGACCTCGACATCGCCGCCCACATCACCGAGGAGTAGGTCCGCCCCGCGGTCACCCACCGCGCCGAGGCCGTCACCGTGACACGTTCCCTGCCGGACGGCCCCACGGGTTCCCAGGTCGAGTGGCGTCCGTGGTGTGCCTCGACCTTCGCCGAGGCCCGCGCCGCGGATGCGCCGGTACTGCTGTCGCTCGGTCCGGCCTGGTGCCGCGCGACGGCGGCGATGACCACCGGAACGTATGCGGATGCCGCAGTCGGGCAACTGATCGCCGATCGGTTCGTTCCCGTCCGCGTCGATGCCGACGCGCGCCCGGACATCGCGGATCGCTATAGCCTCGGAGGTTGGCCCACCACCGTCTTCCTCACGCCGGACGGCGACCTGCTCGGCGGCGAGACCTACATCCGGGCCGAACGGATGCGCGCGCTGCTGCCCCAGGTGGCCGAGGCCTTCGCCGCGCAGCGTGACGCGATTGTCGAGCGCCGTGGGCCGGCGGCCGCCCCCCCCGTCCCGGCGGGCGCGCCCGATCAGGCGATGGACGGCTGGCTCGCCTCGCACCTGCTCGATCAGTTCGACGCGGCCCACGGCGGTTTCGGGAACGGAAGGAAGCGCGTGCATGCCGCGGCGCTGGAATATGCGGCGCGCCGCGCCGCCGCCGGTGAAGACGGATTTGTCGCGGTTGTCGACCGAACGCTGCGCGCCATCGGTTGGGGGGGCTTGTACGACGAAGTCAACGGTGGCGTCTTCCGGCATAGCTTTCGAGCGGACTGGACGGAGCCGGCGACCGAGAAGCTCCTGGCCATGAACGCGGCCGTGCTGCGTCTCTTGTTGGAGCGCGAGGGCGAGGAGTACCGCGATCGCGCCGCGCATCTGATGGGTTATGTCCGACGGACCCTGCTCGGCCGTCCCCAGGGACACGCGGTCTACTTCGCGAGCCAGCGGGCGGATCCCGGTTACTACGCAGGCGATACGCTGTCGCCGCCCCCGGTCGATCGCGCCGCGTACGCGGATTGCACGGCCCTCATGGTCCAGGCCTCGACCCGGGCTGCAACCGTGCTGGGTGACGAGTCGCTGCTCGCGGATGCGGTGGATGCTCTGGAGCATGTGGTCGCCGGCACCTATGAACGCGGGGGAGGTATTGCGCACCGGGCTGGCGACGGCGATGGCGGACCCGACTCCGTTCGGGGTTTGCTCGGCGACCAGGTGGCGGCGAGCGCCGCCCTCCTGGATCTGTATGCCGTGACGGATCGCGACGTCTATCGCGACATGGCGGAAGAACTGATGCACTTCTGCCTCCGCCACCTCTGGGACGGGACCGTCGGCGGCTTCCGCGACCGTGTCCACGCCCACGACGACATCGGATTGCTGCGCGAAGCGGCCTACCCCTTCACCGTCAACTGCGATGCCGCGCGCGTCCTGCTCCGCCTCGCGCGCCTGACGGGGCAGTCGTTCTTCCTCGACCATGCCGCCTCGACGCTCGCCGCGCAGAGCGCGGTCGCCCGGTCGCACGGCCCCGACGCCGCCACCTACGTACTCGCCCTCCAGGACCTTGCCGCGGTCCGGGATCCCGATCTCCCGTGCTAGACTTTCGCGCCGTAAAAGCCGTGCCGTCCGACCCGCCTACGATCACCGCTCTGGAACAGGTCGCTCTCCGCCTCCGGATCGCGTCGATTCGCGCGACGAGCCAGGCGGGCAGCGGGCATCCGTCAAGCTGCTGCTCGGCCGCCGACGTCGTGGCCGCGCTTTTCTTCGCGCAGATGCGTTTCGATCCGGGCAATCCGCAGCATGACGACAACGACCGGTTCGTCCTGTCGAAGGGCCACGCGGCGCCGCTTCTCTACGCGGCCTGGGCGGAGGCTGGCCACGTGCCGGCAGGCGAGCTGCTCAATCTCCGCAGAATCGATTCCGACCTGGAAGGCCATCCCACCCCGCGGCTGCCGTTTGTCGACATCGCAACCGGGTCGCTCGGCCAGGGGATCTGCGCCGCGATTGGTATTGCGCTGAACGCGCGGCGGATCGGTTCCGACTATCGCACTTACGTGCTCATCGGCGACGGCGAGTCGGCGGAGGGTTCCGTCTGGGAGGCGGCGCAGGTGGCGCAACGGTACGCGCTCGACAACCTGTGCGCCATCACCGATGTCAACGGCTTCGGGCAGAGCCGCGCCACGCAGTGGGGGCACGACATGGATGCCTACCGGGCGCGGTGGGAGGCGTTCGGCTGGCATGCGATCGCCGTCGACGGTCACGACATGCGTCAGATCGTCGGCGCGCTCGACGAAGCGGCGCGCACCCGCGGCCGTCCGACCATGATTCTGGCGCGCACGCTGAAGGGGAAGGGGGTTACCCTCATCGAGGGAAAGGACGGCTGGCACGGCAAACCGATTCCGCCCGGCGACCGGCTCGAGGCCGCGCTCTCCGAGTTGAACGCGCAGCGGATTCCGGATGCCGCGGCGCCCGAGATCGCCCCGCCGCCCGCCCGTGCCGAGACGTCCGCGCCGCCGGCGGGCGGTTCGCCCGTCCTACCTGAGCCACCCGCCTACGCCCTCGGCGACAAGGTGGCTACCCGCGCCGCGTACGGCGCGGCCCTCGCCGCACTCGGCGGCGTAGACTCGCGCGTCGTCGCGCTCGACGCCGACGTCAGCAATTCGACCTTCAGTCAGGACTTCGAGGCCGCGCACGCCGACCGTTTCTACGAGACCTACATCGCCGAACAGGTCATGGCCGGCATGGCGATGGGTCTGGCCAGCCGCGGCGCCATCCCGTTCCCGTCGACGTTCGCCGCGTTCCTGACGCGCGCCGCCGACTTCGTTCGGATGGCGGGGATCGGCCGGATGAACGTCACTTTCGCCGGTTCGCATGCCGGCGTGTCGATTGGCGAGGACGGCCCGTCGCAGATGGCGCTGGAGGATCTCGCCATGATGCGCGCCGTGCCGGACTGCGCCGTGCTGTATCCGTGCGATGGCGTGAGCGCGGCCCGCCTTGTGGAAGCGGCGGCCGGGTATGAAGGGATGGCCTACATCCGGACGACGCGTCCCAAGACGCCGGTCATCTACGGCCCGGACGAGGCGTTCCCGATCGGCGGCTCCAAGGTGGTGCGCGAGTCGCCGGACGACGTCGCGACGGTGGTCGCCGCCGGCATCACGCTGTTCGAGGCGCTCAAGGCCCACGAGCTGCTCGCGGCGGAGGGAATCGCGCTACGGGTCATCGACGCCTACACCGTGCAGCCGATCGACGCCGCGACGCTCCTTGCCGCCGCGCAGCAGAGCGGAGGCCGCCTGATCACCGTCGAGGACCACTACGCCGCCGGCGGTCTCGGTGACGCCGTCAGCGAAGCGGTGGCGCCCGACGGCATTGCCGTCGAGCGGCTCGCCGTGCGCGAAGTGCCGCGGAGCGGTCCCCCTGCCGATCTCCTGGAGCGCTACGGCATCTCCGCCAACCGCATCGCCGCCGCCGTCCGCCGGCAGGTCGCTGCCGCCACGTCCGCGTAAGTTGCCGGGCCGGGCATGGTGTTCCGGCATCCGGTCCGCCGAGTTGCATGAAATGGCGTTCGAGATGGCCTGCACGATGGGCCACCCGGTCTACGACTGCGTCTACCTGGCGCTGGCCGAGCAGGAGCGTGCGCACATCGTGACCGCGGACCGGGCGTTTGCGGATCGGACGCGCGACACGCCGTGGAGCACTCGGTTGCAGTTGCTGGGAGCCGGCGTGGAGCCCTGAAGGCGCGACGCCGGCTTGCAGTAGGATCGGCCATCGGTGACCCGGTGCGCCGGGAGCCAAAGGGGACGGGGATCATCATGGCAAGAGGGGCGCTCGCGGTGGCGGCGATGTTGGGAATCACGCTGGTTGGCACCGGCTTCCGAACGCACATGCAGGCGCAGTCGCAGGAGGCTCTCGGCCATGGCTACAGCCGCCCGGCCCGTAGCGTCCACGGCAGCCGCTCCGAGGTGATCGCCCCCAACGGCATGGTGGCGGCGAGCCAGCCGCTCGCGGCCCAGGTGGGTCTTGAGGTCCTCAAGTCCGGCGGCAACGCCGTCGATGCCGCGGTCGCCGTCAACGCGATGCTCGGCCTGGTCGAGCCGCACATGAACGGGATCGGCGGCGACCTCTTTGCCATCGTCTGGGACGCCGACACCGAGCAGCTCTACGCGCTGAACGGCACCGGCCGCGCGCCCTACGAGATCAGCCGGGAGACCCTGATCAACCAGGGCTACGAGCGAATGCCGGGAAACGGCCCGCTCACCTGGACGGTGCCGGGCGCCGTCGATGCCTGGTCACAACTGGCAGACCGTTTCGGCACGATGGAGCTGGCCGATCTGCTCCAGCCGGCGATCGACTACGCGCGCAACGGATTCCCGGTCAGCGAGATCATCCAGGGCCAGTGGGCGTCGTCGATGCCGTCGCTCCGGGAGTGGCCGACCTCGGCGGCCACCTACCTCCCGAACGGGCGGCCGCCAAGGGTGGGCGAGCGCTTCAGGAATCCGCAGCTCGCCGACACCTACGAGCAGATCGCGCGCGGCGGCCGGGACGCGTTCTACCGCGGCGAGATCGCCCGCAAGATCGTGGCCTTCAGCGAGGCGAACGGCGGCTACTTCACGATGGCCGACTTCGAGGACCACACCTCCGCCTGGGTCGAGCCGGTCAGCACGAACTACCGCGGCTACGACGTATGGGAGGTGCCGCCCAACAGCTCCGGCATCCTGGCGCTGATGATCCTGAACATCATGGAGGGCTACGACGTCGCGTCGCTTGGCCACAACAGCGCGGATGCGCTCCATCTCTTTACCGAGGCGAAGAAACTGGTCTGGGCCGACCGCAACACCTACGTCGCCGACGCGGATGCAAACGAGCTGCCGACGCGGCAGCTCATCTCGAAGCCCTATGCCGAGGCGCGGCGCACATTGATCGACAGGCAGCGCGCCGCGACCGAGGTGACGCCCGGCCAGCCGTTCGAGTACAGCGACACCGTCTACCTGACGGTGGTTGACAAGGACCGGAACGCCATCTCGCTGATCGAAAGCATCTTCGGCAGCTTCGGTTCGAAGGTCGTGCCGGCCGACCTCGGCTTCGCGCTGCAGAACCGCGGCTCAGGTTTTTCCCTGGAAGAGGGCCACCTCAACTCGCTCGAACCGCACAAGCGGTCGCTCCACACCAACATGCCCGGTTTCGTCACGAAGGACGGGAAGCCGTTCATGCCGTTCGGCGTGATGGGCGGGGCGATGCAGCCGCAGGGCCACTGGCAGGTCCTCTCGAACATCATCGACCACGGCATGAACATCCAGGAAGCGGGCGACGCGGCGCGCGTCCGCCACAGTCCGAGCAGCTATCCCGGCGGTACGCTGGCGGCAGAACCGGGGATCTCGGACGAGGTGCTTGCCGAACTCCGCCGCCGCGGCCACCACGTCCAGCGTGCGGGCGGCGGCGCCATGGGCGGTTACCAGGCAATCATGATCCACCCGGAAACGGGCATGCTGCACGGCGGAACGGATCCCCGCAAGGATGGTCTCGTCGCGGGGTACTAGAGAAGCTGGGACGGCGGCTGTTCGAGGAGGTCGGAACATGAAGCGACGACTGCTCGATTCACTCGGCGTTGCGGTGGCACTGGCCGCTGTCGTGGTGGTCTTCTCCGTCGTCGCGGGCCCCGCCCCGGACCAGGCGCCTGGCACGACCGCGTGGGGACATCCGGACCTCGAGGGGATCTGGTTGGATGTCTACGACACTCCCCTCGAGCGGGCGCCTGAGCTGGGCGATCGAGAGTTCGCTACCGGCGAGGAGCGAGCGGCCCGCGACGAGGCGCGCAGGACCAACCCGGGGCGCGACCGACGCGGTCCGCGCGGGAGCCCGCAGGACGTGTCCGGCGCCTACAACGATGTGTACATCTCGGTGAAGCCGGCGGGTCCGCGCACTTCGCTCGTCGTCCTTCCGCCGAACGGGCGGATCCCGCCCCTCACGCCGGAGGCGCGGCGGGACGAGGAAATCCGGCGCGAGTGGCGCGTGATGCTCATGCGGAACACGCCGACCTGCGAGCAACAGGCGCCCGGCTGCGAGGGCGGGCATTACGGGCCGGTGTCCCCGCGCCGGTTCGACGTCCCGCCCTTCTACAACACGTTGCGGATGAACCGCCACGACGGCCCGGAAGATCAGAGCCTGGGCGATCGGTGCATGCTCGGCGCCACTCCCGACTTCAACGGGTTCCGGCGCATCGTCCAGGGTGAGGATGCCGTGGCGATCGCCTACGACACGGGGCAGGGCCAGGGCTACCAGCGCCTTGTCCGTCTGAGCGGGAGCCATCCACCGGACCGGATCCGCCTTCGCCACGGCGACTCGCGGGGGCGCTGGGAGGGCGACACGCTGGTCATCGAGACCGCGAACTTCTCTCCGAAGTTCCCGTTCCGCGGCTCGAGTGTGAACCGAAGGCTCGTCGAGCGGTACGCCGTGGTCGATGCCGACACGCTCAGCTACGAGGTGACCATCGAGGATCCCACCGTCTGGACGGCGCCGTGGACGGTCCGGCAGGAGCTGAAGCGCCAGAGCGACGAGCAGAATCGGATCTACTACGAGCCGCGGTGCCACGAGGGGAACTACGGGATGGCCGCGATGTTCATCGGCCATCGGATGCTGGAGCAGGCGTTCGCCGAAGGGCGCGCGCCGGATCCGTTCTCGCTGGATACCACGACGGGCGGCGGCGGCGCCCGGTAGGACGCGCGCCAGCCCCGCGAATCTGTCGCGCCGCCTCCCCTGTACCGGTTGCTAGGCCGCGCTCATCGCCCGGAGGGCGTCGATGACTTCCTGCGGTTCGGGGAAGCGCTCCGTCTCATGCTTGGAGAAGATCATCTCGCCGTCCGCGACGACATCGAAGATGCCGTTGGTTCCCTCGATCAGCTCGGACTCGACGCCGATCGCTTGCTGGATGTCGGCCGCCAGACTGGTGGCCCGGGGTCCGTACTTTCAACGGGTGCAGTAGGTGATCGAGATCTTCATCGGATGTGCTCCTTGCGGCGGGATCCTACACCGTTAGCGACGCCACGCGAAGAGACGGGTGAGGAGTGCCTTCTGCCGGGGGCTGAAGCGTGAGCGCCGGAGTTGGTTGGCGGTCTTCCGCCACGCATCCGCCTGAGTCGGGTAGGGATGGATGGCGGCGCCGATCGTGCCAAGCCCGGCGCCGGCCTGCATGGCGACAGTCACCTCGCTGATGAGGTTGCCGGCATCGGCGGCGACGACGGTCGCGCCCAGAATCCGGTCGGCTCCCTTCCTGACATGGATGCGGGCAAAGCCCGCGTCTTCACCATCGAGCACGGCGCGGTCGACGTCGGCGAGCGGCTGCGTAAAGGTCTCGACGTCGATCCCGTTTGCGCGCGCGTCCGCTTCGTACATCCCGACGTGCGCGATTTCCGGCTCGGTGTAGGTGCACCACGGAATGATGAGGCTGTCGGTCGTCCGGCGGCCGAGGCCCAGCGGGTGGGGAAACAGCGCGTTCTGCACGAGGATCTGCGCCATGGCGTCGGCCGTATGCGTGAACTTGAAGGGGAAGCAGATGTCGCCCGCGGCGTAGATACGGCGGTTGGCGGTGCGGAGGTAGCGGTCTACCGTAACCCCCGACCGATCGAAGGCCACGCCCGCCGCGTCGAGGCCGAGACGCTCGACGTTGGGCGCTCGGCCCACGCCGACGAGGATCGCGTCCACCTCGATGTCGGCCGAGGCGCCGTTCGCGGTGTAGTGGATGCGCCTGGGGGCAAGGGCGTTGGCGGCGGCGTCGCCGTTGCCCGTCTCCGCGGGAGCGCTCGCGCGGCTGACGGCGTCGACGGTGGCGTCGAAGATGAACTTCACGCCATCCCTGGCCATGCGCTCCCGCACAACGGCGGCGGCGTCGGGATCCTCGCGGGGGAGGATCTTGGGCGCCATTTCGACCAGGATCACTTCGCTGCCGAAACGGGCGAAGGCCTGGGCCAGTTCGCAACCGATTGGACCGGCGCCGATCACGGCAAGGCGCGGCGGGAGCTCGGTGAGAGAGAAGACGGTCTCGTTCGTCAGGTAGCCTGCTTCCGCGAGGCCCGGGATCGGCGGCGCCGCGGCGCGCGCGCCGGTGCAGATCGCGGCGCGTGCGAACCGTAGCGTCGCGTCGCCCACCTGCAGCGTATCGGGTCCCGTGAAGCGACCCTCGCCCAGATAGACATCGACGCCCAGGCCGCGGTAACGCTCGGCCGAGTCGACATGACTGATCTGCGCGCGCAGCCGGCGCATCCGTTCCATGGCGGCGCCGAAGTCGCGCTCGACGCCGCCCGGGAAGGTCAGGCCGAACTCCGCACCCTCGCGCGCCGACGCCCAGACCCGCGCGGCGCGGATCATCCCTTTCGACGGGACGCAGCCGACGTTCAGGCAATCGCCTCCCATGAGGTGGCGTTCGACCAGCGCCACCTTCGCGCCAAGGCCGGCCGAGACCGACGCCGTGATGAGCCCGGCCGTTCCGGCGCCCACGACCACGATGTTGTAGCGGCCGTCGGGCGTCGGGTTTTGCCAGTCGGCGGGGTGGACGTGGGCGGCGAGCAAGCGGTTGTGGCGATCGTCTGGCAGCATGAACGGGCCGGTTGAGGTCTCGGCGGAACACTATATGCTGTAGGACCGCCGCGGATACGCGAAAGACGGATATAGAAAGAGGTCGCCATGTTCTTCGCCAAGCGGGCCAAACTTCGCCCACCGGATGCCGGCGTTGCGCTACCGGGGCGCGAGGAGGCGATGCCGGTGGCGCCGGAGCACTTCGTCCACGGTCGTTCGATGGTCCCGCCGTTTCCGGAGGGCGTCGAACAAGTGCTGTTCGGGATGGGCTGCTTCTGGGGCGCCGAGCAGGCGTTCTGGAACCTGCAGGGCGTGCACGCGACGGCGGTCGGCTACGCCGGCGGCGTGACGCCGAACCCCACCTACCACGAGGTGTGCAGCGGCGGGACCGGCCATGCCGAGGTGGTACTCGTGGTGTACCACCCAACGATCCTGCCGTTCGAGCGACTGCTCACGGTCTTCTGGGAGCACCATGACCCGACCCAGGGCATGCGGCAGGGAAACGATGTCGGGACGCAGTACCGGTCGACCCTCTATGTGAGCGGCAACGGCCGTCGGCGGGCGGCCGAGGCGTCGCGCGACCGGTATGCGCCGCTGCTGGCGCAGGCGGGTTACGGGCCGATCACGACCGAGATCGGCGACGCGCCGGCCTTCTACTACGCCGAGGACTATCACCAGCAGTATCTCGCCAAGAACCCCGGGGGCTACTGCGGCCACGGGGGGACAGGGGTCACCTGCCCCGTGGGCGTGGTCGCGGCCGAGGCGCCTTGGAGCTGAGCGTCCGATAAGACGGTCGGGCGAGACACCCACAACACGCACGGGGCTGGGTCCGATGATCGACTGGACTGCGTACTCGGCGGTGCTCTTCGACCTGGATGGGGTGCTGACGGCGACGGCGCGTCTGCATGCCGCCGGCTGGAAGCGGATGTTCGACGAGTTCCTGGCGGAGCGTGGCGCGGGCGGCGCCGGCGTGGAGGCCGGCGCACCGTTCCGGCCGTTCGACGAGCGGGATTATGCGCGGCACGTGGACGGCCGGCCGCGGTATGACGGCGTGCGCCAATTCCTGGCATCGCGGGGGATGGCGCTTCCGGACGGCGAACCATCGGACGCGCCGGGACGCACGACGGTCTGCGCGCTCGGGAATCGGAAGAACGAACTGTTTCACGAAATGCTGGCCACCGAGGGGGTCGATTGCTACGACGGGACGCTGGCCGTGGTGCGGCATCTGCGGGCGAACGGCGTCCGCACCGCCGTCGTCTCGTCGAGCCGGGGATGCCGGGAGATCCTCGACGCGGCGGGCATCGCGAAGCTGTTCGAGTTGCGGGTGGACGGGCTGACGGCGGAAGCGATGGGTTTGGCCGGCAAGCCGGCGCCCGACATGTTTCTGCACGCGGCGCGGCTGATGCGGGTCGATCCGGAGCGCGCGGCGGTCGTCGAGGATGCGATCGCCGGCGTGCAGGCGGCCCGGGCCGGCCGGTTCGGCCTGGTGGTCGCGATCGACCGGACGGGATCGCCGGAGGAGCTGGCGGCGGCAGGCGCGGACGAGGTCGTGAGCGACTTGGCGGAGACCCTGGCCACCGACGAACCGACGGCCGGGGCGACGGCCACCGCGAACGGCGGGCTGGCGGCGGTGGCGGCGCGAGAGGACCCGGGCGAGGGCGCTCGCCCACTGAAGTAATGGCGAACCATCGAGGACGTCAGCTCGAGGCCATCTACGCATACGACGCGTGGCGGCTCCTCGACACGGAGTTCGACGAACGGCGCCTCGCTGCGTCGGAGTCCATCTTTGCTCTCGGCAACGGCTACCTCGGAATGCGCGCCACGTGCGACGAGGGGCAGCCGGTGGCGTACAGCGGCACCTACGTCAACGGCTTTCACGAAACCTGGCCCATCATTTACGGCGAGGAGGCGTTCGGTTTCGCAAAGGTCGGGCAGACCATCGTCGACGTCCCGGATGCGAAGATCCTCCGGCTTTGCGTCGGCGACGAGCCGCTGTTTCTTCCCACCGCGACGCTCGACGAGTTCGAGCGGGCGCTCGATATGCGGGCCGGCACCCTCGATCGCCGGCTCGTCTGGCGGCACACCTCCGGGCAGCGCGTCACGATCGACTCGCGCCGGCTCGTCTCGCTCGAGCACCGGCACCTTGCTGCCATCGTCTACGACGTCACGCTTGCCTACGACGCGCCGGTGGTGATCGAGTCGGAGATCGCCGACTCGCGCCGCGGAGATCGGGACGACGGCGACCCGCGCCGCCGGCAGGTGGGGTGCGAGGTGCTGAAGTCGCGCGTCAGCGAGACGCGCGGGCTGCGCATCGTGCGGGGCTACGCGGCCAGGGCCAGCGGGATGACCCTGTCGTGCGCCGTCGATCACACGGTGGAGACCGATTGCGCGTACACTGCCCAGACACAGGCGGACGCGGCCGGCGGCCGCGTCGTCTTCTCGAT
Organism: uncultured Vicinamibacteraceae bacterium; assembly: GCA_964550305.1. GTDB lineage: Bacteria > Acidobacteriota > Vicinamibacteria > Vicinamibacterales > UBA8438 > VXRJ01. The sequence goes on along the minus strand of CAZJYU010000014.1, from coordinate 48,639 downwards.
CGACGGGAAGGCGAATGCGCGCATCCGGATTGTCAAGTACATCGCCTACCACTCCTCGTCGAGCCGGCGCGGCCCCGAGGAACTGTGCCGCGAGGCGCGGCGCGTCCTCGACCGGGCGGTGAAGCGCGGCTTCCAGGACCTTCTCGACAGTCAGCGCCGGTTCCTCGACGACTTCTGGCGGCGGTGCGAGGTAGTTGTCGACGATCCGGACTGGCAGCGGACAATCCGCTTTAGCCTGTTTCACATCTGCCAGGCGACGGCGCGGGCCGAGGGGGTGGGCGTCCCCGCGAAGGGACTGACCGGGCCCGGCTACGAAGGGCACTACTTCTGGGACACCGAGATCTACCTGCTGCCGTTCCTCACCTATACCACCCCGCGCATCGCTCAGAACCTGCTGCGCGAGCGGTACCGCTTTCTCGACAAGGCGCGCCAGCGAGCCCGCGAGCTCAATCAGAAGGGGGCGCTGTTCCCCTGGCGGACCATCAACGGCGACGAGGCGTCAGCCTACTATGCAGCCGGCACGGCGCAGTACCACATCAACGCCGACATCGTGTACGCGCTGCGCAAGTATGTCGACGTCACGGGAGACGACGAATTCCTCGCGAAGGTGGGCGCCGAGATCCTCGTGGAGACCGCGCGGCTCTGGGTCGACCTCGGGTTCTATGCGGGCCGTTCGGATCGCCCCGACGACGTGCGCTTCCGGATCAGCGGCGTCACCGGGCCGGACGAATACAACACGGTCGTCAACAACAACCTCTACACCAACCTGATGGCGCGCGAGAACCTCTGGTACGCGGTATCCACGATCCGCAGGCTGCGGCAGGACGAGCCCGCGCACTTCGCGGCCCTGGTGCGCCGCACCGATCTCGACCTGGCGGAGGTGGATGCCTGGCAGCGCGCGGCCAACCTGATGTACGTGCCGTACGACGAGACGCAGGGCGTCCACCTGCAGGACGAGTCCTTCAACGATCGAAAGGACTGGGATTTCGCGAACACGCCGCCCGAGAACTACCCGCTGCTGCTGCACTACCATCCGCTGGTCATCTACCGGCACCGGGTGGTCAAGCAGGCGGACGTCGTGCTCGCGATGTTCCTGCTGGGTGACGAGTTCTCTTTCGATCAGAAACGCAACAACTTCAACTTTTACGACCCGCTGACGACGCGTGACTCGTCGCTCTCCTCCTCGATCGAGAGCATCGTCGCGTGCGAGGTGGGCGAGGCGGAGAAGGCGTTCGAGTACTCGATGGAGGCCGGCCTGATGGATTTGGCCGACATTGCCGGCAACGTCCACGACGGCTGCCACATCGCTTCCATGGGCGGCTTCTGGATGACGCTGATCTACGGCTTCGCCGGGATGCGCGATTTTCGCGGCGAGATCCGTTTCGCACCGCGGGTGCCGGAGGCGCTGGGCCGTCTCCGTTTCCCCCTCGAGATCCGGGGGCAGCGGCTGGACATGGAGATGACCCCGTCGGAAGCAACCTACACGCTGACCGGGGACACTCCCCTGGTCATCGTGCACGAAGGAGACCCGCTCGAACTGCTTCCCGGTGTGCCGGTGACCCGGCCTACGGCGTCTGCAACTGATTATCGACCCGCAGCACCCCTTGCGTCTGCGCCACAATCCGGTGCAGCTCGAGCAACTCGATCTGGCCCGGCACGTAACCGACCAGGGTGACGGCGCCGTTGTCCACGATGATGTGGAACGGCGGGTTCGACATCGTTCCGAAGCGCTCGAAGTGCGGACTCGAGAAGACCTGGCGCGCGATCGTGGAGCGCAGCCTGTCATCGGACTGCGAGGGTGGCAGCACGTCGAAGTTCACCTGCACGTCCTGTACGCCGCGAATCCTGGCGACCCGCTCGAACAGATCTCCTTCCTTGTCGCGCCCCGGCGTCACGCGGCCGAACAGCCTGACGACGCCGTCGTTCACGCGGCCGTCGATGACGTCCCATATCGTGTAGTACGGATACCGTTGCACTTGGCGTCCGACTTCTTCCGCCAGGCGCTGTTGATCCTCTTCCGCGGGGACGACAATCTCGCTGGCGACGAAGTTGATGCCGTTTACGTCGAGCGCCCGCTGAATCGCCCGGTGCTTGTCCCAGAAGGTATCGACGCGTCCCGCGAGCGTCGCCTCGTCGCCGGCGACCGTCACTTCGAGCCTCCGGAGCGCACGCTCGCCGCGCAGCGCGTTCTCGACCCGCTGCTGCAACTGATCCGGGGTCTGCGCTTCGGCGCGGGTTGCACCGACGCCCCACGCTGCGCCCATGGCGACGACGATGGCGGCGGCAACGCAGGCGCGAACCACCGGGCGGGGCATGGCACTCATTCTTCTCTCCCGGCCAGTCTTTTCCCTTGTACCACACTCGGGCGATCGCGCGCCCGAAACAGCCGCGCGGCGCAGGTTCGAGGAGTCGAATCCCGACCGGGTGGTACAGTTGACGTCCGGTGAGCCCGACTGCCCTCCGAGCTGATCTGCTCAGCGTCCAGCACCAACTTCGTCAGCAGGCGGCGGGACCGGTGCTGGTCGTCCTTGCCGGTCCCGAAGCCGCCGAACGGGGCGACACCGCCAATCAACTGAACGCGTGGATGGATCCCCGCTGGCTCAAGACCTGGGCCTGGGGCGAGCCGTCGGACGAGGAACGGGAGCGGCCCTGGTTCTGGCGTTACTGGCGCGCACTCCCGCCGCGCGGCCTGGTCGCGCTCTATCTCAGCGGCTGGTACGGCCCGGCGATTCAGGAACTCGCCGAGGAGCGTTGCGGCAAGCCGGCGTTCGACCGGCGGATGCGGCGCATCGCGCGGTTCGAGAAGGCGCTGGCGGATGACGGCGCGGTCATCGTGAAGATCTGGCTCCATGTCGACAAGAAGACTCAGCGCGAGCGCCTGAGGGCCCTGGAGGCAGACCCGCTTCGCCGCTGGCGCGCCGACGAGGATCAATGGCGTCGCCTCCGCCGTCACGCTGCCGTCGTCAAGGTGTGGAAACGCGCCGCGAAGCTGACCGGTGCGCCAGAAGCGCCGTGGCTCGTCATTGACGACTCCGACGCCACGCATCGGATGGAACAGGTTGCCACAACCGTCCGCGACGCGATCCGCCGCGCGCTGGATAGTGCGCCGGTGCAGGATGCGCTTGGGTCCGCGCCAACCGTCTCCAGTGGACCGGTGTCGGCGCCGGCACGGGCAGCTCCGGCCAAGGATCGTCTCGCCGCCCTGGACACCACGAGGACCCTCCCGACGAAGCGCGCCATCGTCGACCTCGAGCGCCACCAGGGCCGCCTCTACGAGGCCCAGCGTCTCGCCCGCGAACGGGGAATCTCAACCATTGCCGTCTTTGAAGGATGGGACGCTTCCGGCAAGGGTGGCGCGGTCCGCCGCTGCACCGCAGCGCTCGACGCGCGCTATTTCCGCGTTGTCCCGATCGCTGCTCCGACCGACGAGGAACTCGCGCACCATTACCTTTGGCGGTTCTGGCGTCACATCGGGCGCGCCGGCCACGTCACGATCTTCGACCGGAGCTGGTACGGCCGCGTCCTCGTGGAGCGCGTCGAGAAGTTCGCGCGACCCGACGAGTGGCGGCGCGCCTATGACGAGATCAACGACTTCGAGGAGCAGCTCATCGACCACGGCGCTGTGCTCGTGAAGTTCTGGTTGCACGTCAGCAGGGACGAACAGCTCGACCGGTTCGAAAGGCGCCGGGAAACGCCGCACAAGCGTTGGAAGATCACCGACGAGGACTGGCGCAACCGTGAGAAGTGGGACGCTTACGCCGACGCCGTCAATGAGATGGTGGACCGCACGAGCACGCGTCTGGCCCCCTGGACGCTGATCGCGGCCAACGACAAGCGCTACGCGCGCGTCAGGGTGGTCAAGACGCTGGCGGATCGGATTCGCCGGGTCCTGAAGCGACAGTAGCTAACCCCGGGGAGGGCCGATCGTCTCGGCGACCGGTGAGTCTGGCCAGCGCGGCTCGGGTGCGGCCACGTAGGTAGCGTGGGCAAGCCGCGACTGGAAGTAGGAGATCTGCGAGCCGTACGCCGCCAGCCTGGCGAACACGCGGGCGGTGATGTAGATCTGGCCAACGAGGAAGGCGCCCCAGACGGCGCCGCCGCTTGCGCCCGCACCGGGGGCGGCAATGGCATAGGCCGTGTAGATCAGCGCGAGAAGGACGCCGTTGGCGAGCCACAATCCCGCGACCCCGGCGGCATGGCGGCGCAGAAACCGCAGCGTCGCCAGAAGTGCGCCAAGCATGCTGCGGCGATCCTCCACGACGGTGCGGACCCGCGTGTAGTCGAACACCAGATCCACCGCGGCGAGGAGCGCGCCGAAGACGAGATAGAGCCCGAACCGGCTGAGAGCCCACGTGCGCTCGACCGTCACGTCCCGCGTGAGTGATTCGTACACGTCGCCGAACAGCCAGGGGCGGACCCAAAGGAACAGCGCGCCGTAAGCAAGGACCGCGATGACGCCGAGCCGGGCGAACCGCCAGGCGAAACCGCCGCACGCCGAGAAGAACGCCGCGCTTCCCACCGACCGCTGCCGGGCCAGCCGATCGATCACGCCGCCGGCCAGGAAGATCCAGGCGACGAACCAGACGATGGCCGCCAGCGTTGCCGCGCCGGGCGCTATCCCGTCGAGGAGGTTGGACAGGTTGAACAGAGCCGCCGCGAAGCCGATCACCCAGGGACCGAACGTGCCCTCGAGTGCGGTCGCGTCGGCGCGGAACTCGATCCACCACATCTCGTCCCATCCGTCCGCCACCGCGGCGGCGGTGGCGCTGGGCCCGAGGTCGGCGGCGATGCCGGTGAACAGCAGCAATCCCAGCGGCAGCACCGTCGCGAGCGTCGCACCCCAGAGGCCGACGACGAGGATCGGCGCGGCGGCAACGCGGCGGAGACCGTCGAGAAAGGCGGCAATCATGCGAGGAAACCGTAGGTCAGCAGCAGATCCTGCAGCCAGACCACCCAGGCGAGGGTCCACCGGGTCGCCGCGTCGACCACGCGCGACCGCGTGGTCCGGCTGTTGTTCGTGAAGTCGATGTCGAGCAGCAGGACGCGGTCCGGGTCGACAGTGGCGGTCACCGCGCGCGACGGCCGCACGAACCGGTAGACCGTCCATTGTGCGCGACCGTCCCAGCGGCGGCGTTCTGCGGCCCCGTCCTCGAATTCCACGAGGACATCCACCGGGAAAACTCCGTCGCCGTAGCGGCGCACGGCCGCGAGCGACTCGTACAGCGGGGGTGCGGCGCCCTCGGCGTCCGCGGACGTGGGTGCTCCCGTAGCGGCCGGCGTGTTCTCATCGTGGAATTCGCCATCGTCGAAGAACCCGCGTCCGGCTGCGTTGCGGCTGCTGAGCTGGGCGATGCCGTAGTCGAACACCGCCGAGCTGCGGTGCACCTGATCGAAGAACCAGCCGAGATCCTGGCCCGCCGCGTCGTTCATTGCCGAGAAGAAGTCGTCCGGGCCCGGATGGCCGAACTTCCATCGGCGGTAGAACGCGGACATCCCGCGGCGCACGACGTCCCAGCCGAGGTGCCGTTCCAGCGTGTGGAGATACAGCGCCGTCTTGTTGTAGGTAATGGCGCCGGCCGAGCCCGGCCAGTAGCGGTAGGTCGGGTTTGCCTGCACGTCGGAGCGGGCCACCCGGCGGTAGCCTGCGATCCGATCGCCATGGATCACGCGATCCCACGGCACGTCGGGCTGCGGCCACGGAACGAAGCCGCCGAAGAAGCGGAGTTCGCGGTCGAACGGAAACGCCTCCGCCATGACGCGCGCGGTGGCATACGTATTGAGCCCCTCGTCGATCCACGAGTGCTCCATCTCGTTGTTGCCGACGCCGCTCTGGAAGAACATGTGCCCCGCCTCGTGGACCGTCACTTCCTCCGGGCCGTCGGTTGTCGCGGGCGCCAGCCAGCGAGTGCCTGCGGTGATGAACGTCGGGTACTCCATTCCGGCGGAGCCGCTCCGCCACGCCGGGTCGACGACCGTCAGGTGATCCCACGGGTACGCGCCGAACCATTCGCCGTAGAGGCGCAGCGTCTCCCGCACCGGGCGGAAGTGGCGTTCTTCCTGCCCTGCGTGCTCCGGCTGCAGTAGCAGGCGGATGTCGACCGGCGGCAACGTGGGATGCTCGAAGCGATCCTCCCGCACCAGGAAGTCGGGGCTGGCGGTCCAGGCGAACTCGTGCACGTCCTCGGCATGAAAATGGCGCGTCGCGGTGCCGTCGCCGTTGTCGGTCACGGATTGCTCGCGGCCGGTCGCGCCCACCACCCACGCGGCGGGCGCCGTGATCCGGACGTCGTAGACGCCGTAGTCGGCGAAGAACTCGGTGGCGGTATGGAACTGGTGGCAGTTCCAGCCCTCCGCCTCGAGGACGCCGATCTTCGGGAACCAGTGCGCCAGGAAGAAGTAGTCGCCCACCGTGCCGGTGCGCGCGAAGGGGCGGGGGATGCGCGTGGTCCACTCGATCTCGACCTCGATGGTTTCGCCGGGCGCAACCGGGGCGGGGAGCGGCACGCGCAGGACGGTCCGGTCGTCGGGGTTGCCGTCGTCGGGCGCGATGAACGTCGCGGCGTGGGTCAGGTCGGCGGCGTCGCGCCCCGAGCCGTCGCGGACGGCCAGGCGGATGCGGGTTACGTCGACCCAGCCCCAGTCCGCTTCCGGACGGTTGTGCAGCGCCGCGCCTCGGCCCAGCAGCCGCTCGCGCATCCAGGTGGAGCGGCTGTTACGCCAGGCGTTGTAGTAGAGGTGGAACTGGAGTTCCGACGTTGCGTTCGGCGAGATGTTGCGCCACGTGAGCGTCTCGCGTCCGGTCAGGGTGCGCGCCGCCGGATCGAGGGCGACGTCGATGTCGTAGTTCGCGTTCCGGGGCGAGGTTGGCGCCTGCGCGCCGCCCGGCGTGACGGCCAGACTAAGGAAGAGGACAACGGCGGCGGGATGTCTCGGGCGCATGTGCGGGATCGTATCGATATGCCGGCGGCCCGGAGGCCGGCGCACGAGGCCGGCGCCCGGTTATTCGCGCAGGCCGAAGGTGAAGACGACGTTGCCGGCGGCGACGGTGACGTACTGCTTGCCGTCGACCGCGTAGGTGATGGGCGCGGCATGCACCCTGGCGCCTACCCCCATGTGCCAGAGTTCCTCGCCGCTCACCGCGTCGATGGCAAAGAAGTAGCCGTCCACCGTTCCGCCGAAGATCACGTCGCCGGCCGTCGACGTCAGCCCGGAGGTGGAGCGGGGCGCGATCGGGTACTCCCACCGCACGTCGCCCGTTGCCGGATCGATCGCACGGACGGCGCTGTGGTAGGTATCGATCGGCGCTGCGTTCTCGCCGCCACCGCCCGTGTAGCGCTCGCCCTCGACGTATTCCTCTTCCCGGATGAAGTAGATCTGCTCGCCGTCGAACGCGTTGACGTAGAACAGGCCGGTCCGCGGGCTGAACGTAGGCGACCACCAGTTCGTGGCGCCGCCGATCGACGGCGAGACAAGCGTTCCTTCGACCGACGGCTCCGTGTTCGGCACCCGGATCGGCCGGCCGTTCTCGTCGAGCCCTTCGGCCCAGGTCTGTAGCGCGTATGGCGTACCGACCAGGAATTCGCCGGTCTCGCGGTCGAGGGTGTAGTAGAAGGCGTTGCGGTTGGCCCACATCATGACTTTCCGCCGTTCACCCTCGTACATGATGTCGCCGAGGATCGGCACCTGAATGGCGTCCCAGTCGTGGATGTCGTGCGGCGTGAACTGGAAGTACCAATCCAGCTCGCCCGTTTCGCCGTTCAGGGCCAGGGCCGAGTCGCTGTAGAGGTTGTCGCCCAGGCGCACGTCGCCGTTCCAGTCGGGGCCGGGATTGCCGGTTCCCCAGTAGACCAGGTCGAGTTCCGGGTCGTAGGCGCCGGTAATCCAGGTGGGCGATCCGCCGGTCCGCCACGACTCGCCCGCCCAGGTGTCGTTCCCTGGCTCGTCCGGTCCGGGGATAGTGTAGGTGCGCCATGTGCGCGAGCCCGTCTGCGCATCGTAGGCGTCAAGGAAGCCGCGGATCCCGAACTCGCCGCCGGCGATCCCCGTCACCACCTGATCCTTGACGATGAGCGGCGCCGCGGTCTTGCTGTAACCCGACCGGTAGTCGGCGGTGGCGGTTTCCCAGACCAGGTTGCCGCTGCGCGCGTCGATGGCCACCACCTTCGCATCGAGTGAACTCATGAAGAGCGTCTCGCCGAGGATGGCGACGCCGCGGTTGTTCCGGCCGCAGCAGATCCGCAGGTCTTCCGGCAGGGGCTGCTCGTAGCGCCAGTACTGCCGGCCGGTGGCGGCGTCGAGGGCGACGAGGTTGCTCGGGGCCTCGGTGACGAACATGATGCCGTCCACCACGAGCGGGGTGGTCTCGGCGCGGTCGATCTCCGGGATCTGGTACGCCCACTTCAACTCGAGGTTCGAGACGTTGCGGCTGTGGATCTGATCGAGCCCGCTGTAGCGCTGGGCGTCGAGCGTGCCGTTGTACATCAGCCAGTTCTCCGGCTCGTCGGCCGCGTTGAGCAGACGTTCCCAGGTGACCGGCCGGAATGCCGGCGTCTCGCCGGACTGGGCAGTGACGACGGTGACCGCGTCAGCGGCGGCGAACGCCCCGGCCGCTACGGCCAGGCTGGCAACGAGACAGGCAGGACGTGTCATGACTAGTTGTCCTCCTTGCGCAGCGCGAAGACGTACGCAATCAGGTCGTCGAGTTGGGGCCCCGACGCCCCGGCCGCGGGCATCGTCGAGTCGGTTACTCGCTCGACCGAGCGGACCTGGCTCTTGAGGAAGTGCCAGAGTTGCTCGTCGTTATCCATGATCCGGACCGAGAAGGTGTCCTCGTTCATCCGGAGCCCTTCAATCCGGGAGCCGTCCTCCCGGACAATCCGCATCGTCCACCAGCGCGGCTCGACGTCGGCATTGGGGTCGGTCAACGCCGTCTGGATCTCGTCCGGCGTCAGCCGGCTCGCCACATCGGAGAGGTCGGGGCCGAGCCGGCCTCCCTCCCCGTTGACCATGTGGCACCGGCTGCAGTTCTCCGCCTCGTATACCTGGGCGCCACGACCGGCATCACCCGGGAGGTCGTAGTCACTCGGATCGACGTTGAGCGAGTTGACGTAGGAGACGATCTGCCAGACGTTCTGATCCGACGCGCGGCCGGAGATGCCGATCATCGCGGTGTTGTCGATACCGTTGCGGATCACGTCGAACATCGCGGCGTCGCTGCCGGCCCGCGAGAACTGGCCGGTCGTCAGGTCGGGAGCGCCGGTCTCGTCGTTGCCCCTGGCGTCGCGGCCGTGGCAGCGGCCGCACTGCGCCCGAAACATTCGCTCGCCCATCCGGACGTCGATCGACGCGGTAAAGGGGTTCTCCTGGGTTTCCTGCGCGGCGGCGGGCGCGGCGGCGAGGCCGCCGGCGGCGATCAGCCCGGCCGCGAGGATGCTCAGGGCCATCGTGGGAATCCGCATGATGCCACCTCTCTGGGCTTGCGTGCCTGCGCGGGATGATAATCGAGAGGCTCCGCGGGCGCCACCCCGACGCCGCCCCTCACCGGGAACCGCCCGGATATCATACGGGTGCGGGTATCCCGCCACGACATCGATGCCGTCATGAAGACGCTGCTGATCCTCCGTCACGCCAAGTCGAGCTGGAAACACCCGGACAAGTCGGACCACGACCGATCGCTCAACAGGCGGGGGAAGCGGGACGCCCCTCGGATGGGTCGCCTGATCGCGGAGCAGAATCTTGGCCCCGACGTGATCCTCAGCTCCACCGCCAAGCGGGCTCGCGTCACGGCCGAAGCGGTGGCCGAAGAGGCCGGCTACGGCGGCGGCGTCCGCCTGGAGCGACGACTGTACCTGGCGAATCCGGCCGAGATTATCGACGTCATCCGCGAGTCGGCGGGTGACGCGGCGCGGGTCATGGTGGTCGGACACAATCCCGGCCTCGAGGAGCTGGTGGCCCGCCTGGGCGGCAGCGGCGAAGCCATCCCGACCGCCGCGCTGGCCGAGATACGAGTAGACATCGCGGCCTGGACCGACCTGTCGGTCCGCAGCCCGGCCAGGGTCGTCAACCTCTGGCGCCCCCGCGAGCTGCCGTCGGACGAAGCCTGACTGACGCTTCGCGCACGCCCGATGGCGCGGGTTCGCGGCCCTGGTTTTCGGGCAATTACCCGCAACTTGCTCTCCGGGTGGATTTTCGGGCCCAAACGATGTAAATACGAACGTAAGGGGCGGTTGGTTCCGTCCCGTGAGGAGGGCCGAAACGTTGAGAAGAACACTCGCACTGGGATTCAGCCTCATGCTGGTCCTCACGGTCGCGGCCGATGCCTTCGGGCAGGGCCGTCAGACCGGCACCATCAGCGGCACCGCGGTCGACGCCCAGGGGCTCTCGCTCCCCGGCGTGACGGTCACGGTCAGCTCGCCGTCCCTGCAGGGGACGCGCACGGCGGTTACCGACATCAACGGCAACTACTCGCTGCCGCAACTCCCGCCCGGTGACTACTCGGTGGTCTTCACACTGTCGGGCTTCGGAGACATCGAGCAGACGGCGACTGTGCCCCTGGGGGGCGAGGTCGGCGTCAACGCCGTCATGGCCCCCGGAGGGGTCACGGAGACGGTGCAGGTGGTCGGGGTCGTCCCGGCGGAGATCCAGACGACGGAGACCGCCTCGAACCTGACGGTCGACGAGGTGAACGTGCTGCCGATCGGCCGCACCCCCTTCGCCATCGCCGCCATTCAGCCCGGGTTGAACACCAACACGCCGAATGCCGGGCAGGTCGCGATCAATGGTTCGTTCGCCTACGACAACGTCTACCTGGTGGACGGGGTCGACACGAACGACAACCTGTTCGGTTACTCGAACGACCTCTTCGTCGAGGACGCGATCGAGGAGACCCAGGTCCTCACGTCGGGGATTTCCGCCGAGTACGGGCGCTTCTCCGGCGGCGTCATCAACGTCATCACGAAGAGCGGCGGCAACGAGTTTTCCGGCAGTTGGCGCACGAACTTCGACAAGCCGACCTGGGAAGCGCTGAACCCGTACGAGATCGAAAACGAGGTCGAGCGCCAGGACGTCCTGAACACCACCCACGAAGCGACGCTGGGCGGACCGATCGCCCGCGACCGCCTGTGGTTCTTCTATTCGTTCCGGCGCGCGCGGGACACCACTAGCGACAGCTTCCCGCAGACCGGTATCTCGTACACCGAACGGGACAACAACGACCGGAATCAGATCAAGCTGACGGCGACGCTCGCGCCGGGCCAGACGCTGTCCGGCCAGTACATGCGGAACCAGACGTCCCGGTTCGACGATCCCACGTTCAGCTTCAGCATCACGCCGGACACGCAGGTCAACCCGACCCGGCCCAACGACCTGTACGTCACGACCTACCGCGGCAGCCTGAGCGACAACCTCTTCGCCGAGGCGCAGGTTTCGCAGAAGCGGTTCGGCTTCCGGGCCGGCGGGGGCTCCCAGACGGCCATCGGCCACTCGCCGTTCATCACCCTGACGCAGCAGTTGGGCCACTACAACGCGCCCTACTTCGATGCGACCGACCCGGAAGACCGGAACAACCTGCAGGTGACCGGCAACGTCACCTGGTACCGGGGCACCGAGGCGCTCGGCTCGCACAACGTGAAGGTGGGCTTCGAGAGCTACCGGTCGACGCGGACCGGCGGCAACTCGCAGACGTCGACCGGCTACGTCTTCGATGCGGACTACCTGACCGACGCGAGCGGCGATCCGTTGTTGGAGAACGGCCGGCTGGTCCCGGTCTTCGTCCCCTTCGCCTCGTTGATCGAGAACTGGATCCCGTCACGCGGCGCCCGCATCAACCTCAACACGTCGTCGTTCTTCATTAACGACAACTGGGCGCTGAACCAGCACTTCACGTTCAACCTGGGCGTCCGGGGCGAGTTCGTCTCCAGCGAGGCGACGCCGGGCGACATCACCACCGTCGATACCCGGGCGATCGTCCCACGCCTGGCCGCGTCGTTCGACCCGCTGGGTGACGGCCGCTACTCGATTCAGGCGACCTACAGCCACTACTCCGGGAAGTACAGCGAGGCGCAGTTCGCGGAGAACACCAACGTCGGCAACCCGAGCCTGTTGTTAGGGGTCTACGTTGGTCCGCCGCATGCGTGCCGGGGTCTGCCCAACGCGACCGCGGCCGACTGCCCGGGTCTCGACCCGAACAACTACTTCACGGTCCTGGGCCGCTTTCCGACCCAGAATGTCTTCGCCCACGAGCGGCTGAATTCACCCGTCACGCAGGAGTTCACGCTGTCGAGCGGCGCGACGCTCGGCGACCGCGGGTACGTCCAGGCGACTTACGTCCGTCGCCGCTCCGCCAGCTTCGTGGAGGACTACCAGGACCTGACGACGGGAACGACGGCGCTGACGGACGCCGACGGCAACCAGTACGGCACGTTCACGAACAAGGTCTTCCGGAACCCCGGGGACGCGGGCGACGATGCCGATGCCCTGCAGCGGAACTACGACGGGCTGCAGTTCGAGTCACGCTACTCGGTGTTCGACGACCTGCTGGTGAACGCGTCGTGGACGCTCCAACTCCGGAACGAAGGGAACTTCGACGGCGAGAACACCAACCAGCCGGGCGTCTCGTCGGTCTATGGCGACTGGCCGGAGATTTCGCCGGCGGATCGCTTCTTCCCATGGGGCCGCCTCGACGACTTCCAGCGGCATCGGCTGCGCGTCTGGGGGGTGTACACGCTGGGAATGGGCGCCGCCGGGGATCTGGACATCGGCGCGTTCTGGCGGTACGACTCGGCCGAGAACTTCAGCCTCGCCTCCAGCAGCTTCCGGAGGACGCCGCAGCAGCAGGCGATCCTCGACGAGCTGGGCTACGTCGATGGGCCTTCCTCGCGGACGCTCTACTACTCGGCCGGCCGCGGATCGGAGCTCTACGAGGGCTCGGGCCGGCTCGACCTGTCGCTCCATTACGACGTCCCGGTCTGGGAGAGCCTGCGGCCGTGGGTGAAGATCGAGTGGTACAACCTGACGAACAACGACAAGCTGATCTTCTGGAACACCACGGTTCGGCCCGACTTCGGCGGGCCGACGGATGGGTTGGGGATCCCGACCACCTACATGCAGGGTCCGCGCTTCGGCGAGGCGACCTCCGCCGGCCATTACCGGTCCGCCCGTTCGTTCCTGATAGCTGCGGGCTTCCGCTTCTAGCGCGCCGGCAAGCACATTCGACGATCCCCCGGGGCGCCGCCGCGGCGACGCTCCGGGGGCGTTTGTACGGTGAGGGCGGCTCACGCCGTCCGCCGGCCACAGGAAGGAAGCGATCGAATCGATGAATCTCTCACGTTTCGTCAGCCGCGCGCGGGCTCTGGCCGTCACTTTCGTCGTCGCGGCGCCGGGAATCCAGTACGCCTGCGATCCCTCCGGCGGAACTACGCAAACGCCTACGCCGACGACGCCCACGACGACGCCCACGCAGCCGACCGCCGGACAGCAGAATCCCTGCCCCGCAACGGCCCCGCAGTCGGCTTTCGCGAGCGCCTTCGGTACGGCAGCCGGGCTCGGGGGCGACAAGCGTGCCCCGTCCATCGACGGCCACGTGCGCCCGACGGTACTCGACGCGCTCTGGGCACACCGGATCGGGCTGGAGCGAGGATTCATCGTGCCCATGGAGAGGAGCGCGTTGACCGAGGACGTGGGTGAGATCGCGGTGCTGCAGGACGAGGGCGACCTGATCCTGAACCCGAATCGTTTTGACCTGCGCGACATCACCCTGCGCTTCGAACCGAACAGCGCCGGCGGCTACGACGTCAGGCGCGTCGGACCGGCCGCGTACCGGTCACCGGTGGGGCAGCAGGTACCGCTGGGGGACGACGATACCGCCCCGCTGACGTTTCCCTTCGAGTTTCCGTACTACGACGGCGCCCACGCCAGCGCCTTCGTCAACTCGGACGGCAATCTCACCTTCGTGGAGGGCGACGACGCCAGTACGGCGCGGGGCATCTCCCGCCTGCTGACGGGCCGGCCGCGCGTCGCGCCGTTTCTGGCCGATCTCGACCCGTCGGCCGGTGGCGCGGTATACGCGCGCGCCGCCGCCGACGCCGTTACCGTCACGTGGTGCGCCGTGCCGGAATTCGATAATGAAGCCAGCGCCGTGACCGTCCAGGTGAGCCTGCTGCCGAACGGCAACGTCGAGATGACTCTCGACCCGGAGATCAGGACCCGCGGCGCCATTATCGGGCTCTCCCCGGGTCGCACCTCCATACTGGAGGCGGTCGACCTGAGCGATACCGGCCCCACGTCGGGCGGCGCCGCCGCCGTGGGTGAACGGTTCTCAGTGGACCGCGAGCTCGACGTGGTCGCGGTCGCGGCCAAGTTCGCCGCGACCCATGCGGCCGTCTACGACCAGATCGTCATCTGGGCGAACCAGCCGATCGTGTTCGACGCGTTCGCGTACGAGATCACGGTCGGGAACGCTATCCGGGGCATCGGGAAGCCGCTCTACTCCACCGCGTTCGAGTTCGACAGCGACGCGCTGGAGAGTCTCGTCGTGATGGGGTGGCTCGGCAAGTACTCGGAGGATCTCACGGAGAGGGTCGCCGGCGAAGCGACGACACTGGCGGTGCTCGGGCATGAGACGGGGCACCGCTGGCTCGCCTGGATGGAATTCAGCGATCACAACCGCGAGCGCTCCGAAGCCCTCCTGGGCCGCCAGCGGGCCCACTGGAGCTTCTTCGTGGACAGCGACGCATCGGTGATGGAGGGTAACGACATCGAGGACCTCGGCGGCGGACAGTTCCGGACGGTGGCGGCGGAAGAGCGTTACAGCGCCCTCGATCAGTATGCGATGGGTTTGCGGCACGACCACGAGGTGCCGCCGTTCTTCTACGTCGAGTCGCCGACCAACGCATCGCCAGCCGTGCGAAACACATCGTCGCCGCAGGTCGGCGTCACTTTCAACGGCACCCGGCGCGATGTGCTGATGCAGCACATCATCGAGGTCGAAGGACCGCGGGTCCCTAGCGCCGACGAATCTCCGCGCCTCCACCGGCAGGCGTTCATCTATGTGGTCGGGAGAGGCAGCACGGCGGATCCGGACGAAATCGCCAAGCTCGACGCGATCCGGCGACAGTGGGAGCCCTGGTTCAGCGAAGCCACCGAGGGGCGGATGCGTGTGGAGACGCGGCTGCAGCCGGGCGTCAGGTGACGGTGTCGCGGGCAGCGCAGTGACGTCGTAGCCGCTTGCGAACTGCTCGTTGATCAGTCCGCCGTCTTCACGTCTTCGTACAGCAGGACGCCCTGTTCGTCGTAGAAGCGGAACGCCGCCGTCGGCGAGGCGCCCGGCGTAACGACCACATTCAGGAAGCCGCCGGTCGGCTCGTCGTACGTGTAGTACTGCATGACCAGGGCGCCCGGGTCGTTGGAATCCGGGTCGCCCGGCGGGCGCCCGACGCGCGAGTTGGCGTCGATGAGGGCGCCGGTCGAGAACTCCTCGAAGCCCGTCGGATCGAGCGAGTGGTACTGCCAGTGCCGGTCGCCGGTAACGATGTAGAAGTGCTTCTCGCGGAAGCCGTTCGCGATCAGCCAGTCGAACAGCGCATCCCGTTCGTGGCGGAAGCCCATCGGGTTCGAGTGGTTGTCCCGCTTCACCGGATCGTGTCCGTCGGCAACCGGCCCCGCCTGGTTGGCGTCGTCCGGCCCTATCATCGGCGTCGGCGAGATCAGGATCTTGAACGTCGCGTCACTTGCGAGCAGCGTCTGCTGGAACCAGGCGAGCTGCTCGGCGCCCCAGAGGGTCTTGCCGGGGCCCGGCTCCATCATGTTCGGGCTCCGGTAGTCGCGCCCCTCGGTCAGCCAGATCTGGAGGTCGCGGCTGACCCGATGCGTCCGGTAGGTCGCCGGATCCGGGTCGTTCGGGTCGGCGATCGGCACCTGCTCCAGAAAGATACGCCGCCCCAGATCGGGCAGCGGCGCCGCGTCGGTCGTGTTGTCGCCGTCGTTGTAGCGGTAGTCGTGGTCGTCTTTCTGCCAGTACGTCGGCGTGTCGGCGAAGAGGTCGATGAAGCGCTGCCGGGCGAGCTGCTCGTGCCATTTCTGCCGCATCGCCGGCGCGGTCTCGGCGCGGCCTTCGTACGGCGTGTCGTAATAGACGTTGTCGCCCGTCGCGACGAAGAAGTCGGGCTCGAGGGCCAGCATCGAGGCAAGACCCGGATAGCCCAGTTCCCGGTCCGGCCCGGTGTACTGCCGGTTCGGGTTGTGGAAGAACTGGTGGTAGTTCATCCCGGTGACGACGGTAAAGCTGATGGGCGCGTCGGCGCGGGCGCCCGGGAGGGTGGCGAACGACCGGATCGGCCCGCTCTCGAGGTTGTCCCGGTTTGGACCGTAAAGAACCCGGTAGAGATACTCCGCCCCGGGCGTCAGCCCCTCTACCTTCACCTTGACGATGTGATCGTTTTCCGCCGTCGCCTCCAGCCAGGGGGTGACGCGCGGCGCCTGGAACTCGGGGTTGGTCGCTATCTCGAAGCGCGCGACGCCGTCCATTCCGGGGAGGTCGCCGTCCACCCAGCCGGACTTCGCGGTGAGGCGCGTCTGCAGGATGATGGACGTGTCGGTCACCTCGCCGGCAATCTCCCCCTGCCCGTTCGTCATGAGGATCTCCACCGGTTCCGGCGCGCCGGCGCACGCTACCGCCAGCGCCAGCACCACCGTAATCGGGTGTTTCCGCGTCCCCGTCATCGTGGTCTCCCTGAATGCCCAAGCGTAGCCCAAGCCGGGGCGCCGGCCTGCGGTACGTAACCGCCGGCATCTCCGCCCGCTACGGTTTGATGTTGAGGTCG
Organism: uncultured Vicinamibacteraceae bacterium; assembly: GCA_964550305.1. Lineage (GTDB taxonomy): Bacteria > Acidobacteriota > Vicinamibacteria > Vicinamibacterales > UBA8438 > VXRJ01. Next base: position 31,822 of record CAZJYU010000014.1, on the reverse strand, counting down.
CGGTCCAGTTCGACTACCGACGCTCCCAACGGCGAGAGGCGGCTCGCGTACCGGGCGTCGGTGATCGTCACGCGATAGCCGTCGGCGGTCTCCTCGACGCCGTAGGCGGGATAGCGGATCCAGGTAAGGAGGCCCTGCACGTGCGGTGCGGTGCGGGCCGCGGCAATGATGGCGTGAGCTTGCGGACCCCGCGGCTGCCGGTCCATCGCGCGCGCCGCCACGCGCGGCTCGGCGCCGCGCAGCCAGTCGAGATCGAGAAAGTGGTAGTGCTCCGCGTCGGCGACGACGATGTCGCGGCGGAACGGGTTGCCGGGCGCGGGTGACGCCATCACTTCGATCGGCGTGTCGCCGCCCTGCGCGGCAAGCCACGCCGCCACCTGCTGTTCGGCCAGACGCGACGCCGCGACCATCACGACGATGTACACCGCAATTGCCGAGAGGCAAACCGTTGCGAGCCGCGGCAGCGTGCGCCGCCAGCGGGCGGTCGCGCGCATCCAGATGATCGCGGCCACACCGGCGCACCAAAGGAGCCGGGTCGCGAGCGGCGCGCCCTCGAAACCGGTGACGAGCGAGGTCATCGCTACGCCGAGCACCACCCACGCGGCAAGGCCGGCGCGCGACGCGCTCCGCGCGAGGACAACCGAGGTTCCCGCGAGCAACCAGACCCAGGGGTCGACCACGAACAGGGCATCGCCGTAGTACCACGTTCCGGAGAACGGCATCAGGAAGCGCACCCCGTAGGTGTTCAGCCAGTCGAGTATCGGATGTGACCAGACGGCGATGGCGCAGACACCGACAAGCGGGAGGGGACGCACGGGCGGAGGACCCTGCTGCCGCGTGGCCGGGCCATTCTGCCGAGCGGACCCCGCGAACCGGCGCCGGGCGCCATCCAGCAGCATCAGGAGGCCGGCCAGCACGAGGGGAAGGACGACCATCGCCAGGATGCCGTGCGTCCAGCCGCGACGGAAGCCCAGGGAGACGTCGCGCGCCATGAACAGCGTGATCGCGTCGAGGTCGGGAGCGTTCGCGCCGAGCAGGAGCGCCGGCACGGCCATTGCGGTAACGCGGCGCAGGCGCGTCTCAGCCATCGTCGCGCCGATCAGCGTGTGAGCGACGGGGTCCATGGCGGGCCATTTAGAATACGGCACGGACGGCGCGGCATGGCGCGCCGGCGTCCGCACACCTCCGGGGGACAACAGCGTGACAGACAACGATGGGTCGAAAAGGGTTCTGAAGAATGTGAACCTCGCCTTCATCGGCGCCGGCGCAATGGGCAGCGCGATGATCGGCGGCCTGGTATCGCGGCACGGGGTCGAGCCGGACCATGTGATGGCGAGCGACCGCCATGCCGAACGGCTCGACGAGGTGCGGGCGCAGTTCGGCGTGGGAACGACGCACGACAATCGCGCCGCGGCGGAGTCCGGGCAGGTGGTCGTCCTTTCGGTGAAGCCGCAGGTGTTGCCGGGCGTGCTGTCGGAACTGGCAGGGGCAATCGACCCCGACGCCCTGGTTCTCTCGATTGTGGCCGGCGCGACCATCGAGACCATCGCCGCGGGGCTCGGGCACCGCGCTGTGGTCCGCACCATGCCGAACACACCGGCCCAGGTGGGCGAGGGCATGACCGTCTGGTGCGCCACCCCCGCGGTTTCCGAGGCGCAGCGGGCGCAGGCCGGGGCGATCGTCGGCGCCCTCGGGAAGCAGCTATTTGTCGAGGACGAGGCGTTTCTCGACATGGCAACGGCCATCAGCGGCTCGGGGCCGGCCTACGTCTTCCTGATGATGGAGGCGCTGATCGACGCGGCGGTGCACCTTGGCTTCTCGCGCGACGCGGCGCGGGAGCTGGTGCTGCAGACCATCCGGGGCTCGGCGATCTATGCGCAGCAGCAGCCCGCGCATCCGGCGGAGCTGCGGAACCGCGTGACGTCCCCGGGGGGCACGAGCGCCGAAGCGCTCTACCAGCTCGAGAAGGGGAATTTCCGGACCGTCATGTCGAAGGCGGTGGTCGCCGCCTACAACCGGAGCGTCGAGCTGGGCAGGGGCGGAAGCTGATTCAGGTTGAGTGGCCGGGCTACTCGCCCCGCGGGATGAGCCGCGACGGGAACGCGACGACGCTCTCGTTGCCGTCGCTTCCGACCGCCGCGACGCCGAACAGGTAGTTGTCGATGACGAGGTTCTCGAAGGTGTATTCCGTCACGTCTCCGATGAACCGCGAGTCGGTCCACTGGGGCGCGGTCGTCTCCCGCCAGTAGACCTTGTAGCCGGCCAGGTTCGATGCCTGCACCGGGTCCCACCGCAGCCGGGCCGATGCCTGAACCGCCCCGCCGATCGCGACGTTCGCGGGCGGGGCCGGCGCCCAGGCGAGCGCCGCCAGGGTGGACACGTTCACGCCGGTGAGCTTCGCCGCGTAGTCGAAGTTGACCCCTTCGATGACGTCGCCGTACGCGATCCCGTTCTCGACGCGGATATCCTGGTGCTGCCGCGTGTAGTTCTCGTGGGTCTCCATGATCCGCACCGCCGGGAAGCCGGCGTCGTTGAAGGGTCGGTGGTGTCCGCCGCGGCCGAACCGGTCGAGACGGTAGATCAGGGTTGCCTCGAGGTTCGGGATGTAGAGATCGGTGATCCGCGCGACATAGCGCGCCACCTGCCGGGACACGCCGTCCACCTCGCCGCCCGCGAAGCGCCGCGCGCGCCGTTCCTCTTCGGTTTCGGTCACCGGCGTCGGCTCGGAGAAAACCCGGAACGTGTCGTTCCGAATGACGCCGTCGACGCCTTCGATGTTGCCGATCATGTCGTTGTTGAGCACCGCCTCGATGTTCCAGCCCTCGTCGACCGCCAGCTCCGCCATGTGGGCGCCGCCCAGGAGGCCGTTCTCCTCGCCGGAGAGTCCAACCAGAACGATGCTGGCGTTGAACGCGCCGGCATGGCGGCTCAGCACGCGCGCCGCCTCGATCGCGCCCGCCATTCCGCTCGCGTTGTCGTTGGCGCCGGGGGAGTCGTCCGTGAAGTTGTTCGGATCCGAGATCCGGTTGTCGATGTCGCCGGACATGATGACGTAGCGGTTCGGATCGGTAGCCCCCCGGATCACGGCCACGACGTTCACGATCTCGGTGTCGACCGGGATGCGCGTGCCCGGCTCGCCCCGCGCCACGGTCCGCTGGAACGACACCTCGAGGCAGCCGCCGCACGCCTGGCTGATCTCCAGAAAGCGCGAGCTGATCCAGCGGCGGGCGGCGCCGATGCCGCGCGTCTCGCTCCCGGTCTCGGACAGTGTGTGGCGCGTGCCGAAGCTGACCAGGGTGCGGATGTCCGATTCGATGCGGTCGGCCGAGACCGCGTCGATCAGTTCGTAGATCCGGGGATCACGCGGCGGGGGCGGAACGAGATCTGCCCGGTCCTGTGCGGTCATGAGCATGCCGGGCGATATCGCGACGGCGGTGATGATCGCCACGAACAGTACCCGACGCATTTGCCGACTCCCGGTGCGATCTTACTATTCCGTTTCCCATAGGATCGCGGAGATGGCTCGGCCCGACCGTCGCTACATCTTCGTACTCGCCGGCGTGGCCGGAGCGATTCTGGTGCTGGGCGCGTTGTTGCGACCCGCCCCGGTCGCCGACGAACCGCTCGTGGGGCCGCCGTCCCAGGCGGAGCTGAGCCGACTCGCCCGCCTTACTCAGCGCCGGTCGCTGGAGGCGATGCAGGAGTTTTTCACCGCCGTCGCAAACGACGCCGACCGTTCCGTGGTCCGTCTCCGGATGCTGGGCCGGAGCGGTGTCGTCTGGGCTCCGGGCATCGTCGTGACGGCGCGGCTCGAGCATCGGTTCCCCTCCACAACGACGGTCTCGAGCACTGCCGGCGAACTGGGTGTGCCGCATGCCGGCGGCGGGCCCTACTTGCCGCTCGCGCTGCTCGATATTCCGGAGACCGACGAGTTCATCCCCGTCCGCCGCCGCGATGCCGCCACGCTCGCTTCCGGCGCCTGGACGGTATTCGTCTCCGACCGCCAGGGCGCGGGCTTCTCGCCGGCCACGTTCATCGAGACGGCAGAGGTGTCGTGCGAGGGGCGGTCGGTGCGGGATGTCGTCACCAGCGTCGCACTCGGCCCGGAACTGGCCGGGGCCGGGCTCTTCGACCTCGACAACAACCTGTTGGCCGTCGTGCTGCCATGCGACGAGCGCTTCGTCGCAGTGACGGCGGATGACGTCGATGTGCTGGCCCAGGAGGCGGGGACGGTTCGGGCGCGCATCGCGCAGCGTTACGGTATGACGCTCGATACGGCGGGACCCGAGGAGCAGGCCCATCTCGGCGTCGCCTTCGGCGTGATGGTGCGTGATGTCTGGGCGGGCGACCTTGCGGACGCGGTCGGACTCCGGCCCGGGGACGTGGTCGTCGCGATCAACGCGGAGCTGATCCACGACATCGAGCAGCTCGGGCCGCTCGCGGACGGCATAGCGCCGCTGCGACACGGCGCGGGGGACGGTGCTGGGGACGGCGGGGAGGACACCGCCGTGGAGGAGGCCGAAGACGACATCGGCGAGGAGGATGAAGACGCCGCCCCGGACGCGGCCGGCGACGTGGAAACGGATTCCGGGGAAGACGAAGCCGTTCCTCCGGCGTATGACGTGGCGGTGGTCCGCGGAGGCGAGGTGATGGTGGTATCCCTGCCGGTCGTCGGTCCGCTGACACTGGCCGCGGCCGGCGAGGCGGCAGCAACCGAGGCGCTCGTATGGGACGACCCGGCGCGCGGCTTCCGTCTCGACTCCGTCCGTTCCGGGACGCCGGCCGCGCGGGCCGGTCTTCAGGCCGGCGACCGTCTGTTGCGGATCGACGGCGAAGCGCCGGCGACTCTCGACGACGTCCGCGCCGCGCTCGCTCCCGACCGCGAAGCGCCGGTGCTCCTCGAGCTGGAACGTGGCTCCCGCCGCACGGCGGTGCTCCTCCCGTGACGACGGCGGCGCTCCATGGATGAACTCACTTCGCTTGGCCTGATCCTTCTGCTGGCGCTCCTCGCCGGCCACCTGGTGAAGTACATCCGCGTTCCGGAGGTGAGCGGCTACATCATCGCCGGCATCGTCCTCGGGCCGTCGGTCCTCGGGTGGGTTTCGGCCGAGAACCTGGTTGCTCTTGAGATCCTGAGCGAAGTGGCGCTCGGACTGATTCTGTTCTCCATCGGATCGGTATTCGAGTTCTCCCGATTCCGCCGCATCGGCCGCCAGGTGCTGGCGTTGACGCTGGTCGAATCGGCGCTGGCGTCGTTCATCGTGACGGTCAGTGCGCTCATCCTCGGTCAACCGTGGCAGGTGGCGTTCCTGCTCGGCGCAATTGCGATTGCCACCGCGCCGGCCTCGACGCTGATGGTCATCCGCGAATGCGACAGCGCCGGTCCGCTCACCGAGAACCTGCTCGGCATCATCGCCGTCAACAATCTCTTCTGCATCGTGGCGTTTAGCATCGTCGGCTCGATGATCACGATCGGCGAGGGGTTCGGGCCGGCCGGGATCGCCGACGGCTTGTACCGCGCCGTCTTTCCCCTGTTCTGGCAGATCATCGGCTCTGCCGCCCTCGGCTACCTCGTCGGCCTGATGCTGGCGGGGTGGTCGACGCAAGTGACCGACACCGGCGAGATGCTGATTCTGCTCGCGGGATCGATCCTGCTCTGCGTCGGCGTCGCGCGCCTCCTCGACATGTCGCCATTGGTCGCCAGCCTCGCCGTCGGGGCGACGATGGTGAATCTCTCGGCGCGGAGCAGCAGTCTCTTCGACACGCTCGCCGGCACCGATCCGCCTTTCTACGCCATCTTCTTCGTCATTGCCGGAGCTGACCTCGACCTGTCGCTTCTCTCCTCGATGGGGATCATCGGTGTCGTCTACGTCATAGGCCGCGCCGCCGGCAAGTTCGCCGGGGCGGTCGTCGGCGCGCGGTGGCTGGGGCTGGAGCGGACCGTGCAGCAGTTTCTCGGCTTCGGGCTGATGGCGCAGGCCGGCCTCGCGGTCGGGCTCACGCTGGCGGTTGGCCAGCGCTTCGAGATGTACGCCCCGGTCGTCTCGACGGTGGTGCTGGCCGGCGTTGCCTTCTACGAGATGGTGGGCCCGATCAGCACGCGCTTCGCCCTGGTCCAGGCGGGCGAGTCGGGGATGTTGCACCAGGCGCCCCCCGCCCAGACGCAGGAAGCCCAGTAAAGGCACAACCACCAGGACGCTTGGAGTCGGCGCTGCGGTGCTACATGCGCGGCTGGACGATTTCGATCCGGACGCCGTCAGGACCCTCGACGAAGGAGATCAGCATGTCTTCGCCGAGCGGATTCGTGAAGGGGCGCGGCTCGAGGGTGAACTCGACTCCCTTCCGCCGGATTTCCTCCGCGGCGGCGCGCAGGTCGGGGAACTGCCAGCCCAGATGGTCGAAGGCGCGCCCCTGGGTGGGCGCGAGCGGGTCGCCGTCGTGCTGCGAGATGAGCAGCCAGACCGTGCCGTAGCGGAGACCGGCGATTCGGCCCTTCAGGCTGTCGCGCTCGCCGCCGAAGAGGTTCTCGTACCAATCGTAGGCGGCGTCCCGGTCAGTCGAGCGGAGATGCAGGTGGTGGAAGCCGAGCCACTCGTGATCCTCGACCACCTCGATCCTGGTGCCCCACGGATCCTCGATGAACGCCAGCTTGAAGAGGCCCTCCACCTCGCGGACGGGTTCCAGGATCCGGATGCCGGCCGCCTCGAACGCCGCCATCTTCGCCTCGAGATCACGAAACGAGAAGCCGATGTGATCGACGCCGCTACCGACGCTCGGGCCGGTCGGCTCGCGTTCGAAGAAGATGATCAGCACGTCGTCGCCGGCTGCGCACGCGTTATGGCGGCCGTAGTCGGTGCACCCCATGTGGGTCATGTACCACGCCTTCGCGTCTGCGGCGGAATCGGCAACCAGATGAATGTGGTGGTAGTCGGCGGCGGCGGCCGGGGTGGGCGCGCCGGCGGCCAGCGCGGCCACGGCGGCAGTGACGGCAACGGCAACGATCGTGCGGGTCATCGATTCTGTTCCTTCCAGCGGGCTCGCGGACGAACCCCTCCGAACGGTTAGTTAGGTGACTATACCTGCGATCTGCCAGCCGGCAATGCCGATCGCGAGGCCGAGAATCGTGTCGAGCAGGTAGTGGTAGCGACCCAGGACGGTGGCGATCGTGATGCTGGCCGCGATAAGCCCAAACGCGGCGGCGGGGATGGGCGCGCCGGCGGATGCGACGGCAAGCGCGGCGGCGGTGGCGGACGCCGCGTGTCCGCTCGGGAAAGTGTTCCACTGCACGCTCATTCGGTTGAGCACCGTCGCGTTCAGGCGGCGGAGGAGGAGGTGCGGCGCGTAGAGCGGACGGTCCGTGGCGAGGGTCCGCGGCGACCGGGTCTGAATCCAGGGAAGCATGCCGTAGCAGGCGTACGACGCGCAGAGGAGGGCGGTCCAGAACTCGTCGGCGCGTGCCCGTTCGCCCAGCGCGACGACCGCCCCGAAAGCGGCGGGAACGAAGGGATAGGCGAGGAGATAGGTGAGTTCGAACCACGAGGCGACGGCGCGGGGCGCCCGGGCGAGGAGGGCGCGGAGATGCGTCGCCTCAAACACCGCGGTGTCAAGAGCCAGCAGGCGCCGTTCGATGCTCGGCATCGGGGCGCGGAAGAAGAGGCCGCAAAGCCAGTAGCCCTGCATCAGGTACAGCCCGGGGATCCATTCGCGAATGATCTGGAGCGCGGGGGACGGGCGGAGTCCGGCGAGCAGTATCGGCGCGGCGATGCAGAGGGCGCTTACGAGCAGGATGCGCCGGCGGGCGCCGGACGGGAGGCGGCGGAGGACGGAGAGAACGAGCAGGTAGCTGAAGAACCCGATGACGATCCACTCGGCCGTCCAGAGCGGGGGCAGCGCTTCAAGCATGGCCCTATTGTTACGCCTTTGGCGACGTGGCGCGACGCCACGCAACGCCACTCCTACGCGCTTCGCGCGGTGGCGCGGTCGGCGTGCAGGGTGTTGCGGCAGGACGGCCAGAGCCAGGCGACCGCCACGATGCGGCCGGTGAGGATGGCGGTCGTCGCGGCGACGGCGCCGACGACGTCGAATCTGTGAATGGCCAGCCCCAGAACGCAGCCGACCGCAAGGACTTCGGCGATTGTTGCCGTCGTGATCGGCCGCGTGCGGTGTGCGTGCACCAGCACCGCGCGTTGCGTGTGCAACGTAACCGAGAGGATCGGAAACGGCGCCATGATCTGCGCTGGAAGCACGGCGAACGCGGTGAGCGCGAGGCTCAGGCCGGATACGGTGTGGAACCAGACGTCGGCGAGCGGCGTCAGCACCATTGCCGACAGGCCGCTGCACGCCCCCACGGCCAGCACGACCGCGAAGTTTCTCAGGCGCGGGAAGTGTTCCCGCCGGGGACCGAGCAGCGCGATGGCCACCTCGAGATAGGAGAGCCCAATCGCGCGGAATATGAAGGTCAGCCCATCGATTACGGGCAACACCGCGAGCGACTCGAGCGGGAAGCGCGCCTGGCCCATGAAGAACGTGACGATCGGCTGAATCGACAGCGCCATCAGGGTTGTCAGGCCGAGCGGCGTGTAGAAGCGCGTGATGGCGGGCATCGACAGCTCGGCCATCCGTTCCGGCGCACGCGGCCGGCTGAGCAGCTCCGGCACCAGCCGATGCGTCATCACGCGGCTGGCGGCTGCCTCGCACACGACGCCGACCGACAGCGCAAGGGCGCCGACGTGGGCGCCGGGCATCGACGTGTAGCGAAATGCCGCGAATCCGGTAGCGGACATCGTGACGAGGCGAATCACGGTGCCGTAGGCGACGCGCCGCGTCTGGTGATTCCTGATGAGCAGCCCTTGTCGAAACCGGCGGTACGCGATGGCCGCGGGCCACGGCAGCAGTATCAGCAGCGCGCCGTGCGTCAGGTTCCCGACGTCTTCCGGCAGGGCCAGCCCGCGCGTGATCAGGTCGAATACCGATGGCACCAACAGGACAATCTGCCCTGCCGTCACGAGCCCCGTCAGCCAGAGCGAGAAGCGGCGGAGCGCGCGGTAGCTCGGCCCGTCCTCCACGAGGGCCGTGGACGCGCTCATCAACATCATGACGGGCGCCTCGATGATGATGGCGAACGCGAACGAGACCCCGAACGCGGCCAGGTTGGGGGTGGGATCGGGCAAACGCGCAATGACGGCGGCGAGGTACGGCCCTTCGGCCGCCATCATGAGCCAGGTCCCGGCGAGCGGCAGCCAGAAGAAGAAGATCGTCCGGTAGGCGAGCGGAGGAGTCGTCATGCGGGCGGAGTCCGGCCTCGCGCCGCCCCCCGACCGGGGCTCGTTCGTCGGAGGATTCTCATATCAGTCTCATTTATCCCTTGACTCCGACTGAAATGGTCGGGTATCTTCTCTCGGCCAATTGAGATTGCGTCTCTATTGGGCGCTGCCGCGGCAGCACCGGCCCCTCGAATGAACAACTTGCCGAGGGGGCGCAAAGAGGGTGACCCGTCCGGTGCGGCAACACCGGACGAGCCGGCTCGACGCGCGGTCGCGGCTCCTGGGAAACAGGGTTGCTCGGCGTCCGGCACGTACAAGCCAGCCCATTCTAGGGGCACGACGGGGGCTGCGCAACCGACCGTGAACGGAGGTTGCGGAATGAGGGCAACGGCGGAACGGATGCGCAGGTGGGTAATCCCTGCGGTGGGAGCAGCGCTTGTGGTGGGGGGCGGCGAGGCATTCGCGCAGGCGGGCGCAACGGAGGAAGTCGAGGCCGAGGCCTCGGGGACAGCCGAGACGGCCCGGCAGCCTGACGTGCAGGAACTCGAGCGTCGTATCGAGCTGTTGGCCGAAGAGGTGGAACGCCTGCGTAGCGGCGAAGCCGAACGCGACGTAACGATCGAGCAGGCGCGGGCGCTTGGCCTCGCCCCGTCCGCCGCTGCGACCTACCGCCAGGCGGCCGGCGTGTCGATCGCCGGCTATGGCGAGATGCTCTACGAGAACTATGCCTCGGACCGGACCACGCAGTTCGACTTCCTGCGGGCCATTCTCTACGCCGGCTACCGTTTCAGCGACAAGTTCCTGTTCAACTCCGAGATCGAGGTGGAACACGCGAAGGAGATCTTCGTCGAGTTCGCGTATGTCGATTACCTCGCCACGGAGAACTTCGGCGTGCGCGCCGGCATGCTGCTGATCCCGATGGGGTTGGTGAACGAGTTCCACGAGCCGACCGTCTTCATCGGGGCCGAGCGCCCGGTGACCGAGCAGAGCATCATCCCCAGCACCTGGCGGGAGAACGGCGGCGGCGTCTACTTCGCCGGCGAGCGGGTCGCGGCGCGCGCCTACGTCGTCAACGGCCTGAACGGTTCTGCGTTCTCGTCGAGCGGCGTGCGCGGCGGCCGCCAGAAGGGCGCCAGGGCGAAGGCGGAGAACCTGGCCATCACGGGGCGGGTCGACATCACACCGACCCCCGGTGTCTTCTTCGGCGCCAGCTTCTACCGTGGCGGCTCCGGCCAGGGCGATATCGCGATCGACGAGGTCAACTACCCGGTGACCACGAGCATCTTCGACCTGCATGGCCAGGCGCAGGTGCGGGGGGTCGACATTCGCGCCCTGTATGCCCAGGCGCAGCTCGACGACACCGCTGAATTGAACCAGGCGCTTGGCCTGACCGGCGCGAACGGCGTCGGCGAGACGATGCGGGGCGGCTACGTGCAGGCGGGCTACGACGTCCTCTCGCAGGTGTCGGAGGCCAGGGGCGTTGGCCTCACGCCGTACATCCGTTACGAGAGGGTGGATACCCATGCGGCGGTAGTGGCCGGCTTCACCCGCAATCCGTCGCGCAACAACACCTACACGACGTTCGGCGTCGAGCTGAAGCCGGTCGCGGGCATCGTCGTGAAGGCGGATCACATGTGGGTGAACAACGCCGCCGAGAGTGGTGTGAACCAGTTCAGTTTCGCTGTCGGCTACGCGTTCTGACAACGGAGAGGCGCACCGTGAAGCGACCGGTGGACGGGGTGTGGACGGCGCGGGGGCGCGCGACGATCGCGTGCGCGGCGTGGTGCCTTCTGGCCGCGCTTGCCGCGTCGGCGCAGCCGGGCATCGTATCGCGGGAGGATGCGCTGGCGGCGGCCTTCCCCGGCGCGATGATCGCTGCGGACCGCGTTTATCTGACGGACGGCCAGGCGCAACGCGTTGCCGAACTGGCGCGCGGCGAACTGGAGACGAAGATCATTGCCCGCTACGTCGCGACCCAGGATGGCCGGGTGGTGGGTCGTGCCTACATCGATACGCACGTCGTCCGAACGAAGCGGGAGAGCTTGCTGATTTCGCTGGAGGCGGACGGCCGGGTGCGACGGATCGACGTCACCGCGTTCCTCGAACCGCCCGAGTACCTCGCGCCGGAGCCGTGGATGCGTCAGTACCACACGAAGCCGCTGGGCGACGACCTGGCGATTCAGCGGGCGATCCGTCCCATTGCCGGCGCGACGCTCACGACCCGGGCGGTGAATGGAGCAGTGCGCCGGATCCTCGCGCTCGACCGCGTGCTCGAAGGTGCGGCACACGGCAGCGCGGAAGCAACCGCCGTCTCCGAGCGGCACGCCGGCGCGAGAGAGGTGTCGCCGTGACCTGGTGGGAACGCCGGGCGTTCAACACGCTCCACGTCGCGGTCGCCGCGACGGGCATCGTCTACTTCTGGATGAAGTACCTGCTGGCGACCGACGATCCGTTCGCGGTCGTCAACCACCCGTGGGAGCAGGCGATGCTGACCGGGCACGTGATCGCCGCACCGGTGTTCATCGCCTTCTTCGGAATGCTATTCCGGTCACACACGCTCCGGAAGGTCCTTTCGCCCAATCCGGCCAACCGCCGGAGCGGCTGGACGTCGCTCGTCAGCTTCTCGGCGATGGCGCTCTCCGGCTATCTGATCCAGGTGGCCGTGTCGCCACTGCTGCTCATGGTCGCCATATGGACGCATGTCGCGACGAGCGTCGTCTTCGTGCTTGGCTACACCAGCCATCTGGTCATCGGCTGGCGGGTCAACCGCCTCCAGGTCGACCCGACCGGCGTCATTCCCGGCCCTGCGCGTCTCTCGTCATGACCCCGCGCGCCGCGAGGCGCGTCCGGTGGCGGCTGGTGTGGGCCTTCCTCCTGGGTGCCGCCGGCGTGGTCGGCGGTGTTCGGCCGGGCCTCCCGCCTGGCGTCGGCGACGTGGCTGGCAGCGTGCTGGCGGCGGGTCCTGTCTTGGCCGTGCAGATCGAGCGATCCGTCTATCTGATGGGAACGGTCGCGAGGTTCGCGGTGGATGCGGCCGAGCGTGCGGCGGGTCTGGCGCAGCTCGAACGGATGGTCCGAGTCGTCGAAACGGCCGAAGCGGAACTGAGCACGTGGCGCCCCGACAGCGTGCTGGGGAGTCTGAACCGGCGTCAGATCGGCGAGGCCCTGGACGTCCCCGGCGCGGTCTGTGACCTTTTCGATCGGCTGGCGACGTGGCGCGACGCGACCGGCGGCGCGTTCGACCCGGCCATTGGACGGTTGATCGAAGCGTGGGACCTGCGTGGTGAGGGCCGTCAGCCGGAGGACGCAGCGCTGGCCGCGGCCCGCCGGAACGCGGGGTGGGAGCATCTGGCGATCGAGCGCGCTCCGGCGAACGGCGGTCCGGCGGAATGCGCCATCCGGCGCAACGCCAACGTGACGCTCGACGCGGGCGGGTTCGGCAAGGGGGAGGCTATCGACCGCGTGCGGCGCGCGGAAGATAGCGAAGCCGGCGCCTGGATGATCGACTTTGGAGGGCAGGTGGCCGTGTCCGGCGCAAGCTGGCCGGTGGCGATCGCCCACCCCGTAAGACGGAACGAGGCGGCGCTCGAAATCACCCTCACGGAAGGATCGCTCGCGACGAGCGGCGGATCCGAGCGCGACCTGATGCTGGCGGATGGCGTCCGCCTCGGCCACATCCTCGATCCCCGCACCGGGCGGCCGGTACCGGCGACGCCACCGTTCAGCGTCAGCGTGTGGCACGAGCGCGCCCTCGACGCCGACGTCCTGTCGACCGCGCTCTACGTCATGGGTCCGGAGGACGGCATCGCCTGGGCGGAAGCGCGGGGCATCGCGGCCTGCTTCCTGGTGGCCGAAGCGGCGGACGAGGTCCGCGTCCACGCGACGTCTGCCTTCGAGTCGCGGTTCTGATGGGCGGGCGGCGCTGGGGGGCGGTGGCGGCCGCTCTGACCATCGACTGTGCGTGCGTAGGTTATCGGCCCGGCATCAGACCGGCCACGTCCGTCCGGACCCGGTAGAGGCCGGACCGCGCGGTCATGTACAGCGTGCGGCCATCGTTACCGAAGGCCGCGTTCGCCGGCTGCTCGTCCGGACGGACCGTACCAAGCGGTTCGCCTTCCGGGCTGATGACGACAATCCCGCCGGGGCCGCTTGCCCAGAGGTTGCCGGACGTGTCGACCGCGAAGCCGTCCGGAACGCCGGTCTCCTCGCTGTCGGTCAGGTCCAGCAGCACCCGTCCCTCGCCCACCGTCAGGTCGTCGTTCACGGGGTATGCCATCCAGATGCGCGCTTCCTGATCCGAGTTGGCGACATAGAGGGTTTGCTCGTCCGGTGACAGCCCGATGCCGTTCGGCCGGGTTTGTCCGTCGGCCACCAACGTCAGCGTGCCGTCCGGGTCCAGCCGGTAGATGCCGTTCCAGTCGAGTTCCGCCGCGTCCGGACTGGCCAGCCCGTACGGCGGATCGGTGAAGAACGCGGCGCCGCTGGAGTGATAGACGATGTCGTTCGGGCTGTTGAGGCGCATGCCGTCATACCGATCCGCCAGCGTGATGCGCGTGCCGTCAGGCTCGATCCGCGCGATCCGGCGGTTTCCGTGTTCGCACAGGACGACCCGGCCCTCGCTGTCGACGGTCAGTCCGTTCGATCCCCCCTGGCCATTCGTCTCGAGTTCGGGCAGAAAGACCGGATCGACGAAGACACTGGACCCCTCCGTTTCCGACCACTCGTAGACCCGGTCGCCAGGGATATCGCTGAACAGGAGCGAGCCGTCATCGGCGCCGCCCACCCAGACCGGTCCTTCGATGAACTGATAGCCCTCGCTCACCCTCTCGACCACCGCGCCAGCCGCGATGAGGCCGTCGAGACCCTCGATGGTTCCGGCTTCCTGGTAGACCGGGGACGCGCCGGCGGCCGGTTCCGGGTCCGGCGCCGCGGTTTCCTCCGCCGGCCCGCCACACGCAGCGACCATCCCCGCGGTGAGCATCGTCAGCACGCTTGTCCGAAGTTCTCGCGACATCGATCGATCCTCCACTCCCGGCCCCTGCCCGATCTTAGCCAGTTCGGGCGGCCGCCGGCGAACGCGCGGGATCAGGAGGCGGCGGGACGGTCGCCGGTCGCGGTGAGCGGCGGCGATTCCGGCAAGCGTGCGATCCCGATCTGCGCGAAGCCGTACGCGGCGGCAACGAACGGGTTGATCAGGTTGAAGAACACGAACGGGGCGTAGGTGAGCGTCGGAACGCCCAGTGTCTGGGCCATGAACGCGCCGCAGGTGTTCCACGGGATCAGGACCGACGTGAGCGTTCCCGAGTCCTCGAGCGTCCGCGAAAGGTTCTTCGGGTCGAGACGCCGCCGTTCGTACTCGCTGCGGAACATCCGCCCCGGCAGCACGATCGAGAGGTACTGATCCGACGCGAGGACATTGACGCCGAACGACGTGCCAAGCGTCGCGCTGATGAGCGACCCGGTGCTCCGGACCGAGCGGAGGATGCGGGCCGCGAGCACGCGCAGGATCCCGGTTGCCTCGAGCACCGCGCCGTACATCATGGCCGTCATGATCAACCAGACGGTGGTCAGCATGCTGGCCATGCCGCCGCGCGAGAGCAGGTCGTCGAGTGCGGGGTTGCCGGACTCCAGCAGGTAACCGCCATAAAGCGCCTGCCAGACCCCCTTGACCAGCGCAACCGGGCGGGCAAGGTCGGGCTCGCCAACATAGCGCAGCACCGCGTCGGGCTGGAACGCGACGGCGAAGGCGCCACCCGCGAGCGCGCCGATCAGGAGGGCCGGGAACGCCGCCACCCGCCGCACCACCAGGACCAGCACCAGCGCCACGGGAATCAGCAGGTGCGGCCCGATGACGAACGCCGCGTCAAGTGCGGCGAGCACGGCCGCCACGTCGCCGGTCCCCTCCGGCGTGCCGGCGACCGCCCCCGCCGCCGCGAACAGGACAAGCGCGACGGCAAAGCTGGGCGCCGTCGTCCAGACCATGTGCCGTATGTGCGTAAAGAGTTCGGTTCCGGCAACCGCAGGGGCGAGGTTCGTGGTCTCCGAGAGCGGCGACATCTTGTCGCCGAAGTAGGCGCCCGAAAGGATGGCGCCCGCGGCCAGGCCGAGATTGAGGTCGTACGCGGTGGCGATGCCCACCAGCGCGATGCCCACCGTGCTGGCAGTGGTCCACGAGCTGCCGGTGGCGAGCGCGACGGCGGCGCAGACGACGCAGGCGGCAGCGTAGAAAACCGACGGGGCCAGGATCGACAGCCCGTAGTAGATCATCGTCGGGACCACGCCGGCAAGGATCCAGGTGCCAATCACCGATCCCACCGTCAGCAGGATCAGGATCGCCCCCATAGAGGTCGAAACGCCCTGGCTGATGGCCCGCTCCAGGTCCTTCCACCGCTGACCGCCCGCGAGGCCCACGACGCTCGCCACGGCGGTGCCGAGCACCAGCGCGATCTGGTTCGGACCGGACGACGAATCGTCGCCGAAGAGGTACACCGATGCACCAAGCAGCGCGATCAGGAAAACGACAGGGACGAGGGCGACCCCGAGCGCGGGAGTGGGGCGCCCCGGGTGCGCTCCGGGATCGGTGTCGGGCATTGGGGGTCGGCGCCGCTGGCAGGTCCGGCGTGCAGATCCTATCCCAGTGTGATAGAAGCAAGGCACCTTGGCGCGCCGGCAGTACGCGGGGATTCCCGCGCGCTGGTGCAGTGTCGTCAGGGACCGCCCGAACTGTGGACCGGAACAGGAGCGTCCAGCCTCGTCGGTACCAGGCAGCCCCCCGGGTTTCCTCGAGTGCCCCATCCCGCGGCCATTCCGACCGCCTCCTGATCTACGCGTCGGCGGAGATGCGCCGTCTCGTCCACCTGGCGATGCGCGCGGCGCCGAGCGATCTGCCGGTGCTGATTACCGGAGAGACCGGCACCGGCAAGGAGGCGCTGGCGCGGCTCATCCACCGGGCCTCGGGGCGTCCGCGCGATTCGTTCGCGCCGTTCAACTGCACGAGCCTGCCCGGTGAACTGGCCGAGGCGCAACTCTTCGGCCACCGGCGTGGCTCGTTCACTGGAGCGCACCGGCACGCCGCCGGGATCGTCCGCGCCGTCGATGGTGGTACGCTGCTGCTGGACGAGATCGGCGACCTCGATCTGCGGTCGCAGCCGAAGCTGCTTCGCCTGCTCGAACGGAACGAGATCCATCCGGTCGGCCAGTCGCGGCCGTCGATAGTCAACGTACGGATCGTCGCCGTCACGAACGCCGACCTGATGCAGTTGGTGGCGGAGAAACGGTTCCGCAAGGACCTCTTCTACCGGCTCAATATCGTCCATCTGCACGTCCCGCCGCTGCGTGACCGCCCCACCGACGTCCCGCCGCTGGTGCGGCACTTCCTCCGGCTCTACGCGGATCGCTACGGCAAGGAAAAGCTCCAGGTGTCCGGCAGCGCCATGGAGATGCTGATGTGCCAGCGCTGGCCCGGGAACGTCCGACAGCTCGCCAATGAACTCCGCCGCCTCGCGGTCTTGCTCGCAAGTGGCGGCGTCGTCCGGACCGGCGACCTGCGACTTGCGCCGGCGGATCCCATCTCGGCGTCGGCCGCGGCGGAACCGTCGGCGTCCTCTGCGGCACCGCCAACCGAAACGGTGACGCTCTCGACCGAGCAGCCCCTGGCGGACGCGGTCGCACAGGTGGAGCGGGCGGTGATCCGTCGCGCGCTCCAGTTGGCCGACGGCAGCCGCGGGGCGGCGGCTCAGCGGCTCGGCATCTCGCGGCGCGCACTCCTGACGCGCCGACGCCGGCTAAAGGTCGACGCGCCGCCGTAGCTGCCGACGGTATGATCGCGAGCCGTGACGTTCGCCGTGATTACGTTCGGGTGCCGGGTGAACCAGGCGGACTCGTTCGGACTGGAGAGCCGGTTGCGCGCGTGGGGCGCCCGCCCGGCGCCCGTCGAGGGAGCGGACGTGGTGGTCGTGAACAGTTGCTCGGTGACCGCCAGCGCCGATCAGGGAACGCGGCAGGCGATCCGACGGGTGGCGCGGGTCAACCCCCGCGCCCAGGTGATTGCCACCGGCTGTTACGCGTCGCGCGACGCCGCGGCCGTGGCGGCGTTGCCGGGTGTCGTCGCGGTGGTGCCGAACGCCGACAAGGAAGCGCTGGCGGAGCGGATTCTGGAGGCGGCCCCCACCACCACCGCGGTCCGGTTCGCTGGCGGGGACGGGGCGTGCGGCGCGCTTATCCCGCCGGGGGAACATGGTCGGACGGCCTGGACCTTGCGGGTGCAGACCGGCTGCGACGAGAAGTGCGCCTACTGCATCATTCCGTCGACGCGGGGGCGGGGGCGGAGCGTGCCGCTGGCCCGCGTGCTCGACGAAGTGGACCGAGCGGTGGTGGCAGGCTATCGCGAGCTGCAGTTGACCGGCGTGCATCTTGGCTCGTACGGGCGCGACCTCACGCCCCCGTCGTCGCTCGCCGCGCTGCTGCGCGCGCTTGACGCGCACTCGTCCGATCTGCTCGTCCGGATCAGCTCGCTCGAGCCCATGGACTGCACGCCGGACGTGGTGGAGCTGGTGACCGGCAGCCCGCGGTTCGCCCCGCATCTCCACCTTCCGTTGCAGCACGCGAGCGACGTGCTGCTCCGGCGGATGCGCCGGCCGTATACGTTGAGTATGTACCGTCGCGTGGTGGACGATATCCGTGCGCGGCGTCCCGATGCGGCGATCGGCAGCGACCTCGTGGTCGGTTTTCCGGGCGAGACGGACGCCGACGCCGAAGTGACGTTGCGGTACGTTGCCGACAGTCCCATCAGCTACCTGCATGTGTTCCCGTACTCCGACCGGCCTGGCACGGAGGCGACGGGAATGCCGGAGAAGGTGGCGGGTCCGCTGATCCGGGCGCGCGCGCGGGCCCTGCGCGATATCGGCGCGGTGCTTGCAGCCCGGTTTCGTTCCGCGCAGATAGGGACGGTGCGTAACGGCCTGACGCTCGCTGGCGCCCGCGCGGCCGATGCGACGGGCGGCGGCACCAGCGTCCTGACCGACAACTATCTCCGCGTCCACCTCCCGGATCCGCTGCCGGGCAACCAGCGTGTCCGCGTCCGCCTCACCGGCGCGGGAGAGTCGATGACCGGGGAGCTGGCGTCGCGGGAAGCGCGGGCGCCGGTTGCATCCGCCCCCGGTGAGTAGCCCGCCTTCCCCTGGTTACGACAGCAGCGCGGCGGCGCGTTGGCTCGTGGTAGGTCGCGCGCCGCCGACGATCAGTTGCCCGCATGCGGCGCGAATGTCGCGCCCCCGGCTCTTGCGAACCGAAACGCTCACGCCGCGATCCGCGAGGGCGCGCGCGAAGCGATCCACCCGGGCATCGGTGGGCCGGCGGTACGGAATGCCGGGCGCTTCGTTCAGCGGGATGACGTTCACCTTCGAGCGCACGCCGTGCAGCAGGCGGGCCAGGCGACGCGCGTCGGCGACGCTGTCGTTGACGTCCCGCAGCAGGACGTACTCGAACGTGATCCGGTCGCGCCGCTTCGTCGGAAAACGCCGGCAGGCGGCGATGAGGTCGGCCAGACCGTAGGCCCGGTTCACCGGAACCAGCCGATCCCGTTGCGCCTCGGTGGTCGCATGCAGCGAGACGGCCAGGTTCGGCATCAGCGGCTCGTGCGCCAGCCGCTCGAGCGCCGGGAGCACGCCGACGGTCGACAGCGTCACGCGCCGCGGATGGACCGCGAGACCGCAGTCGGCAGCCAGTATCCGGAGCGCTGCCATCGTGGCGTCGTAGTTGTGGAGCGGTTCGCCCATTCCCATCAGGACGACGTTGAAGCGGCGATCCGCAAGATGGAGCGCGTGCGCCATCAGCCGTACCTGCGCCGCGATCTCTCCCGCCGTCAGGTTGCGCAGCAACCCCATCTTTCCCGTCAGACAGAAGCCGCATTGCATCGCGCAGCCCACCTGCGTGGACACGCAGAAGGTCATGGCGGGAGTATCCGGAATGAACACCGTCTCCACCTCTTGGCCGTCGTCGAAACGAAGCTGGAACTTGACCGTACCGTCGACGGAGTCGTGCCGGGCCGTCATCGCCGGGGTGGGGACGGTGAACGCCCCGTTCAGCCTCGTCCGCAGGTCGCGCGGCAGGTCGGTCATGGACGCGAAGCTGGTGACGCCGCGGCGGTAGATCCACTGGTAGATCTGGCGAGCGTGGAACGCGGGGGCCTCCAGAGCAACGAGGGCCGCCGCCAGGTCGTCCGGCTCGAGGTCAGTGAGCGGTTGGCGCAGTGGCATGGCGTCGAGAGCGGACGGCTCGCGCGCCTGCCGCGGCGGCCCGCGGAACCATCGTATACGGCGCGTTGCCGCCCGCGCGCCGCGCGTGCTATGATCCCGAAACCTGCAGGAGCACCTAACTATAGGATTTACAGATACTTACGTGTCCCAGACGACCAGCCCGGCCGCCCATCCCAGTTTCTTGCTCCACGCGGCGCCCAACGGTTTCGAAGCGTCCATGACGCGGCGGGTGTTGCCGAGCGGCCTCCGCGTGCTCATCGATCCGATCCCGCGGGTCCACTCGGTCAACCTGTGGGTCTATCTGGCGCGCGGCGCGCGCCACGAGGGGCCGGCGCACCCCGGGATTGCTCACTTCGTGGAGCACATGCTCTTCAAGGGGACCAGAACGCGCACCGCCGCTCGCCTGGCGCAGCAGGTGGACGCGATAGGCGGACACCTCGATGCCTTCACCGCGTACGAGTACGCCGGCTACGGCACGCTGACACTGGACGAGCACTTGCCGCAGGCCATCGATTTGTTGAGCGATCTCCTCCTCCGTCCCACGTTTCCCGAAGACGAGCTGATTCGCGAGCGGAACGTCGTACTCGAGGAGATCAAGATGGTGGAGGATTCACCGGGCGACCTGGTGTACGAGCTGTTCAACCGGGAGTTCTGGCCCAACCATCCGCTCGGCCGGCCGATCCTGGGGACCGCGGAGTCAGTGTCCCGCTTCGATGGCCATATGCTGCGCGACTACTTCGGCCGCGCGTACCGGGCGGACAACCTGATCGTGGCGGTCGCCGGGAACGTCGATCCGGATCACTTCACTGCGCTCGCCGGCGAGGCGTTCGCCGATGTGCCGCCCGGGGGCGAGCCGCTACGGACGACCCGGCCGGAGGCGGCGATTCGGCTGGACCTGTACGAGCGCCATATCGAACAGGTGCACATCTGCCTGGGGGTGAGCGGCTATCCGTACGGGCATCCCGACCATCACGCGCTGATGATTCTCGACGACATCCTCGGTGGGACGATGAGCTCCCGCCTGTTCCAGCAGGTGCGCGAGCGGCGGGGCCTCGCCTATTCCGTGGGGAGCGATCTGAGCGCCTACCGCGATGCCGGGCAACTGATCCTGTACGCGGCCTGCGACCAGAGGTCAGCGGGCGAGGTAATCGACCTGATCGTCGCGGAGTTGCGCCGGTTCAAGTCGAGCCGCGTACCGGACGATGAACTTCAGCGGGCAAAGGATGGTGCGAAGTGCAACTGCCGGCTCGCCTTCGAGAGCACGAGCCGCCGAGCGTCGAACCTCGCGCGGTTCGAGATGCTCCTGGGGCGCTACGTGACGATAGCCGAGGAGATAGCCGCCATCGACGCGGTCACGGCGGACGACGTGCAGCGGGTCGCGAACGACCTGTTCCAGACCTACGCCCTGGGTGGCGCGGTGGTTGGTCCGCTCGGCGACGCGCCCGACCCGTCGCGGCTCGCCCTGGATTGACCCCGTATTCACAGCGCCGCGAGACACGATCCGGATGATTCCCCGTTACACGCCGGCCGCGATGGGGCGCATCTGGACCGAGCAGCGCCGCTACGACACCTGGCTGCGTGTCGAGATTGCCGCCGCCGAGGCGATGGCGGAGCACGGTCTCATCCCTGACGGGGCGGCGCGAGACATCCGCCAGCGGGGTACGGTCGACGCGGCGCGCGTTGCGGAAATCGAGGCGACGACACAGCACGACGTCATCGCGTTCACCACTGCGGTCGCGGAACACGTGGGTCCGTCGGCGCGCTGGCTGCACTTCGGCATGACATCGTCGGATGTCATCGACACGGCGGCGGCGCTCCAGATGCGCGAGGCATGCGACCTGCTGCTCTCAGACCTCGATGTCCTGTGCGTGGCCGTCCGCGTCCAGGCGGACACGCACCGAAGGACGCCGATGATCGGCAGGACGCACGGGGTACATGCCGAGCCGATGACGTTCGGCGTGAAGCTCGCGCTCTGGTACGCGGAGCTCGCGCGCGATCGCGCGCGAATTGTCCGGGCGCGCGACGGGATCAGCGTCGGCAAGTTGTCGGGGGCGGTCGGCACATATGCGCACCTCGACCCGGCGATCGAACAGGGTGTATGCGACCGCCTGGGGCTCATACCTGCCCCGGTCGCCTCACAGGTGATCCAGCGAGACCGCCATGCCGAGCTGCTCTCGGCCCTCGCGATTACCGCGGCGTCGCTGGAGAAGTTCGCGGTAGAGGTGCGCGGACTGCAGAAGAACGAGATAGGCGAGGTAGCGGAGCCGTTCGCGAGGGGGCAGAAGGGCTCGTCGGCCATGCCGCACAAGCGGAACCCGATCGGCTGCGAGCAGGTGACGGGGCTGGCCCGTCTGGTTCGGTCGAATCTCGTGGCGGCGCTCGAGAACATCGCGCTCTGGCACGAGCGGGACATTTCGCATTCGTCGGTCGAGCGGGTGATTCTCCCAGACAGTTTCTGCGCGCTCGACCACATGGTCCGTCGCTTCGCGCGCATCGTGCGCGATCTCGTGGTCTACCCCGAGCGGATGCGGGAGAACCTGGAGCGCTCGCACGGCGTGGTGTTTTCCGGAACGGTGCTACTGGAGCTGGCGAAGCGGGGGGTATCGCGGGAGGATGCCTACCTCCTGGTGCAACGCAATGCAATGCGGTCACATGACGAACATCGCGACTTCAGGAAGCTGTTGCTTGACGATCCGGAAGTGACGGCCGTGCTGCCGCCAGAGGCGATCGACGAGGCATTCGACCTCGACCTGCAGCTCCGGCATGTCGACGAGATCATGGAGCGCGCGTTTACCGCGGCCGACGATTGAGGGCAGGGGAAGTCGTTGTGACGGCAAGAGTTTACGTGACGCTGAAGCGGTCGATCCTCGATCCGCAGGGCAAGACCATCAACAACGCGCTCGCATCGCTCGGCTACGCGGCAGTGCGGGACGTCCGCCAGGGCAAGTACTTCGAGCTTGAGCTCGCTACCGCGTCGGCCGACGAGGCGCGGGCGCTCGCGACCGAGGTAGCCGACCGCCTGCTCGCCAATCCGGTAATCGAGAGTTACCGCGTGGAGGTGGTAGGCGGATGAAGGCGGCAGTGGTCGTGTTCCCCGGATCGAACTGCGATCACGACGCGTACCACGCCCTCGGGACGGTCCTGGGCCACGCGGTGGAGCTCGTCTGGCACAAGGCGCAACGCTTGGGCGGCGCGGATCTGGTAGTGCTGCCGGGCGGCTTCTCCTACGGCGACTACCTCCGGACCGGCGCCATCGCCCGCTTTTCTCCCGTCATGCAGCGCGTTGCGGAGTTTGCCGCCGCCGGCGGGCCGGTGATCGGCATCTGCAACGGCTTCCAGATACTGCTCGAGGCAGGCTTGCTGCCGGGCGGCATGCGGCGGAACCGTGATCTCAAGTTCATCTGCGAGCATGTCTACCTGCGCGTCGAGGCAACCGATACGCCGTTCACGCGGCTTGCTGCCAAAGGGCAGGTGCTGCGGATCCCGATCGCGCATGGCGAAGGCAACTACTACGCCGACGCGCCGACGCTGGCGGCGCTCGATGCCCGCCGCCAGGTGATCTTCCGCTACACGGCGCCTGACGGGGCGCTCGACGAGCGCCGGAACGTGAACGGATCGATGGCCGCCATCGCCGGCATCTGCAACCGCGAGCGCAATGTCGTGGGACTCATGCCGCACCCCGAACGGGCATGCGAGGCGGCGGTCGGCAGTACCGACGGCCGCATTGTCTTCGAATCGGTAGCCAACGCACCACGGGTCTCCGCCGCGACATGACAGGGCAAGAGACGAAGCCCCGCTCGGTGCGTTTCGATGACGACACCATCGCGGCGCACGGGCTGACGCACGGGGAGTACGATCGGATAGTCGACATCCTCGGCCGCCGTCCGAACCTGCTCGAGCTTGGGATCTTCTCGGTGATGTGGTCGGAGCACTGCAGCTACAAGAGCTCGCGCCGCCACCTCCGGACACTCCCGACCGATGGGTCTCATGTCGTGCAGGGGCCGGGTGAGAACGCCGGCGCTATAGATATCGGCGACGGCATCGCGGCGGTCTTCAAGATCGAGTCACACAACCATCCGTCGTTCATCGAACCCTACCAGGGAGCCGCGACCGGTGTCGGCGGCATCATCCGCGACATTTTCACGATGGGGGCGCGTCCGATCGCGCTGCTCGACTCACTCCGGTTCGGACCGATCGAGTCCGCGCCGACGCGCCGGCTGATCGACGGCGTCGTCGCAGGGATCGCCGGATACGGCAACAGTATCGGGATCCCTACCGTCGGAGGCGAAGTGGGGTTCGACGGAAGCTACGCCGGCAACCCCCTGGTCAACGTCTTCTGCCTCGGGGTAGCGCCCGTGGACAGCATCATTCGTGGCCGTGCCGAAGGGGCGGGCAACGCCGTCTATTACGTCGGCGCGAAGACGGGCCGCGATGGCATCCATGGCGCGACCATGGCCTCGGCCGAGTTCGACGACGCTTCCTCGGAGAAGCGGCCGAACGTGCAGGTAGGCGATCCGTTCATGGAGAAACTGCTGCTTGAGGCGTGCCTGGAAGTGCTCGAGACCGGCGCCCTGGTAGGCCTGCAGGACATGGGGGCGGCGGGGCTTACCTGTTCGTCGTGCGAAATGGGGGCGCGCGGCGGCTCCGGCATCGACATCGACGTGGCGCGGGTCCCGCAGCGGGAGTCGGGCATGACGCCCTACGAGATCATGCTCTCGGAGTCGCAGGAGCGCATGCTGTTTATCGTCCGGCAGGGCCGCGAGGCGGAAGTGGACCGGATCTTCGAAAAATGGGACCTGCATGCAGTCCGCATCGGGGAAGTGACGGCCGACGGCCTGTTGCGCGTGCGCAACGGCGGGAGCATGGCGGCGGAGATTCCGAATCTCCCGCTCGCGGACGACGCGCCGCTGTATGACAGGCCGATGTGCGAGCCGGACGATCTGGCGGAACGGCAGGCGCTCGATGGTGCGGCCCTCGCGGCGGACGTGGTGACGAACGACACGTTCCTGCATCTGGTCGGCTCGCCCGGTCTCGCCAGCCGCCGCTGGATCTACCGGCAGTACGACCACATGGTCCGGACCAACACGATTGCTCCGGCCGGTGCCGGCGCCGGCGTGGTGCGGGTGAAGGGCACCCGACGCGCGCTCGCCTTCTCGGTCGACGGCAACGGGCGCTACTGCTGGTTGGACCCTCACCGTGGCGCCATGCTTGCCGTGGCAGAGTCGGCGCGTAACGTCGCGTGCGCCGGGGCACGGCCGGCGGGAGCCACCAACTGCCTGAATTTCGGCAATCCGGAGCGGCCGGAGATCATGTGGCAGTTCGCTCGCGCGGTCGCCGGAATCGGCGAGGCATGCCGGGCACTCGGGATCCCGATCACGGGTGGAAACGTGAGCCTCTATAACGAAACCGAGGGACGCGCCATTTTGCCCACCCCAGTTCTCGGCGTAGTGGGGATAATGGAAGAGGCGGAATGGTTGGTTGGGCGATCGTTCCGGGCCGCGGATGACATCGTCCTGTTGCTTGGCGCCACGGGTGGGACGCTTGGCGGGAGCGAGTACCTCAAGGTGGCGCACAATCTCGTGCAGGGGGCGCCACCGGTGATCGATCTGGCGGGCGAGCGGGCACTGCAGGCGCTGATGGTGGAGCTCGCCTCCGCGCGGTTGGTTCGTTCGGCGCACGACTGCAGCGACGGTGGTCTGGCGGTGACCGTTGCAGAATGTGCGTTCGATAGCGGCGGCATTGGCTGCGACGTCATCCTTCCCGCCGCGTCGCTCGGCGCCGGCGGTGTCGCCGCGGCGCTCTTTGGTGAGGCGGCATCGCAGATCGTGGTCTCCACGCGCGAGGCGGACGCCGACCGGGTTGTGGGGGCGGCCGCGGAAGCGGGGGTCCCGGCGCGCGTGCTGGGCCGCACCGGGGGTGCACGGCTGCGGTTCGCCGTCGAGGCAGAGTCGGGTGCACTGGTCGACGTGCCCCTCGCCGAAGCCGAGCGCGCCTGGTTGACCGGGCTATCGCGGCACTTCGAAGGGACCGCGGCATGAATGAGCGGAACCTCCCCCCGACGTCGGGCCGCACGGTCCGGATGACTCCGCTGATGGACGATGACAAGTTCCACGATAACTGCGGGGTCTTCGGTATCCATGGCCACGCGGAAGCGTCGTCGATTGCCTACCTCGGCCTATACGCGTTGCAGCATCGCGGACAGGAATCGGCCGGCATCGCCTCGGCCGACGACGGTCGCGTGAAGCTGTCGCGCGCGATGGGCTACGTGGGCGACGCGTTCAACGATCGGGTGCTAGACAACCTGCCGGGCCCTTCCGCCATTGGCCATGTCCGGTACTCGACGTTCGGCGACAGTCGGATCGTCAATGCCCAGCCGATTCTGATCGACTGCGCCCACGGTCAGATCGCCCTTTGTCACAACGGCAACCTCGTGAACGCCACCGAGTTGCGCGAACGGCTCGTCAAGGAGGGATCGATCTTCCAGACGAACAGCGACACCGAGGTGGTTCTGCACCTGTATGCGAAGTCGACCGCGCCAACGCCGGAGGACGCCATCGTCGAGTCGGTGTCGCAGGTCAGCGGCGCCTTCTCGCTGGTCCTGCTGACGCCGAAGAGCCTGATTGCGGTACGCGATCCGCATGGATTCCGCCCCCTTGCGCTGGGCCGCATCGGCGATGCCTACGTCGTTTGCTCCGAGACCTGCGCAATGGACCTGATCGGCGCAACGTTTGAGCGGGATATCGAGCCGGGCGAGGTGCTCGTGATTGGCGAAAACGGTCTGCGGTCGTACAAGCCGTTCCCGCGGACGCCGCTGTCGCACTGCGTCTTCGAACATGTCTACTTCGCGCGGCCCGACAGCGATGTCTTCGGTCAGAGCGTCAGCGCCGTCCGGACCAACCTGGGCCGTCGCCTCGCCGCGGAGTCCGGCATCGATGCCGACGTGGTCGTCCCGATTCCGGACTCGGGGGTGGTTGCGGCCATCGGCTATGCGGAGAGCTCCGGCCTTCCTCTCAAGATGGGACTGATCCGGAACCACTACGTCGGCCGCACCTTCATTCAGCCCCACCAGTCGGTCCGCGGCCTGAAGGTGAAGGTGAAGCTGAACACGGTCCGGAGTGTGCTGGAGGGGAAACGCGTGGTGCTCGTGGACGACTCGATTGTGCGCGGCACCACCAGCCAGAAGATCGTCTCGATGATCAAGTCGGCCGGCGCCACTGAAGTGCATATGCGGATCAGTTGCCCGCCGACGGTGTCACCCTGTTACTACGGCATCGACACGCCGCACCGTGACGAGCTCATCGCCTCGACGCGCAGCGTCAACGAGATCCGTGAGTTCATGGGCGCCGATACGCTCGCGTACCTCAGTATCGAGGGGCTGCGGGCCGCGGTCGGAGAGCGGAGCCAACACTACTGCAACGCCTGCTTCACGCGGGACTACCCGGTACCGCCACCGCAGGATTCCGACGCCTACATGCAGATGGTGCTCAAGATGGCGCCGGGTCCGGAGGTGGCGCCGGATACGGACCGGGATCCCGAGGCCGTGGCGCGCGGAGGCGCGCGGGATTAGCCGTGAGTATGCGAAGCGCCGCGCTCGCCGTTGCCTTGGCAGGGGCATTGGCCGCCGGCGGGGCGGGGGACGCGCCCATCCGGGCGCAGACGCCGGCTCCGATCACGGACGCAATCACCGCACTCGGCGATTTCAGCTACGAGGCGCGCGTCGAGGCGTCGCGCGCCATCAGGCGCACCGACGCCGCCGTCGTGGTGCCAGCGTTGCTGAACGCCGCCCGGACCCATCCCGACACCTACGTCCAGTTCCGCGCCGCGGTGATCCTGTCTGGCTATCCGGGTCAGGAAGTGGACGCGTACTTTCGCGAGGCGCTGGCTTCGCGCAACGACCGGGTCCGAGCGGTCGCGTACGAGCGGCTGGCATTCCGACCCGATGCGGAGCTGGCGGAGCAACTGTTGGCGGCACTCGAGCAGGAAGGTTCGGAGTTCGTCCGGCCGCAGTTGATCCGTGCGCTGGCGGCACACGGGGCGCACCCGTGGGTGCAGGCGCAATTGACGGCCGACATCGACCGGGGCGAGACCGCTTTCCGTTCCGCGGTGATCGAGGCGCTGGGCGATCAGCGGGCCGCCTGGGCGGCCGAGCCGCTGCTGGCGCTCGCTGCCGATGGGGGGCCGTTGCGGGACGATGCGTTACTTGCGCTCGGCAAGATCGGCGATGCCCGGGTGCTCCAGATTCTGCAGGGGCTGACCGTCGATTCGTCCAGCCCGGATCAGCCGATCGTGTCCGCCACGCTCTGCCTGGTGGATGCCGACTGCCCCACGCACGTGGACTACGTCCTTGCCGCGATCGAGTACGGCGTTGAACAGGCGGGGACGGATCAGGCCCTGTTGCGCGCCGCGGCGTCCGCCGCGGCGGCACTGGCGATGGCTGGACATGCGGACGCACTGGAGGGCTTGCTCGATGCCGGTGTTCATGCCGTCAATCCGGGGCGAGCCCCGATTGCCCTGGCGCTTGGGGCGGTTGCGCTCCGCACGCCAGAGCGTGCCTTCGAGACGATCGCGGCGCGCGACGATCTGGACGACGTGCTGCTGCTGTTGCGCGACGCCTTCGAGATGCTGGACGAGGATCTCGCGGAAGAGCGGTTCTACATCCTGATGCGTGACACCTATTGGGACGCGGCGCGAACGGAGCGTGCGCGGACGGCGGCCGAAGCCGCGATGCTGGTGCTGGAGTTCTGACCGCGGCGACTGGCGGATCGCGATGGATTACCGGACTTCGGGAGTGGATATCGACGCGGGCATGGCCGTGGTGGAACGGGTGAAGCACCTCGCCCGGACCACCTTCACTGACGGCGTGCTGAGCGACATCGGAGCGTTCGGCGGACTGTTCCGGCCGGAACTGAGCGGCATGGCTGAACCGGTGCTGGTGGCCAGTGCGGATGGCGTCGGGACGAAGCTCCGCGTCGCGTTCGCTACCGGCATTCACACCACCGTGGGGACCGATCTCGTGAACCATTGCGTCAACGACATCCTCGTGCAGGGGGCGCGACCGATCTTCTTCCTGGACTATCTCGCCACCGGCCGCCTTGCGCCCGAGGTGTCCGCGGAAGTGATAGCCGGCGTGGCAGACGGCTGCCGGGAGAACGGCTGCGCGCTGCTGGGGGGCGAGACGGCCGAAATGCCGGGGTTCTACGCCGACGGCGCGTACGACCTGGCCGGCTTCGTCGTCGGTCTCGTCGACCGGCCGCGGATCATCGACGGACGGACGATCGCGCCCGGCGATGCACTGATTGGCTTGCCGTCGAACGGATTGCACACGAACGGCTACTCGCTGGCGCGGCAGATCGTCTTCGAACGGCTCGGCCTTGGCGTGGACTCGGAAGTCGAGGAGCTCGGTTGCACGGTCGGAGAAGAACTGCTTCGACCGCACCGGTCGTACCTCGCGACGGTGCGGCCAGCGATAGAGACCGGCCGCGTGAAGGGGATTGCGCACATCACCGGCGGCGGTCTGACCGACAATGTTCCGCGCATCCTGCCGGAGGGGCGCATGGCGGTCATCGATCCGGCGCGCTGGCCGCGCCCGCCGATCTTCGAATTGCTCCGGACGGCGGGCGAAGTGCCGGACGCGGAGATGTACCGCACGTTCAACATGGGGGTCGGCCTGGTCGTTGCCTGTGCGCCGGACGACGCCCACGCGGTAGTGGCCAAGCTAATCACCTGCGGGGAGGTGGGCGCGGCGGTCATCGGTGAGGTGCGGTCGGGAGCGCGCCGCGTGGAGTTCGCGCCGGTCGCGCAGACGCCGCCGGTGTGACGGAGCGGGCACAGCAGCGATGGCAGGCGGGACGGGCATTACGGGTGGCGCGGGAGGAACGAACCGGCGGTTGGGTGTTCTGATTTCCGGCCGCGGCAGCAACCTCCAGGCGATCATCGACGCGATTGCCGGCGGCCGGCTCGATGCGGAGATCGCCGTCGTCATCTCCAACCGGGCGGATGCCGCCGGCCTTGAGCGGGCAGTGCGCGCGCGGGTCGAGACGATCGTCGTTCGTCACACCGACTATCCGTCGCGCGAGGCCTTCGACCTGGCGGTGGCGGCTGAGCTGCGGCGGCGTAATGTGGGACTGGTTTGCCTCGCCGGCTTCATGCGCCTGTTGAGCGCCGCGTTTATCGAAGCCTTCCCGAATCGGATCCTGAACATCCACCCGTCGCTGCTGCCGGCGTTTCCCGGTCTGGACGCACAGCGGCAGGCGTGGGCGTATGGTGTGGCGGTGAGCGGCGCCACTGTGCATATCGTCACCCCGGAACTGGATGCCGGTCCCATCGTCCGCCAGACGGTCGTGGCAGTCGAGCCGGACGACACGCCCGACACGCTTGCCGCCCGCATTCTGACCGAGGAGCACCGCATCTATCCGGAAGCGATAGCCTCCGTCCTCGCCAGCGGCTGGCGGATCGAGGGTCGCCGCTTTATTCCTGCCCCACCACCGCCCGCCACGTCCATGGAGTGACCCGCCCAGTGCGTGGCGAGTTCCCCGGCGACCTGATGACCCGGGATTCCGGCGTAGGCGCCGCGCTTGGCACATGGCGACGGTCGATACCGGGCGACGGATAGAATGGTCCACCCATGACCGTCGCTGAACAGGTTGCGTACCTCACGAAGGGGTGCGTGGACGTGATCCGCGAACCGGAGTTGCGCGCGAAGTTGACCCGCGCGGCGGAGACCGGACAGCGGCTCACGGTCAAGGTGGGCTTCGACCCGACGGCGCCCGATCTGCATCTCGGCCACACGGTGTTGCTCCGCAAGATGAAGCACTTCCAGGACCTGGGTCATCGCGTTATCTTCCTGATCGGTGACTTCACCGGCCTCATCGGTGATCCGACCGGGCGGTCGAAAACCCGGCCTGCCCTGACGCGCGAGGAGATTGACGCGAACGCGGAGACCTACAAGCAGCAGGTTTTCACCCTGCTCGACGAGGCGGCGACGGTTGTCGACTTCAACAGCGCCTGGCTCGGCACGCTCGGCAGTGAAGGCCTGATCCGCGTCGCGGCCCGATACAACGTCGCGCAGATGCTCGAGCGTCGCGATTTTCGCCAACGCTACGAAGCGGGCCAACCGATCGCCATCCACGAATTCCTGTACCCGCTGGCCCAGGCCTACGATTCCGTCCACCTCCGGGCGGACGTTGAACTGGGTGGGACCGATCAGCTCTTCAACCTGAACGTCGGGCGCGACATCATGCCTACATTCGGTGTGGAGTCTCAGATCGTCATGACAACGCCACTCTTGGTCGGCCTCGATGGCTCCGACAAGATGTCGAAGTCGGCCGCCAACTGGGTGGGCATCAGCGAACCGCCAGGAGAGATGTTCGGCAAGCTGATGTCGATCTCGGATGCTCTGATGTGGAGCTACCACGAGCTGTTGACCGACCTGTCGCTCCAGGAGATTGCGGCGCTTCGCTCGCAGGTCGAAGCCGGCGACCTCCACCCCAAGCAGGCGAAAGTGGATCTGGCGATCCGGATTGTCCGTGACTTCCACTCCGCGGCAGCCGCCCGCGCCGCCGCGGATGCATTCGAACGGCGATTCTCGAAGGGTCAGTTGCCCGACGACCTCAGTGAGTGGTCGGGCACTGCGCCGGCCGAGGGCCGCCGCCTGTCGGCCATCCTCGTGGAGGCGGGCTTGGCCGCGTCGGGTGGAGCCGCGACGCGGTTGATTGCACAGGGCGGCGTCCGCCTGGACGGCGCCCGGGTGACGGACCGCTTCCATACCGTTTCGCCCAACCATCCTCCCTTCGTCCTGCAGGTGGGCCGGCGCGCGCTCCGCATTCGTCTCCGGTGGTCCGTGTAGCTGCCAGCTGAGGCGCGCCGCCGCGGCTTTGAGAACCAGTCGCCCCCGCCGCTTCGCGCTTGACAGTTCGGACATGGTTCGATAGGATGCGCAGTCTGGCCTGAGGGCGGGGTGTCCCCATGACAGTCTGCCGCGGCCGGGGAAGTCCCCCGCTCGCGCCCGGGTTCTTTGAGAACTGGACAGGACAACGACGTGTAGCACCACGTCGAGTGTCAGCCTGACACCAAATTCGACACAACGCTGGAGCCAACTGGCTCTCGTGTTGAGTTCGGGCGTGCGGTCATCCTTCAGGAGCGCCGGACGCCTCCGTTTTCAACTTGAGAGTTTGATCCTGGCTCAGAATCAACGCTGGCGGCGTGCTTCATACATGCAAGTCGAACGCGAAAGCGTCCTTCGGGACACGAGTAGAGTGGCAGACGGGTGAGTAACGCGTGGGTGACCTGCCTTCGAGTGGGGGA
>CAZJYU010000013.1:66269-73401 GCA_964550305.1 uncultured Vicinamibacteraceae bacterium | reverse complement strand
AGCCGCGCCACTTCGCGCGGCTCGACCTCGATGCGCGCCACCTCGCCGAAGTACCGCACGCGGCAGACGCCGAACCCGTGCTCGCGCAGCACGCGTTCGCAATCGGCGACCTGAGTCAGGCGCTCGGGCGTGATCGCGGTCCCGTAGGGGAAGCGGCTCGAGAGGCAGGCGAGGGCCGGTTTGTCCCAGACCGGCAGGCCGATGCGCCGGGCGGCCTCACGAATGTCCGCCTTCGTGAAGCCGGTCTCGTCGAGAGGGGACCGGACGCCCAGTTCCTGCGCGGCGCGCCGTCCCGGACGGACATCGCCCCGGTCGTCGACGTTGAACCCGTCGACGATGTCCGGGATGCCCAGGCGCCGGGCCTCCTCCACCGCGCGGCCGTACACCTCGGTCTTGCAGAAGTAGCAGCGGTTCACCGGATTGGCGGCGTAGCGGGGATCGTCCACTTCCGCCGTCTCTACCAGCAGGTGGCGTGCGCCGAGCTGTTTCGCCAGGGCGCGCGCGGCGGCGCCTTCCTCCGGCGCGAGGCTGGGAGAGACTGCGGTCAGCGCGACCGCCCGGTCACCCAGCACGCCGACTGCCTCCGCCAGCAGGTAGCCGGAGTCGACCCCGCCGGAGAAGCAGACGACGGCGCGATCGCATTCCGCCAGAAGCTGCCGGAGTCGCGCTATCCGGACGTCAAGGGGGCGGCCGTTCATGCTTCCAGGGCTCCGACCGCGCGGTCCTGCTCCGCCGGTTCGGGTCGTCCGTCACTCACCGCGCTGCCCGTGCAGCATCGCGGGGAGCCGGAATAGTGTAGCGTTTCACGTTTGGTGCGGCCCCGGGGTGGGGTCCCCGCACGACCTGCGCCCATCATGTTCGACCCGATCCAGACGACAACGCTGTTGCTGGGCGCAGCCGCCTCCCTGGCCATCGTCCACACCCTGCTTGGCATCGATCACTCGCTGCCGTTCGTTGCCCTCGGGCGCGCGCGCGGGTGGACGCTCCGCCGAACCCTGGTCGTGACCACGGTCTGCGGAGCGGGGCATGTGGTCTCCTCGGTCGTCATCGGCGCCGTTGGAGTCGGTCTCGGGATAGCGACCGATCGGCTGTTGTGGCTCGAGTCCGCGCGGGGTGAACTGGCGGCGGGTCTGTTGATCGGCTTCGGCCTCACGTACGCGGCGTGGTCGGTATGGCGCCGAGTCCGGCGCCTCGACGGCGGGCATCGCCACGCGGCGGGCGATCGGATGACGCCCGGGGCGTTGTTCGTGGTGTTTCTCCTCGGCCCGTGCGAGCCGCTGATCCCGTTGATGGTGGTTCCCGGAATCGCCGGCGATTGGATGACGGTCGGCGCCGTGGTGGCCGTGTTCGGACTGCTCACGATCGCCGTGATGCTGGCGGCAGTGAGTGCCGGCTACTGCGGCGCTCGCTGGGCGGCCCGTGGCCTGGGGCCGGGGGCACCCGTGCGCGCAGGTCTCGATGTGCTGCGCCGCCACGCGGATGTTGCTGCCGGCCTGATGGTCGCAGGCACTGGAGCGGCGGTGCTGCTGCTGGGTATCTGACGGGCATTGAGGCGCCGGGGGCGGGGGCGCCAGCACCGGGCAGTGGTGAGACGGAAATAGCGGGGTGCATGAATGCTGGTCGATCTCTTGCTGATAGGCGTCGGATTCGCGCTGGTCGCCAAGGGAGGCGACCTGTTTGTCGACTCCAGCATCGGGATCGGGAAGGCGCTGGGGATCCCGCGGATCGTGATCGGCGGCACCCTGGTGAGCCTGGCGACAACGGCCCCGGAACTCGTGGTGTCCGCGACGGCGGCGCTGCGCGGCGATCCGGGGATGGCCCTCGGGAACGCGGTCGGTTCGTGCATCTGCAACATTGGACTGATCGTCGGCGCGGTAGCACTGATCATGCCGGTCGATGTCGACCGCGCCGATTTCATCCGCCGCGCCCTCTGGATGACGGCGGGCGGCCTTCTTGTGATCGGTTTCTCCTGGGATCTGTCGATGGAACGAGTCTTCGGCGGGATCCTGCTCGCCGGAGCGTTCGGATACCTGGGCTGGGACCTGTTCGGCATTCTCCGATCACGACAGGGAGGGCGGACGCCGTCGGAGGTGGATGCCGAGGCCCGCGCCGCGCTGGGCGGCGCGGTCGCGTGGTTCCTTGCCGGCGGCGCCTGCGTGCTCGCGGGCAGCTATTTCCTGGTGACGTCGGGGCAGAATCTGGCGTTGGCGATGGGAGTGCCGTCGTCCGTCATCGGCTTTACCGTGATCGCCATCGGCACCTCCGTACCGGAGCTGGTAACCGGCGTGACAGCGGCGCGCAAGGGGGTCCCCGACCTTTCGCTCGGCAACATCATCGGCGCGAATGTGCTCAACCTGTTCCTGATCGTCGGGTTGGCGGGCGCGATCGCGCCCCTCAATCTCGATCTGTTCAGCCAGCGCTACGGTTTTCCGTGGATGGCGGTCTTCTTCCTGACGGTGATCGCGACCGCGCTGAGGTACGGCGTCGTGCGGCGCACGGCGGGAATCGTGCTGCTGACGTTCTACCTGCTGTACTCGGCGGGCATCGGGGCGGGGATCGCGTTCGGCCTGGTCGCGTTACCGTAGGGGAATGGCGAGACGTTCCATGATGTGCCGCCGACGGTTGGCGGTGGTCGGTCTGGCCGCGTCGCTCGGCGTGGTGGCGCAGGCCGGGCAGGACGGCGGCGGCAACGAGCTGGACCGGTTCATGGAACAGGTGTTGGCGAATCGGGCCGCGAGCGCCGCCGCACGGCTGCAATACGTGCTCGACGAGACGTCGGAGCTGCGGTTGACCGGGCCGGACGCGACCGTGCTCTGGGGCAGCCGAGGGGAGTACACCTGGTACGAGCAGGACGGCGTCTTCATGCGGAGCCCGACCCGGCTCGACGGCGTGACGCTCCGTGACGCGGAGCGGCGCGCCTATGAAGCGGACTGGCTGGAGCGAGAAGTGGAGCGTGCCCGCCGGCGTCGGAACGACCGCGTGTCGCCCACGCGGTGGTCCAGCCGGTCGATGCGCGACAACGTCCGCCTGACTATCGAACGCACGTGGGGCGGGGGCGTGGGGGACGACCTGCTCGACGCGATCGCCGCCCAGGGGCGCGTCTGGAACGACGCGCAGGCGGCGGTGGTAGCGGCGACGGATCGGATCGTGGCGTCGCGCGGCGGGGTGATGGTGGTCGGGTTCGCCCGGACGGTGGCGGAGGCGCGCGCCGGCTTCGTCCTGCTGGACGAGGGGCGGCTGGTGCACGACGAGGTGGCGGGAATGCTGGACGGCGTGGTTGTCCACCTGCTGGCGGCCTCGCCGGCGGCGACCGACGTGGAGTTCCGCCAGCTTGTCGAGCTGTTCGACCTGGCTGTGGCGCGCGCGGTGTGTCTTTCACCGCTCGATCCGGAAGTCGTGGATCGCATCGCTACCACGCATCCGGAGCGGGCCGCATCGCTGCGCGAGGCGGACCGCGCGCTTCAGGCACTGCGCGCGATGCCGCGTGGCGAATCGGCCACCGGACCGTCTGATCCCGCCTGGGATGCGCTGGAGCCGCGGTTTGTTGCCGACGCCTTCTTTCTCGACTTCGAGTTCGAACCAGGACGCTACTACCTGGTGGGGCGCGAAGCGCTCGACGGCCACGAGTTGGTGAGGATCGAGTACTACCCGGAGCAGATGTTCGGTGAGGATCCGGCCTCCGGCGATTCACCCGCACCGGACGGCGGAGACGGCCGGGATCGCCGTCGCGAACAGGCGATGGACAAGGTGAGCCTGGTGACGCTCTGGGTGGATCCGGTGGAGCAGCAGATCGTCCGGTACACGTTCGACAATCTCGGATTCGACTTTCTGCCTGGACGCTGGCTGTTCCGCCTCGACGACGTCACCGCGTCGATGACGATGCGCCAGCCGTTCGATGGCGTCTGGCTGCCCGCGCAGGTGGATGTGCAGGTTTCGCTGTCGCTTGCCAGCGGCCGGTACGAGCTTCGGGGCCGGCGCACCTACTCGAATCACCGCCAGGCGGAGAGTGGCGGACGGATCCGGTCGGTTACTCCGCCCGGTCGATGACACTCCGCCGCGCGGCGCTCGCCATCGTCGGGTCGGCCGCGGTGCTGGCGGCGCCGGCCGCTGCGTCCCAACCCTTCTCATCCGAGGGGGCGGAGACGCTGGTGGATTTGCGCGTTCATGGCAACCACTCAA
The DNA here is from genome assembly GCA_964550305.1 of uncultured Vicinamibacteraceae bacterium. Classification (GTDB taxonomy): domain Bacteria; phylum Acidobacteriota; class Vicinamibacteria; order Vicinamibacterales; family UBA8438; genus VXRJ01. Next base: position 69,222 of record CAZJYU010000013.1, on the reverse strand, counting down.
TCCCGGACGAAGCAGTACTGGCCCTGGCGGGCGTTGCCGTCGGCGACACGGTGGCCCCGGACCTGATTGAGACCGTGACCCGCCGGCTCGACGCCAGTGGCCGCTTCGAGACGGTGGAGGTGCGGAAGCGTTACCGGTCGCTGACCGCCACGGACCGGGTCGCCCTCGTGATTGTCGTGCGCGAGCGGGTGGGCGCCGCGATTCGGAACCGTCTGGTTCGAGCGGGAGTCCGCCTGCTGAGGCACTCGATGGTGCTGCCGTTGCTTCGGTACGACGAGGGCTACGGCGTGTCGTACGGCGCACGGGTCAGTCTGCTGGACGTGGCGGGCAGGGGGAGCCGGCTGTCGGTGCCCGCCACCTGGGGCGGCGATCGCCGCGCGTCGGTCGAGCTTGACCTCCCACTGCGGGGCAGGGTCGTGGATCGCCTCACGGCGAGCGGCTCGCGCGGCCGGCGCCTCCATCCCGCCCTGGGTCTGGCCGACGACCGCACCACGGTGCGCATCGGCATCCGCCGTCTCCTCCCGCGGGGATTCCGTGTGCACGCCGCCGCAGCGCGCGACGACGTCCGGTTCGGCCCTGCGCGCGACCGCCTCACGCGGTTGTCGGCAGGAGTGGCCTACGGGTCACCGATGATCAGTAATTTCGCGCGCGACGAGGCGGCGGTGGAGGCGTGGATCGAGCGGATCGCGATCGAAGGCCGGCCGGCGCCGATCAGGCGGCCGCGGATCGACGCGCGGGCCTACATCGGAGCGGTCGGGCAGTCGGTCATGGCGGCCCGTTTGCAGTACGCGGGAGCATCGGCTCGGTTGCCGCCGTACGAGCAGCCGTTGCTGGGCGGCAGCGCGACCCTGCGCGGCTGGCCGGTCGGCGCGCGCATGGGCGATCGGCTGTTGGCGGCGTCCATCGAAGTTCGGCTTCCCATGACGTCACCGATCGCCACGGGCGATGCGGGCGTGCGTTTCTTTTTCGACCGCGCATCGGTCTGGGACGTGGGCATAGGGCTCGGCGACGCGGACTTTCTCGACGGCGCCGGGGTGGGCGTGTTCGTCGCGGCGCCAATGGTCCACCTGCATCTCGATGTCGCGCACGATCTGGTTGGCGCGGTGCGCGTGCACGCGGGGGCGGGCGTGCGGTTCTGAGGGCGGAGCGGCGCTGCCGGGTGTACGATCGCCTCCATGTCGGACGACACCGTGTCGAACGTGGCGGCGTTGCCGGACGGGTACGAGGCGTTTCCCTATGAGGATCCGTTTGAGGACCATGTCGGACCGTTCGGCTACCGGATCGAGGGGGATCGCATCCGCTTTGCTTTTCGGTCCGATGGCCGTCACGCCAACACGAGCGGCACCATCCACGGCGGCATGCTGATGACATTCGCCGATTTCGCGCTCTGCCTGGCCGCGGTCTGGGATCAGCCGGGTGAGCGGTGCGTGACCGTCTCATGCCACTGCGACTTCCTCGCGCCCGGGACGCCGGGCGCGACGATCGAGGCGATCGGCGAGGTCGTCCGGCGCACGCGCACGCTCGCCTTCGTGCGGGGCGAGGTGATCGAAGACGATCGGGTGCTGCTGACCTACAGCGCCATCGTCAGGCGGCTGCCCGGTGCGCGGCCGGAAACTGCGGGCCAGTCGCTATAATCGCGAATCGCGCGAAACGCAGGACGCGACTCGCGCGGAGCCGCACGTCAAGACGGAGGACGAAATGAGGCCGCGCCATGCTCTGCCGACCGCGCTGATCCTGGCGATCGCCGCCGTGGCGACCGTCGCGCCGCCCGTCGCCGCCCAGACCGGCACGACGGACGGGGAATGGCGCTTCCACGGCGCCGACAACGGCGCCACGAAGTACTCGTCGCTCGATCAGATCCATGCGGACAACGTCGATCAGTTGCGCATCGCCTGGTCGCGGCCCACCGTGGATCAGTCGATCCTGGACGTGGTTCCCGACCTGAGCTACACGAACGCGAACCGGGCGACGCCGCTGATGGTCGGCGGCGTGCTCTACGCGCCGAACGCGGTCGGCCTGGTAGAGGCGTGGGACCCGGCGACGGGCGACACGATCTGGGTGCAGCGGCCAGACGACGAGACGCCGGCCGGTTATCGCGGCGCCGGCCACCGCGGCATCGCGTACTGGACCGACGGGCGCGAGCGGCGGCTCATCGCGCACCGGGGTGAGTGGCTCTATGCGCTCGATCCGGCGACCGGAGAGAAGATCGCGGCCTTCGGCGACAACGGGCGGGTCAGTCTGCGAACGGGGCTGCAGGAGGGGGCGCGCTATCGCTGGGGGAGCGCACCTACCGTCGTGCGCGACGTCATCGTGATGGGCCAGTCGATGACCGACACCTTCGTCACGAAGGAGGACATTCGTGGCGATGTCCGCGCGTTCGACGTCCGGACGGGCGAGCTCCGCTGGGTGTTCCACACCATTCCGCAGGCGGGCGACCCGGGAACGGAAACCTGGACCGACGGCTCCTGGGAGTTCACCGGGCACGCCCCCGTCTGGTCGTTTTTCTCTGCCGACGCGGAGCTGGGCTACGTATACATGCCGACGTCGTCGTCGACGAACGACATGTACGGCGGGCACCGGCCGGGCGACAACCTCTACACGCAGTCGATCGTCTGTGTCGACGCGGCCACGGGGGAGCGGGTCTGGCACTACCAGTTGGTGCACCACGGACTCTGGGACTACGACATTCCGGCGGCGCCAATCCTCGCGGACCTTACGGTCGACGGACGCGACATCCCGGCCGTCATCCAGATCACGAAGCAGGCCTTCGCCTTCGTCTTCGACCGGGTGACCGGCGAACCGGTCTGGCCGATTGAAGAGCGGCCGGTCCCGCAGTCGGCCACGCCGGGCGAGTACACCGCGCCGACGCAGCCGTTTCCCACGAAGCCGCCGCCGTTCGACCGGCAGGGGGCGACGATCGAGAACCTGAACGACTTCACGCCGGAGCTTCGCG
>CAZJYU010000013.1:31881-66202 GCA_964550305.1 uncultured Vicinamibacteraceae bacterium | reverse complement strand
AATGGTGCCCTGATTGTCGTCGGGTCCGGACCCGACGACAATCAGGGCACCATTCAACTGCCCGGATCCCAGGGCGGCGCCGACATTCAGGGAGCATCGTTCGATCCGGAAACCAACATCCTGTACATCCCGTCCATCACGTCGCCCTTCGTCGCCGATATCCTCGAGGGAAACCCGGATCGCACGAACCTCGCGTATGTGAAGGGGACGCGGGAGTGGATCGGCGGCCCCCGCGGCCTCCCGCTCTTCAAGCCTCCCTACGGCCGCGTCACCGCCATCGACATGAACCGGGGCGAGATCGTCTGGCAGGTGCCTAACGGCCACGGTCCGCGCAACCATCCCGCCATCCGCCACCTCGGCCTGGGCCGGCTCGGCAGCCCGGGCCGTCCCGGGCCCCTTCTGACAAGGACGCTGCTCTTCCTCGGCGAGGGCTCCGACGTGGGGATCCAGACGGGCGGCCGCGTGCCGGAGGGGATGCCGCACGCGATCGTGACCAACTACGGCGAACCGTGGTTCCGTGCCTACGACAAGCAGACCGGCGATGTTGTCTGGGAGATGGAGATCCCGGCGGGGACCACTGGCGTGCCGATGACCTACCTCCACGAGGGAAAGCAGTACATCGTCGTCCCGATTGGCGGCCGGACCGTGCCCGGCCAGTGGATCGCGCTCAGCCTGCCGTAGTTCCGCCGCCGGCCGCTCTAGTCTGGGCTGGCCGCAGCTCTACCGTCCGTAGCGAGCGGGCGCCGGCCGTTCGCCGGGTGGGTCCGCTCGTGCGCCAGCAGCCGTTCCTTGATCGGCAGGCCGCCGCCATATCCCACGAGCGTGCCGTCGGTGCCGATTACGCGATGGCACGGGACGATGATGGCAATCGGATTGTGGTGATTGGCGCCGCCGACGGCGCGTGACGCCGCGGGCTGGCCAATGCGCCGCGCCAACTCGCCGTAGGAGATGGTCGCGCCGTAGGGGATCCGTTGCAGCTCCCGCCACACGCGGCGGCGGAACGGCGTGCCGCCGTCCAGCCTGAGCGGTAGGTCGAAGGTCGATCGGCTGCCGGCAAAGTACTCCTGGAGCTGCTGCTTCGCCGCACGGAGCGGCGCTGGAAGTTGGCCCTCGCAGAGGCGCCACGCGGGATGGGGCGTTCGCGAGGCCTCCTTCGGCAGGTTCACGTGCGTGATCTCGTGGTCCGTAGCCACGATCCGGATCGTTCCGATCGGTGTCCGGAAGTCGTGGTACGACTCTTCGGCGGGGTCGATCTTCTTCATTTCAGTCTTCATTGGCGGTTTGACGGCAGGTAAACGGACTGCATTCCAACTTCACGCGGTCGTGGCGCACACCGCACGGGCGCTTGCGGGCGCGCTCGTGCGCAACAGCGACCGAAGCTCGTCGGCATGCGAGGCGGCGTCGCGCTCGCCGAGCTCCAGCAACTGCTGCAGATACTCCGGGTGGAACGCCAGCAGGCTCAGCAGATCGGGTGAGCGGACCTCGCGCGAGCCGAGCCCGCGCAGCAGATAGCGGAACGCGCCGGGCAGGGCGGGCTCGAAGCTTGCCGACAGGCGGCCGATGTCGACCGACGGGCGAACCACGAGGAGTTCCACCTCGCGGAGGCCGCGGCGCTTCTGCGGCGGCAGGTCCCGCAGCAGTCGATTCACACGTTCGAGTTCACGCGCGTCGCGATCCAGATCGTCCAGGAAGATGGCGTTCATCAACTGACCCGAGATCTGCAGCGGCGGCGGGTAGGGCGGCCGCGCTGGCGCCCCGTCCGGCCGGTCGGCCGGCGTGTGGCGCGTCGAGATCGCGAGGATACGGTTGGCGCCGAAGCGCAGCGCAGGCGAAAAGGGATCGGTCAGCCGGATCCCGCCGTCGCCGTGCCAGCCGTCTTCGAGGCGGACGGCGGGGAAGAAGAGGGGCAGTGCCGCCGAGGCGAGGACATGATCGACGGTGAGTCGCGTGTTGCGGCTGCGCCGCTCAGGCCGGTGCCACTCGCCCAGGTCACGCCCCTCGGTCCAGATGATCGACTGTCCAGTGCCGTAGTGGCTCGTGATCAGGGCGATCGCCCAGAGGCGGCCCGCGTCGATGTTCTCGCGGATGCCGCCGATCGAACCGTCGTCGCGCAGGTCGAACAGGTCGGCGAGCGTAGCGCGGAGCGGTGATCCGTCGATCAGGCCCCGGACGTGGGGGGCGACTCGGCTCCCGCCGCCCAGCAGGCGTCCTCCCCAGCGCAGCACGTGGGTTGCGAGGGAACCGGCGCCGGTGCGAAAGACATCGGCGACGGCAAGGCGGCGCCATCGGTCGTCGAGGCGGGCGATCGCGTCCGCGTGCGGCGCCTGGCTTGCGGCAAGGTATGCCGCGTTGATGGCGCCGGCGGAGACGCCGGTAACGATGGGAAAGTGGACCGACGGGAACGCGCGGGCGATCCACCGGAGGAACCCGACCTGGTAGGCGGCGCGAGCCCCACCGCCGGTCAGCACGATCGCCAGTTCGTTGGGGCCCCGCGTGCGCGCGGGACTGATCATGTCTTTCTCCTGTACCGAGTATAGTCCCCGGGCCGGCGCCCGCTCCGGGACCGCGATGATCACAAGCGCCCTCGATACGTCGATTCTGCTGCGCGAGGCGGTTGATCGTCTGATCGGCGGCTTTCCGGTCGCCAGTCTGCGCGCGCCGGCCGAGCGGCTGACGGCCGCCTATCGCCGCGGGGGTTCAGGCGTGGCCATGCGCACCGAGGTGGATCACCTGGCGTATGCCGCGGTGCGTCTGCCCGCAACGTTTGCGGCGACGCAGGCGGTGCTGGCCGAGTTGCGACAGCGCGCGCCCGACGTCGATCCCCGCAGCCTGCTCGACCTGGGAGCGGGACCCGCGACGGCATTGTGGTCGGCGTGGGCGACGTGGCCACATCTCGAGCGGGCCACCCATGTCGACCGCGATCCGGCGATGGTGCATCTGGCGGAACGGTTGCTGGCCGGAACGCCGGTTGCCGGACAGGCGCGTTCGGCGTGGGCGGCGCTTGACCTGACGGCGCCGGCTGCACGCGACCGGATGCGCAAGCTGGGTGGACACGACCTGGTCCTCCTCGGCTACGTCCTGGGGGAAGTGCCGGAAGCGCAGCGCGATTCCGTGATTGACGCCGCGTGGGAGGCGGCCACAGGGGCGCTCGTGATCATCGAGCCGGGGACGCCGGCAGGCGCGGCCGTGGTGATTGCCGCGCGGTCCCGTCTGCTTGCGCACGGCGCCGCCGTCGCGGCTCCCTGTCCGCACGGCGACACCTGTCCGTTGCCGGATGACGACTGGTGCCACTTCGGCGTGCGCCTGAACCGCTCGTCGTCCCAGCGGCGCATCAAGCGGGGCTTGCTGGGATACGAGGACGAGAAGTACAGCTACGTCGCGGTGACGCGTGGAGCAGCCGCGCCCTGCGGTGCTCGCGTTCTGCGGCGGCCGCGTATCGAAAAGGGTCACGTCACGCTGCACCTGTGTGATCGGGAGGGTACCCGGCGCACCGTAGCCGCGCGTCGCGAGGGCGACAGGTTCCGTGCGGCCCGGAAGGTGGCGTGGGGGGACGGCTGGCAGCCGTAGGCCGTGGGCGGGCTAACGGAGCACGCGGATACGGTGGGCTTCGCTGTCGCCGACGTACAGGGCGCCTGATGCGTCGGTCCAGATGCCGTGCGGGCGGTTCATGCGGCAGCGGCGGGGTTCGGGCTCAGGGCCGTCGCCCCGCTCGCCGGTGCCAAGCGCGGTGGAGATGGTCCCGGAGATGACGTTGATCCGCCGGATGACGTGATTCTCGGTGTCGGCGACGTAGAGCGTGCCTCCCGGGGCGTAGGCGAGTCCCTTCGGTCCGGCGAGCGTCGCCTCGCGGGCCGGGCCCCCGTCGCCGGTGTAGCCCTGCTCACCGGTTCCCGCGACGTGATGGATGGTTTCCGCGACCAGATCGATCCGGTAGATGGCGTTCCCTTCCCGCAGTGCCAGATAGAGATTGCCGTCCGGGTCGAGCGCCATCGCGCGGGGTCCGTTCAGCGGCGTCCCGGCGAGCGGCGCTCCGTCCGGCGTCGCTTCGCGCGCGCCGGTGCCGGCCCAGGTCTCGATGATCCCGGTGACGGGATCGACGCGGCGAATCCGGTGATTGCCGATGTCGCAGATCAGCAGGCGGCCGTCCGGCGTGAAGACGATGCTGTGCGGCGCCCGGAGCTGCGCCGCGGTCGCGGGACCGCCGTCCCCGGTAAAGCCCGGCTCGCCGGTTCCGGCCACCGTCGTGATGACGCGGGTACGCATGTCCACCTTGCGGACCGCATGGTTGTCCCGCTCGACGATGTAGAGGTCGCCCCGCGCATCAAACTGGATCTCGTGCGGCATGTTGAGCATGGCCGCGGTTGCCGGGCCACCGTCGCCGCCGTAGCCGCGCTCGCCGTTTCCCGCAATCGTCTCGGTCACGCCCGTCGTGAGATTCAGGCGGCGGATCATCTGGTTGTCGAGGTCGCAGAAGTACAGCGCACCGTCCGGCCCGATCACGACGCCGTACGGGTTCGCCACCTGCTGCTCGGACAACCCCGGCGTCCCGTCTCCGATGAGGGTCGTCACGGTGCCGAACAGCTCGACGTCCTGCTCGAGTGTCAACGAGATGCCGGCGTTGGCATCTCGCACTTCGGCGCGGACCAGGTAGCGACCGAGCGGGTCGTCGTCGCCGACGGTCATCTCGGCGTAGCCGACCGACAGTCCGAGCGTCCCCGTTTGAGGCGCCGGCTTGCCCTGCCACAGCTCGAGGCCGGGCGTGCGGAAGTGGATGGATCCGTCCGGCCGGACCACCTCCAGATCGAACGACGCGTCGCACCGGCCGCGGTCGTCTTCGGCGCAACCGACAAAGAGAAGGAACGGCGCCAGCGGCACGCCGCGCCGCGCCGTCCGGGTGGCGCTGATGCGGACGCCGGGCGTGCGCTGCACCCAGTTGTCCAGAAACTCGTCCGGCGCGTCCGACAGGATGAGCATGGCCCCGAACTCCCCGACCGACTTGCTCCATGGCTGATCGGGAGTGCGCGCCCCGTCCCTGAACCACTGCGCCTCGGCCGCGGGCGCAAGCGTCAATCCACAGGCCAGGGCGACGGCGGCCCCGGCCGCCGTCGCGCGGGGCCGCCACCCGTGCCGCACCGCCGGTCTCGGCTCTCGGGAGCCGCGATCAGAAGGTCGCAATCGGGTTGAGCGGCGACCCCATGCCCTGCTCGATGCGGAGTGGCGCCGCAGTGAAGAGGAATTCGTAGCGTCCGAGGTCGCGTGCCGTGGCCGCGACTGCGTCGAGATCGAGATTGTCGAAGATGCTGACGCCGAGGGCGACCAGCGCAAGACGGTGGATTGGCAGGCGCACCGCGTCCGAGAATTCGTGCGGGAACGCGTCGTTCCACATGTCGGCGCCGATGAACGATACGCCCCGGTCCTTCAGGAAGTAGGCCACGTCGGCGTGATAGCCGGCGACGCCGTCCTCGGAGGGATCCCAGGCGCCGAGTGCGGCGCGACGCTGCCAGCGGCCGGTATGGAGCAGGATGACGTCGCCCTCCTCTACGGTGACGCCCTGGATGCGCTCCAGTTCCTCCAGGTCGGCGTAGCGGATCGCCGTGCCCGGCTCCACCCAGCCGTTCCCGTCGGCGTCGAGACCGGGCAGCAGTGTCGCATCGAAGAGCACGCCCCGGGTGAAGATGCCGTCGCGCAGTTCGTGGATGCTGCCCTGGGGACAACCGCCTGCCTGCTCCACCTGTTCGGCGGTGATGCCGTTGTAGCCGACGCCCTCGAACATGACGTGACAGGCCACCGAATCGAGGTGGCTGTGGATAACACCATGGTAGGTGCCGGTGTACTGGTAGCGATCCGAGGCCCCGCTCTCGCTCACGTTCACCACCTGCCGGTCCAGGTACCACTGCCCCTCGAGGGTCGGCTCCTGAATGATGTCGTGCGCAAGCGAGACGCTGATCCCTTCGGTGACCAGCGCCGCGGCGGCCTTGCGCTTGGCGGGCGTGATGAAATTGGCCGCGCCGAGACCGTCGCCCTCGCCCCACCGACCCCAGTTGGAAAGCTGCTCCATGGCGTGGAGGAAATCCTCCTCCGTCGTCATGGCGCGGCGGGTTTGGCTGTCGACCGGCGTGCCGCAGGCGGCGGCGCCGACAAGCAGTGTGACAATGCCGATCAGCGGCAGGATACGCGTCATGTCAGTAGCCCTCCAGAACGGGGAAGAGCTCGTCGTCGTCAAGCGGTTGAACGCCGAACGCGTTGAGCGCCATCGAGACCATCCGGTAGCGTGCGCCGGTCAGCGCCACGCTCATCAACTGGTGCGCGTCGTAGGTGGCGGACAACGCCTCCCAGGCGTCGTCCGAGATCATCGAGTCGCGGAACATCTCGTTGGCGGCATCGATCAGCGCCAGTTCGTGGGCGTTCCAGCCTGGCTGGTCGCGCCCCTGGGCGATCCAGAGCGGTTCGAGGCCGTGGTCGCGGGCTCTGCCGACGCTGCCCACGTGCTTCGCCCACTCGTAGACTGCCTGCGAGTTCCAGCCCATCCGGAGGATCACGAGTTCGCGGTCGTGCGGCGTCAGACGCGACCGCTCCGGTTCGAGGACATAGCGGTCATTCTGGGCGCGGGCCTCGGAGAGGCCGGGGCTCCGCGCGAACGTGCGTGAGACCCGGAGGCCGTCACCAGGTTCCGGGTCGATTCGCGGTGACGCGAGCGGCGGCTCCGGGTCCGGCACGGAGACCCGGTACGCCACGTCGGTGGTCGGGATGAGGGCCTCCGGCGGCGTGTCGGCGTCGGGCTGAATGCCCAGCGAGTTGTACAGGATTGCCGCCTGGGTGGTGTCACCAATCGTCATGACGGCGTCAATCAACTGCGGTATGTCGTACTCGGCGGCCAGAGTGGCCCAGGTTCGATCGGCGATGAACACGTTACGGAACAGCTCGTCGGCCATGCCGACCAGCGCCTGCTCGAAACCGCTCCAGGCGTCTCCCGGACCCTGGGCGGTGCGTCGCACCTCCTCGGCGCTCAGCCCGTAGTCGGCCGCCTGGCGCGCCACGTGCGCCCAGATGTTGGCGCTCTGCGTCAGCCAGGCGGTGCGGAGGAGCAGGATGGCGCGGTGCCGCGGCGAAATGGTCGACTCGTTCGCGATGTAGTTCGCCGTGGGAAACACCCGGCCGGCCAGCGCCGGCACGCGGATCAGCGTCCGGACGACATTGGGGGAGTGGCCTTCCGCCTCGTACTGCGCAACCAGCGCGCGCTGCTCGTCGCTCCAGTCGGACTCGGGCAACGGCTCGATGCGCGGCTCGCGCAGCCGGGCGGCGGCGATGACGGTACCGGGCGCCTCGGTGATGGCGCGGGCCGGCTCGATCCGGAGCAGAACGCTGTTGTCCTCTTCCGTGAGGACGTACAGGTACCCGTCCGGGCCCTGCTGCACGTCGCGCACCCGCTGTTTCAACTCCGTCAGCAGCCATTCGCGACGGATTTCTTCGCCCCGCCGGTTGAACACGATCCGCTCCAGATGGCCGGTGCGGGCCATCCGGCCCACCATCATCGAGCCGACAAAGAGGTTGCCGCGCCACGCGGGGAACTGCTCGCCGTCATAGAACGTGAGGCCGGACGGCGCGATGGATGGCCACCACATCACGTGCGGTCCGGTGTAATCCGGCAGCCACGGGGTGTCGGTGATCGGCCGGCCGTCGTACGTCCGGCTGTAGGAAGCGATCGGCCAACCGTAGTTGCCGCCCGGCTGGATGATGTTCGCCTCGTCCCCGCCCTGGGTTCCATGCTCGGTTGCCCAGAGTTCGCCCGTGTCCGGATGGACGGCGAGGCCGATCTGGTTGCGGTGACCCATCGACCAGATCTCCGGGTGGTAGTCGGTCTGGCCGACAAACGGGTTGTCGTCCGGGGCGGTCCCGTCGTCGTTCAGGCGGAGCAGTTTGCCGAAGTGGGTAGTGCCGTCCTGGGCGTACTCGCCGGTGCCGGCGAACTCGAAAGCGCCGCCGACCGTCATGAAGAGCTTGTGGTCGGGACCCCACAGGAGCCGCGACGCCGCGATACCGCCCCCCCATCCGTCGGCCACAAAGATGTCACGCACCTCGGTCAGCGCCCCGGCTCCCTCGTCGAGCCGGCCGCGGGCGAGCGCTACCGTCGCGCCGCGCCGGCCGTCCCGCTCTTCCGGCTTGGAATACGTGAGATAGACCAGCGTGTCGTCCTCCGGGTGGACGGCCACGTCCATCAACCCGGCCAGGCGGACGCCCACATAGACCTCCGGCACTCCCGGAATCTCACCGTCGAGTAACTGCCCGTTCCGGACCACGCGCAGTGTGCCGCGGTCGCGTTCGGTGATCAGGATGTCACCGTTCCGCCGGAACGCCATCCCCCACGCGTGATCGAGACCGCTGACGACCGGGATCACCCGGATGCGCGGCTGTTCGGCGGTGTAGAGCACCACGGGCCGATCCGGGGGAGGAACCGCCGGCACGCCTCGGTTTGCGGCGGCGCCAGTGCGGTTCTGCGCCCCAACCGCCGCCTGCAACAGGAAACCCGCCGCAACAGCAACGCCCAGGCCGATAACGGACAAGCAACGGCTCTTGGTAATCCACTCCATCAGTTCCTCCCGGTAACGATTGCCAACTCTACCGGAACCGGCAGCTATGCGCTATGGCATTCGCGACGCGCTGAACAGTGTCCGAAGCCACTCGATCGATGCGGGCGCGCGGGCGGTGTCAAAGACGAACTCCTGGCCTCGCGGGACGGTGTCGAGAAGGACCCAGGGGCCGTCGCGCCGCCACCGCCGGAGATCGGCGTGATAACTGAGACGGGGCGGCCCGATGTCGGGCAGCAGCCACCCCGGCAGCCGCCAGGTCGACCTGTGCCCTGCGCCCGGCGCCGTCAGCGTGAGATCGTCCCGGTCTGCCCGAAACACGCCCGCGCCTTCGGGGCCGATTTCCGCGCCGCGAATCGTCAGCCGCCTCGTCGCGACGTAGACCGTGTTGTTGGCTGGCCAGGATGTGCCGTCGAGGTGCGGGTGTGCGGCCAGCCACGGCCGCTTCCTGCGAGCGGCCCTCGGGTCCCGACCCACGGCGATGGTTTCGCCAATCTGCAACCAGCCGAACAACCGATGGACTGACGGGTCGCCTCGGACGTAGCGCCATCCGCCGCCCCCGTCGTTCTCGACCCGGCGGAACCACCCGAAGAAAAGAAAGAGATCTCCCGGGCCGACACCCTGGCCCCGGAGGTGACTCTGGGCCGCCCCTGCCTGTCCGAACGCCGGCCGCCATCCCGCCCGCCGCGGCAGCGCCGCCGCGACAAGGTCCGGATCCAGGTGACAGGCACCGCTCCCGCTGACCCGGTTGCGCGTCAACTGTTGCACCAGGGGCCCAAGCGTCCCGCCAGTCCAGCGGACATCGTCATACCGGGTCGGGGATCGCGTGGGCGGGGCCGGAATCGGCAGGGACACGGGGCTGCCGTCCGGCAACACGGGGCTGGGCGACCCGCCGCCGCTCGAGTCGAATCCCTTCCGGCTGAAGACAAACTTCACGTGCGTGGCGCCTCCGTGGTCGCCGCCCCGGACATCGTAACCGCGCTTGCGGACGGGCACGTCCGACCCGCCGTGCCGTTGCGCACGGGTCGTGGCGGGAGTAGAATGCGCCGAGGCAAACGGACCGGATCCGGGACTCGCTCGTCGGACACGGCGCCATGATCACGATGCGTAGGCCGGTACTCTGGGCGGCAGGGCTCGTGCTCGCGTGCCTCTGCATGATCGGGCCGCCCGCGGCCACCGCGCAGGACGCGGATCCCCAGCGGGCGCTCCTCGACCGATACTGCGTCACCTGCCACAACGACCGGCTCCAGACCGGCAATCTGTCGCTCGAAGGGGCGAATGTCCTGGATCCGGCGGCGGATCCTGCTTTCTGGGAGAAAGTGGCCCGCAAGCTGCGGGCTGGAGCAATGCCGCCCCGCCCCCGCCCGAGACCGGATGCGGGCGCCCTCGCCGCGCTCCTCGACCATCTTGAGACTGCGCTCGACCGGTCGGCCGCCGCCTCGCCCGACCCGGGCCGCACACCGACATTCCGGCGGCTCTCCCGCACCGAGTACCAGAACGGCATCCGCGATCTGTTGGACCTCGACGTTGACGTGACCGCGATCCTGCCTCGTGACGACGTAACGTTGGGCTTCGACAACGTGAACGCCGGCGGATTGTCGCCCACGCTGATGGAGCGCTACCTTTCGGCCGCGCAGAAAGTGAGCGAGCTCGCGGTCGGCAGCCGCCTGCCGGCGCCCGGCAGCCGCGTCGTGATCATTCCTCCCGACCGGACTCAGGAGCGGCATGTCGACGGCCTGCCGTTCGGGACGCGCGGCGGCACGATCGTCGATCACACCTTTCCGGCTGACGGCGAATACGAGATCCAGGTCCGCCTCCAGCGCAACCGGAACGAGAACGTCGAGGGGTTGACCGAGCCGCACGACATCGAAATCACGCTCGACGGAGTCCGGCTCGAACTCTTCACGATGCACCCGAGCGAGAACATGCTGTTGCAGGCGGATGCGGCGTACTACGCCGATGTTGGCATCGACAATCACCTGAACGTGCGGGTGCCGGTGACGGCCGGGCCCCACCGGGTGGGCGCGGCCTTCATCCAGAAGAACGCGGCAGTCATGGAGACGACCCGCCAGCCCTACGACGCTGCGTACAACATGGACCGGCATCCACGGCAACAGCCGGCGGTCCGGTCGATTGCGATTGCCGGTCCGTTCGATCCAACCGGAACGGGGGACACCCCGAGCCGCACGCGCATCTTCTCATGCGGGCCGGAAGGGGCGGGCGCGGCCGAAGCGGAGGCGTGCGCCACGTCGATCATCGCGGGGCTCGCGCGGCGGGCATACCGCCGCCCCGTCACGGTGGATGACCTGGATCAACTGATCGCGTTCTATCAGCAGGGTTACGCGGCGGATGGTTTCGAGGCGGGTGTCGAGACGGCGCTCCGCGCGCTGCTCACGAGCCCGGAATTCCTGTTTCGGATCGAGCGTGAACCCGCAGACGCGGCTCCGGGCGAGCCGTATCGGATCAGCGACACCGAGTTGGCGTCACGGTTGTCGTTCTTCCTCTGGAGCAGCATTCCGGACGAGGAGCTGTTGGCCGCGGCCGAGGCGGGGCGACTGCGCGACCGCGACACGTTCCACGGGGAGGTCCGGCGGATGCTGGCCGACCCGCGCGCCAGGACCCTTACCACGAACTTCGCGGGACAATGGCTGCACCTTCGGAACCTGGATGCGGCCCGGCCCGACGCGCGGCTGTTCGCCGACTTCGACGACAACCTGCGCCAGGGCTTTCGGCGCGAGACCGAACTGCTGTTCCAGAGCATCCTCGAGGAGGATCGCAGCGTTGTCGACCTGCTGCGCGCCGACTACACCTTCGTCAACGAGCGGGTGGCGCGTCACTACGGCCTGCCCGGTGTCTACGGAGACCACTTCCGACGCGTCGACCTGCCCTCCGGGAGCCCACGCATCGGGTTGCTCGGGCATGGGAGCATCCTGACCGTCACGTCCTACGCCACGCGAACGTCTCCGGTGCTGCGCGGGAAGTGGATTCTCGAGACGCTACTGGGCACGCCACCCCCGCCCCCGCCGCCGAACGTGCCGCCGCTCGATGAAACGCGCTCGAACACGCGTGTTGTCTCGATGCGCGAGAAGATGGCGGCCCACCGCCAGAACCCGCAGTGCGCCGCCTGCCACCGGATCATGGACCCGGCCGGGCTGTCCATGGAGAACTTCGACGCCATCGGCCGGTGGCGCGACGCCGAGGGAGGTATGTCTATCGACGCCACCGGCAGCCTCCCGGGCGGCGAGGACTTCGATGGCGTTGCCGGCCTCCGCGCCGCGCTGCTCGAACGTCCCGACGTCTTTGCCGGCGTTGCGGTGGAGAAACTCCTGACGTATGCCCTCGGCCGTGCCCTCGGCCACGCCGACGCGCCTGCCGTCCGGGCCATCCTCCGCTCGGCGGAGCCGGATGACTACCGCCTGACCTCCCTGATTCTCGGTATTGTCGAGAGCACGCCGTTCCAGTTGAGGAGAGCCCAGTCATGATCATCACGAAGAGGGCGTTGCCCCGCCGGACGTTCCTGCGCGGCGTCGGCGCCACCCTCGCCCTGCCGCTGCTCGACGCGATGACGCCGGCCGCCTCGGCGCTGTCGCGAACCGCTGCCGCCGCCCCCCGCCGTTTCGGTGTCGTCTATATCCCGATGGGCATGAATCCGGCGCCCTGGACGCCACCCGAGGTGGGTCGCCTGACGGCGCTGTCGGGGTCGCTCTCGCCCCTCGCGCCGCATATGGGCGACATCACGGTCGTCACGAACCTCGAAATCAGCGAGGCGCACACCACCGGCAACCATGCCGCGGCGAACTCTTCGTTCCTCACGTGCGTGAAACCAAAGCGGACCGAGGGGAGCGACTACGTCAACAGCACGTCAATCGATCAGATTGCGGCGGCCGAGATCGGTGGCGACACGCCCCTGCCGTCGCTCGAGGTCGGCACCGACCTGATCGCGCAGGTGGGCAATTGCGACAACGGTTACGCCTGCGTCTACATGAACAGCCTGTCGTGGGCTTCGCCCACCGCACCGAATCCGACGGAAGCAGACCCGCGCATCGTTTTCGAGAGGCTGTTCGGAGACGGCGGCACGCCGGAGCAGCGGCAGGCCCAGTTGCGGCAGAACCGCAGCATCCTGGACTGGGTGCTCGACGACATGGCGCGCCTGCAGCAACAGCTCGGTGGCGGCGACCGGCGCCGGGTCGACGAGTACCTCGACACGGTCCGCGAAGTGGAACGCCGCATTCAGCGGGCGGAACAATCGGCCCAGGAGTCACCGCTGACGGACCTGACCCGGCCTACGAGCGTTCCCGACGACTGGGAGGAACACGTCCGGCTGATGTTCGATCTCCAGGTGCTGGCGCTGCGCGCCGACCTCACGCGCGTCATTACCTTTCAGATGGCGCGCGAGGCAAGCACGCGGACATACCCGCAGATCGGCGTGCCGGAGCCGCACCACCCGATCTCGCATCACGTCAACGATCCGGAAAACCTGGCGAAGCTGGCGAAGATCAACCAGTACCACGTTTCGCTCTTCGCCTACTTCGTGGAGCAGCTCAAGTCGACCGAGGATGGCGACGGGACGCTGCTCGATCACACGACGTACCTGCTGGGGAGCGGCCTCGGCAATCCCGACGTGCATGATCACCGCAACCTGCCGATCATCGTGGCGCGCGGCGCCGGATCGAGAATCGCGGGTGGGCGTCACGTGAAGTACGACGGGCTGACGCCGCTGGCGAACCTGCACCTTACGCTGCTCGACGATGTCGGCGTGCGGCTGGAGCGGTTCGCCGACAGCACAGGCCATGCCGGCGAAGTAGTAGTGGAGCCGCTCTCGCTCTGAATCAGCGATGGATAACAGGATTCGCCGGTCATTCACGGTGCTGCTGGCGGCTGCGTCCCTGGCCGCGTTGCCACCTGCGGCGGACGCGGCCGAGGCGGACGCCGGCCTCATCAACGCGATCAAGGCGACGGATGTCGAAGGCGTGCGCGCCGCGCTCGCCCGGGGCGCCGACGTCACCGCTCCGGAACCGGACGGCACGACGCCGCTCCATTGGGCGGCGCACGCCAATGACCGTGCGATTGTCGACCTGCTGCTTGCCGCGGGCGCCGATCCGACGGCGGCGAACCGCTACGGAGTTCGCCCCATCTCGCTCGCCTGCACCAATGGCAGCGCCGCAATCGCCGCGCAACTGCTGGACGCCGGGGCGGACCCGAACACGGTGGCGACCGAGGGCGAGACCGCGCTGATGACGGCAGCTCGTACGGGATCGCTCGAGTTGGTGGATCTGTTGCTCGAGCGCGGCGCCGACGTCAACGCGGCCGAGACGTGGCGGGGGCAGACGGCGCTCATGTGGGCCGCGGCCGAAGGGCACGCGTACTTGATCCCGGCAATGCTCTCGCACGGCGCCGATCCGCGCGCGAGGTCGCTGCGCGGTTGGACGCCGCTGCTGTTCGCCGTCCGGCAGGGCCATATCGATGTGGTGCAGACGCTCCTCGAAGCGGGCGTCGACGTGGAAGAGTCGCTACCGGTCCGCGAGGAAGTGCGCCGTGGCGGCACGAGCGCCGAACGCGCCGCCACGGGCCTGAACGCCTTCCTGTTGGCGGCCGCCAACGCGCACTACGAGCTGGCTGCCCTGCTGATTGATCGGGGCGCCGACGTCAATGCGGCGCCGCGCGGCTGGACCGCGCTGCACCAGGTGTCGTGGGTCCGCAAGGCCGGCATCGCCGGCAGCAACAACCCCGCGCCGAAAGGCTCCGGCAGCATGACCAGCCTGGAGTTCGTACGGAAGCTGGTCGTGTCGGGCGCCGACGTGAACGCGCGGATAAGTACCCGTCCCCCGGCTGGCATCACACGCCTCAACTTCATCGGGGGGACGCCGTTCCTGCTTGCTGCGCGCACGGCTGACGCCGACCTGATGCGGCTGCTGGTGGACCTGGGCGCCGATCCGCTCCTCCCGAACGAGGACAACACGACGCCGATCATGGTGGCGGCCGGCATCGGCACGTCGGCGCCGGGCGAGGATCCGGGCACCGAGCCGGAGGTGCTGGAAGCAGTGCAGGTAGCCCTGCAGTCGGGCGGCAGGCTGAATGATGTCGACGACAACGGCGAGACCGTCATGCACGGCGCTGCCTACAAGCACCTCCCCAGAGTGTTCGAGTTCCTCGCGGAGAAGGGCGCCGACATCGGCATCTGGAATCAGCCGAACTCCAAGGGGTGGACTCCGCTCGATATCGTGCTCGGCGTCCACATCGGCATGAACATCCAGAGCAGTCCCGTGACTGCCGACGCCATCCGCGCCGTCATGCGGGCCGCCGGCGTCGAACCGGCCGACGAGTAGACGTTCACCGGGACCGGCCGGGCGGCGCTCACGGAAGCAGCAGCCGCGCCCAGCGAAAGACCGTAATCACTTCCCGGCCCTCCTCATCCCTGTGCACGGGCGGCCGGAGCATGAGGTGCGAGTCGGTCAGTTCGTAGTAGCGCCGCACTTCGGTTCGGTTCCCGCCGGCTTCCTCGTTCGCCTCCGGGTGATGAATCAGGTAACCCTGGTCACGCGGGCCCGGACAGGTAATGCACCCGGCTACCTCGTTCAGGGAAAACGGGCCGAAGTAGTGTGCAGTCCGGAGGAGCATTTCGTTGTCCGCCTGGGGCTCGCCGGGGTACGGTGCGCGGTCCGGCGCCAGCAGGTGGACTGACATGTGCCCGGATGGCGCATAGAACAGGTAGCCGTCGTCGTACTGATCGACCTCTACTTCGTAGGCGTCGGTGGTGTGCCGGGCGACGGACTCGATGCGGTACGCACCGAACAGTTGCCGGTGCGCGTCGCCCAGTTCCGATGAAGGCAGGTCAGGTTGCCGGGCCCAGGTCAGCACCGCCGTGGATCCGTCCGGTGCTGGAGTCCACTGGAGGGTCAGGCGGTCTTCGGCCAGCGTGTAGGGATGCCGGTACTCCGCTGCCGCGCCGTCCGGAGGAAGGCTGCCGGCCACGCCGTGGATGACGACGCCTTCGGCTTCGATCACCGTGAACCGGCCGAAGTACGACACGTAGCCCACTGGCGGCGCGCGCGCCTCGTCGCCCGCGGAACCCTCCGGCGATGCCGGCGCCTCCTCGGGCCCCGCAACGGTCAAAGCTACGTACCCCATTGCGTCGTAGATCAGGAATCCGATGCGGTCTTCGAGCGGGGCCGGCAAGGGTTCGCCTCCGGCGTCGTGGTGCTCGATGCGTTCGAGCGACCAGGCGCCGGCGAGCTGCCGCTGCGCGCTGGGTACCGCCGTGAGGTCGGGTCGGGACGATCCCTCGGATCCGGCAGGACCGGACGGAGCCCCACAGGCGAACGAGGCCCCGAGCCCGGCGACGGTGAGGAGTGCGGCCCAGGGCGTGGCCACCGGCGCAGGAATCACGCTGGCGGACGAGCGACGCGCGGCGCGGTGAGCCCCGGTGGTGAGTCTCAATCGGCCTTCGGCTGGCAGCCCTCGTCCAGGCTCGCGACCACGGTCACGTTGATGGCGTCGAGCATCCCCATGTCTCCACGGCGAATCAGGAATCCCTTGGTCTCGACCCGGTGGCCCTGGTAGGCGGCGGGGTCGGGGAAGACGTACATCAACTCATACCTGTTGTCGCTGAGCGGTATGGATTTCGTGATGGTCAGCAGCTCGTCCTCGGAGGCCTCCGGATCACGCGTGCGGACTGGTTCGCTGGCATCGGTGAGGACCCAGTTCTGATCGTCCGGGTCGCGGTTCAGACAACCCACGACCTGAACCAGCGCGAAGTTCGGGACCGCGTCCGGTCCGTCGGCGCCGTACACATCGACGTCGGCCGCGTGCGCCGCCGTCAGCGCCTCGGCGCCCGCCGGAAACGCATTCCTTTCAAGGATGAAGGCCGTAATGGCGAGGTAGTTGTCGTCGCCAAGGGCGCCGGCGCTGCCGGGTGGCATGGTGCGGACGCGCGTCAACACGCTCTCCAGCTTCATGCCGCCCCAGTCGAGAATGAACGCGTCGCCCACCAGGGGACTCGCGTTGGAGCCGGAGAGATCCTCGCCGTGACAGCGGGCGCAACTCTCCCGGTAGAGCACCGCGCCATGCTGGGCCTGCTCGGCGGAGTAGACGCCGTCCCACACGGACGGCGCGGCGTCGTCCTGTTCGGCGGCTCCGGTTGCGAATCCGCTGGCCGACAGCGCCACCGCACCCGCGATGGCGGCAAGGGTGGTCCTAGACAGTCTATTGACCAAGGTAGTCCTCCTCGCTGACCGGCTCCTCCCAGGTCGTCTCGCCGCTGACGAACGTCAGTTGCACCAGGTACGAGTCAGGCGCAGCCCCGTGCCAGTGTACTACATCGGGTCCCGCGTAGACGGGGTTGCCCGGAGTCAGTTCCTGCATCGCTTCGCCGCGGACCTGCGTGCGTCCCCGGCCATCTTCGGCCATCAGGATCTGCCAGTTGGAGTGGCTGTGCCAGTTCGAGCGGACTCCCGCCTCGAAACGGAGCCGCACGGCCCGGATGTCGGAAGAGTCGGGGCGGCTCGGCGCGCCGCCGACGAAGTTGGTCTGCGCCGCGGCAACGTCCGGCGCGTCGCCGACGGCGATCCAGCCGATGGTCGCGGCGGTGAGCAGCGCGAGTGCGCCTCGGAGTCCGGAGCGCGTACGCGGTGTCATGGTCATCGGAGTCCTCCCGGCTGCGTGGCCGTCGATCGGTCGCGATCAATCGAGTGTCCAGAGCGTGAGCGTCAGTACATCCTTCACGAACAACCGGTCGCCCGACAGCGTCGGCGCCGTCCAGGTCTCGCTGTCGGCCACCTCATACCGTTGAACCGGATTGAACTGCTCGCGGTCCCGCGCGATGACCACCAGCTCGGCATCGTCCTCGAGCGAGAGGGTGGCGCTACCGGCACGCGTGATCGAGGCGTGGCTCGCCTGGCGCGGAGTGCTCGTCCAGAGAACCTCGCCGGTATCGAGATCGAGGCCGAAGTACTGGCCGCTGTTGAGGTGCGACAGGCCGATCAGCACGTCGCCGTCCACGACCGCGTTGGCCATGTGCAGCGACACCTCGTTGGCGCGCCAGACCTCCTCGGTCGCCCACGAGCCCCCGTCTTGCGTAACCCGGAACGCGGTGACGCCGTTGTCCCGACCCGCCTGAATGACCATGCCGTCGTAGAGGATAGGCGTCTGCGATGTCGTGTCCGACGGTGTCGTGAACGGCCGGCTCCAGAGCAGGGCGCCGGTTTCGAGCGCGACGCCGACGAATTGCGACTGCGTGAACACGACCACCTGCCGTACGCCGCCCAGCTCGAACAGCATGGGCGAGCCGTAGGCGGGCCCGTCGCCGTCCCACGCCCAGCGGACATTGCCCGTGGCGGCGTCGAGCGCGGTAAGCGCGCCGTCGTCATGACCTCCCATATGGATGATCACGAGATCGTCGACGACCAGGGGCGACATGGCCGTGTGATAGAGAGGCGTGACGCCGGTACCCGGCACCTGCCACAACTGTCGGCCGTCGGAGGCGTCGAACGCGGTAACCGCGCCGGTCATCCCGTGCGCAAACAGGCGGCCGTCGGCATACGTCGGCGTCGACTTCGGACCCGGGCCGTGGGGTCTGGTCGCCGGGCTCATATCGAACGGCGCCGGGTAGGCGGTACGCCAAATCGTCTCGCCGGTGCCCGCGTCGAGCGCCATCATCACTTCGTCGCCCGCCTGACGGCTGAACTGATAGATCCGGTCGCCGACCAGGACCGGCGTGGCGTAGCCGAGCCCCACCTCGACGGACCACTGGCGGTTGAGTGCAGCCGGCCAGTCCGACGGCGCCTCAAACCCGCCCGCTACGCCGTCGCGGTCCGGACCGCGCCACTGCGGCCAGTCCTGCGCCCCCGCGCCGGAGGCACCCACCGTCATGATGGCCGCCGTGACCGCAACCGCGACCCGCACGCGCATCTGATCGTTCTGATCCCTGTGATGATTCATGGCTTTCTCATCCGTTCCGGTACCGGTCACGCCGGCTGAAGAAGCCGGTGGCTCCGCGCCAGTGACCACGTTGCCTATTCTACGGAGATCGCCCCGTCCGGCAACAGGGCGGCGGCAAGCTTGGATCGCGCGCCGCAGTCGTAGCAGAATGGCGTCGGAAGACAGCCGAGCCACGCTCGAAGGAGGAACCATGGCGCAGACGGCCGAGGTGAGACGGTTCATTGTCCACGGGATCGGAGCGGCCGTCGCGGCCGCCGTGGTCTCCACGGCGTCACCGGGAGCGGTGCAGCAACCGGAACCGGCGGGCGCCGGGGAGGATCTGCGCGGTGTCGTCCGAAGTGCGGCGGGCCCGGAGGGAGGAGTCTGGGTGATCGCGGAGACCGACGATCTCGACACGAGGTTCAGGAAGATCGTCGTCACGGACGACGCCGGACAGTTCCTGGTGCCGGATCTGCCGGCCGCTACGTACAGCGTCTGGGTGCGTGGCTACGGCTTGGTCGACTCGGAACCGGTGGATGCGGCGCCCGGTGACACGGTCGAGCTCGAAGTGACACCTGCCGGCACACCGGCGGAAGCCGCGCGCGTATATCCCGCCAACTACTGGTACTCGCTGCTCGAGCCGCCAGCGCCCGGCGAGTTCCCGGGAACCGGCCCGGAGGGGAACGGGATCTCGGAGAACCTGCGGACCCAGGCGGCGTGGGTCGATCTGACGAAGCAGGGTTGCCAGCTCTGCCACCAGATGGGCAACCGGTTCACGTTCGACACGAGTCATATGACGGGATTCGATTCGACCGTGGAGGCCTGGGATCACCGGCTCCTGTTCGGCCAGCGCGGGCGGCAGATGAGCGGCGTCCTGAACCGCTTCGGCCGCGAGCGGGGCCTGGAGATGTATGCCGACTGGAGCGATCGCATCGCGGCCGGCGAGGTGCCTCCCGCCCCGCCGCGCCCGCAGGGGGTCGAGCGGAACGTCGTGCTGACGATGTGGGAATGGGGTGGCGAAACGTCCTACATCCACGACGAGATCACAACCGACAAGCGCGATCCCACCGTGAACGGCAATGGCGTGCTGTATGGCGTCTCCATCACCCACGACACGCTGGTCATCACCGACCCGGCCCGTCACCAGTCGATGGAGCTGAAGATTCCGCTGCGCGAGCCCGACGGGATGGTGCCGTCGTTCTTTCCGACCGAGGCTGGTTTCGTGCCGTCGCCGAGCTGGGGAGACGAGATCATCTTCGACGCGCCCGCCAACCCGCACAACCCGATGATGGACGGTGAAGGGCGCGTCTGGATCACGTCGACGGTGCGCCGCCGCGACAATCCCGAATGGTGCAAGGCAGGTTCGATGCACCCGTCGGCGCAGTACTTCCCGGTCGAGCGAAGCGGGCGGCAGATTTCGTACTACGACCCGTCGTCCGAGTCGTTCACCCTGATCGACACCTGCTACGGCACGCACCACCTGCAGTTCGGCGAGGACGAGCAGGAGACGCTCTGGTTGAGTGGCGACTCGAACGTGGTGGGTTGGCTCGACACGAAACGGTACGACGAGACGGGGGACGAGCGGGCGTCGCAAGGCTGGTGCCCGACGGTGCTGGATACGAACGGCGACGGCCGGATCACGCGGCCCTGGAACGAGCCCGACGACCCCGTCGATCCGTCACGCGACACGCGGATTCGCGGCTTCGCGTACGGGATCATTCCCAGCCCGGTTGACGACTCCGTCTGGATCGCGCGCACCGGTCCGTTCCCGGGACGGCTGGTCCGTCTCGACCGGGGGGACAACCCGCCGGAGACCTGCATCGCCGAGGTGTACGAACCGCCGTCGATAGAGAACCCGGCCCTCGATCCGGACCGGACCGGCCATGGACCGCGCGGCGTCGACGTCGACCGCAACGGCCTCGTCTGGACCGCCCTCTCGGGCAGCGGGCACATGGCCAGCTTCGACCGGAGCAAGTGCGCCGTGCTGAACGGCCCGGAGGCAACCGGGCAGCACTGCGCGGAGGGGTGGACGCTGTACCCCTCGCCGGGGCCGCAGATGAAGGGCGTGAACGACCCGGGGAGCGCCGATTACCACTACTACAACTGGGTCGATCAGTTCGACACCCTCGGGCTCGGGGCGAACGTGCCGATGACGTCCGGCTCGGGCTCGGACTCGATACTGGCGCTGTTGCCGGAGACGGGCGAGTGGGTGGTGTTGCGCGTGCCCTATCCGCTCGGCTTCTATTCGCGCGGTCTCGACGGGCGCATCGATGATCCCGACGCCGGCTGGAAGGGCCGCGGCCTGTGGGCCAACTACGGTTCGAACCTGAACTGGCACATCGAGGGAGGGAAGGGCATGCGGAGCTCGATTATCCATTTCCAGCTTCGCCCGCATCCGCTCGCCGAGTGACGTCGGAGGGCGAGGCAAAGCGCATGACGATCCATCAACGTACGGCGCTCGGTATCGCCATCGCCCTGGCGTTGGCCGTTTCTCCCGCCGTCGCACAGGACGGCCCGCCCCGTACGCCCTGGGGGAAGCCGGACCTGACCGGCGTCTGGGACTTCCGCAGCATCACGCCGATGCAGCGCCCGGGCGATCTGGGCGACCGGGAGTTCCTGACCGAGGAGGAAATCGCCGACCTGGAGCAGCAGGCGCTCGACCGGCTGAACGACTTCCTGAGCCTGCCGGCGCAGCGAACCGTGGCGGGCCAGAACGTCGACCAGCGGCCCGACGGCGGTAACGGCTCTTACAACCATACGTGGCTCGATCAAGGCCTGAAGGCGGCGGTGACGGGACGAACGTCGCTGATCGTCGATCCGCCGAACGGACGCTATCCGCGACGGACGCAGGAAGGGCAGGCGCGCGCCGAGGCGTGGGGCGAGCACCGGCGCGATCAGCCGGCCGACTCGTGGCTGGACTTCAGCACCTACGACCGCTGCCTGCTGGGCTTCAATGCCGGTCCGCCGATGACGCCAAGCGCCTACAACAACAACGTGCAGGTGTTCCATACGCCGGACACCGTGGCCCTCGTGACCGAGATGGTGAACACGGCGCGCATCGTTCCGCTCGACGGCCGGCCCGTCCACAACCTGCAGCAGTGGTCGGGCGAGTCGCGCGGCCACTGGGACGGCGACACCCTCGTCATCGAGACGACCAACTTCGATCCGCGCCGGCAGTGGCAGACGACCAGCGGCGCGATGCGCCTGACCGAGCGGCTGACGCGCGTCGACGCCGAGACGCTGATCTACCGGGCGACGATCGACGACCCGGAAACCTGGACCGAGCCCTGGACGTTCGAGGTTCCGATGACCCGGCTCGACGGCGAGAAGTGGGAGTACGCCTGCCACGAGGGACACCACTCGATGCCCGTCATGCTCGGGGGCGCCCGCGCGCTCGAGGCCCGGGAGGATGCGGGCGGGCACTAGCCCGCGAGTGGTCATGCGGCAGCGTCCGGACACCCTCGCGCTCGTGCTGGTCCTGGCCGCGTGGGCGCCCGGCCCGCCTGCGGCGGCGCAGGACGACGTTCAGGTCTTCCGCGGGGCGAACCTCCTCCCGATTGCGGGACCGCCGATCGAGGCCGGCGTCGTGGTGGTTCGAGGCGGAACCATCGTCGAGGTCGGCGGCCCGGAGGTCGTCTCGCCGCCCGGGGCGGTTGAGCGCGATCTCTCGGGCCGGGTGCTGATGCCCGGGATCGTCGACAGCCATTCTCACGTGGGCTCGGCGTCGGGCGGCGACCGTTCATCGCCGTTGCACCCCGACGTGAGGGCGCTGGACTCCATAGACATCGCTTCCGACAGCTTCTGGCGCGCGCGCGCTGGCGGCATCACGACGGTGAACGTGATGTCCGGCTCGGGTCACCTGATGTCGGGTCAGACGGTCTATCTCAAGCTGCGGGACGGCGGGCGCACCGTGGAGGACTGGCTGTTCTGCGACGATCCGCTCATCGACGTCTGCGGCGGCATGAAGATGGCGAACGGCACGAACTCGATGAGCGGACCGCCGTTTCCGGAGACGCGGGCCCGATCCGCGGCGCTGGTGCGCGGCCTCTACCACGAGGCGGTCGCCTACCTGGAACGGGAGGGCGCGGGGACGGATCGCGACCAGCCAGATTCGCGCGATCTGCGCATGGAAGCGCTGGCCGAGGTGCTTTCCGGCGAGCGCATCGTGCAGCACCATACCCACCGCCACAACGACATCGCGACGGTGCTGCGGCTGCGCGAGGAATTCGGTTTCCGCGTGGTCATTCAGCACGGCACGGAGTCGTGGAAGCTGGCGGAGGAGATCGCCGAAGCCGGCGTTCCCGTGTCCATTACGTTCATCGACTCGCCGGGCGGCAAGGAGGAGACACTCGACTGGTCGATGGAAATCGGCGCCATTTTGGAGCGTGCCGGCGTTGACGTGGCGTTCAATACGGACGACTTCATCACCGACTCGCGCCTGCTGCTGCGCGGCGCGGCGATCGCGGTGCGCAACGGCATGTCCCGGGCCGGGGCGCTGGAGGCACTGACGCTGGCGCCGGCGCGGATGCTCGGCCTGGAGGATCGCGTGGGCTCGCTCGAAGCGGGCAAGGACGCCGACTTCGTAGTGCTGTCGGGCGATCCGTTGAGCGTGTATACGACCGTCGAGCAGACCTGGGTCGAGGGCAGAATCATCTTCGACCGGTCCAACCCGGAGCATCGCCGATACGCGGTCGGCGGGCACGACGTGTACCGCATGACGGCGGAGGAAGAGGAAGCGCTTCGGCGTCTGTTGGCGGGAGATGGGCGGTGAGCCGCGGGCGGAGGGCGCGGGCACGGGCGCCGCTGCCGGCTCCGGCCCTGGTCGCGGCGATGGTCCTGGCAGGCGCGGCCCCGCCGCCGGCGGCCGGACAGGTTGCGGTCCGGGCGGAGACGCTGCACACGGTGTCCGGGCCGGTACTCGAGAACGCCGTCGTAATCGCCGGCGCCGATGGCGCCATCGCCTGGATAGGTCCTGCGGCCGACGCCGACATTCCCTCCGGGGTCGAAGTGCTCGAAGCGGCCGTCGTTACGCCCGGACTCGTGGATCCGCATTCCGTCGTCGGTCTCGCGGGCCCCCTGAACAGCAACGTCGGGCAGGTTCGCGATCAGGATCAACTGGACCGGACATCGCCCATCCAGCCCGAGTTGCGCGCCATCGATGCCTATGACGCGGCTGACACGTTGGTCGAGTGGGTACGGTCCTACGGAGTGACCACTCTCCACACCGGTCATGGACCTGGCGCCCTGATCAGCGGCCAGACGATGATTGTCAAGACCCGCGGCCGCAACACGGAAGAGGCGGTCGTAGCCCCGGTGCGCATGCTGGCGGCGACCCTGGGAAACGCGGTGTCCGCGAACTTCGATTCGCCGGGCACGTCGGCCAAGGGGGTGGCGATGCTGCGCGGCGCCCTCATCGGCGCCCAGGCCTATCAGCAACAGGTGCGCCGGGCGGCGGCGGGCGGCCCCGATGCCCCGCCGCCGCCGGCCCCCGACCTCGCCAGGGAGGCCCTGGTTGGCGTGCTCGAGGGAGAGCTTGCGCTGCTTGTCACCGCCAACACCGCCACCGAGATTGCGACCGCCCTCCGGCTGCAGCGCGAGTTCGGCTTCGATCTGGTTCTGGACGGGGCCGCCGAGTCGTACCTGCTGCTGGACGAGATTCGCGCGGCGGACGTGCCGGTTCTGATCCACCCTCCCATGAGCCGCGTCCGCAACGGGTCGTTCGAGACGGCAAGCAGGCTTGCCGAGGCCGGCATTCCCTTCGCGATCCAGACCGGTTTCGAGGACTACGTGCCGAAGACGCGCGTGCTGCTCTGGGAAGCGGCCATCGCCGCCGCCAACGGCCTGGGCCGTGAACGGGCGCTCGAAGCGGTCACCCTGGGCGCGGCCCGCATCCTCGGAATCGATGACCGCGTCGGGTCCATCGAGGTGGGCAAGGACGCCGACCTCGTGCTCTACGACGGCGATCCGTTCGAGTACACGAGCCACGTTTGTGGCGTCGTGATCGAATCGGAGGTGCTGTCGCGGGAGTGCCGCTAGCCGCTAGACGCTGGCAGGCCGTCTCCGGTCAGTAGATGGCGACGGGCACGACGGTCGATCCGGTGGCGCCCTGCAGCTTGAGGGGCTGGACGACGAAGGCGAACTCGTAGACGCCGGCGGCGGCCAGCTCGTTCAGCTTCATGCGCTCGACCAGGTGGATTCCATGGACGACGAGGGCCAGTTGATGGATCGGGAGTGACAGGTTCGGATCGGGGTTGGGAGAGACCTCGACCGGCTGGTTGTCGGCGCCGAAGAGCATCGGGTCGTGCTCGATCAGCCATTCCGCCGCGGCGATGCCAATCCCGGGGTTGCTCGCCATGAAGCGCTCGCCATCGGTTTCCCACAGCACGCCCCAGCCGGTGTGAATCAGCACCGCGTCACCCGGTTCGAGGGAGACGCCCTGGCGGTCGAGCGCCTGCTGCAGGTCGTCGACGGTGATCTCGTAGGTATCCGGCAACATGTCGACGCCCTTGAGGGCGGCCACGTCGATCAGGACGCCGCGCGTCATCAGGGTGCCCACGCCTTCGACGCCGAGCCGCGTGAAGCCGGTCCGGGTCAGCACCTCGTTCATGTCGACGCAGTTGTAGAGGCTGTCGCCGATCGTCTGATGCGGAAAGGCATCGAACTGCGTGCCGACCTGGCCCATTTCGGCTACCACCAGCTCCTCGTTCGATCCGCGCTGGTTGCTCTGCGGGTTCATCGTCGACGGCTTCATGTAGAGATCGAAGTGGCGGGCGCCAAGCGGTATCCCACTGTGCAGCACGTGGCCGAGTTCGATCACGCGGCCCTCCTGGATCAGCCGGGCCGCGCGCAGAACGGACTCCGGGCCCATGTGGTTGACGGCGCCGCGCGTGTCGTCCGCACCCCACCTGGACGGACAGCGCTCCGCTTCCGAGGGGAGCGACCAGGACTGCGCCTGGGCGGGCGTCGGGGCGGCGCCGGCGGCGACGACGAGCAAGGCGACGATCGGAATGGCGATACGCATGGGTCCCTCCACGGGTCTTCCGGTTCCGGTCCGGTGGATGGACGATAATAGCGAGGCTCGCGGACGAAAGAGAGATTGTGACGATCTGGAGGTTGACGTCAATGACACGCGGACGCCTGACGGGAAGGGTTGTGGCGGGACTGGGCATGCTGGGGCTGGCCGCGGGCGCCGTCAGTGTTTCGGCGCAGAACGACGGCGGCTGGACGCACTGGGGCGGCAGCGAGCGGAGTACCCGCTACGCCCCATTCGATCAGATCGACGTGGACAACTTCGAGGAACTTGAAGTGGCGTGGCTGTGGCGAAGCGACAACTACGGTCCGCAGGTCGACAACGTCATGCGTTCGACGCCGATCTATGCCGAGGGCAAGCTCTTCACGGTCGCGGGTTACCGCCGCCAGGTGATCGCGATGGACCCGGCGACCGGGGAGACGCTCTGGACTTTCCGCGAGCCGCCGACGAAGCGCTGGGCGGATTCGATGCGCAAGAACTACGGAAAGGGCGTCGCCTACGACGTGGTGGACGGTGAGGGCCGCATCTACGTCGTCACCCCGGGCTTTTTTCTGCACGCGCTGGATCCGGATACCGGCAAGCTGATCCCTTCCTTCGGCGACAACGGGACGGTCGATCTGCTCGCCGACTTCGGCTACGAATACCACCCGACGAACGGCCTGCCGTCCGACGTGGGCTACATCACGAACTCGTCGCCGCCGATCGTCGTGAACGGCGTGGTCGTGGTGGGGAACTCGCACGAACAGGGCTACCGGCAGACGCGTCAGGAGAACGTGCCGGGACACGTGCTGGCGTACGACGCAGCGACCGGCGCGCACCTCTGGAAGTTCAATGTCATCCCGCAATCGGAGAGCGAATTCGGCTTCGACACGTGGGAGAACGACGCCTGGCAGTGGACTGGCAACGTCTCGGCCTGGGCGCCCCTCTCCGCCGATTCGGAACTCGGACTGGTCTACGTCGCGACCGATCCGCCGACCAACGACTACTGGGGCGGTTTTCATCCGGGCGACAACCTCTTCGCGACCAGCGTCCTGGCCCTCGATGTCCGGACGGGCGAGCGGCAGTGGCACTTCCAGATGGTCCATCACGACATCTGGAATCGCGACAACCCGACCGCGCCGACCCTGCTCGATGTGAACATTGACGGTCAGCGGACGCCGATCCTGGTGCAGACGACGAAACAGGCCTTCGCTTACACCTTCAATCGCCAGACCGGCGAGCCCATCTGGCCCATCGAGGAACGCCCGGTGCCGCGGGGGCATGTGCCGGGCGAGTGGTACTCGCCGACCCAGCCGTTCCCGACGAGACCGCCCGCGTACGATTTGCAGGAAGTTTCCGAGGACGACCTGATCGACTTCACGCCGGAGCTGCGGCAGCAGGCGCTGGAGATCCTGGACCGGTATCTGTACGGGTCGATGTTCACGCCGCCGCTGCATCCGGGCAACGACCTGGGCAAGCGCGGCGCGCTCCATTGCCCCGGTCCGGGCGGCGGCACCAACATCACCGGCGGTACGTCAGCCGATCCGGAGACCGGCATTCTCTACGCGTCGTCGATGACCCTCTGTGCGGCGCCGATCCTGACGCCGGGGGACACGGCGGACGCCAACGATCCGAATCCAATCGGCCGGACCATTGCCACGTACGCCACGGACAACGGCATGGTGCAGGGGCCACAGGGGCTGCCGCTGTTCAAGCCGCCCTATGGCCGGATCACGGCCATCGACATGAACACCGGGGAGACCCTCTGGACGATTCCGAACGGCGACACGCCGGATCGGATCCGCAACCACCCGGCACTGGCCGGAGTCGACCTGCCGAACACCGGCGTGCCCGGCCAGTCGCTCACCCTCGTCACGCGCTCGCTTCTGATGTACAGCGAGGGGCGTGGCGGCCGGGCGGTGCTCTACGCGGTCGACAAGCGCAACGGCGACCGAATCGGGACAGTCGGGATTCCGGCGCCAGCTACCAGCATCCCCATGACCTACGTGCACGAGGGACGGCAGTACATCGTCATCCCCGTTGCGGGCGGTCCGGATCGCGTTCCCGGATCCCTCGCCGCCCTGGCGTTGCCGGCGCAGGAGTAGCGCGGGCTACCGGTTTTCGACGGCGCGCGCGCCGCTCAGCGTGCCCTCCATGCCGTAGTTGCCCTCGTGGCAGGCGTACTCGAAGATCGGCATGTCGCTCTGCCGCATCGGCAGCTCCACCGACCAGGGCGCCGTCCAGGTGGACGGATCCTCGACCGTGAAGCTGTAGATCAGCGTGTCCGCGTCACGCCGCTCGAACCGCTCGGTCAGCATGAGGTTCTTGCTCGAATCCCGGAAGCTGGTCTCGCGGAGGAAGTTCTTCGTTTCCACTACGAGGGTGTCTCCCTCCCAGCGGCCGGTCGAGACGCCGGTCCACATCGGCACGTCGTGGGTCGAGCCGTCGAGCGGAATGATCCGCGCGTTGTGCACCATCTCGTTCAGCAGGACGACATGGTCCTTCGTCTGGAAGATCTGGACGTTCATGTTGTAGGCGGCGGGCAGCATCGGCGGGCCGGAGTTGAAACCGGTGATGCAGCGCTCGGCGAGCGATCGGTCTTCCGGCCCCTCGGACGGCCGCTGGCTGATCCGGAACCGCTCGGCGCGACGCTGCTCGGCCGCCTCGGTCAGCGCCGGGAGCCGCCCGTTCGGCGGATCGACCACGAGCGACGTCCGCCGCGTCTCGACCGCCGTCGTTCCGCGGTCCCACCAGAAATCGTTGTACGCGAGCCGCAGATCGGCGCTCTCGCGCGTGCCGTTCACCAGGCCGCGGTCGGTCGTCGTGTCCTCGCGGTTGAGGTCGGCGTTATTGGCGATGACCCGCTCCTGTTCGTAGGCCGCCGCTTCCTCCGCGGTGAGGAATTCCCTGTCCGCGAACTCCTCGGGCCGCTCGAGCGGCGTCACGGTACGGAAGTCCCAGATGCCGCTGATGTCGGGATGCCCGTCCGGGGTCTTGAGCTGGTCGCCGCCCGACTGGGCGCTTGCGACCGGCGCGATAAGCAGGAGCGCCGCACTGGCCAGCAACACGATACCAAGGGTCCGAATTCTCATGGGTTCACCTCGTGAGCAACACGATATCCGCTGACTGTAGCACAGTGCCAGGATGTGCGCTTGCGCTCCGGTATGGCCGGGTTTATGGTTAGCCAGCCGCCCGTCTGGGGACGGCGGGTGGGCGGCGCCTTTCGGGTGTGATGGAGGGCGCAGGGAGGACTTCATGCGTGGCCGCAATCCGTTCGTATGGGTAGTGTCTGCCGCAGTCGTCGTGGGGCTGGCGCCGGCGCCGGCGTTCGGGCAGGACGACTACACCGCGCCCCGCAACGCGCTGGGGCAGCCCGACCTGTCGGGCATCTGGGCGAACAACAGCGCGACGCCGATGGAGCGTCCCGAGCAGTTGGGCGACAAGGCGACGCTGACCGACGAGGAGCTGGCCGAGCTGACCCAGCGGATTCAGCAGTTCCGCGACGCCGAGCAGGCCGGCGACCTGCTGGGCGACCGGCTGATTCAGCAGGCCCTCGGCAACGCCGAGTTCCGAGACTTCGACGTCGTCACGGGGAACTACAACGCCTTCTGGCTGGTGGAGCGGCACCTGGATAACCGCACGTCGCTCGTCGTCGATCCGCCCAACGGACGCATTCCCCCGTTGACCGATGCGGCTCAGGCGCGGGCGGCGGAACGTCGGGCCTACGCTGCCGAACATCCATCGGATGGCCCGGAGGACCGCACCCTGGGCGACCGCTGCCTGCACTTCCAGGCGCCGCGCATGAGCGCCGGCTACAACAGTTACTTCCAGGTGTTCCAGACGCCGACCCACGTCGCGATCTTCCAGGAGATGGGACACTTCAGCCGCCTGATCCCGATCGACGACCGGCCCCATGTCGACGACGACCTTCGGCTCTGGGCCGGGGATTCGCGCGGCCGCTGGGAGGGCGACACGCTCGTGGTCGAAACGCGGAACTACTCGCCGAAGACGCGCTTCAGCGGGGCCTCGGAGAAGCTCCACCTCGTGGAGCGCTTCACGCGGATCAGCCCGACTATCCTGCGGCACGAGATCACGCTGAACGACGCCGACACGTGGACCCAGCCGTGGACGGTCGAGCTGCTGCACGAGTCGACCATGGACCCGATCTTCGAGTACGCCTGCCACGAGGGGAACTACTCGATGCCCGGCATCCTGGGTGGTGCGCGGCTCGAGGAGCAGGAGGCGGCGGCCGGCCGTTAGCGCACCCGTTCGGGCGCATTGCGGCCCCGGGCCGGCGTGCCCGGCGCAACGGGCGCGCCAGAACTGAGCGGACTACCGGTTCTGCGGTTCGTCGTACGGTGCGCCGGTGCCGGACGACCCCATGAAGAACTTCCGGCCATCCTCGAACGTGATGTCGCGGCCGTTGGCGCGAGTCGTTCTGTCCTTGCTCTGGTAGCCGTCCACCACGATGATCGTGCCGGGCTGGATGTAGTCCCGCCGCAGGCCGCGTCGCAGCAGCGTATTGGGCGTGCCGCCCTCGACCATCCACACTTCCTTCGTGCCGTCCTCCCGGGTTACCTCCATGTGGATCCAGGCGTGGGGGTTGACTCACTCCACCCGTACTACGGGCCCACGCAGGAGCACCGGACGGTTCGGATCGAACTCTGCGCCGAAGGCGTGGTGGGCGTCCACCGGCGTGCCCGTGGTGACGAACGCGGGGAGCCCGGCGGCCAGGAGGCCCGGCAGCAAGGTCGCAACGCGACGCGAAGCGGGTGAGTGTTTCTGCATGACGGTTTCCCTATGGCTTGCCCCGGCAGTTCCCGTGCTGCGCCGTCCGCCGCGTTCAGCGCCTGCCAGATACCGTTCAGGTCAGGATTACCGTTCGATAGCCGGGGCGGCTCGAAGTCCGCCGGCTGACCCGCCGCGGGAATCGGAACCAGCAACCCGGCGACGGCCAGGGCGGCCGTGATCCAGGAGTTCCGGCGTCCAGTCGTCAGCGTCGACGGATCCCGGCTAGGGCGCCCGCTCGTCGAGGAACGCGCGGGACGCCGCCGCGTCCATGAGGGGCACCACCTTGTCCGGGTCCACCCGCACCATCATGTAACTGACATGGTCGGGGATGTGGACCCACTGGTGGCCCGTGCCGGCCGGGATCACCAGAACATCTCCCTGCTTCAGGACGTTCACCGCCGCGTTCCGGATGTCCTCCGAGTTCCGTCCCGGTCCGTTGAGGTACATGACGGCGATATTGTCGGCCGGGCGGCGGGTGGAGTTGACGAGTTCGCCGCCGGTCCGGACCGTGCCACCGCCGCTGAGGATGTAGTAGACCTCCGTCACGAGGTCGTGGGAGGCGACGTTGGCGTTCCGTCCCCGCTCCTCCGACAGCGCCCCCCGGTGGACGACGGCAATCTGGACATTGGATCTGCCGACGTCGACGGAACGGACCTGCATGTCGGACAGGCCGGCGTTGGCGCGGCCGACGAAGGCGTACTCGGCGAGCTCCTCGGCGGAGACATAGGTCGTGGGACAGTGGTCGCACGACGGCTCGGAGTCCTGCTGGGCCGCGATCGAGCCGAAAGCGAATCCTCCCGCCAGCGCGACCGTGATTGCGACGAAAATGGCGTAGCGCACGGCAATTCTCCTTCGTACAACGGTGCCTGCGCCTAACTCTACGGCATCTCGACGATGTGCTACGCTCCGGCCGATGCGGGTGGGTTTCATCGGTCTGGGCGCCATGGGTCGCCCGATGGCGCTCAACCTGTTGCACGCCCGCCACGAAGTGACGGTCTGGGCCCGTCGGCCCGACACCGCGGCGCCGCTCATCGAGCGGGGCGCCGCCAGCGCCCCGACCCCCGCCGAACTGGCGGCCAGGTGCCAGGCCGTCTTCACCATGCTGACGGGTACGGCCGACGTCAAGCAGGTGTTGCTGGACAAGGACGGCGTGCTCGCGGGGGCGCGATCCGGTCTCGTGGTTATCGACACGAGCACGATCGACCCGTCGGCGACGCGTGCGATCGCGGCGGCATTGGCGCAGCGGGGCGTCGACATGCTGGACGCGCCGGTCTCCGGCGGCCCGCAGGGCGCGCGCGACGCCACCCTTTCGATCATGGTGGGGGGCAAGGCGGAGGTGCTCGAGCGCGTGCGTCCCCTCCTCGCCGCGGTGGGAACCAAGGTGCGCCGCATGGGAGATCACGGGGCGGGGCAGGCCACCAAGGCATGCCACCAGTTGCTGCTCCTGGTGACTGCCCAGGGCGTGGCGGAGGCGCTGGCGCTGGCGCGCCGGGCCGGTCTCGACGTGGAGCGGACGCGCCGGGCGATGCTGGACGGGATGGCCTCGAGCCGCGTGCTCGATCTGTTTGGCGACCGGATGGCGAGGCATGACTTCGCGGCCGGCATCGAGAGCCGCCTCTACCACAAGGACCTCGACATCGTCCTGGGTCTCGCGCACTCGCTCGGCGTCGCCCTCCCGGCGGGCGCGATCACGATGCAGTTCATCAACGGGCTGCATGGCCGGGGGCTCGGCCGGGACGATCTCGCGTCGCTCGTCACGCTGGTGGAAGAGCTGGGCGGCGACGGCACGTAGCCACGCGTCGCCCGCGGCGCCTGCGGTACACTCACTCGTATGAGCATCGCGGCGACCGGGGCCTCCGATGCGATACCGGCCGGTGCGGTAGCCGCCTCCCGTCCTGCTGCCGCGGCGGCCGTCGTGCCGTGGTACCTCTGGGCCGTCGCACTCGCGTCGACCAGCATCGTGGTCGGCGTCATATGGGATATTTCGTGGCACCGCGCGATCGGCCGGGATTCGTTCTGGACGCCCGCCCACCTGGCGATCTATCTCGGCGGTGCGCTTGCCGGGCTCGCCTGCGGCTGGCACGTGCTTCGCACGACCTTCGGTCCTGACGCCGGCGCGCGCGCGGCCGCCGTCCGCTTCTGGGGCTTCTACGGCCCGCTCGGTGCGTGGGTCTGCATCTGGGGCGCGCTGGCGATGATCGTCTCGGCGCCGTTCGACGACTGGTGGCACAACGCCTACGGCCTCGACGTCGAGATACTGAGTCCGCCCCACGTCGTGCTCGCGGCCGGCATCTTCGCAATCGGGAACGGCGCGCTGCTCATGGCGCTCGCGCGACAGAACGCGGCGCCGGCGGGAGGCGATCGCCGGCTGGCGTGGCTGTTCGCCTACACCGCCGGCCTGTTGATGCTGCAGGTGGCCACGCTCTTCATGGAGCGGATTGCGTTTCCGAACACTCAGCACAGTCCGCAGTTCTTCATCATTTGCGCGGTGATGGTGCCGCTCGTCCTGATCGGGGTGGCGCGCGGATCGCGCTCGCGCTGGGGGGCGACGACGGCGGCCGCCGTCTACATGGGGATAACGCTGGCGATGGTCTGGATACTTCCGCTGTTTCCCGCGCAGCCGATGCTGGCGCCGATCCTGCGCCAGGTGGATCACATGATCCCGCCGCCCTTTCCGATCCTGCTGGTCGGGCCCGCCGCCGCCATCGACCTCGCGCTGCGCACCCTGCCGGATACCGCCGGCCGCTGGCGCCAGGCGTTCACCGCAGGGGCGGCCGGTATCGCGGCAATGGTGCTGCTCGCCGTGGTGCAATGGCCGTTCGCCGACTTTCTCCTGACCGAGCCGGCGCGCAACGCCTTCTTCGCGGCGGACCAGTGGGACTACAACACCCAGCCCGGCGCGTTCCAGTACGAGTTCTGGGGCCGCGCGATGACGGCGCCGCTGTTCGGCTGGACCGCCGCGCTCGCCAGCGTCTCCGCCCTCATCGGCCTCTGGTGGGGCAACTGGATGGCGCGCGTGCGGAGATAACGTGCCTGCCCGTTTCCGCGGAGGCGCCGCGGCGGCCATCGCCGCCGCGTTGCTGCTTGCGCTTCCCGTTGCGCTGGGGGCGCACGTCGGCACCTCGAACGCCTATTTCGACGGCGCCGCGGGTCCTTACGGCGTCCGCGTCATTGTCCGCACGCCCGGCGTGATCCCGGGTCTTGCCCAGGCGACGGTTCGGATTCTGGACGGGGACGGCGTCGAGCGCGTCACGGTGCGCCCGCTGCGCTCGGACGTCGGACTCAACGGGGCTCCACCGCCGGACATCGCCAGCCCGGTTCCCGGCGACGCGCAACTCTACAGCGCCGAACTCTGGTTGATGACTTCCGGGTCGTACAGCATAGAAGTGGCGGTTGCGGGCACGGCCGGCGAGGGCACCGTTTATGTTCCGGTCCTCGCGGTGGCAGTGCGTCAACTGGCGATGCATCCCGCGATCGGGGTGAGTCTTGCCGCGGCGGGGTTGTTTCTCTTTGCGGGCGCCCTCACCATTCTGGGCGCCGCGTTGCGCGAGAGTGTGCTCGAGCCGGGCGTCGATCCGGACCGCCGTCGCCGCTGGTTGGGTCGGCTGACGATGGGTATCGGGGGCATCGTCCTGGGAGCCCTGCTCTGGGGCGGCTGGACCTGGTGGGATGCCGTGGACTCCGCGTACCAGAGCCGCCTCTACCGACCCTGGAGCACGTCCGCCACTGTCGACGCGCCGCCCGGCCGCGCATCGATTCTGCGGCTCGCGATCGACGATCCGGACTGGGGCTCGCGTGAGGCGACGCCGGTCGGCGCGCTCGTGCCGGACCACGGCAAGTTGATGCACCTGTTTCTGGTGCGGGCGGACGACCTGGCGGCGTTCGCGCACCTGCACCCGGTGCCGGACGGGGACGACGCGTTCGTGACGCCGCTGCCGCCGCTTCCGGCCGGCGACTATCGCATTTACGCCGACATCGTGCACGAGTCGGGTTTCGCGCCGACGCTGGTCGACCGGGTGAC
>CAZJYU010000013.1:0-31781 GCA_964550305.1 uncultured Vicinamibacteraceae bacterium | reverse complement strand
GCGCCGGCTTCCGGGCGCGAGCCCGCGCCGGATCCGGACGACTCGTGGTCGTTGCTCGAGCCGCATGGGGCCGCATCCGCCGATCGCGTGCGGCTGCCCAGCGGCCGGACGCTCTGGTGGAACCGGGAGGGTGCACTGGTGGCCGACCGGGAGCTGACGCTCAGCTTTGCGGTGGCGGAGCCGGACGGCGCGCCGTCCGTGCTCCAGCCCTACATGGGGATGCGTTCCCACGCGGCGGTCTTCCGGCACGACGGCTCGGTCTTCGTGCATCTCCATCCGGCGGGATCGATCAACATGACCGCCCAGCAGCAGTTCGCGCGGGCGGCGGGAGCCGAACCTCGCGCCATGGAGATGCCGGCGCCGAGCGATCGGGTGACGTTTCCGTTTGTCTTCCCCGAACCGGGGCCCTGGCGGATGGTCGTGCAGGTCCGCGTGGGCGGCGTGGTCGAGACCGGCGCCTTCGATCTCGACGTCCACGCATCGGACGCCGGCGCCGGGTAGCCCCCGCTTCCTTGACACACTGCCGGGGCGAGAGTACAACCCGTGAGCGCTGTCCGGCGGCGCCGGATGTCCCTGCCGGTTCACCAGTGAGGAGCACCATGCGACGGATCCTGATCATCGTGGCCGTCACCGTTATGTCATTCTCGGGTGCCGTTTCCGCCCAGGGACCCGGCGCCGAGCCGGCCGAGCCGTTTCATGTCGGCACATTCGACATCCACGGCGTGCCCCACGTTGGCCTCGTGTTGCGCGACAGCCTGGTAATCGACATCGAAGTCGCCAACCTGGCGCTCGAGGCGGATCCCGCCTATGCCCACGTCCCCATGCCGGAGGACATGCTCGAGCTGATCGGGCGGTGGGACTATGGCCTGAAGTACCGGTTGTTCGAAATCGTCAACCATGTCGTCGAGAACAATCTGCTGACCGGCGGCAGCCAGGCCGACTACGTGTACGCGGTGGCCGATCTCAGGACCCGCCCGCCGATCATGTATCCGGGGAAGATCCTGAACGCCGCGGTCAACTTCTACAGCCACGTCAGCGAGGGCGCCACCCCCGAGGAGCGGGCGGCGGAGCAGCGGCGGCGGCGGGAGGAGCGGGGCGTGCCCTACCTCTTCCTGAAGCCGAGTCGCGGCGCGGTCGTCGGCAGCGGTGATCCCATCGTCATCCCGTACGGGCGCGACCGCACCGACTGGGAGGTGGAACTGGGTGCGGTGATCGGCCGGACGGCGAAGTACGTCTCCGCGACCGACGCACAGGACTATGTCTTCGGGTACATGGTGTCTATCGACGTTTCCGACCGTGGCGGCCGTCCGCCGGGAGGCAACGCGACCCGGTCCGACTGGTTCGTCGGCAAGGGGCACGATACGTTCGCGCCGCAGGGTCCCTGGATTGCGCCGAAGGAGTTCTACGGCGATCCCATGGCCAATCTGCGCCAGACGCTGAGCGTCGGCGGCACGGTGCTGCAGGACGCGCAGGCGGGAGACATGATCCACTCGCTCTGGGAGATCGTCGAGTACGCCTCGTCGATCATCACGCTCTATCCGGGCGACGTGATCAACAACGGGACCTCGGGCGGCACCGCGGCAGGGGCCGTGCAGACGCGCGGTGAAGAGGACCGCTACCTGCAGCCGGGCGAGGTGGTCGAGGCGAGCATCGACGGGATCGGGACGCTTCGGATGCCGGTCGTGGCGGGCGAGGAGCCTCCCGCCGATCTGACGGGGGCGCAGCTTCCGCCGGTCAACACCTACCGGGACTGAGGGTCAGAACCGGAACAGCCGGGTGAGCTTGACGACGAAGGCGCGGTTCTGCAGGGTAGGCCAGCGCCGGTCGCCGAAGACGGAGGTGTCGCGCTCGTCGTTGTAGACGATGAACAGTTCGCTGCCCGGCTGATACTCCCATCGAAAGCGCAGGTTGGCGCTGACGATGTTGGCGGCTGCGTTGTACTGCACCAGTCCGCCGAAGAACATCCGGGGCGTGAACGTGTACGTGATACGGCTCGTGACGAGCGGCGCCGTGTAGGTCCCCTCCGGAATAGTGATCCGGTTGATCGATACCCCCGGCTCGAGGGAGAACTGCGGCGTAAGCTCGACGCGCGCGCGCTGGTAGCCGATCGCGGTGATGTCGCCGTGGTAGAAGCCGCCCCGCCACAGTGACAGCGTCCCGGAAACCCTGCGCTGCTGTCCCAGGTTGTACGACAACAACAGACTGCGGTACTGGTACGAACCACCCGGGATCGGCACGACCCGCGCCGCCTTGAACTCCTCCGGCACGTAGTCGTACCGCTCCTCCAGATCGATGGCGACGCGGTCGCTGTTCTCGAACTCGGTTGCGAATGCGCCGAGCCAGATGCGGGTCTCGACCAGCCCCGCCGGGTTCTCGATGTAGTCGAGACTCCCTTCCCAGAAGAGCTGCCGGACGGCGCGTAGCGACGCCGGCCGGGGACTGAAGCGCGCCAGCGCATAAGTGCGGCGGAACCCGTCGTCGCGCCGCTTGAAACCCACCTCGGGATTGAAGTGGTCGCCCACCAGCAGGTGATCGACCTGCAGGCCGTACAGGTCGCCCGTATAGTTGAGCGCCACCTGGTAGCTCTGATCGTCACCCACCCTCTCGGGTGTCCGGGTCTGCGCCCAGTAGCCGTAGAAGTTCACGTTGTCGTAGAACGACAGGGCGGCGTCCACGCCGTACGCCTGATTTGAACCGCTGCCGTCCAGGGCGACGGAGCGGCGGGTGAAAATGCCGCCGATCCGGCTCCGCCGCAGGATGTCGCGCTTCAACCGGAGCACCGTGAAGTTGGTGGACGCCGCGCTGCCTGCGTCCGCCGACTGGCCGGTCTGGATGTTCAGGGCGCCGATGGAGAATCGACCCACCTTGCCCGTCAGCCGCCCGCCGCCAAGAATGGGCTCCGTCAACCCGATCCGCCGACTGAAGAAGACCTGCGGCGTGTCGCTGCTGCCGAAGAAGTTGCCGCCGCCGAGCCGGGTGGCGCGGAACATTGCGCCGCCGGTGAGCCCGGCCTCCCGGCCGAAGTCGAAGATCCCCCGGCCCTCGAGGAAGAACTCCCGCTTCTCGGGAAAGAACAGGTTGAACCGGGACAGGTTGACCTGCGCCTCGTCCGCCTCGACCTGCGCGAAGTCGGTGTTGAGCGTGAAGTCCGCGGTGAAGTTCTGCGTTACGCCTACCTTGACATCGAGTCCGCCGGTGCCGTCACCCCGGTTTCGGAACGGTGTGGCGGCGGTCAGGTTCGTGTCGAGCGATCCGATGCCGTACGGCTTGAGCTCCACGAGCCGATCGTCATCCGGCGTCTCGAGACCGGTGAGCGTGGCGGCGACCGACAGCCGGAACATGCCGGGCCCGCCCGAGATGGGAACCGGCGTCAGGAGGACGCGCTCGTTCTTCCAGCGGATGCTCCGTTCCAGTTGCACACCCCAGGTCTGCGCGGTACCGGGTCCAAAGCGAAGCGACTTGAACGGGATCACCATTTCGACGGTCCAGCCGCCGTCGAAGCGTCCCGTGGAAGAGTCCCAGATGGGGTTCCAGTCCCGGTTCGGGTTGCCCTCGTCGGTGATTTCGAAGTCGAAGAAGCCCCCGATCGGGTTGATCAGGAAGCTGACGCCGTTGCGGCGGTCATAGAAGGTATCGAATCCAACGCTGAAGTACTCGTTGTTGATCAACTGGAACGCGTCGCGCTGCATCTCGTTGGCGACCCATTGCGACTCGGGCGCCGAATCCCAGAGCCGCGCCGAAACGTAGACCTGTTGATCGTCAAAGAAGATCCACGCCTCGGTCCGTTCCGTGGCCGGCGCGCCTTCGTCCGGCATCTGCTGTACGAAGCCCCCGAGAGGGGGTGTCGTCTCGTAGACACCCTCGTCAAGCACGCCGTCGAGCCGTAGCGGTTCGGAGAGCCGCACGGCGCGCACGGTGGCTCCACCTGCGGCGTCGCGGGTGAGGGTGGCCGGCGCGATCGGTGGCGGCGGTCCGTCGATGCGCACCTCCGGCTCCTGGCTGGCGCTCCCGTCGCCCGATGCGCCGGGTTGCGCGAGGGCGGAGGGGGCGCCGACCACGGTCAGCAGGAGGGCGGCGAGGCACGACCGCAACGCCGCTACGGTGAGGGTTGATCGCGCCCGCTGATCACGCATGACAATGACTCAAGGGTCGCTGCCCACGCCGGTCCACCGTTGTGGCCCAGAAGGCCACGTAGGGAGGACGGCTGCCTGACGGCCTGCGTTTCGCCCGCGCCGACTACGACGACTGGCTCGGCACCTGGAGATGGGGCATCGGCGCGCCCGTGAACAGCCGCTTCAGAGGGACGGCGAGCCATCGCGCCCAGGTTGCCGCGCGCGAGACCCGCGCGCTGTCAGTGGCAATACCCGTATTTCCGTACATCTGCCGGTAGAGCTTCGACACCAGCAGGAACGCCAGACGCGACTTGAGCGAGCGGACGCAGCGGGAGCGACGCCAGACCGCGCCCAACTGGTAGAAGCGGTCCCACGCCCGCTGCGTGCCGATCCGGATTTCCTCGGATGTCATCGCGGGATGGGGAGAGAAGATCTTCGGCCGGTTGATCGGCGGGATCAGCCAGTAGCGGCTGACCGGCACACCGCCAACCTCCGGGTAGTCCCTCGCCTCGTTCTGCTCCCACTTGAGGAAGTCGAGCGTCCCGGGGAAGGGCGTGAGCGTGAGGAACTGGGCGAAATCGATATCGGCCGCGCTCGCGAGGGCGGCCGTGGCTTCGAAGGTGGATGGCCGGTCGCTCGGCAATCCGAAGATGAACGATCCCAGCACATGGACGCCATGTTGGCGGAACCGGCGGAGCTGCTGGATCAGATCGTTGCCCACCAGGTTGAAGCCCTTGTAGACGTCCTTCAGTCCTTCCTCCGTCACGGCCTCAACGCCGATCAGCGCCCCCTTGATGTGCGCGTCGCGCATCGCATCGAGAAACGCCGGATCCTCCGCCGCCTCCATCGTGATCTGGGTAAAGAAGACGGTGTCGTCCGGCAACTGGGCCAATCGATCCATCAGCTCGAAACGTTCGGCGCGGAGCGCTTCGAGCTCGTGCAGCCGCGACGGATCCTCCCGGCGGCGCGCCATCGCCAGATCCTCGAGAGTCACCGGGTAGAAGTTGTCGTCGGCCAGGGCGATGAACCGGAAGCCCATCCGGCGCAGTTCGACGACCTCCTCCACCACGGCATCCACCGTCCGCTGCCGTGGTTCCTGGCCGTCGGTACGCCAGACCGAGCAGAAGGAGCAGTGCTTCGGACAGCCGCGCACGGTCTGGACCGACGCCCACATGTAGCGGTCGCGCGGCATCAGGTCCCAGCGCGCCCGCTGCAGTGATGCACCCGGCACGCGACCGCCGTCGTACACGCGTTCGAGCTGTTCCGCCGCGGCATCGGCAACGACCTGCGGCCAGATCCCGTCGCCATCTCCCTTGACGACGGCGTGCGCAAACCCCCGCTCGTGCGCCTCGTCCGGATAGAGCGTGGCGTGGATGCCGCCGTAGACCACCCGCGCGCCCCGCTCGCGCGCGAGGCGGCCCACTTCGTAGCCCCGCAGCGCGTTGCCGGTATGAATGCCGATACCGACGATGTCGCCCGGGCTGATCGTCGACGTATCGAGCGGTTCCAGCGTCTCGTCGACGATTATCGGATCGCCGTACGACCGCGGGGTCGCGTTTGCCAGTACGTACAGCCAGCGCGGCGTGATCACCGCTAGTCCGAACGCAATATGGCTTGGATTGATCAGGTGGATTTTCATGGATTGGCCGGATTCAGAAGGCGCGCAGGCGCGGGCGCGCTCAGGCAACTATAACGCAAGTCCGGATTGGCGGGACACGGGCATCCGTCACGGCACGGCGAACGCCAGGACGGTGTCGGTGGCGACGACCGCCACGTACTGCCGGCCGTTGACCTCGTAAGCGAGCGGACTCGACCGCACGGGACGGGGCGCGGCGTAGTGGAACAACTGTTCGCCGGTCGCCGCGTGGAACGCATAGAACCCGCCGGCGTCGGTACCCTGGAAGACCAGGTCACCGGCCGTCGCCAGGTTCCCGCTCGCCCCAATCGTCGTGAGGGCGGGGAGCACCTGTTGCCACGCTTCCTCTCCGCTCGCCGGCTCGTACGCGCTCAGCGTGGTGGTCGGCGCAAAGGCGGGCACGCGGCTTATCTCCTCGATGCTCTCCGTGTGTCCGCGTGAATCGGGCCCCGGCTCGAGCGTGTCACCCACCGGCTTGACGATGATGGACACCGCCGCATTCTTGCCGGTGACGTACAGCAGCCCCGTGCGCGGGCTGAAGGCCGGCGATCCGAAGCTCGACCCGCCGTGGGCCACGATGTAGTGCTCGTCCATCGAGTACGGCGTGTACATCTGCCGCGATTGGGCCTGCAGGGCCGGGTCGTCGAGGTGGACGTAGGTGGCGCAGAACGGCGTCATGGGAACGCCACGCGCGTTGTGCGGGATGGGCTGCGTCGGATAGACCACCTCGCCCGGCACGTTGGTCTCGGTGGGCACCAGCGTCTCGACCATCGGGTTGATCGGTTCGCCCGTCTCGCGGTGCCAGAGATACAGCAGGCAGTTCTTGCCGGCCGATCCGACGCCCCGTATCGTTTCGCCGTTACGCGTCACGTCGAACAGCACGGGGCCCGTCACGTGGTCCCAGTCCCAGAGGTCGTGGTGGACCGCCTGGTAGTGCCAGCGGAGCGCGCCGGTTTCGAGGTCTAGGGCGACGGTGGAGTTGGTGAACAGGTTGGCGCCGGGCCGCGCCGACCCGTCGTAGTCGGGCGACGGGTTGCCCACGTTGACATAGACCAGACCCAGATCGACATCGATCGCCGGCTGCGTCCACACTCCGCCGCCCGCCCGCGCGCCGTCGCCCCAGGTGTCGCGGGCGATTTCCCAGCCATCGTCCTGCGGCCGCTGCGGGATCGTGTTGAATACCCACTCGATGGCGCCGGTCGTCGCGTCGGTGGCAATGACGAGCCCGCCCGGAATGTGGCCCTCGGACAGTGCTGCGCCCAGGTACAGCGTGCCGTCGTGGTACGCCGGCGCGCTCGTGATCCGGTAGCCGAGGGTGAACGGGTCGAGGGTGGGCGGATAGGTATCCGGGTACTTCGCCTGGAGCGCCAGACCGACGACGGGCAGGATGCCGCCGTCCCCGAACGACGAGACGAGCTCGCCCGTGCCCGCGTCTGCCGCGGTCAGATTGGC
Source organism: uncultured Vicinamibacteraceae bacterium (assembly GCA_964550305.1). Taxonomy (GTDB): domain Bacteria; phylum Acidobacteriota; class Vicinamibacteria; order Vicinamibacterales; family UBA8438; genus VXRJ01. The sequence goes on along the minus strand of CAZJYU010000013.1, from coordinate 24,581 downwards.
GCCGTTGTACGCGTAGACCTTGCCCTCGGCGTAGGTGGGGCCGCGCACGCGGTTCCGCTCTGCCGCGTCCAGTTCGAGCGACCAGACCGGTTCACCGGTCACCGCGTTCAGGGCGAAGACGCTCGGGCCCGCGTGGAGGTACATGAGCCCGTCGACCACGAGCGGCGTCACCTGGCTGACGTCGGTCCCCGCGGGGACGGCAAACGACCACTGCTCGGCGAGGCCCGCGACGTTGGTCGTGTCGATCTGGTCCAGTTCGGAGTACCGGCTGTTGTTCAGGTCCAGGTTGTGACTGGGCCAGTTCGTCTGGCCGCCGGCGGTGATGGCGGGGGGAGCGCCCTGTTGGGTGGTGCGGCCCTGGGAATGCACGTCGGGCGCGCCGACGAGGGCGATGGCCGCCATCAGCCCGGCGGCGATCCGGTACTGGACGGTCGCTCGCTGACGAAGGATGGTGCGGATCATGGTGGAATTATGCCCATCCCGCTGGCGGGCGCAAGGGACGCGGGTTGCGCAGGGCGCCGGAGTAGGCGATCATGCGGAAATCGCGAATTGAGGTTCGTGGCGGGGCGGCCGGCCGCCGTCGCCGCAAAGGGGAGGCTGGAAATGAAGTCGATCGGACTTGCCGCAATTGGGTTGGCGTTGGTCGCCGGCCTGCCGTCCCTGGCAGCGGCCCAGGGGACCTACGAGCCGCCGCGGCTGCCGGACGGGAAACCGGACCTTCAGGGCGTGTGGGACTTCCGGACCTTGACCCCACTCCAGCGGCCCGAGGATCAGGACGCGTCGGTGCTTTCCGCCGAGGAGGTGGCGCGCCTGGCGGCGGAATCCGCGGCGCGGAGCGCCGAGCTGAACGCGCCGACCGAGGTGACCGGCGAACTGTTGCCGGAGGGCGGCAACGTCGGCGCGTACAACCACTACTGGGTCGATCAGGGGGCCAGCGTGGTGGACGATCGGCGGACTTCCCTCATCATCGATCCGCCGACCGGCCGGCTGCCGCCGCTGCAGCCCGGCGTCGAGATGGTGCAGCTCTCGCTGAATGAGGATCTGGGCGGGAACGTCCCGGTGCGGGTCCGCGCCGCCGGCATTGGAACCGACAGCCATGAGGATCGCGGGCTGGCCGAGCGATGCCTCCTCGGCTTCAATTCGGGCCCTCCCATCGTGCCCGCCGGTTACAACCAGAACCTGCAGATCTTCCAGACGCCGGATCATGTCGTCGTCCTGCACGAGATGGTGCACGACGCGCGGATCGTCCCGCTTGACGGCCGGGACCATCTGCCGGCCAACATCCCGCAATGGATGGGCGATTCGCGCGGCTACTGGGATGGCGACACGCTGGTCGTGGAGTCGACCAACTTCAGCGACAAGGTCGCCAGCTTCAATCCGTCGGTCTCGACCGCGGTCGGCACCGGCGATACGCTGCATCTGACGGAGCGCTTCACGCTCGTCGCCGACGACACGCTCCTCTACGAATTCACGATCAACGACCCGACCAACTTCACCGCCCCCTTCACGGCGGCGCTGCCGATGAAGCGTGGCGAGGGCATGTACGAATATGCATGCCACGAAGGGAACTACGGGTTGTTCAATATCCTGGCGGGCGCCCGCGCGGCGGATGCGGCGGGGCAGTCTCAGCCGTAGGCGCAGCCGCGGACGGACGGCGGGCGACGATTTCGGCGACGCCGAGGTCGTCGCCGGCGGATGGACTCGCGGCTCGTTCCGCGCTGTGGAGGATGTCCCACCGCCATTTCGTCACCATGTCGTGTAGTTCGCCCGGCTGCAGCACGTAGCCGTGCCCCCGGCCGCCGGCCGGCGCCGGGAGGTGCAGCGCGGCGACGAAGAGCCCGCCGGGGCGCGTTCCTTCCCGGATCGCCGCGAACAGCGGCCGGTGCAGGAAATAGCAGTCGACGATCAGCTCGTACGCCGCGCGCGCGATCGCGAACCCCGGGGGATCCGACTCCAGATCGGCGGTGTGCCCCGTAATCCGATCGCGGCAGCCTGCCCGTTCGGCGCTGGCCCGCAGCAACGTCAGGGCGGCCTCGGCGCCGTCGACCGCATCGACCTGCCAGCCACGCTGGGCGAGCCAGATGGCGTTGCGGCCGGCCCCGCAGGCCAGATCGAGGGCGCGCCCCGGATTCGCGCGGGCCACCGCGTCCGGCAGTGGGGAGGCGGGTGGCTCCAGAGAGCCCGGATCACGGGAGGCGTAGCGTGCGTTCCATTTTGCTATCCGGGAGTCCATGTGTTGTCGCCGCGTCCCGGCCGGGTGCTGCGGTTCCGGAAACCGCCAACGGCGTCGGCCGCAAACCGATCCGTACTACGGGTGCGTCCCCCAGATCAGCTCGGCGACGAATCCCACCGGGATCCCCACCACCAGCAGCGCCAGACTGATCAGCAGGAACCGGGAATAGATCGGTACCTTGAGAGCGCGGTGGGTCAGCGGAACGGCGACCGTTTCCCGCTCGTCGATCGCCGCGTAGGCTTCCTGCAGCCCGTTCTCGGTAGACACGTCGAAGTAGTCGCCGCCGAAGTCGCGGATCCGGTCTATCAGCAACACCTGGTCGGAATCCTCCTGCGTCGAGTTCTCTGCCGTCGTGTTGATATAGATGATGTAGGGGATCACGTTGCGCGCGTTCAGCGCGGCGAGCTCCGCCTCGGGGATCTCGTCGACGTCGGCGTCGGTGATGATCAGTATTGCGCGGCTGTTGGTCGTGCCCCGGCTGACGGCGGACGCGTCGCTGTCGAAGTGCCGGATGATGGACTGCAGGGCGCGCGTGATATTGGTGGTGCCCTCCGATTCGATGATCCGTACCTTGTCTTCGGGCACGAAGAAACGGTCCCGGGCCGCGCCCGGCTCGGTCGCCAGGATCTTCACGGTTACCCAGGGCGCCTCCATGACCTGAAAGTAGTAGAGCTCGTCGTCCAGGACGAAGTCGTCCACCATGTAGGGGTACGACGAGAAAATCCACAGTGACACGCGGTCGTTCTTCTGCCGGCGCATCTCGAGGAAATCGAGGTGCGCCTGCCTGGCCATCTCGGCGCGCGACCGATCGCTGTTGGCGAACTCCCACGCCATCGAGAGGGACGTGTCGACCAGATCGATGCGGACACGCGACTCGACGTTGCCGGTCACGCGTTCGGTCGATGTGAGAAACGGGTCGGACAGCGCCACCAGAATCAGTGCCAGGGCCAGACCGAGTGCTACCTTGGGAACCGCGTGCAGCAGGCGCGCCGTGATGCCGCGGCGGAAGCGGTGGGGGACGAGGTGTCCGGAGTGGCGCCGCGCGTGTCGCCGCCGGAGCACCGCCAGGCGCACCGCGGTCAGCACGGCGACCGCGACCACCGCCAGCGCCACCAGCACGGCGGTGCCGGTGTCGCCGTAGCGGACCTGGGCCAGGTCCGTCGCCAGCAGTTCCCGCAATTCCTGATTCAGAAATGTCGAGAACGCCGCCCAATCGGTCAGCACGGCGGTATCATAACGACCAATGGCGGGAGGTTGGTTCGCAACCGGCGCGGTGCTGTGCGGATTGGGTGTGGTGCTCGGCGCGTTCGGCGCCCATGGCCTGCGCGAACGCCTGACACCGGAGATGCTGGCGATCTTCGAGACGGGTGTCCGCTATCACTTCATCCACGCACTCGGGCTGTTCGCCGTCGCCTGGGCGGGAACGCGCTGGCCCGACGCGCTGGTAGGGGCGGCCGGGTGGCTGTTCGTGGCCGGCATCGTCATCTTTTCCGGCAGCCTCTACCTGCTGTCGATCTCCGGCATCCGTTGGCTCGGTGCGATCACGCCGATCGGCGGGGTCTGCATGATTGCCGGCTGGGCGCTCCTCGCCGTCGCCGCCCTGCGTGGCGGCTGACCGGAATCACGCGTCGACGGCGGCGGCGAACGCCCCTGCCAACGTATCGGCGTCCGCGCGGTTCCAGGTCTCGTTCACCGCGATCAGCACGCTTGCCGTGCCGTCGCCGTTCGCGCGCGGCGCGCCCGTTGCAATCCCGTCGCCACGCAGGCGTTGCCGAAAGGCTTCCGGATCGTTCGTCCGGACACGCAGCCGGCAGAGATTCGTGCCGTGCGGGATGCGTTCCACTGCAAATGCGTCGTGATCCGCGATCCGGTCGATCCACGCTTCCGACACCTCGACCGCGGTCCGGAACCGGTCGGTAAACCCCGGCAGGTAGTGGTGGGCAATGGCCGCGAACGGCCAGGCCGCCGGCAGGCCCGCGCCGAACATCCGGCGCGTGTGGTACATCGAGGCGAGCAGGTCGCGCGGACCGGCGAGAATCGCGCCGGACGGCGCGTTGAAGTACTTGTAGAGGGAGACGTAGACGGTATCGAAGGGCGCGCAGTAGTCGGCGACGGGGCGCCCTTCGTACGCCGCCTGCAGGAAGATCCGCGCGCCGTCGAGATGCAGCCGGATGCCCTCGCGCCGCGCGAACGCAACGATCTCCTCCAGTTCGCCACGGTCGAACGTGGCGCCCGACCCGCGGCGGACCGGCGTCTCAATCGAGATCACCGACACGCGCGTAGCCACGCGGCCTCCCGCCGTCCGCCCGACCGCCGCCGCAAGCTCGTCCAGCGTGAACCAGGGCCGGCCCGCCGCGAGCGGAACCAGGGGGATGTTGCTGAGGGTCTGCAGGCAGTCCCCCGAGTCGTTGTAGAGGTGGCTGTCGGCCTGCACCACGGCGCGGCCGGCGCCCCCGGCGAGCGCGCGAACGGCAAGGTGGTTCGCGAGCGTGCCGGTCGGCATGAAAACGGCCCGTTCCTTGCCCAGCACGCGGGCGAAGGCTTCCTCGAGCCGTTCCACCGCGCCGCCGTTGGAATAGGAATCCCGCACAATGCCGGCCTCGGCGAGGCGGCTCCAGAGCGCGGCGGTCTCGGCCGGCGTCAAACTGAGGCCGTCACCGGTCATCCGGACCTCGGCCGGTCCGGGGACGGCCGGGGCCGCCGGCTGCGCCGCTGCGAACGATGGCCGAGAAAGACCGGCGGCCGCAAGCGGCGTCAGGCCCAGGAAGTGGCGGCGATCGATGGTCGTCATCGGACCCTCCTCCGGCGCCGGGTCCGCCCGTGGGGCGCCGGTGCCGAGATGATAGCGGGGATTCGGACTGGCGCCGTGCCGGGACGGCGGGTACAGGTCATGCGGGTGTAGAATCGCTCCAGCGCGGAGCGCGCTGTGGGGCGGAGCCTCTGAGGACGAGGGCAGCGACCATGTCAAGACGAATGGGCTCACGATGGACGCGGCTGCTCGTGATCGCGGCGGTATTGCCCGTCTGGGGCGCCGCGGGCACGGCGTTCGCGCAGGGCGACGCGGCGGAGGTCCCGGACCTCGAGGGAATCTGGGACGGAGGTCCGGGCTCGCGCCCGATCAACGGTCCGAACATGCCGTGGGTGCCGGGTGAGAACTTCCCGGTGCTGAACGAGCGGGCCCTCGCCTATCAGGAGGTGTTCGACGAGGCGATTGCCGCCAAGTACGACTGCGTCCCGTCGACGCCGCCGGCGCTGATTTACGACCCCTACATGATGGAAGTGGTGCAGTGGCCCGACCGGGTGCTGTTCCGCTACGAGAAGGACGATCAATTGCGTACGGTCTGGCTCGATGGCCGCGAGCCGACGCCCATGGATTACAGCCTGCAGGGGGTGTCGGTCGGCCACTACGAGGACGGCGCGCTGAACGTGACGACGACGCACTACACCTTCGACGTCACCGGCTTCGACGACTACAACGGCATCCCGTCGTCGCAGCTCAAGACGGTGACCGAGCGCTACTGGCGCGAGGGCGAACAGTTGAAGGTGACCGTCACCGTGGAGGACGAGCTGTTTCTGCGCGAGCCGGCGTCGTTCACCACGCAGTGGAATCGCGCCCCGGAGGGCTACAAGCTGCAGTCCTACGAATGCGACCCGGAAGTGGCACGGTTCCCGGTGAAGTACCTCGTGCCGAAGTACCAGTAGCCGTACGGGCTGCGAGACCAAGGAGGGTGAGGTGGTGAGACTCCTGCTCTGGACCACGGCGGCTCTGGCGGTGGCCGCGGTCGCGATCGTCGTGATCGACACCCCTGCGACGGCGCACCATGCGAGCGCCCCGTTCTACGACAACACGAAGAGCGTAGAGGCAATCGGCACCGTTACGCGCTTTCTGTTCCGCAATCCCCACTCGTTTCTTTTCCTCGACGGCGAGGATGCGAGCGGCGAGACGATTCAGTGGGAGATCGAGATGGGTACCGCGGTGTCGATGAGCCGTCGGGGCTGGAGTCCCGACACGATCAAGGTAGGCGACCGCGTCCGTGCCCTCGGTCAGCCGTCGCGGGCTCCCGGCACGCACGGCATGTGCTGCGCCGAACTGAGCAGGCCCGACGGCAGTCCGATCCGTCCGGCAGACTGACGGGTTTCTTCCCCCGCCGCAACCCTGTTTCGGGTCCGACCGCTGGTGAGGAAGAACGCGCTCCCCGTGCGCGTACAGTGGACCGCGTTCAACCCGAGCCAGACACGAGGCATCCGATGGAGAGACAAAGATTCCTGATTACGGGCGCGAGCCAGGGGATTGGCGAGGCGCTCGTGCGCCTGGCGCGCGAGCGCGGACACGACGTCGTGTTCACCGGACGCGACGAGGCGCGCCTTGCGGCAGTCGCGACGGCGACCGGAGCGCACGGCATTCGGGCGGATGTGGCGGTGGCTGGCGACAACCAGCGCACGGTGGACGCCTGCGTCGAGCGGATGGGAGGGATCGACATACTGGTCAACAACGCGGGCGTCGGCTACGTCGGCGAGCTCGGGTCGATCGAGATGGACCGCATGCGCGCCCTGTTCGACATCAACGTGTTCGGCCTGGTGGATCTCACGAACCGGGTCGCGCCGATGCTGAAGGCGCAGCAGCGCGGCGCCATCGTCAACGTCGCTTCCACGTCCGGCATGAAGGGGGCGGCCCGTGGGACTGTCTATTCCGGCAGCAAGTGGGCGGTGCGCGGCATCAGTCAGTGCTGGCAGGCGGAACTCCGGCCGCACGGCGTGCATGTCACCTGCGTCTGCCCCTCCGAGGTGCAGACCAACTGGATGGGGAAGACGGGGCGCAACAACCCGAACAAGCTGTACGCGGTTGACATCGCGCAAACCATCATGGCGGCGCTCGAGATGCACCCCCGCGCGTTGTGGCCGGAACTGGCGATCTTTGCCAACAACCCGTGGAGGGAGGACTAGGACTATGGACCTCGCCGAAGTGAATTTCCTCGCCGTGGGGCTGGCGACGCTGCTGTCGTTCGGGTTGGGTGCGCTCTGGTATTCGCCGCTCCTGTGCGGGAATGCGTGGATGGCGGTGCACGGCTACACGGAGGCGGATATACCCCGATTGCAGGAGAACGCCAGGGTCAACTACGCGCTCGCGCTCGCCGCCTGGTTGCTCATGGCGGTTGTGCTGGCGATGGTCGCGCCACACTTCGCCAGCGGAGTCCTGGGCATGCTGCACATGGGGCTGCTGCTCTGGCTCGGGTTCTCGGCGAGCGTCGGCATCACCAGTTGCCTGTTTTCCGGCAAGCCGATCCGCGCCTGGCTGATCGACGCGGGTTACCAACTCGCCTCCATCGCAATAATGGCGGTTGTTCTGGGGTTGTGGAGCTGACGCTCGGCACCACGCAAGCGTGGGGGAGGTCGGACTGATGCCGTTTCGCGCGTTCCGGGTCGAGAAGACGGAAGACAAACAGTTCGTCCGGAGCATCGTCGAGCGGGAGGTGGACGATCTGCCCCCCGGCGACCTCCTGATCGATGTCACCTGGTCGTCGCTCAACTACAAGGACGCCCTTTCGGCGATCGGGAACCCGGGTGTAACGCGGAACTACCCGCATACTCCGGGGATTGACGCGGCCGGCACGGTGGTCGAGTCGGCCTCCGCGGACTACTCGCCGGGCGACGCCGTCATCGTGTACGGATTCGATCTCGGCATGAACACGCCGGGCGGATTCGGGCAGCGGATCCGCGTGCCGGCGGCGTGGGCCATCCCCATGCCGGACGGCCTCGACGCGCGCACAGCGATGATTCTGGGAACCGCCGGCATAACCGCGGCGCTATCGGTCGACAAGCTGGAGGCGGCCGGAATGACGACCGATGGCGGTCCGGTGGTCGTGACCGGCGCGACCGGCGGCGTCGGATCGATTGCGGTGACGCTGCTGGCCAGGTTGGGCTACGAAGTGCACGCCGTGACCGGAAAGGCGTCGCGCCACGAGTTCCTGCGCAGCCTCGGCGCAAACGCCATACTCACGCGCGAGGAAGCGGTAGCGGGGGCGGAGAAGCCGCTCCTGAGGCCCACCTGGGGTGGTGCGGTCGACACGGTCGGGGGACCGATCCTCTTCAACCTGATCAAGGCGCTCCGCTACAACGCCAGCGTTGCCGCCTGCGGCCTGGTGGCATCGCCCGAACTGCCCGCAACGGTGTATCCGTTCATTCTTCGTGGCGTCAACCTGCTGGGGGTCGACTCGGTCGTGCCGCCCATGGCGAAGAAGCGCGAGCTGTGGAACCGGTTGGCCGGCCCGTGGCGGCTGGATCTCGAACCGCTCGTGGTCCCGCTGACGCTGGACACGCTGTCTGATGCCATCGACGCGATCCTGAAGGGCGAGATGGCGGGTCGCGGCCTGGTAGACCTGAACGGATGAGGGTGGCGTACCGCCCGCCGCGTCGACTCGCCGGGAAGCCCCGCGCCGTCGCGCTGGCCGCGCCCGTTGCGCTCGTGGCGATCGCTGCGGCGAGTTTCTCCGCCTGCGCCCCTGACGATCCGCCCTCGCCGTTTCGGCCCACCGCCACGGTCGAAGAACTGATGCGGACGATGATCGATCCGGCGGCCGACGCGGTCTGGGACGCCGTCGTGATCGACGCTACGCCTGACGGCATCGTCGAGACCGTTCCGGAAACCGATGGCGACTGGGTCCGTCTGCGCCGTCACGCCGTGACCCTCGCCGAATCAGCCAATCTCCTGCTCGTGGAAGGGAGGCGAGTCGCCGCGCCAACCTCGCGGTCGGAACTGCCTGGTATCGATTTGCACCCGGACGCCATCCAGAAGCTGGTCGAGGACGACTGGGATACGTGGGCCGCGGTGTCGCAGGGACTGCACGACGCCAGCCAGACCCTGCTGGCGGCGATAGACGCACGGGATGTCGATGCTCTGCTGGCCGCCGGCACCGAACTCGATCTTGCCTGCGAGGCGTGCCACGCCGTCTTCTGGTACCCCGGGTACGAAGATCCGCGGCCGGCCGCGCCAGACGACATGCCGCCGCCTCCCGCGCCGTGACGGCCGCGCTACCAGGCGCGGGACCAGCGGGGGCCGGGGCGGTCGCCGGAGCGGAGCGACGCGTCGACGCCCGCCTGTTGCTCGAGCAGGCGGCCGAGCAGCCAGAGCAGGTCCGACAGCCGGTTGAGATAGGCGAGGAGCGGCGGCGCCACCGCCACCCCCGACTCGGCCAGCCGTACCGCGGCCCGCTCGGCCCGCCGGCATACCGTGCGCGCGACGTCGAGGGCGGAGGCGGCCGGAAGCTCGCCCGGCAGGGACCAGTCGCTCAGCACGCCGTCAATCGCTTCGATCCGATCCACCTCGCCGGTCAGGCGGTCGACCATCGCGTCGGTCACCCGCGCCGGCGTCCGGCCCGGCGGATCGGAGGGCAGGACCAGCTCGCCTCCAACCACGAACAGTTCGCGTTGCAGCTCCTTGAGCAGCGCCCCGATGGGCGCGTCGTCGCAAATGGACCGTGCGAAACCGATCTGTGCGTTCAGTTCGTCGATCGCCCCGCACGCCTCCATCCGGAGCGACGACTTGGAAACGCGGGTCCCACCGGCGAGGCTGGTCTTGCCGCCGTCACCCCGCTTGGTTGCGATGCTCATGGGCGGTCTGCGGCCAGGAGAGCAACGAGTGTAGCATGCGCGAGCGGCGCACCCTTTGCCGCGCGGCGCGAGAGCGGACGACCGAGTGGAGAGCAATGACGAGTGACGTACTGGCCGCCTCGGACGTCCTGCACGCCGACGATCGGTTCACCGCGCGTCGGGCCGGACGGTTCCTCGTCGTCGAGCTGCTGAAACCCCATCGCGTGCTGAGCACGTCTGCCCATCGGGGCGGCCAGCAGGACGATCTCCGGCATCTCGTGAACCACCAGAGCTGCGAGGCGGGCGGCGACACGGCGCGGCACGACCTGATCAGCCGCCTCGGTCTGCCCGCCTATCACCAGGCCGTCTGCGGCGAGATGGGGATCGATCCGGACGGCGCGGCGGTATTGGGGACCGCCGCCAACATGGCCTGCGCCGCGCACGGTTGCGCCGCCTTCGAGGATCTGCGGGTCGATGCCTTCGTTACCGCGGGTGTCGCCGGCAACGCCGTGCGGGCAGGCGATCCGGCCGCGTGGACCGAGGCGGAGGAAGGCGGCTGGCGGCGCGCGAACCCGATGGCGGGGACGATCAACACGATTCTGCTGATCAACGTGCCGCTCACACCGGGAGCGCAGGCGCGCGCCGTGATGACGATGACGGAGGCGAAGTCTGCCGCGCTGGCGGAACTCGCGGTACCGAGCCGCTATTCCCCCACAATCGCCACCGGAACGGGGACGGATCAGTACTGCCTGGCCGCTCCGATGGACCCGTCGCGACGGTCGCGCGAATCGGCCAGCCCGCACACCAAGCTTGGCGAACTCATCGGCGTCGCCGTGCGAGGCGCGACGACCGAGGCGCTGCGGTGGCAGAACGGCCTGGAACCATCCTCCACCCGGAGCCTCGTGCATGCGCTGGGGCGTTACGGTCTGACCGAGGACGGCGCCCTCGAGCGACTGGCGGCCCTGTTGCCGGACGAGAGCTACGCGTTGCTGGCGCGGAACCACCGCGCGGTGTTTCACGATCCGGGAATAGCCGCGGCGGCGTACGCAACCGCCGCCGTCCTCGACCGCGTGGCGTTCGGCACGCTGCCGTCCGACTACGCCGGCGCGGCGCTGCGACAGCAGGCCGCGTCGATCGCCTGCGCCGTCGCGGCTCGCCCGCACGAATGGACCCGGTTCCACGCGGCCCTCGCCGAGGCGCCGGGCGGCGACGCGGTCGATCTGGTGCTCCGCGCCATCGCCGTCGGCTGGGCCGCGAAGTGGACGTGAGCCTCCTCGCGCCGCGCGCCGATCTGCTCGTCATCGCGGTTCTGGTGGACTACTGCCTGGGAGACCCAGTGTACCGCTGGCATCCGGTGCGTCTGATCGGCGGCCTGCTGGAGTTGCTCGAGACGCGCCTGCGGGCCATCGGACTGGACGGGTACGTGGGTGGCGGCGTGCTGTTCGTCATGCTTGGGGTTCCAGGCCTCGGTGGCGCGGTGGGGCTGGTGATGGGTCTCGACGCGCTCCATCCGGTCGCGGGGCTGGCCGGTCACGGGTTTGCGCTCTACAGCCTGCTCGCCCTCGGCGATCTGCTTGCGCACGGCACCGCCATCAACGCGGCGGTTGACGCGGGCGAGCTGGGCGCGGCGCGGCGCGCGGCGGGGCGATTGGTCGGCCGCGACACGGATCACCTGGATGGCCACGGATGCCGGCGGTGCGCGATCGAGAGTCTGGCGGAGAGCCTGGTGGATGGATTCGTGTCGCCGGTGGCGTGGTACGCGATAGCCGGGTTGCCGGGCGTCGTGGTCTTCAAGGTGGTGAGCACGATGGACTCGATGGTGGGGTACCGGACGGAACGGTATTCGCGTTTCGGCTGGTGCGGCGCGCGGCTTGACGATCTGATGAACCTGGTCCCGGCGCGCGCGGCGTGGCTGTTGATCGTCGCGGCAGCGGCGCTCGTGCGGGGCGCTTCCGGGCGCGGTGCGGCAACGATTGGATGGCGGCAGCATGGGTGGGTGCCGGGGCCGAACGCCGGATGGAGCGAGGCGGCAATGGCCGGTGCGATCCGGCGCCGGCTCGGCGGACCGATTCGTGCCGCGGGGCGTCTCGTGTACGACACCTGGATTGGCAATCCGGAGGACGCGCCGGCGGGAGCGGCGGGCGACTACCGCCGGGCCGCGCACGTGGTCCGGGGCGCGGCGGTGCTGGCGCTCGTTGCCGCTGTCCTGTGGCTGGCGTAGCATGGCGGGCATGCACGCCTCCGAATGCGTCGTCGTCGCGGCCGTGGTCGCGGTCGCCTTCGTCATTGCCGTCACCCCCGTCGTCGCACAGGGGCCGCACCGGGTCACAGCCGATGGCGGAGACATCGTGATCACGCCGATCCTGCACGCGTCCGTGCAGGTAGAACACAACGGAACGGTGATTCATGTCGATCCGTGGAGTGCGGCGGATCTGTCCGAGGCGAAACCGGCGGATCTGATCCTGGTGACCGACGATCCCGGACATCACCTGGACCCCGACGCGATCGCGCGGCTCCGGAAGCCCGGCGCCCCGGTGGTGCTGACCGCTGCCGCGGCCGCGCGTTTCGACGGCGGCGAGGTGCTGGCCAACGGCGAACGGGGTACGTTCGCCGGCATTCCGGTCGAAGCGGTTCCGGCCCATGACATGACGCCGGGCGAACCGTGGCATCCGAAAGGGGAGGCCAACGGCTACGTGGTCGCCCTGGGCGGCCGGCGGATCCTCTTCGCCGGCGTGGGGGAGTGCGTGCCGGAGATACAGGCGCTACGGGACATTGATGTCGCCTTCATGCCCATGAACCTGCCGGTCGACCGGATGCGCCCGCGGCCGGTCGCGGAATGCGTCAAGACCTTCGGACCGTCCGTCGTGTATGTCAACCACTACGACAACGCTTCGGCTGGCTGGTTCGGTGACCGCAGCCGGCCGCGGCCGGACAACGCGGCGCAAATCGCCGCAACGATTCAGGCGTTGCGCGACGCGCTCGAGGGCGAAGCGATCGAGGTGCGCGACGCGGAGTGGTACCCGCGATAGTCCGTAGCCGGCGACAGGTACTGCCGGTTCGGCGCCCGGCGCCCCCGGTGGCCGATGCTACTGTCCCGGCGTCCAGATCTTCGGCTTCGATTCGCCGGTTATCTCGAGCAGCAGGGCGTTCAACCGCCGGACGAAGGCGGCGGGGTCGGCGAGTTGCCCGCCCTCGGCCAGCATCGCCTGGTCAAAGAGGATGTGGCACCAGTCACGGAAGCGGGCGTCGTCGGTCTCGTCCTTCAGTCGCACGACGATCGGGTGGGTCGGATTGATCTCGAGCACGAGCGGGATGGTCGGTACATTCTGCCCCGCGGCGCGAAGGATCCGTTCCAGGTTCGCGCTCACTCCCGGCATGCCGCTCACCAGACAGGCGGGCGACTCGGTCAGCCGGTGGGTTACGCGAACCCCCGACGCCCGGTCGCCCAGCGCCTGCTGCATCCGTTCCGCGAGGGGCTTGATCTCCGCCTCGGTCGCTTCCTGCTGCTTCGTCTCCGCCTCGCTCTCCACCAGCTCGCCAAGGTCGAGATCGCCCTGCGCGACGGACTGCAACGGGGTGTCCTCGAACGACGCCAGGTGCCCCACGACCCACTCGTCGACCCGGTCGTGGAGCAGCAGCACCTCGACGCCCTTCTTCCGGAACACTTCGAGATGCGGGCTCTGTCTTGCCGCATCGAAGCTGTCGGCGGTGACGAAGTAGATCGCCTTCTGTCCGTCCGGCATCCGTGCCTTGTAGTCGGCGAGCGCGACCGTCTGCTCGGGTGCGTCGGTCCGGGTCGAGGCGAAGCGAAGCAGCTTGGCGATGCGCGCCTGATTCTCGGGATCCTCGCCGATCCCCTCCTTCAGGACCCGCCCGAACTCCTTCCAGACCGTTGCGTACGTGTCCGGTTGCTGGTCGGCCAATTGCTCGAGCAGCGCGAGGATCCGTTTGACGGCAGCTTTCCGGATCGCGTCCACATCGGATGAGTGCTGCAGGATCTCGCGGGATACGTTGAGCGGCAGATCGGCCGAGTCGACGAGGCCCCTGACAAAACGCAGGTAGGCGGGCAGCAGCTCCTTCGCACCGTCCATGATGAAGACGCGCCGGACGTAGAGCTTGATCCCGTGACGCTGGTCGCGGTCCCACAGATCGAACGGCGCGTGGCGGGGAAGGTAGAACAGCAACGTGTAGTCGTGGCGCCCTTCGGCATGGACGTGCGTGCGGGCAAGCGGGGCTTCGATGTCGTGCGTGATCGCCTTGTAGAACTCGTCGTACTGCGCGTCGCTGATCTCCGACTTGGGTCGGGCCCAGAGCGCCGACGCGCGGTTCACCTGCTCTTTCGCGCCGGTGTCACCCGTGTCCAGAGGCTTGCCTTCCACCTTGCGCTTCGCCATCCGGATCGGGATGGTGATGTGGTCGGAGTACTTGCGGACGATCGCGCGGAGATGGTCGCCATCGAGTAGCTCGTCCTCGCCGTCGCGCAGGTGCAGGGTCACCTCCGTGCCGCGCGACGGCCTGGCGACCGCCTCCAGCGTGTAGTTGCCTTGTCCGCCGCTCTCCCAGCGGACCGCGTCGTCCGCTGCCGCCCCGGCCCGCCGGGTCGTGAGGGTTACGCGGTCCGCCACGATGAAGGACGAATAGAAGCCGACGCCGAACTGGCCGATGAGTTGTGCGTCGTGCGCCTGCTCGCCGGTCAACTGCTCAACGAACTCGCGCGTGCCGGAGCGGGCGATCGTCCCGATGTTGTCGATCACTTCCTGGCGCGACATCCCGATGCCGCTATCCGCAACCGTGATCGTCCGGGCGCCGGCGTTGACGCTCACCTCGATGGCCAGCTCGTCGTCCGATCCCATCAGCGCCGGATCCGTCAGCGCCTCGAATCGCAGCTTGTCGCAGGCGTCCGAGGCGTTCGAGATCAACTCGCGCAGGAAGATCTCCTTGTTGGAATAGAGGGAGTGGATCATCAGATCGAGGAGCTGTCGCGCCTCGGTCTGGAATTCGTGAGTGGTCCTGTCCGCAGTTTCCGCCGACACTGTCGCCCCCCTGCCGGCCTCCGACGCGGAAGCCGATCCGACAGTCTATCAGGAGGCTGCGCGGCGATTGACAATCGGGCGGGATCGGCGCAGAGTAACTCCGAGCGACAAGCCGCCGAGGAGGCTGTTCCATGAGACTCACCGCCGGAATCCGGACGTTCGTCCCGTGTGGCGCGGCTGCGGCCGCGCTGTTCGCCGTGTCGATGGCCCTGCCCGGCAGCGCGTACGCGCAGGCCGGTGCGGAGGTCACGTTCACGAAGGATGTCCTCCCGATCCTTCAGGAATCGTGCCAGACCTGCCACCGCGAGGGCGCGATTGCCCCCATGTCGCTGATGACCTACGAGGAAACGCGCCCGTGGGCGCGGGCCGTCCGCGAGAAGGTGTCTACGCGCACCATGCCTCCGTGGTTCATCGACAAGAACATCGGCGTCCAGGGCTTCAAGTACGACCGCTCTCTGAGCGACGACGAGATTGCGACGATCGTCGACTGGGTCGATGCGGGCGCGCCGCGCGGCAACCCGGCCGACGCGCCTCCGCCGCGCGAGTTCGCCGACCGCGATCAGTGGCATATCGGCGAGCCGGACTGGGTTGTGCCAATCCCGGAGCCGTTCGTCGTGCCGGCGGAAGGCGCCAACTGGTGGGGCGACCTCTTCTCGGACACCGGCCTGACCGAGGATCGCTGGATCAAGGCGGTCGAGACGAAGCCGTCGGCTGAGGGCTTCCCGGTAGTGCACCACGCGGTGACCCGCCTGCAGGAGTCCGAGGATGCCGAGGAGGGCGACTTCCTGAACGAGTACGCCCAGGGAAAGAACGGCGACGTCTTTCCGGATGGAACCGGGCGCCTGGTGAAGGCGGGCTCCATCATCCGTTTCAACATGCACTACGCGTCCATCGGCGAGGAGCGGACCGACCGGACCAGCGTCGGCCTCACCTTCTATCCAAAGGGAGAGGAGCCTGAGCACGAGCTCTTCTCGCGCGCGCTGGCCCAGAACTACGACCTCGACATCCCGGCCGGCGAGGACGAGATCCGGCACGACAGCTACCACCGGTTCGAGAACAACGTCCGGCTGACCGGGTTTCAGCCGCATCTCCACAACCGGGGCAAGCGGCAGTGCATCGAGGCCATTTTTCCGACCGGCCAGACCGAGATGCTCAGTTGCGCCAACTGGGACTTCGGCTGGCACATCGTCTACAACTACGCGGATGAGGTGCAGCCGCTGCTGCCGGCCGGGTCCATGCTCCACACGATCACCTGGCACGACAACTCGCGCGCCAACCGGTGGAATCCCGACCCGCGCAACTGGGCCGGGTTCGGCCAGCGCTCCAGCGACGACATGAGCTTCACGTGGACGAGCTACTACGAGCTGGACGACGACGAGTACGCCGCGGCGCTCGAGGAACGGAAGGCGGCCGCTGCGAACAACAACTGACGGGGACGCAACGATGCGGCTGACGACGGCGTACGCCGGGTGGGGGGTCGTGGCCGCGGTCGCGGCCCTGGCATTCACCATCCCCGCCGCCGCCGGCGCGCAAGTTCGCTACGACCGGGGCCAGAACGTGGCCCCCGTCTACGAGGGTTGGGAGCAGAATCCGGACGGTACCTACACGATGGTGTTCGGGTACATGAACCGGAACTACCAGGAGATGCCGCACGTGCCGGTCGGCGCCGACAACCGGTTCGAGCCGGGGCCGGAGGACCGGGGCCAGCCCACCCGCTTCTACCCGCGCCGGCAGCAGTTCGTTTTCCGCGTGCAGTTGCCGGCCGACTGGGGAGAAAAGGACCTGATCTGGACGCTGACCGCCAACGGCAAGACCGAACAGGCGTTCGGGTCGCTGTGGCCGAGCTGGCAGATCGACGATGGCGTGATCAAGGCCAACCGGGGAATGGGGCTGCGCGGCGCGCCGACCGACAACCAGCACCCCACGATTGCGCTGGCCGGAGCCGCGAGCGGTCCGGAGATGCAGGTCGGCGTCGCGGAACCGCTTACGCTGACGGTGGCGGTGAGCGACGACGGGATTCCCGGGCCGCGTCCCGCGCCGAGTGATCCCGCTGCCGAGGCGCGACGGCGGGAGCGCCCGCACCCCATGAATCAGGCCGTGGTCAACGCGTTCGACGCGGGGGAGACCGGCCTGGCGGTGACCTGGGTGCACTACCGGGGTCCCGGCGATGCCACCTTCGACCCGATGACCATCTCGATCGACGGAGGGCGCGGCGGCGAGGCGACGACCACCGTCCGGTTCACCGATCCGGGGACCCACATCATTCGCGCCCATGCGGACGATTCGATCACCACGACGACACTGGACGTGACGGTCACGGTGCGGTGATTCGGGCTGGCGGTCGATGGTCGGGAGCCGGGAAGGAGAGGGATCATGAGTCGGCAATCGCGTGACCGCGGATCCGGGTGGGACCGTGCGTGGCGCATCGGTGGGCTGCTCGTGCTGACGCCGGCGCTGGCGTTGACGCAGCCGGCCCCTGCCCCCGCCCAGAACACGCCGGCAGAGTGGCAGCCGCCGCGCCTGGCCGACGGCCAACCCGACATCCAGGGCATGTGGAACAACACGCGCGCCATATTCACGCCCCTCGAGCTGCCGGAGGATCTGGCGGGCCGCGACGACGTCACCCGAGATGAATTGCGCGAGCGGGCGGCGGCGCGCGGCAACGGCCGCATCGAGGGCTCGGAGTGGCAGGGCCACGAGAACAACCAGGGCGGCGTCGGGGGCTACGGCTACTACTGGTTCGATTGGTACTTCGACGACCCGCAGGACATCGGGCAGCCGTCGATCATCGTCGACCCACCGACGGGCCGGGTTCCGGAGCGGACGGCGGATGCGACCGAGCGCATCGCCTTGAACATGGCGCAGTTGCACGACTCCTACGCCAACATGGAGTCCGGCGACCGCTGCATCTCGCGGGGCGTGCTCGGCATGATGATGCCCACCGAGTACAACAACGGGACGCTCATCCTGCAGCCGCCCGGCTATGTCGTCTTCCACAGCGAGATGATCCACAACGCGCGGATCATTCCCCTCGATGACGCGCCGCATGTCGACGACGGCATCCGCCAGTGGGAGGGTGACCCGCGCGGCCGGTGGGAGGGGAACACGCTCGTGATCGAGTCCACCAACTTTCGCGCCGTCGGCAACATGCGCGGCCCGACCGCCGCCACGCGGTCGCGCCAGTCCGAGGCGCAGCGGATCGTTGAGCGGCTGACCGTGGTGGGGCCGAACGCGCTTCGCTACTCGGTCACGATGGACGACCCCGAAACCTACACCGGGCAGTGGACGGCGTCGTTCCCGTACGACCGGGACGACGGGTATCTCCAGTTCGAGTACGCCTGCCACGAGGGGAACTACTCGGTCCCCAACGCGCTGGCGGGTGCGCGCAAGGAAGAAGCGGAGGCGGCGGGGCGCTGAACGCGCCGCAACCGGCGGTCGCCACAGGGACGCGGCAGAAACGAGGTGTTGCGATGACGAATTGGTTCTTCACGGGAATGTTGTTCGGCTTGGGCCTGGTTGTCGCGGCAGCCCCGGCTGCGGCCCAGTCGTCCGATGACGCCTGGACGGTGCCGCGCACCGCGGACGGGCACCCGGACCTGCAGGGCGTCTGGGCAAGCGACTCGGCGACCCCGCTCGAGCGGCCCGAGGAACTGGCGGACAGGCCGTTCCTGACCGACGAGGAGGTGGCGACGCTGGCCCGCCGCGCGGCAACGCTGTTCAATGGCGAGACCGACGCAGCGTTCGGCGAGAGCATCTTTCGCGCCGCGCTTGCGGACGAAACGAGTTTTCAGTCGGGTGACGGCGTCACTGCGGAGAACCCGGAGGGCACCGGCAATTACAACCAGTTCTGGTTGATCGATCGCTGGTTCGACAATCGCACGGCGCTCATCGAGGACCCGCCGGATGGCCGGATTCCGGAGATGACGGCAGAAGGCAAGCGGCGCGCCGAAGCCCGGGCCGCGGTCGTGCGCCCGCGTTTCCCGGCCGGACCGGAGGATCTGGGCGATGGACTGCGCTGCACGGGTGGCCGGGTGCCGATGACCGGACGTGGTTACAACAGCAACTTCCAGATCGTGCAGGCCGCGGACTCGGTCGCGATCCTCATGGAGATGATGCATGACACGCGCATCATCCCGCTGGACGGGCGCCCGCACCTGCCGGCCAGCCTGCGCAAGGACCTTGGTGACTCGCGCGGGCGCTGGGACGGCGACACGCTGGTGGTCGAGACGACGAACTTCCAGCGCGACACGAACTACAGCGGCGCCTCGAGCAACCTGCGCCTCGTCGAACGGTTCACGCGGGTGGCCGAGGATCTGCTGCAGTACGACTTCACCATGGACGATCCGACGATCTGGACCCGGCCCTGGACCGCGCGGATCTTCATGCGTCCGGCCCCCGGAACCGGCAACATCTACGAGTTCGCGTGCCACGAGGGCAACTACGCCATCGCGAACACGTTGCGGGGCGCCCGGTTGCAGGAGGCCGAGGAGGCCGGCGGCGGTCAGTAGAGACCGCGGCCGGCTACCGGCCCGGAACCATCAGGTGGGCGCTTGACGTGCCCGCCTCCATGATCCAGACGACGTCGCTGCGCCGCTCGGCCGGCAGTCCGAGCGAGTCGGAAGTCGCATTCGGCACCGCGATCGTCATGTGCGGGTTCGCGCTGGCCTGATCGCGGCCGCTCAGCGAGTACCAGACGGTGCCGAACTCCGCCAGCACACGTGTGCCGTTCTCTTCCGCCTCGGCCATCATGGCCCGGCGCGCATCGGCGTCGTCCCCCGCCTCAAAAGCGAACTGCCGGTTCTGCTCGAACCGTGGCAGGTTGGCTTCGGCGGAGCACTGGACCGCGAAGTCAGCCGTGCCCGGCACGTCCGAACGATCCCAGCAGACCACGCCGTTGCCGCTCTCGCGGACCACGACACGGTTGCCGTCGCCGTCCCAGCGGACGACGCCGGCGTCGTCCCTGAGGCGCTGCGGGGCGGCGAGCGTCACCGCGGCGATCAGGTCGGCATCCGACTGCGCCGTCGACACGGCGGGCGCTGCGAGCAACAGCGCAAGTGCGACGAGAAGCGTATGGGTCATTGTTGTTGTCTCCCCTTCCGTAATTCCGATGAGTAATGTAACGACGATTGCCACTACGGCATCGTCCGGACGTACTTGCGAAGCATCCTGGGACGCGGTTCGCCTCCATAGAGATTGCCCTCGGCGTCCACCGCGACGAACTCGGCGCCGTTGCCGGCGGGGTCGCGCGGGTCGCCCCACGGGAAGAGGACGAACTCCTGCACCCAGCCGGTCTCCACGTCGCCGATCCGGATGCCCATCTCGAAGCCGGGATTCTGCAGGTTGTCGGATTCGGAGTCGGCGACGTAGATGCGTCCGTGCGCGTCGAACGAAATGCCGCTCGGCCGCCCGAACTGGAGCCACTGGGTGATGAACTCACCTTCCTGATCGAAGATCTGGATGCGGTTGTTCGACCGGTCGGCGACGAATACGCGCCCGTCGTTGTCGAGCGCAATCGCATGCAGCGTCCGGAACTCGCTCGGTCCGTACCCCGTCTGGCCCCACTCCTTGACGTAGGCGCCGTCGGCGGCGAACTTCACGACGCGGTTGTTGCCGTCGTTCTGGTGGCCGTCGGCGACGAAGATGCTGCCGTCATCGGCAACCACGACATCGGCCGGCGCATTGAAGTGGTCGCGTCCGCCGCCCGCCTTTCCGGGCGTGCCGAGGGTCATCAGCTTCTCGCCGGTGGGTGAGAACTTGACCACGATGTGGCCGCGGTCCCCGGGGGGCGTCCGCGCCTCGCTCACTGCGTCGGTCACCCAGACGTTGCCGTCGGGGTCGACGTCGATCCCGTGCGGCCAGATGAACATGCCGCCCCCGAAGCTCTCGGCGACCGTGCCGTCCGGACGGAACTTGATGACCACGTCGAGATCCGAGTCGAGGCATTCCGATCCGAAGTGCTCCGCGCCGGCGTCGCAGCGGAGCACGGCCCAGACGTGCCGGCCGTCATTGTCGATGGTGGCGTCGCCCACGGCGCCGATCACCCGGCCGCCCGGCAGTTTCGCCCAGTCTTCAACCATCCGGTACGGGTTGGGGTACGTCTGGCCGCTCGCGTCAGCCATGGCGACCAGCGCGACGGCCGCCACAAGGGCCGTAACCAGTGCCGTGCGGTGTGCGGTTTGCATGGTCGTGCCTTCCCTTCCTGTTCGTGCCTGTTGCCTGCGCCTGTACCGGTTGCCTGTGCCGGTTGCCTACTGACGTTCCTGCGCCCGCTGACCGCTCAGCGAGTTCGGGACGGCGTAGTTCCCTTCGTGACAGGCGTACTCGTACTGCACGTAGTCGTCGTCGCGCTTGTAGTTGAATGCGACCGTCCAGGGCGCCGTGTACGTCTCGGGATCGTCGACGCGCAACTCGTATCGGAGCGTCTCGCCATCGAGCGGCGTGAATCGCTCGACGACATGCCTTGCCTCCGTCTGCGGGGCGCGCGATCCGGGACCGCGCTGATTCCCGACCGCCTTGAAGTTGTGCGACTCGACCACCAGCGTGTTGCCCTCCCAGCGGCCCCGGGGATCCCCGTTCCACAGCCGGATTCCCGTGTCGGCGTGCGGGCCGGCGTCAATCGGGATGACTCGCGCGTTGTGAATCATCTCGCTCAGGATCACGAGATGGCCGGGCGTGTGGAAGAACATCTTCCCATTGTTGTACGCGGTCGGCATCATGATGCCGTACGTCCCGCGCGACAGGCAGCGGTCGCCGGTCTCCATCGTCGCGTACGAGTCGTGCAGATGCACCTGGTGCCATTCCACGCTGGCCTGGGCCTCCGCCGTCAGCGCCGGCATCCTGCCGCTGGCCGGCTCGATCAAGAGCGCCGGCGCAGCCACGCCCGCCGGTTCCTTCCAGTACCAGTCGAACCAGTAGTTGGCGTAGGCGCCGACGCCGCGGCTGTTCTCGTGGCCCTGCCACGTGACCGCCTTGCGCTCGTCGGACCGCTCCTGCACCAACGCCGCGATGTCCTCCTGGGTCACCTCGCGCCCTGCGAGGGCGTCGGGCAGCTCCAGGGGAATATGGGCGGAGCCGACGTTGTTCCACGTGCCGTTCAGATCCGGCTGGCCGTCGGCGAGCCGGGGCGGATCCCAGTTGCCGCCGCCGTTCTGGGCCGCCGCCGGCGCCGCGGCGCCGGCCGTCACAATGCACGCGACAACGATCGCCGCCGCCAGCCGGAGGATCGATAGCACCATGGTGAGCACCTCTGTCGGGGTGATGATACCGCGATCCGGGCGGTTTGCGTCCCCCTGCCGAACCGCTTGCTCCCCGGCGGAAGCGGCGATATCGTAGCTCCGCGGGCACGGCATCCGGGAGGGTTCTCATGCGCAGACGAGCGGCTGATTCTCACCGGCGTTCGATGACGACGGTAGTTGCGGTGTTGCTGGCTGGCGTGGCCGTCGCGGTGCCCGCGCCGGCCGGCGCCCAGGACTTTCGCACACCCTGGGGTCATCCCGACCTGCAGGGCACCTGGTCCTACGCTTCACTGACGCCGCTCCAGCGGCCGGAGAGCGTGGGGGAGCGGGAGTACTACACGCCGGAAGAGGCGGCGCAGCGGAATATCGAAGTCACGCTCGACCAGGAGCCGCCGCCGGGCAGCGTGGGCAGCTACAACGCCCTCTGGTTCGATCGGGGCCGGGTGAGTCCCGACCTGCGGACCTCGCTCATTACCGACCCGCCGGACGGGCGCCTGCCGCTCAGACCGGAGACCGTAGCGGAGCAGGCGGCGGCGCGGGACTACCGCGCGGCGCATCCCGCCGACTCGTGGCTCGACCGGAGCAACTGGGATCGCTGCATTACCTATCACGGCGTGCCGCCGGTCTCGACGGGCTACAACAACACGTACCAGATCGTGCAGACCCCGACCCACGTGGCGATCCGGGTGGAGAACATCCACGACGTCCGGATCATCCCGATCGACGACCGAGCGCCGCTGACGGATGCCATCCGCCAGTGGAATGGCGATTCGCGCGGGCACTGGGAGGGGGACACGCTGGTCGTCGAGACACGCAACTTCAGCGGGCAGACGCAGCATCGGTTCCCGTCCTCGCCCGACACGGTCGCGGTGGAGCGGTTCCGGCGTCTGGACGCCGACACCATCGAGCACACCTTCACCATCCAGGACGACTCGGTCTACACGCGGCCCTGGACCGCAATGCGGCACATGCCGCGGATGGCCGACTACATCATCTACGAGTACGCCTGCCACGAGGGCAACTACGCGATGACCAATATCCTGACGGGCGAGCGCGCGCGGGAGGCGGAAGGGCGCTGACGCTACCGGCGCTCCTCGAGGGTCGCGCGCGATCGGCCCCCGCGGCCCCCCTTCGTCATCTTCGACGACCTGCAGGAGCAGCCCGGCTACGTGACGCGGCTCGTCGACGAGAACGGCGGCCCGGTCGCGCCCGGCGGGATCGGGCAGCTCGTGGTGCGCGGCGCCTTGCCCGCTTCCGCGTGCCCAACTTCGTGCGGTTCCGGGCGGAGCTTCCCCGAACCGCCGTCGGCAAGGTGCAGAAACACGTCCTCCGTGCGGAGATCGGATCCGGTTTGCAGCCCTGAACGGATCGGCGGCGGGTGGGTTGCATCCGCGGGGCAGGTGCGCGAAGATGCTGCGGTGGTCGGTTGCGGTTCCGACCCCGGGAGGTGACTTATGGCGCGTCGAGTACGAGCGGCGGTCACGATGGCGGCGGCGGTCTTGGCGTGGACGTTGCTGGCGGCGCTACCTGCGAGTGGACAGGAGGCGCTTCGCACTCCCTGGGGCGACCCGGATCTGCAGGGACTGTGGACCGGTTCGACCCTGACCCCGCTGGAGCGGCCGCAGGAGTTCGCCGGCCAGGAGTTCCTCACCGAGGAAGAAGCGGCGGAACTGGAGCAGCGGGCGGACCGCAACCGGTTCGTCGAGCGCGAGGTGCGCGAAGGCGACCCCGGCACCTACAACCAGATCTGGTTCGATCCGGGCACTCGACTCGTGTCCGATCGTCGAACCGCCCTCATCACCGACCCGCCTGACGGCCGCATCCCGTATACGGCGGAGATGGCCGAGCGCGAGCGGCTCCAGGTGGCCTACCGGGTCAACGGCGCGCGCTACTCCTGGGTGGACGTCGATACCGGCGAACGCTGCATGACGGACGGGGTGCCGATGTTCTGGCTCGGCTACAACCCGAATCACCTGATCGCGCAGACGCCGGACCACGTCGTCATCCTGCACGAGATGTTCGGCGACCGGCGCATCATCCCGCTCGACGATGCGCCGCCAGGGGCGGTCCGGCAATGGAACGGCCACATCCGCGGCCACTGGGAGGGCGACACGCTGGTCGTGGAGTCAACGCACTTCGTCGACGGGACGGCGAACCGCTGGGCGGCCACGTGGCGGATGCCGACCGAGACGATGCACCTCGTCGAGCGGTTCACGCGGGTCGACGCCACGACGCTGGAATACGAGTTCACCCTTACCGACCCGGCGAAGTTCACGAGTCCGTGGAGTGTCCGGTTGCCCCTGACGACGAACCAGGAATCGCGCGGCGTAACCTCCGGACCGCTCTTTGAGTACGCCTGCCACGAGGGGAACTACAGCCTCCTGAACGTGCTCAGGGGCGCCCGCGCCGAGGACGGGAGTCTCGCCGGCGGCGGGCAATAGCGCTCCGCCCCGTCCCGAAGAGCGCGGGCGCGGCTCGCCGGTGAGCCGCTAG
>CAZJYU010000012.1:0-75371 GCA_964550305.1 uncultured Vicinamibacteraceae bacterium | reverse complement strand
CGTCCTCCCACCCCTTGCACTTGACGATCCAGCCGGGCTGGCCGCCGCCCGACGCGTTGCCCGAGCGAGGCGTGGCCTCGCCGAAGGCGCCGTGGGGGTACTGCGGGTACTCCTTGAGCGGGCCATGCGCCAGGCGCTGCTGGTCGCGCAGCTTGACGCGGCACAGATTCAGCACGCCGTCCTGCATGGCGCAGACCACCCGCTGCCCCCGGCCGGTCTTCTCGCGCTGAAACAACGCCGTAACGATGCCCAGGGCGAGGTGCAGACCGGTCCCGGAATCGCCGATCTGGGCGCCGGTCACGGTGGGCGGGCCGTCGTCGAAGCCGGTCGTGCTGGCGCCGCCGCCGGTGCACTGGGCGACGTTCTCGTACACCTTGCAGGCCTCGTACGGGCCGGGCCCGAAGCCCTTGACCGAGGCGTAGATGATCTGCGGGTTGATCCCCTGGATCCGCTCCCAGGTGAATCCCATCCGATCGAGGGCGCCGGGGGCGAAGTTCTCCACGAGGACGTCGCACTCCTCAATCAATCGGGTGAAGATCTGCTTCCCCGTCTCCGACTTGGTATTCACCGTGACGCTCCGCTTGTTGTGGTTGAGCATCGTGAAGTAGAGACTGTCGGCGTCGCGGACGTCACGGAGCTGACCTCGGGTCGCGTCGCCGACGCCAGGGCGCTCGACCTTGATGACATCGGCGCCGAACCAGCCGAGCATCTGCGTGCAGGTGGGTCCCGACTGCACGTGGGTCATATCGAGGACCCGGATTCCGCCAAGCGCTTTCATTGCCCTACTCCTCGCCCGCGGCACGTCACTTCGGGACGCCGGCGATCCTGATTCCCTCGTCGACGATCGTTCGGCTCAGCAGGCTGACGCACGCGTACAGGGCGCGTAGCGTCGGGACCTCGATGCCGGTCATCTCCGCCAACTCGATCACCGCGCCCAGCATGCCATCGATCTCGAGCGGCTTTCCCACCTCTACATCCTGCAGCATCGACGTCTTGTGTTTGCCGACGCCTTCCGCGCCGGCGATCCGTCGCTGCATCGGCACGCGAAACGTGGCGCCGAGCCGCTCGCCGACCTGCTGCGCCTCGGTCATCATGGCCTCGGCGAGCCCTCGAGTCGCCGGGAACTGGCAGATGTCCACCAGTGTCGCGTGCGTCAGGGCGCTGATCGGGTTGAACGTCAGATTACCCCAGAGCTTCAGCCAGATCTCCGAACGGATGTCGGCGAGGATGCGTGACTTGAAACCGGCCTCCGCGAACAGCCCGGCGACGCGCGCCACGCGTTCCGACTCGCGCCCGTCAAGCTCGCCCACCGGGAAGCGGTTTCCCTCGATGTGGCGAATGACGCCCGGCTCCGCCACCACCGACGCCGGGTAGGCGATGCAACCGATGATCCGGTCGGGATCGATCCGGTTGAAGAGAACGCCGCCCGGGTCGACCGACTCGACGATGCGGCCGGCGTACGGCCCGTCCAGCTTCTGGAAGTACCACCAGGGGATGCCGTTCTGCAACGTAACGAGGGCAGTTTCCGGCCCGACGATCGCCGGCAGGTCGTCGACGACGGCAGCGATCTGATGGGCCTTCAGCGCGAGCAGAACGACGTCGTGCGTACCGAGATCGCGGATCCGGTCGGTCGTGGCCAGATTGCGGGCAACCGTACGAACATCCACGGCGCCCGAACCGTCTTCCGCTTCACGCGTTTCGATCAGGGTCAGGCCGTCGGCGCGGATCGCCGCGAGATGCGGGCCTCGCGCGATGACCGAGACCTCGTGCCCGGCCTCGGCCAGGCGGACAGCCATGTAGCCGCCGATGGCGCCCGCGCCGACAACCGCGACCGTCACTGACCGCCGGCCGCCGCCTCGCGCTCCTCCGCCCGATGGCCGGCCAGGATGCCTTCCATCCCAATGTTGCCCTCGTGGCAGGCGTACTCGTAGACCGCGTCGGTGGTCCCCAACAGCGGAATCGATACCGTCCAGGGCCGACTGTAGGTGGTCGGGTCGTTGATCGTCACTTCGTACTCGAGCGTCTGCGGACCGGTTCGGGTAAGGCGTTCGGTGACGCGCAGGTTCTCGGCGGAGAGTCCGCGGAACGTCGCGTGCGCCGAGTAATTCGCCGTTTCGATGACCAGCGTGTCGCCGTCCCAGTAGCCGCGCGCATCGCCGTGCCACAGCCGGACATCGTCGTCGAGGAGCGGCGTGCCGTCAATCGGGATGATGCGGGCGTCGTGGTTCATCTCGTGGTACATGACGACGTGCGTCGGAGTCTGGAAGACCTGGTAATAGCTGTTGTAGCCGGCGCCGAGGCGCGGCACGCCGTAGGTAACGCAGCGCTCCGAGAGCGGCCGGTCGGTGTAGGTGTCGGCCGGGTGGTCACGCCGGCGGTCGCGCAGCATCTGCTGGCGGTCGCGCGCCGACGTGGTGAGTTCCGGAATCCGGCCGTCGGGCGGATCGACGACGAGCGAGGTCCGGTTGTTGAAGTCGCGGTCGGCGATCCAGAACTGGTTGTAGTTGCCGGTGGAGGGATCGTACGACGTCGCCTTCGTCCGCTGGATTGCGGCAAGGACGAGTTGGTCGCCGAAGAGGGCATCGCCATCGTCCACCGCCTCCTGGGCGGCCGCCCGGAGTTGCGCCAGCTCCTCGTCCGACAGCCGCTCCTTTCCTGCCCACTCCGCCGGACGCTCAAGCGGCGTCGCGCTGTTGTTGGCCCACACGCCCTGGAGGTCCGGCTGGCCGTCCGGCGTCCGGGGAACGGTCCAGTCGCTCGCCTCGCTCTGCGCGAACGCCGGCGCGCCCGCTGCCAACGCAATCGCAAGTGTAAAGAGGCTGAAGGTCGAAAGTGCCAGGAACGATCGTCTCTGCATCGTAGTCTCCTTTCGCCCGCGCGCCGCAGTCGACTGACCCGGCGCGGGGGGCGCGTAGACGGAATTGTAGCGAGGTCTCCGGCCACACGCCACCGCACAACGACATCGCGCGGGTTCCAGCGTGTAGGCGCCAAACAACTGTGGGCTCAAGGTGTCTCCGGGAGCGCGTCAGGATTCCTCCTCCGCATGCGCGCCGGTGAACAAGTCCCGCAGGAGATCCAGCTTCGCTGTCACCTCTTCGGGGACCTCGTCAACTGGCAGGAAGTCCACGAGTCGATAGAACTCTCCCTTTCGCAGCAGCATCGCGTGTCCAAGCCGCTCCGCAAGCCTTCGGAAGAAATCCTCCGCGAACCCGCTGAGTTTGAGTCGTTCCGTACGGGCGGCCCATATTAACCGAGCCTTAGCAGCGTCGGCCGCTTTTCCACAGTGTGAAGTCACCTTCGCGAGCCTCAAAGACCCGTTCCAGAATCAAAGCGTCCAACACCTTCTCAATCTCGTCAACAAGTCCGGCAAACAGCGGCGGTGCACCGCTGTAGCAGCCTCGAGCAAACCGTCTCAGCGTACCCGGTGTCACGATGTAGTTCTCGCACTCGTAGCGTTGCCAGTACGAGATCCTGAGCCCCCCATCACTGGAATCCACACGCTCCCTGACATCACTGTCGAGCAGTGCGAGCCCCTGCAGACCCGGGACCATGTTTCGCAACGCAAAGAAGTGCTCCCTCGGTGACAAGCCGAAACCTCCCTCGACGCGTGCCAGCTCCGCATCAAGTCCGCCACCAGGTGAATTGTCCTGCACGTAGTACGAGTTGATCCGCTCGTCCCACACCTGCTCCACCGCATGCCCGGTCTTCCTGGCGAGGGCTTTCAGTATCTCCACGTCGGTGCTGCCCTCCACATAAAGCACGTAGCCTCGTTGTCGAGCTCGGACGTAGTGCTCAGCTCCGTAGTGCTTGAGCGTGTTCTTGATGGCCGTCTTCGCTGCAAGATCGTCCGAGCGACCGGCCAGCAGTAGCGTCAGGTTGTGGTCGAGGGCTTCGTTCAGAATGACCTCCGAGTGCGTAGCGAGAATGACCTGAGATGCGTTCTCGGCTGCAAGCTCACGCAGCAGCACGTAGACCTGCTTCTGTCGAAGTACCTCCAAGTGTGCGTCGGGTTCATCGATCAGCAACACGCTCCGCGGGTGAGAATAGAGGTAAGCGAAGACCAGCAGAATCTGCTGCAGGCCTCGTCCCGCAAGAGCGATGTCGAGCGGTTCCTTCACCGCTTCC
The DNA here is from genome assembly GCA_964550305.1 of uncultured Vicinamibacteraceae bacterium. GTDB lineage: Bacteria > Acidobacteriota > Vicinamibacteria > Vicinamibacterales > UBA8438 > VXRJ01. Next base: position 71,246 of record CAZJYU010000012.1, on the reverse strand, counting down.
TGCCGATAGAGCAGATCGATGCTGCCCCGTCCGGTTTGGACCGGTTCTCGCAGGTCGATATGAAACAACCGTTGCATCCACTCGGTGATGCGCGACCAGTGTTCGCGGTTTTCCTGCCACACCAGCAGGCACAGGTTGCGCAGCACCTGTGCTGTCTGCCCCTGGCCAAGCAGTACATCGATCCGCCCCCGTTGCAGGACCGGTTCCTCGGTCTCAAGCCCCGACATCGGATAGAGGAGCTCAACCTTGAGCCCAGCCGCAGTCTGGATCACCTCCGGCCGTGCAAGCGTCTCGGCATCGGGAGTGCAATACACCAAGTCTTCGCCCTGATTGCGGAAGGTAATGGTTACCGGCTGCACACGGCTGTCGTGCAGCACACCCACCCTGATTTCCAGCCGGATATCCTGATTACCCGTCCGCACCGCTGCGTTGTGCCAGAAGTACCGCGTGCGCTGCACCGGTACCGAGACGATGTTGAGACGGTTGAGCGCTGTCGAGGTACGCTCTTTGGGTGGCGCCTGCCCCTTCTTTTCCTGCCAAGCCCGCACGGCCTGAGACCATAGCGCTAACGCCTGGATGGCCGTCGTCTTGCCGCAATTGTTCGGCCCGATGAGCACGGCCGGGTGATCGAGCGTGATGCGCTGCGCGTCGCGTAACCGACTATACCAACCGACGGCCAGGGCGTGCGTTCCCGACTGGGCGAGTCCGCCAGCTACCGCTCCAACAGCGAACGGTTTGCCTCGGCCCGGGCCTTGATCGCCGCCAGGTGCTCGTCGAGCAGGTAACCCTCCGCCACGAGCGTCTCGCCGGCCCGCATGACCTCCGCGAGGTACGCGTCGAAGCCGGCATAGCGCTCCTCCACCGATCGGCGCGGGTCGCCCGACGCCTCACGGTCCGCTCGAGTCCTCGGGAACGGGATGATTCCGCCGGCCAGGCCGAGCAATGCATCGGGCTGGCCGATGCCCGGCGCCCGGAGGTTCCAGCTCGTGTAGGTAGCAACGGGTACCGCGACTGCCGGCATCCTGAGCACTCCGAGCTCGTTGTTGTCATCGTCGAGGGCCGGGACACGGACGCCATAGCGATCGCCCCGGCGGAGCGGCGGGTGGTGGTCGATGCGACGCTCGGTCGCGAACGCCTCGCCGTAGTCGAGAACGTCCGGCTGTTGAATCGATGTCGGGTAGCGGACGCCCGGCAGCGCCTGCCATCCTGCCTTGTCCTCCTGCCAGTCAACGAGCGTCCCGTCGGCGATGCGCGGATGCACACCCGGCGGCGGCGGCGTACCGTCGGTTACCCAGCGGTCCATCGCGAGAAAGAGGGTTTGGAGAAAGGGCTCGTAGACGTTCGGGTTGGGCGCCAGCTGCCCCCGATCGGACGGCCCGCGCGCCGGCCCGTGCTGCGAGCCGCCGAAGACGTAGATGCGCACGTCGTCCGGGATCTCGGTGTCGCGGTCACCCGACGGATCGGTCAGTACCAGTGACGCGCTCCGGTGCCAGTGCTCGGAACTGGTGTCGAGATGCATCACCTTCGGCGCCACGCCGGCGGCGCGTGCCCGGCCCAGGATGCTGTCGGTCCGGCCGGTGAACGGGTCGGTTTCCTCGCCGTAGGTAAACGGGAAGACGTCGACCGGGTAGAGATGCCCGCTGTGCGCGGTGGCGGTCCGGGTCGGGGAGGCGAACCGGTGGTTGAAAAAGCCCTGCCCGCCACCCGAGATGACCGGCATCACGCCGTCGAAGACGATGCGTCCCGCCTCGTCGGCATTGAAACCCTCGTACAGGAACATCCGGAGCGCGCGGCCGCTCTGCGAGCGCCCCTCGCCGATGACGTGGCGTGCGATCGGCCGCCCGTCTGCGCCCCGCAGCGGGTTGGACGCGGAGTCGTCGTAGCGAAGGAACGAAACCACGTCGCGGATCGCGGCGAAACCGGCGCCCTGCACGACGGAACCGAAAGCCTGGTAGATCAGCTCGTAGATCACGCCTGGCTCAAACCCGCCGTCCAGGCGGAGATCCGCTTCGATGAGGCCGCTGCCCTCGTCTTGCGGGCCGCGCGTCAGGATGAACTCCCACGCGTCGCGCGGGAGCATTTCCGGGGCGTCACGTTCGCGCGGCCGCCGGGTCAGCGTGGCGTCCGGTAGCGCGCTGGCCACCGGTTCGAAGGCGAGCTGGCCCCGGTCCGAGATCGTCAGCCGCTCCGTCGCCGCCTCCGCGATCATCTCCGCGCGAACCGTGCCGCTGACGGGAACGCCGTCCTCGTCCAGCGCGACCGGCGCCTCCAGCCGGAGCAGCTCCGGGTCGGGACGGACCTGCGCGATCCAGCCGCTCCACACGACAACGTAGCCGTGCTGACGGAAGAACGGCTGGTCACCCCAGAGGCGGCGGCCCCGGTTGTTGATGTCGTAGAGAAGGGTCGGCTGCGCGAGCGAGAGGTCGCGCGGCGCGAGTATCTCGACATCGCCGTACAGCTCGACGCGGCCTTCGCCGTTATCGGCCGCGAGGCCAAGGTCAATCACCGCCTGGTTGGCTGGCAGCTCCGGGTCGAGGGCATAGACGACGCGACCGCGGAGACGCTCGTAGGGGCCGACCTGACCGGAAACTGCCTCGACGGGTTCGCGCGAGAGGATGTCGAAGCGGATGACCTCAGCCGCGGCGGGAAGGGCGACGGCGACGACGAGGCACGCGCAGAGCGCGCCTCTCACGGCGATCAGCTTGCTGGCCGTCATGCGTGTCTCCTCACGGAACGGGGGCCGGCCGCTGGGCCGACCCCCTCCCTCCGGAAGCCTGTTACGCGCGTCCGTAACGGCGCGCTAGTTCGCCAGGGGATCCGGCCGGACCTGGAACTGGACCACCTTGCTGGGGGTGCCCATGCCGGTTTCGGTGTGGAACGGCGCCCGGGTGCCGTAGGTGGCCCATACGCCGCGTCCCTTCCAACCGCCCTCGGGATCGTCGATCCGGCCGTCCATCCACTTGGTGTAGAAGCCGAGCGGATACGGAACCCGCAGGATCACCCATTCCCCGTCGACGAGCGCCAGCAACCCCTCGGAGGCGTTTCCGGTGTTGATCGGCACGTTGTCGCCCAGGCCGAGGGTGTCGAACTGATCGACCCAGGTGTAGTAGCTCCCCTCCGCGCTTCCCGATTCGGCCACCCCCTTGAGCTGCGGCAGCGGCTCCTCGTAGAGCGTCCAGCCCTCCGGGCAGTGCTGGCCCGTCGCCTCCGGACCGTTCAGCGGGCCGGTGCACAGCGACCGGTCGAAGCTCGCCATGTGACCGCTTGCGAGGGGCGTCCAGACGACGCCGTTGCGATCGATGTCCATGCCCCGGGGCGAATAGCCCTGCACCGGCGCCGCCGGGTTACCCCACGGCACCTCGAAGACCTCGGTGAGCGCCGTCTCGGACGGATTGTCGCCCAGCTCGAGGCGCAGGACCGCACCCGGGAAACCGAGTGACGAGCCCCAGATCGTGCCGTCGACCGGATTCACCGCGACGCCGTAGAACCCACTCGTCACCCGATGATCCATCGTCGGATCGATCGGCTCGTCCGGCTCGGTGTAGGCGTCGCGCTGGCCGTTGCCGTTCGTGTCCAGAACGAGCGCCGTCCAACCCTGCGACGCTTCTTCGTCGCCGGTCGCGAGGAACTGATTGGTGTCGAGCCAGCCGATCACCTGCCCGCCGCCGCTGGTCCACAACGTGTTGTTCTCGTCCTCGGCGAAGACCAGATGGTGCGTACTGAAGCAGGTACCGATCAGCGTCATTTCTTCGGTCGCCGGATCCCATACCGCGAGATGCCGGCCGGCCCGCTCCACCGGGAAGGCGCGCGCCGACGGGTGGTCGGATCCCTCCAGGCACATCGGCGGGTTCTGCGGACCGCGGACCCGCGAGGTGAGCCACACGCGGCCGTCCTGATCGAGCATCGGGTTGTGGACGTTCGACTGGCTGGTCCAGATCGCCTCGTCGCCCCAGTAGGGTGACGGCATCAGCGGCGGTCCGGCCGCGACCGGTGTGTCGGGGTCGCGCACCGGCACCGGGATCTGGTCGATGGAATGGCTCACCGGGTCGAGCACCGGCACGTAGTCGGCGCTCGCCTCGAGGGCGCCGTAGATCGGCCCGTACGCGTTGACGGTCGGATCTCGCTTGTCGGTCGAGATCTCATCATGGAGGTACGCCTTGGGATCGGCCCAGTCCCACTGCGTGACGACGACGTTCCGCTCGATCCCTTGAGGCCGGGCCGGCGCCTCGGGCAGCTCACCCGTCATGATCCGATCGGTCCAGTCCGCGAACATCTCCAGCGCCGCGCGACGACCCATCCGATCGAGGCCGTTCGACATGGAGCCGCCCGCCTGCCCGGACTGAATCCGACGGTCCCAGGCGTCGACGAACGAGTCGAAGTCTCCGAGTTGCGGCGGAATCTCGCGGGTGGCGAGGTTCCCCAGCGAGTGGCAGGCGGTGCAGCCGCCCGACTTCACCATGCGGAGCCACTCTGCCTGGCTTCCCACGTTGGGCGATATGCCGTTACCGTCCGGTCCCGTCCCCGGGAACTGATCGGTACCCGGCACCTCGATGAGCGAGAGCCAGTGCCCGGCAGGGTAATACTGAGCCGCCGCCGCCTCGTCGGGAGCAACGACCGCCGTCAGGTCGAGCATGTCGCCCGGCTGGGCCGATACCTTTTCGGAGTCGACCAGGCCGTAGCCGCGGACCCACACGTCGTAGGTTGCCGATGGGAGATCGGGTATGAGGTACTGTCCGGCGTCGTTGGTGACGACGATCCTGCTGAAGCGGGTCGGCAGGTCCATGGTCTCGGCGATCACCCAGACGCCCGCCTCCGGACCGTTCGGACCGGTCACCGCACCGCTGATGTCGTCATCGTCCACCGGCGACGCCTGTTCCATCGCGGGGCCGCACGCGGCCGCCGCCAGCGCCGCGCAGCCGGCCGCCGTCAGCGCCCACCGCCAGAAGCTGTTGTTGGGCATGTCGTGTCCTCCCGTCTAACTGGTTCCGCCCGGTCCTGCTGCCTGTCGCACACTAGCACGAAAACGGGTGGGGCTTGGAGCCGTATCGCGACTTCTAGCGGTCGAGCCAGTCGACATGCACGCGCGCCACCATCTGCATGTAGCCGCCGCCGAACTCGTCGCCGGCGGCGGCCGTGAGGTGCTCGCGCGCCGCCGCGTCGTTCCCGAGCGCCTCGTGATACAAACCCACATACAGGTGGGCATAGAAGCGGGCGCTCGCGCCCCGGCGCGCCGCCTGCCGCTCGCCGTCCGCCATCACCTGCTCCGGGGTCCGCTCCCCCCGAAACATCTCGTAGATCTCCGGCATCGGCGCGCGCCCGTCCGGTCCTACCGGTAGCAGCGCGGCTCGCGCGGCTTCGGGGGACTCGCCCCGCGCGACGCACAGAAAGTGCCAGGCGGCGTTCTCGACATCGTTCGGGTTGACGAGCCGGTGCGACTCGAACTGCTCCCGGCAGTCCCGGTAGCGGCCGACGTAGTAGAGGGCGATGCCCCGCTGCCAGAGCTGGGGCGCGGCGCCGGGGACCAGAGCCGCCACCTGGTCGAAGCCATCCGCCGCCGCCTCGAGACGGCCCGCCGCAAAATCGTCCATTGCCTGATCGAGCAGGGCGCGCGGATCCTGTCCGGCCGCGCCGCCGGCGCAGGCGAGGGCAAGAACGGCCGACACGGCAGCCACCGGGATTCGTGGCACATGCAAATGGTAAAGGATGCGCCGGGTGTCGCGCGCGCCGAGGGAGAAGGGCGCCGGCCCGGGGCCGGTGCACCTGCACTTCCGGCGCACTCAAGCGGCGCGCCGGGGTGTTGTAGACTGGCCAGGTTCGTCGTGCACAGGAGGATCCACCATGACACGGATCATTGCGTTCGGCGTTGCCCTGCTGGTTGCCGCGGCCACGGCGGTCCCCGCCTCCGCGCAGTCGGCCAACATGAGCTTCTTCATCACGAGCGCCGGCCCCGGGGACGGCGCCAACCTGGACGGCCTCGAAGGGGCCGACGCGCATTGCCAGAGGCTGGCGAGCGCGGCGGGCGCCGGGGGCAAGACCTGGCGCGCCTACTTGAGCACGACCGGTCCGACCGGCCAGAACGCGCGCGACCGGATCGGCTCCGGCCCCTGGTACAACTACAACGGCGTCGAGGTTGCCTCCAGTGTCGACAACCTGCTCGGCGACAACAACCTGACGAAGGAGACTCAGCTCACCGAGGGCGGGCGGATCGTCAATGGCCGCGGCGACGACCCGAACATGCACGACATCCTGACCGGGACGCAGCTCGACGGCACCGCCTGGGAAGGTGAAGGCGACACCACCTGCAGCAACTGGACGAGCAACGCCAACGACGGTAGTGCGCTGGTGGGACACCACGACCGGACCGGCGGCGGCGCCAACCCGAGCCACTGGAGCACGGCGCACGGGTCGCGCGGCTGTGGCCAGGCCGACCTCCAGGGTACTGGCGGGAACGGCTTCTTCTACTGCTTCGCGATCGACTAGGTCGTGGCGCGGAGGAGATAACGCCGCATGGCCCGGCCGTCCGACCGCCGGCGCAGGCATCCGGCGCGGCGGCCGGCGCGCGCGTCGACACCCGGTGTAATGCCGATTGCGGCGTTACTGGCCGGCAGCGTCGCCCTCGGGATCACCATCGCCGCGACCCGTGATCGACTGGTTCCGGAGGCGTCAATTACGAACCGTCCGATCGCCGTCTCCGAGGATGGGTACGTCTCGTCCGAAACGTGCCAGGCCTGCCACCCGTCCCAGTACGCCACCTGGTACGGGTCGTTCCACCGGACGATGACACAGGTGGCCACGCCGGAAACCGTCCGCGCCGACTTCGATGGCGTTGTCGTGAACGCCGTGCCCGGCCAGCCGATGCAGCTCGAGCGGCGGGGCGACGAGTTCTGGGCGGAGTTCGATGATCCGGGCTGGGAGGGGCCACCCTGGGAGCGGCCGCGAATCACCCGCCGGGTCGTGATGATCACCGGGTCGCACCACCAGCACATCTACTGGTACGCCACCGGCCACGAACGGACGCTGAACGTCCTGCCGGGCGCCTACCTCCTTGACGAGGAGCGGTGGACGCCGCGCAACGCCCTTGTTCTCTCTCCGCCGAACCAGGGCGTGGCGATGCTCGATGGCCACTGGAACGCCATCTGCATCGCCTGCCACACGACGCATGGCAAGACGCAATTCGACACGCCGTACCGATCCGAGCCGATCACGGACCAGGCGGTCGACACGACGGTGGCGGAATTCGGCATAGCGTGCGAAGCGTGTCACGGGCCGGCGGCCGAGCACATCGCTGCCAACCGGAACCCGGCGCGACGCTACGCGCTGCACGCCGCCGGCGCGCCCGACCCGACGATCGTCGAACCTACGCAATTGGATCCGCAACGCTCGTCACAGGTCTGCGGCCAGTGCCACAGCATCTGGGAATACCGTCACACTGCGGACGAACGGGCCGCAGCCGCGAACGGCCTGCCGTACCGCCCGGGCGACGATCTGCGGGATACCCGTTTCGTGGCTCAGCCCACGGCGGACCGGGACTCGTCGACCATGCGGGCGCTGCTTGCCTCCGATCCCGACTTCGTCCGCGGCTCGTTCTGGCCCGACGGCCTCGTGCGCGTATCGGGGCGAGAGTACAACGGACTGATCGATTCTCCCTGCTATGCCAACGCGGCGGCGCCGGAGCGAACGCTCACCTGCTTTTCGTGCCACACGATGCACAAGACTCCGGAGGATTCGCGCAGCGTCGCCACCTGGGCCGATACGCACCAGGTTTCCGCCGGCATGGAGGGTGACGCCGCCTGCACCCAGTGCCACGACCCGATCGCCGCCGATATCGAAGCCCACACCTTTCACGCGGCCGACAACGCAGGCAGCCGCTGCTACAACTGCCACATGCCGTACACGTCGTACGGCCTCATGCGGGCAATCCGAAGCCATACGGTGACCAGTCCATCGGTCCGCGAGACGGTCGACGTGGGACGGCCCAACGCCTGCAATCTCTGCCACCTGGACCGGACGCTCGCCTGGACGGCGGACGCGCTCGGCGACTGGTACGGGCAGACGCCGCTCCCGCTGGACGAAGACGAACGGAGCGTCGCGGCGTCGGTTCTCTGGCTGCTGCGCGGCGACGCCGGCCAGCGCGCGCTCGCCGCCTGGAGCTACGGCTGGCAGCCCGCGCAAGAGGCGTCCGGGACCAGCTGGATGGTGCCGTATCTAGGCGAACTACTGGGGGATTCCTACGACACGGTTCGTTACATCGCGGCGCGTTCGCTCCGGACGCTGCCCGGCTACGGATCGTTCGCATACGACTTCACGGGTGACCGCGACGATCGGATTGCCGCCGCGGTCCGGGCACTGACCGACTGGCGCGAGAGCACCCGCTCGCGTGAGCGGCGCGACCCGGAACTGCTTTTCTCGCTCGACGGCGCCCTCGATACCGCGGCGATGCGCCGTCTTTTCGATCAACGTGACACCCGCCCGCTGTTTCTGCGGGAATAGCGACACCAGATGCCCGGAGCCGCCGCCTCGTGACGCCCGCCCGGCCTCCCGTCGCGCCCGATTACGTCCGCCGCCACCTGCGCTTCGGCTTCTGGGGGCTCGCAGTGTTCCTGACGCTTGGCGCGACGCTCGAGGCGCTGCACGGCTTCAAGGCAGGTTTCTACCTCGACGTGTCGAACGAAACACGGAGGCTGATGTGGACCCTGGCGCACGCGCACGGGGCCTTACTGGCGCTGATTAACGTCGTCGCCGGGGTCGCGATGCGCAGCCTGCCGGAACTGGTGTCCGGCCGGCACGTGCGGGTGGCGTCACCGCTCCTCATCGCCGCCGCGGCGCTGCTGCCCGCCGGGTTCTTCCTCGGCGGCGTCGCGTTCTACAGCGGCGACCCGGGAATCGGCATTGCGCTGGTGCCGCCGGGCGCGGCATGCCTGCTGCTGGCCGTGGTGGAACTGGCTCGGGCGAGCGCCAACGTGCGGACGAACAGGTCTACTGAACCGTGATCGTCAGATCGCCCGGCGACAGGTACATCGCGTCGGCCGCCCACGCGCGCAACGTGTAGGTGCCCGGTTCGTCGAACGTAACGGTCGTCTCGAAGGTCGCCGATGTCCAGCCATCGCCGTCGACGTGGGTCGCGGGCACACCGGCGGACGTAGCCTCTGTCTCGACGCCATCCACTTCGGTGGCGAGCTCCTGTTCCTCGAACGACCGCTGGTAGCCGGACGGCTCGAAGTCGCCGTCCGCAGGACCCCGGTAGACCACCCAGAGCAGCGACAGCCCGTTGCGTGGGGGACTGGGTCGCCGGTACCACTGGATGTTGTCGGGCGCCTTCGGCAGGTCATCCGGCGGAATCAGTGCCGGCAACCGGCGGCGCCGAGGGCGGGGCGGCAACTCGGACGGAAGCTCGTCGTCGGTAATGGCGGCGGTAAGGGTTACCGCCTCGCCGGCGTTTACCGTCGTCGCGCTCGCCGAAACGGTCACCTCCGGCGGGCTGTTCGCGAACATCTGTTCAAGGGGCCGGCCGAAACTCGTACGCATGTTCGACGTGATGGTGTTCTCGTCGATCTCCCATTCCGGCTGGAGCCAACCGTACGCCTGCTGGTGGCTGCCGTTCGCAGTCAGGTTCCAGACGATGCCGTCCTCCGGGTTCGGCCCCGTGTCGGCAGGCATCGGCACGGTGAACTGGTAACGCTGGGTCCGGGGATAGAAGAAAGTGGGCTGACCTCGATCCTCGGCGCCCGGCGAGAAGTGGTTGTCCGGGCCAATCGGGAGGTGCGGCTGCTCGCGGTAGTTCCGGTTCAGGTATCCAAAGTGGAACAGATAGCTGCCGTCCTCGTTGCGGGTCCAGCCCTCGAAGATCGGCTGCACGTCCTGTCCGCCGTCGAACCGCTGCTGCGGCTGCGAGGCGAGGGGCACGTCGCGCGGATTCACCTGGGCCTCGGCGGGTCCCGCCGCGAAGAGCAAGAGGACGGCGCCCGCTGCAACGGCGAGCGCGCCGGAGGCCGCCGCCACCCGGGCGGCGGCCTCCTCGCGATGGAGGTGCCTCGTCATGACCAGACTAGTCGTTGTTGTTTGCACGCGCCTCCAGCTCGGCGGCGTACTCCTCGTCGGTCAGGTCGTACCAACTGATCCATCCAAAGGCCATCTCGTCGATCGTCCGACTGCCGCCGCCCGTCCAGTTGAGGGCGTCGAGGTTGCCGCGATGGGCTTCCGTATTGTCGTGGTAGCTGATGACGTGGAGCTTCGTGCCGGCCGGATAGATCGGCTGCGCTTCGTCCGCGTAGTTGTAGACGATGTGCCAGTTGAAGTCGAAGTTGACGCAACTCACCATCTCCGTCGACGAGTCGGGATAGATGAGCTCCAGGCATTGCCGCTTGCCGAGGAAGTGCATGTGCGGCTGGAAGCCGGTCAGCCGGCCCGGCAGGTACATCGTCGTGTAGCCATCGTGCCGGGTGATCTGCCCGGCGGGAATGTCGAGCTCGCCGGCCTGGCCGAGTTGCCGCGAGTAGAGAACCTTCTCCGGCTCCGCGCCGGCAGGGTACAGCACCATGCCGAGGTCGGTCCGATCCACTACCTCCTCGCCGATCGAGTGGTAATGGAAACTGAACCGGACGCGTGCATCCGCTTCGAAGACCTTGCCGGTGCCATCGGGATACACATCGGCGTTCTTGCCGACGGCATACTCGTTCAGGAAGAAGTCACTCGAGCTGTCGTTGAGCGGCGCGTCGGGGTCGGTCACCGCATAGGTGAGCGCGTGGTGCACTACCCGCAGGTCGCCCGCCCGGGTCTGGATCGCCTTGATGTAGCGATCCTCGGCGATGCCGGAATCGACGATGTAGTCGCCCCACCAGTCCCCCGCCTCGGCCGGCACGGTGTGCGGCGGCGAGGTCACGATGACGTCAGGCTCGATCTGCCAGGCGCCGAAGTCCGGCAGCTCCACCGGCGCCGGCGCGTCGGCCGGGTTGCCGCGCGGCGCACCGGCATCGACCCAGGCCGCGACCATCTCGATCTCGGCCTGCGAGAGCGATCGGTCCTGCTTGAACTCCTGGATGCCGACGTTCGGATCGACGTGCCAGGGCGGCATCTCGCGGGCCACGACCTTGTTCTTGATCGACCGGGCCCAGGGCCGCGTCTCCTGATAGTTCATGAGCGACATCGGGGCCATGTTGTCCGGCCGATGGCAGACCTGGCAGGACCGCTGCAGAATCGGCTCGATGTCCTTGTGGAACGTCACGTCGTCCGCCTGCGCGGCTGCGACGCCAGGCAGGGCCAGCACGAGTGCCGCCGCCGCCAATGCAAGCGTGAGGGTCGCCTTCGTCATCTGAGCACCTCCAGGGCCGGACGCACGCCCCCGCGCGCAGAACGACCCGGTTTACAAGAATCCCGGGGGTAGTGTAATGCCACTTGCCGTCCGGATCAACTGTAACGCCCGCCCGGCTTCCGGGCCGTGTCCACCCCGGATCCTGTGGGCCGCAGCCTCCGTATAATTGCCGTATGAGATCGAGGATCGCCGCCGTAATGAGCCTCTGCGCCATCCTGCCCGCCTGTTCCGGTGAACCCGTGGAGCCGGCCGCACTGGCCGAGCCGGCCCCCGCTGCGCCAGCCATGCCCAGGCCCGACGGCACTCTGCCGGTGACCGGCGTTGCTCCAGTCTCGACCGACGGCTCGCGCACGGTGGTGATCCTCGAACCCCTGGAGGACGATCCGATCACCCTCCCCGAGAACCCGGTGGAAATGGATCAGTACGCGATGGAGTTCCAACCGCCGGTGCTGCTTGCCACGGTCGGCCAGCCGGTCCATTTCACCAACAGTGAGGATATTCTGCACAACGTCCGCGTCTACAACATCGATACGAAGGAGACCGTCTTCAACATCTCGACGCCGATCGGCGGCACCTACGAGCACCACTTCGAGATTCCCGGCACGTATGTCGTCGCCTGCGACATCCATCCCCAGATGGGCGCGAGCGTGGTCGTCACCACGACACCGTATGCCACGGTAGCGGATCGAGACGGTGCGTTCACCTTCGATGCGGTGCCGCCCGGTCCCTACACGGCCCACGTTCAGGCCGGAAGCGCCCGGACCCGCCACGCGATTACGATCGCCGACGGATCGACCACCCTCACGCTGGGCGGCGACTGACGCCGGCCCGTCGCGGTGGCGCGGCGCACCCTTGTGGTGGCGGTCGGACATCCGGGACGATGGCCCGGGAGGCACCATGAAAACAGCCCAGGAGATCGCGGACCATGTCGGCGGCGTGCTGCACGGCGACGGCGCGGTGGAGATCCATACGGTCGGCAGCCTGGAGCGGGCAGGCGACGGCATGCTCGCCTACGCCGAAGGCTCGCACCTCGCTGAAGTGGCCAGTGCCGGGGCGGCCTGCATTCTGGTCCCGGAGGGAAATGTGCCGGACCGCACGGTGATCGTGGTCGACAAGCCACGCGTGGCGTTCGCCCGCGCGGCGCAGTGGCTGGTCCCACTGTCGCTTCCGCCGCGCGGCGTGCACGCGACGGCGGTCGTGGCGCCGGATGCCACACTCGGGCCCGAGGTCTCCATCGGCGCATGGACCGTGATCGAAGCAGGCGCGGCGGTTGGCGCCGGCACCACGATTTTCCCGGGCGGCTACGTCGGCGCCGGCGCCCGGATCGGGGCAGACTGCGTGATGTATCCGCACGTGGTGATCTATCCCCGCGTGACCGTCGGCGACCGCGTGACCATCCATGCGGGCGTCGTCATCGGCGCCGACGGCTTCGGCTTTGTCTTTGACGGCGAGCGGCAGGTGAAGATCCCGCAGGTGGGGCAGGCCGAGATCGGCGACGACGTCGAGATCGGCGCCAACGCCTGCATCGACCGCGGCGCCCTCGACGAGACGACCGTGGCCGATGGCGTCAAGATCGACAACCTCTGCCAGGTGGCGCACAACGTCCGGATTGGGTCGCACGCCATCATCTCGGCACAAACCGGCATCGCCGGCAGCTCCACCGTCGGGCGCGAAGCGATTATCGGCGGTCAGGTGGGGATCGCCGACTACTGCCGGATCGACGACCACGCCATGGTCGGCGCGCAGTGCGGCGTGCCGTCGCGCAAGCGCGTCCCGGCCGGCCAGCCGTTCTGGGGCACGCCCGCCCGGCCCCTCAAGGACATCAAGACGCAGCAGGGCTGGCTCGGCCGGCTGCCGAAGCTGGCGCAAGAGATAAAGCGCCTGCGCGCCGAACTGAACGCGCTCAAGGCGAAACTCGACTGAGCAACTGCTCTACCGCCCGAATAACCGACACGGTGGGGATGTCGTCGAGGCAGGGGGGGCGTCCGTCAGCGGTGGGAGGCGACGGGCACTCGTCGAAGAACCGCTCGCGGCAGGGCGAGCAGGGGTACGCGGCGGTCACCGCCACCTGCGGCGGACCGCCGCCCGTCCCCCGCGGCCCGGTCCGGAAGGGCCAGCTCGATCCGTGCAGGGTGATGGTCGGGATGCCCCCCGCGGCCGCGAGATGTGCCGGTCCGCTGTCGTTTCCCACGTAGAGGGCGCACCGCTCAAGGAGCGCCGCAAGCTCCACAAGCGTTGCCTCGCCCGCGAGCGCCACGCCGTGCAGCGCCGCCCACCTCTCCGGCGCCTCGAACGGGGGACGCGCGTGCACGATCACCTGCCGGCCGCTGGCCGCGGCGGGTGCGGCAAGATGCTCCACCAGGGAGCGAAAGCGATCGGCCGGCCAGGCGCGCGCCGTCTTGGCGGCGGCGGGATTGACGAAGACGGGACGGCAGTCGTCCGGCCAGGCCATGCGCCGCACGACCCGCGCGGCGTACGTGCGGTCCGCGTCGGTCAGGCGGAGCGGCGGCAGACGGTCCACAATGCCGACCGCAGGGACACCGTCGCCACGCGCCAGACAGTCCACGAGGTCCCCGTACTCATTTGCGCGATGCGCCTCCGGCCGCGGCGGCACGGCGTCGGTCAGCAAACGGCCCCGGCCATCGGTGTCATGACCGATCCGGCGCGGCGCGCCGGCCAGCCGGGCAACCAGCGCCGCCTCGAACGATGGCGCCAGGAGCAGCGCCGCGTCGGGGGCGAACTCCCGGATGGCGCGCGCCGCCCGCCGGACGGACAGCGCGCGCACCAGAACACCCGGCTCCGGCGCCGGGTCGATCCGGTCGAACAGGCCCAGCCGTTCGACCAGACCCAGATGGCCCTCGCGCGCCATGCCGTGCAGAAACGCCCCGGGCCATCCGGCGCGGATGGCGTGAAGCGCCGGCCGGGCCAGCATGATGTCACCCACCCAATTGGGAAGGCGAACCGCAAGACGCCTGACGCGCACGGCCTATAGTCTCACGTCATGCGCGCACGGCGGCCCACCGCATCGACGGGGACGGGCGCCGGCCCGGTGCTTCGCCTGGCCGGCGTCTCGTTCGTCCGGGATGGACGGACGATCCTCGATCGGATCGACTGGCTGGTGAAACCTGGAGAACGCTGGGTGGTCCTGGGCCCGAATGGATCCGGGAAGACCACGCTCTGCCGGATCGGCAGCTTGCACCTGCATCCGTCGGCCGGCGACGTCGATGTGCTCGGCGAGCGGTTCGGCCGCACCGATGCGCGCGCCCTGCGCGCCCGGGTCGGAATGACGAGCCAGGCACTCGCCGATCGCATGCGGCCGGGGCTCGTCGCGTCGGATATCGTGCTGAGCGGCCGGTACGCCGCGCTGGCGCCCTGGTGGCACCATTATGACGACGCCGACCGCACCCGCGCCGCGGCACTGCTGGTGCGGTTCGGATGCAGGGAGCTCGCCGGGGCGCGGTACGCGACGCTGTCGGCCGGGGAGCGGCAGCGGGTGCTGCTTGCGCGGGCCCTGATGGCCGAACCTGCTCTGCTGGTTCTGGACGAGCCGACGGCCGGCCTGGATCTCGCCGGCCGCGAGCAGTTGGTCGCCATGCTGGCCGATATCGCGGCGGACCGTACCGCCCCGGCGGTTGTCCTCGTAACCCACCACGTCGACGAGATCCCGCCCGGTATTACGCACGCATTACTGCTGGCGGGCGGGCGGATCGTGGCCGCCGGGCCGATCCCCGAGGCGCTCACGGCAAACACGCTGTCGCGCTGTTTCGGCCTGCCGCTCGCGCTCGAGCGGCGTAACGGCCGCTGGCTCGCCTGGGGAAGGTGACTGCGAGGCGGCTCGGGCGGAGCGGGACCCGGGCTCAGGGAACGACCGGCGCGTTCTCGCGGAACTCACGCACGAGCGCCCGCATCACCTCGCGGTGGTCGCCCGTCTCGCGGTAGATCTGCCGCTGCCGCCTGTAGCTGGGCCCGAGGCGCAGCATCGTCTCGACCTGGCGCAGCTCGTCGGCGCTGCCCAGGCGCCTTGCCACCGGCATCAGCGTCTCGACCAGCGACCCGAGATTCTCATCCAATCGCTCGAGACATCCCTCCTCGTCGACGATCACTTCCGCTTCGACCGCCCATCGCGCGGCACGCCACTTGTTTTCCTGCACGATCCAGTGCCGGTGCACCGGGAGGTACATTCCTTCGTCGTACTGATCACCCAGCCAGACGAGCAGCGCCTGGATCAACGCCGTCACCGTGATCGCTTCGTCGAGCGTCGGCAGCCCATCGCACACCCGCACCTCCACCGTGCCGAACCCGGGGTGCGGCCGGATGTCCCACCAGATCTCCTGGATTGACTCGATCGCCCTGGCATTGACCAGGGTGGTCATCAGGCGCTGGAACTCCGCCCAGTTGATCATGCGGTAGGGCAGCCCGGCGGTCGGCAGGCTCTCGAAAATCTTCGTCCGGCATGACGCCAGGCCGGTGTCCGTCCGATTGAAGAACGGTGAGCTGGCCGACAGCGACAGCAGATGCGGCAGGTAGGTGGTGAGCGAATTGAAGAGCGCGATTGCCTTTTCCCCGCTCTCGATTCCGACATGGACGTGCAGGCCGAAGATCATCAGCCGCCGCGCCGGCCACTGGCAGCGTTCGACCAGCCGGTGGTAGCGGGCCGACGGCGTGATGGTCTGCTCGCCCCAACGCGAGAAGGGATGCGTGCCGGCGCAGGCGATCACGTAGCCGAGCTCGTCCGCTACTTCGTGCAGGCGGGCGACGCGCGCCGTCAGGTCACGCCGCACTTCGGCGATGTCAGCGCAAACGTCGCTGCAGACCTCGATCGTCGACTCGATCAACTCCGCCTTGACGTGTTTCGGGTCACCGGAGCGCTCGATGATCCCGGGGGCGCCCGCCACCAGGTTCATCGTGTCGGGATCGATGATCTGCAGCTCGAGCTCGACACCGACGGTGGGGCGGGGCGATCCCTTGAAGGGAATCTTCATGACGGCTGCGGGGGCGCCGGCGCCGACCGCTGCCACGCGACGGTGCGCCGGAGCCCCTCCTCCACGGTTACGGACGGTTCGAAACCGAGCAGCTCGCGGGCCAGCGTGATGTCCGCCTGCGAATCGCGAATGTCACCTGGTCGCCCGCCGGCGTAGGCAGGTTCCACGCCGCTCGCGCCGGTCACCCGTTGCAACGCAGCATACAGCGCATTCACCGAGGTGCGGGCCCCACGCGCGATGTTGATCGCCCGGCCTGCGACCGCGCCGGCCGGCGCCGTGCACGCGGCCAGCACCGCCGTCACGACATCTCCGACGTACGTGAAGTCGCGCGTCTGCTCGCCGTCGCCATAGATTGTCGGGGAGCGCCCCGCGAGCAACGCTGCAGTAAACAGCGAGATGACGCCGGAGTACTGTGACGACGGCGCCTGCCGCGGGCCAAAGACGTTGAAGAAACGCAACGCGACGGTCTCGAGGCCGTATAGCCGGGTGAACAGTGCGGCGTACTCCTCGCCGATCAGCTTGTGCAGCGCATACGGCGAGAGCGGCGCCGGGCACACGTCCTCGCGCTTCGGGAGCATTGCGGTCTCGCCGTACACCGCCGACGAACTGGCCAGGACGACACGCCGGACCCCGGCGTCGCGCGCCGCCACGAGGAGGGCGTGGGTCGCGTCGACATTGGCCCGGTGGCATCGCTCCGGCTGCCGCACCGAACGGGGAACCGACGGGATGGCGGCGAGGTGAATTACGTGATCGATACCGGCCACCGCGCGGACCGCCGCGCCGCCGGCTGCCAGGTCCGCCTCGACGAACTCGACATCCAGCGCACCCGCCAGGTTCTCCCGGTCGCCGGTCGACAGGTCGTCGACCACCCGGACGGCGTCGCCGCGGGCGCTCAACGCCTCGGCGACGTGCGAACCGATGAAACCCGCGCCGCCGGTCACCAGGTAGCGTGCCATCGTCGCGCCCGCGTGGGTCAACGGTCGGGAAACTGCGACGGGTCGATGCCGGGGATCAGCGCGAGCGCGTTCGCGTAGTACAGCTTCCGCAGCACGCCATCCGGCAGGTCCATGCCGTACATCTTCCAGAACGCATGGTAGCGCCGGTAGTAATCGAAGTACTCGTCGCGCGTCTCGAATGTCCGCCAGTAGTACGGGAACTCCTCCGGCGCGTAGCGGTCCTTCCCGAAGAGCACCCGATCCTGGTGTGCGATGAAGAACTCGCGCGCCGTCCGGGGCTGGCGTCCCAGCTCGTACAGGATGGCGCCGGTCTCTACCCACACGTTGGGCAACCGTTCGAGCAGCTCGCCGAGCCGCCCGAGGTCGTTGGCGTGCCAGCCCATGTGCGCCGCGATGAACCGGGTTTGCGGGTGCCGCGCGAAACGGCGGTCACGCTCCGCCATCATCGTCTCGAAGCTCGGGTAGCGGTCGGCCGGCAGCCGGCGCCCGGGCAGCAGCGTCAACTCGAGCCACCGTTCGTTGAAGCGATCGACGGGGTCGTAGAACGACTGCGGCTCCCCGACATGCATCAGGACCGGGACACCCAGCCGTCCGGCGGTCTCGAAGACCGGATCGAGTTCCGGGTGATCGACCGGCACGCGGTCGCCATGCACATCACGCACGTCGATCCCGAAGTTCTTGAAGAACTTCAGCCCGACCGCCCCCGCCGCGACATCCCGCTCCAACTGCGCTGCCGCCCGCGCCCCGAAGCCGGGGCCGATCCCGCTCCGGAAATCGAGATTGGCGAAGCAGACCATCCGGTTGGGATGGCTGCTCGCGCGGATCGTCTCCACGCACCGCTCGAGTCGCGCCCCCGTTCCGCCACTCAGGTTGACCAGGACCTGCAGGTTGAGCCCGTCCATCTCGTCGACAATCTGGCGCCAGCGGTCACCGGAGAGGCCGGGGCGGTGATGGCTGTGGATGTCGATGGCGGGGTACCGTGCGCGGGGAACCGGGTTCTCGTCGACAATCAGGGTGGAGCGCGGTGTGTAGTCCTCGACGGTCAGGGCAGGCTCGTTCGACCGGCGCTCGTCCCCACCACGCTGCGCCTCGGCGCCGATCACCGAGAGCGCCGCCGCGACGCCCGCCACCAGAGTAGCTGCGGCGCCGGACAATGCCCGGAAACGTCCACGTTGCATACTGCCTTCCCTCCGCCGCAGCGACCCGGCAGGGTCCGCCGCAGACCGGCCGTAAGCCGAATTCTGTGCCGAGCGCGGGCGACGGGTCGCAACGCGCGCGGTGACGACCATTCCTCTGGCCCCGCCATCGCTGGCGGGATCAAGCGACCTACCCGAAGGCCTCGGGCGGGCCGCCCTCCAACGCCTCCCTATTTGGTCTTGCTCCGTGCGGGGTTTAGCCTGCCATCCCCCTTGCAGGGAACGCGGTGCGCTCTTACCGCACCATTTCACCCTTACCGGCCGGGACCCGAAAGAGCCCACCGGCGGTATGTTTTCTGTGCCACTTTCCTTCAGGTCACCCTGACCGGGCGTTACCCGGCGCACTGCCCTGCGGAGTTCGGACTTTCCTCCCCGTTCGGCGCGGCGCACCGCACCGGACGCAGCGGTCGTCCGGCCGACTGCGGCGGAATGTCAAGGATCGGCGCTACCCGTCAGCCTCCTGGCTGATGTTGTAGTGCTCGAGTTTCTTGTAGAGGTTACTACGGGGCGTGTCGATCTCCTCGGCCGTCTTCGACACGTTCCAGCCGAAGGCGCGGAGCTTTTCGACGAGGAACGCCCGCTCGCCCGCCTCCTTGAACTCGCGCAGCGTCCGCGGCGCCGGCCTCCCTCCGGTGGCCGGGCCCGAAGCCCGCCCGTCGACGAGGGTCAGGGCACGGATGTCGTCGAGCGTGATCGTCGGTCCCGATGCCATCACGCTCAACCGCTCGACCGTGTTGCGTAGCTCGCGCACGTTGCCGCGCCACCGCCGCGCCGCCAGCGCCTCGACCGCCGCGTCGGTGAACGGTGTCGGCCGTACGTGGTTTTCCCGCGCGAATACCTCGGCGAAGTGGCGCACCAGCAGCGGGATGTCCTCCGGCCGCTCGCGGAGCGGAGGCACCCGGATCGGGATGACGCTGAGCCGGAAGTAGAGATCCTCGCGGAATGTGCCTGCCTCGATCGCCTGGGTCAGTTCCCGGTTGGTGGCGGCGACCACGCGGACGTCCACCTTGATGGTACGGTTCGAGCCGAGCCGCTCGACCTCCCCTTCCTGCAGCACGCGGAGCACCTTTGCCTGCGCCGCGAGCGACATGTCCCCTACCTCGTCGAGAAAGATCGTGCCGCGATCCGCTTGCTCGAACTTCCCGATCTGCCGGTCGGCGGCGCCGGTGAACGATCCCTTCTCGTGCCCGAACAGCTCCGACTCGATAAGCTCGTGCGGGATTGCGGCGCAGTTGACCTGGACGAACCGTTCCGCGGCGCGCGGGCTCTGGCGATACAGGGCGCGCGCGACCAGTTCCTTCCCGACACCGCTCTCCCCCTGGATGAGCACCGCGCTCCGGACCGCGGCGGCCCGCCCGACCTTCGCCGCCAGGTCGTTGAGGGCCGCGCTCTCGCCCACCATCCGGTAGCGTTCGTCCTCACGGCGCCGCAACTGCCGATTCTCCGCCCCGAGCCGCCGCTGGCGCAGCGCATTCCGGATGGTGAGGGTGACCCGCTGCGACGTGAGTGGTTTCTCAAGGAAATCGAACGCCCCCAGTTTCGTCGCCTCGACCGCAGTGCCGACGTCGCCGTGGCCCGAGATCATCACGACCGGCAGCAGCTCGTCGGTCTTCCGGATACGGCGCAAGGCGTCCAGGCCGTCCATGCCGGGCATCTTGATGTCGAGGAGGACCAGGTCCGGTTCGTCCTTACCGATGCGCGCCAGTCCGGACTGCGCATTGGCGGCAACCAGGCACTCGTAGCCGTCGTACACCAGGATCCGCTTCAGCGATTCGCGAATCTCCGCTTCGTCGTCGATCACCAGGATGCGGTAAATCATGATGCCGAAGCGTAAGTTGGATAGCCCGTTCGCGGGCAATTGTACCAGCCGGTCTGGGTCCGGCCTGGGAGCTCCCAGCGCGTTGAATCTACTGCTCTGCCACGCCACGGGCACAAGAGTTCAGCGATCGGAGCGTCACCGACGAACGCGGCGATCCGCGGCAGCACCCGGTCTATGGTGTCCGCGTCCGCCACCATTTCGTTCGTGATGCCGGTCAGCTCACGAATCCGCTTGGGGATGTTCCCTGACGGACGCACCAACTCGTCCAGCACTTGCTCCCGAGTAACACCATCCCGCGTCTGGCTGCGGATGACCGCAATTTCGATAATGGCGTCCCGCTCCGTAGACAACCCGGTCGTTTCGATGTCGAGGACGCAAAACGCAACCGTGCAGTCGTCGGGATCGTCCGGCTCGACGGGCCGCTCGACGAAGGGGCGTCGCCGGCGGCGGGCAGTGAAGTCGGTTGCCCCGTCGGCATCTACACCTTGACCAGCATCGACATCCTGTATGCCGATGGTACCGATGCCGGCCACGAAACCGACCGCGACCGCCTTTCGCACCTTGCCGACGAACCTCATCCTCGGTGCAGCGTCTGCCGTCTGGGTTCCTGCAATGGCAGTGTGCCCTGCCGACGTCGAGTCAGGGCCGCGAGACGCCCCAAGACGGCCTCCCCACAAGCATCCTCAGACTTCAGGGGCGTTCACCGCTGGCGGTAGACACTCCGACGGACAGCAGCCTCTGCAGATCCGTTTCCTGAAGAACGTCCACGCCAAGCTGTTGGGCCTTGCGCAGCTTGGAGCCCGGCTTGTCACCGGCAACGACGTAGTGCGTGTTCTTGGTGACCGACCCTGTGACCTTGCCGCCCGCAGCCAGGATTCTCACCTTCGCTTCCTGCCTGGTCATACCCTCCAGCGCGCCGGTAAGAACGAACACCTTGCCAGACAGCAGACCTGCTTGAGGCGTGTCCTCTTTTTCCCGCTCAAACCGGAGCCCGTGGTTGCGCAACCGTTCGATCAGGTTCTGGTTCATTCTCAAGGCGAAGAATCCCCGGATCGATTCAGCGATGCGAGGGCCGACTGCCTCCGCTTCCTGCAGATCCTCAGCCGAAGCTGACGCGATTCTGTCAAGGCTACCGAAGTGCTCCGCCAGCAACCGCGCCGTCCGTTCTCCGACATGACGAATGCCGAGACCGAACACAAGACGGCCTAGGGACACGCGCTTCGATCGTTCCAAGCTGTCGCGGATCCTGTTTGCCGACTTGCGGCCAAGCCGGACCTCAACGGGGATCTGCGCAAGTTGTACGGCGGTCAGTAGATACAGGTCCGGCAGCGACGCTACCAAGCCATTGTCCACCAGTCTCCCGGCCACCTTGTCCCCTAACGCCGACACGTGCTTTGCGAGTCCAATCACGAGACGGCGGAGGCCCATTCTGTACGCTTCCGGATCGTCCCCACTACCCACGAGGAGAGCCTCAAGCCGGTTCGTGGTATCTCCCGCTGAAGTGGACGGTTTCGCCACAATGGGAGCAAGCCCGTGGGGCAACCCGGCGCGACGACACTCTCGAACAAGCCGCTGCGCGTGCGTTGTATCGAAGAACTTGCAGATCGTCGCTGCCCTACTCCGGCCAATTCCCCTGACCGTCGCGAGCTGCTCGGCAGGAGCTACCGAGACGAGCTCCAAGCTACCAAAGCGATCCGCGAGTGATGTCGCCCGCTGTTCTCCAAGACCATCAATGCCAAACGCACCGATGACGTTCCCAAGGGTCAACTTGGACCTGGATTCAGCGATCCCCTTGACCAGCTTGTCAGCATTGTCCTTACCAATCTCGGTCTCCTTGGTCAGGCCGGCCAGTTGCTCGACCGTCAGTCCGTAGAGGTCCGCGAGATCCCTCACGAGGCCGCCGTCGACCAGGGCACTGACGAGCCAGTCGCCCAGGCCGTCGACGTCCATCGCGTTACGGCGCGCAAAATGCAGGATCGATTCCTTCAGCCGCGCCCGGCAACTAACGTTGATGCAGCGCGCCACCACCTCGTCCGCCTCGCGCTCCACCCGCGAGCCGCAGACCGGACACGTGGCCGGCATCTCGAACGGCGTCCGCTGCGACCCGGGCCGGACGACACGAATCACCTTGGGAATCACGTCTCCGCTGCGTTCGATCAGGACGTGGTCGCCGACCTGGAGGCCAAGCCGCACGATCTCGTCCTGATTGTGCAGTGTGGCGCGCGACACGGTGACGCCCCCCACGCTGACCGGCCGCAGGCGCGCGCGCGGAGTGATGGCGCCCGTCCGCCCCACCTGCACGTCGATTGCCTCGACCACCGTTTCCGCCTGCTGCGCCTCCGGCTTGCAGGCGATCGCCCACCGGGGCGACTTCGACGTCGCGCCAAGCTGATCCTGCAACGCGGTACTGTCCACCTTGAACACCAGGCCGTCGATCTCGTAGGGCAGCTCCTCCCGCTGCGCGGTCCATTCATCACGAAACGCCAGCAGCGCATCGACCCCGCGAAGACGAGCGCGGTGCCGGTTCACCTTGAAGCCGAGCGCGGCGAGCGCCTCCAGCGATGTCCAGTGCGACGGAAACAACGGGCGGCCCGCACCGTCGAGCAGCAGGTACGGGTAGAAGTCGAGGCGGCGCGACGCGGTAACGCGCGCGTCGAGCATCCGGAGCGAGCCGGCCGCGGCGTTCCGCGGATTGGCAAACGTTCTCTCCGCCGCCGCGGATTGGCGCCGGTTCAGCTCTGCGAACGCCGCCCTCGGCATCACCACCTCACCCCGCACCTCGAACGTGTCGGGCACGTCCGCCGCCTCGAGCGTGGACCGCCCGATCGACAGGGGCAGCGTCCGAAGGGTCCGGGCGTTCGGCGTGATCACCTCGCCGGTCTCGCCGTCGCCGCGCGTGAGGGCCAGAGCGAGGCGGCCGCCGGCGTAGCGGACCGCCATCGAGACCCCGTCCAGCTTCAACTCGCCGACGTAGTCGAGGGTGTCCACCTCGGCCAGCTCGCGCGCCCGCCGGTCGAAGCCGCGCAACTCCGCTTCGTCGAACGCGTTGTCGAGACTGAGCATTTCCGACGAGTGGCGGGCCTTCTCCACCTCTTCGCGCGGTGCGGCGCCGACGCGACGGGTTGGCGAATCCGCCGTGACGAGATCCGGGTGGTCCGCCTCGAGCCGCTGCAGCTCGCGCAATGCCGCGTCGTACTCCGCGTCGCTGATCGACGGTTCGTCGAGGACGTAATACCGGTAGTTGTGCTCCGCCAGCTGGCGGCGAAGCTGCGCGGCCCGCGCCTGCGCGGCGTCCGGCGCGGCATCAGGAGGCATCGGCACTGACGTCCGCGGCACGGCACGTGGCCGGGTCAGCGGTCGCGAGCGATGACGAAGTCGGGCAGCGCGTTGAGCGCATCGAGCTCGGGAGACGGCGGAAAGACGTCGAGCGCATCCTTCGCCGCCGTCGCGTGCATCACCGCGCGGTCGTAGGCATAGTCGATCGCGCCGCGCGCGCGAAGCAGCGCGGACAGCTCTGCCCAAGAGGCGTCGTCAATCGCGCGCGCGTCGACCGCTGCGCGGACAATGGCGGCGGCGCGGCTCCCCTCTCCCTCCAGCTCCAGCAGGCGAATCGTCGGCAGCGTCAGCTTGCCGTCGCGCAAGTCGCCACCCACGGGCTTGCCGAGAGTCACGCGGTCGGCTGTCACGTCGAGCAGATCGTCCACCAACTGGAACGCGACGCCCAGGTTGAAGCCGTACTCCCGCAACGCCGCGCACCGCTCCGGCGTCGCGTCGGCCAGGCGGGCGCCGATCTCGGCCGAGCCGCCGAAGAGGAACGCCGTCTTCCGCTCGATGATGTCGAAGTACTCCGCCTCGGTGATCGCAACGTCGCCCGCCTTCGTCAACTGGTAGAACTCGCCCTCGATCATCCGGCGCGTCACATCGCATAACAGACGGACCACATCTATCGAATGGTACGTGAGCGCCATCTTCATCGACGTAATGTAGAGATAGTCGCCCAGCAGGACAGTGATGTCGTTCCCCCAGCGCGAGTGGACAGCGCGACGGCCGCGGCGCACCTCCGAGTCGTCGATGATGTCGTCGTGCACCAGGGTCGCGGTGTGGATGAACTCCACGACCGACGCGTAGGTAATCGCCCACTCCCCCTGGTAGCCACAGAGGCGCGACGCCATCAGCAGCAGCGCCGGCCGCACCCGCTTGCCCCCGCTCCCCTGTATGTAGCGCGCCATGTCGGGGAGCGGATCGACCGCCGACGCAATGTGGGCGGCATATGCCGCCTCGACGGAGGCAAGGTCGTCGCGGATCGGTTCGAACAACTGCACCAGGTTGGCCGGAGGCGAGGTGTTGACGAGGGTGGACACGCGACGGAATCACACCATATATGCGCGCCGACCGTCAATGCACGAGGCGGTTCAGGGGCCGACGTCGTCCCCGGCCGCCTCTGCGGGCGCCGGATCGAACAGCCGGTGGTAGGCCAGGCTGGTCTGCGCGATGGTGTCCGTCACCGTTGCGCCGCGCGTCCCCGCCACGGCCTCGACGACGCGCGCCACTCTGGCCGGCTCGTTCCGCTTGCCCCGGAACGGTACGGGGGCGAGGTAGGGGCTATCGGTCTCGACGAGCAATTGGTCCGCCGGGACGATGCGAGCCGCCTCCCGGATCGCATCGGTGTTTCGGAACGTCACGATGCCGGAGAACGAAACATGGAATCCCAGGTCCAGCGCCCGCCGGGCGAACGTGGCGTCGCCCGTGAAGCAATGGAAGACGCCGGTCAGTTCGCCGCTGCCCTCACCGCGGATCGCATCGATCGTGTCGTCGTCCGCTTCGCGCGTGTGGATCACCACCGGCCGTCGCATCCCCCGCGCGAGGGCGATCTGCCGGCGGAACACCTCCACCTGGGTCGCGCGCGGCGCGAAGTCGTAGTGGTAGTCGAGACCGATCTCGCCGATCGCCACCGCCCCGGGGCGCGCGGCGTACGCTTCCCGGACAAGCGACTCCACGCCACCGGGATCGTCGATGAAGGCGCCCGCCTGGTGCGGATGCACTCCCACGGCGAAGCGGACCGCGGGCCAGGCGGCGACGACGCGATCGGCCCGCGCCGCCTCGGCCGCACTGGTGGCATCAAGGATCGCCAGCGCCGTAGTGACGCCGGCGTTGCGCGCCCGGGCCACGACGTCGTCGAGGTCGGATGCGAACTGCTCGTCGGCGAGATGGCAGTGGGAATCGATCATCGGACGGCGGAACCGGCCGGGGCGCGTGAGGAATCGTCCACCGTCAGGAGCACCGCCTCGCCGTCGGCGTCGAGGGCCGCGAGCACCATGCCGCGCGACTCGAGGCCAGCCAGCTTCGCCGGCTTCAGGTTCGCGACGAAGACCACGTGCCGGCCCACCAGGGCGCCCGGTTCGTACGACTTCGCGAGGCCGCCCAGCACCTGGCGAACCGTGCCGCCGTCGTTAATCTCCAGCCGGATCAGCTTCCGCGACTTCGGTACCGGTTCGGCCGTGACGACGCGGCCAATCCGCAGTTCGACCTTCAGGAAGTCGTCGATCGTGATCTGCGGCGTCGCGGGCGCCGTGTCCGCAGCGGGCGTATCCGGTGGCGGCGCATCGTGAGTCTCCGAACCGTCTCTAGCCATTCTCGGTTGCTCCTTCGCTGGTGGCGGCGCCTTCGCGCCGGACTTCGGTTTCGCATCGAGGCGCGGCCACAGCGGCGGTCCCCCGGCCAGCCGGCGTTCCGCCCCCGGCGGGCCGATCCAGGCCGCGTCCCGGTCGAGCCGGAGTCCACCCTCCGCGGCCGGCGCGCCGAGTCGGGTGAGAATCTCGGCGCAGGATCGCGGCATCACCGGCGTCAGCAGGACGGCCGCAATCCGAACCGCCTCGCTGACATCCCAAAGCTGACGGTCGAGCTCCGCGGCCCGTTCCGGATCGCGGGCCGTCGCCCACGGCTCCTCGCGGGCGATGTACTCGTTCGCGGCATCGATCAGGTCGAACGCCGCCGCCGCCCCGCGATGGAGTGCGTAGACGTCCATGGCGTTGCGATAAGCCGTCACCGCGCGCGACGCCGCCTCCGCCAGCGGGCCGGGCCCGCTCCGCGGCGCCGCCAGCCGCCCCTGCCGGTAGCGTGTGCCCATCGAGGCCAGCCGCGAGACCAGGTTCCCGAGGTTGTTCGCCAGATCGACGTTGTAGCGTTTCTCGAACCGGTCCCAGGTGAAGTCGCCGTCCGCGCCGAACGCAATCTCCTTAGTCAGGTAGAGGCGCAGCGGATCGGGGCCGAGGCGGTCGGCTGCTTCCAGCGGATCGACCACGGTGCCGAGCGATTTGCTCATCTTCTGACCCTGCCAGTGGACCCAACCGTGTCCGAAAACCTGCCGGGGCAGCTCCACGCCGGCGCTCATGAGCATGGCCGGCCAGACGACACAGTGGAACCGCGTGATGTCCTTACCGATGACGTGCAGGTCAGCCGGCCACCATCGCTCGAACAGCCCGTCGTCCGTGCCGTAACCGACGCCCGAGATGTAGTTGATCAGTGCATCCACCCAGACATAGATGACACTCGCGGGATCCGACGGAACCGGAATGCCCCACGACTGTCCGGTTCGGCTCACGGAAATGTCGTCCAGGCCCGCCTCGAGGAGACGGAGGATTTCGTTCCGGCGGATCTCCGGCTCGAGAAACGACGGGTGCTGCGCGTAGTGGTCGACCAGCCGGTCGCGGTACTTCGAAAGGCGGAAGAAATAGTTCTTCTCGCGGATCCACTCGGGCGGCTTCCGGTGGACCGGGCAGTTGCCGTCGTCGAGATCCTTCTCCTGCTTGAACGCCTCGCACGAGACGCAGTACCAGCCCTCGTAGACACCGTCGTAGATGTCTCCCGCCTCGGCCATGCGGGAGACCAGCGTGGTAACGCTGATCCGGTGGCGCGCCTCGGTGGTCCGGATGAAGTCGTCGAACGAGAGGTCGAGGCGCGTCCAGACATCGCGGAACGCGGTCTCCATCCGATCGCAGAACGCGACCGGCTCCTCTCCCAGTTCGCGAGCCCGCTGGAAGACGTTCTGCGAATGCTCGTCGTTCCCCATCAGGAAGCGCGCGTCGACGCCGCACAGCCGCTTGTAGCGCGCGATGACGTCCGCCGTGACCTTCTCGTAGGCGGTCCCGAGATGGGGCCGCGAATTGACATAGTCGATGGCTGTCGTGAGATAGAACCGCGACATCGTGATCACTCCAACGGCGCGCGGTCGAGCCAGGCCTTGACCGCAACCGCCTGCACGGCCTTCACGGCGAGGCCGTGCTGCGCCGCCAGGCGGGCGCAATCTTCGAATTCGGGCGCGGCGTTCAGTACGGTTCCGTTCCGCCGCGCCACCTTGAAGCGGACCGGACCGAGCGGCGAGTCTACCGTCACGACGTCGCGGTCCAGCCGCTCGCGGAGCGTCCCGGTGACACGAACGCCGATGGTGGTCGACTCCGCGAAGAGGATCCCGGAGAGCGCGGCGCGCCGTTCGGGTGGAGCAACCACGGTCACCAGCATGCCCGGCCGGTTCTTCTTCATCTGGATCGGCGCGTAGAAGACATCCAGCGCGCCCGCATCGCTGAGCCTATCCATCAGGATGCCGTAGAGCTGGGGATTCATGTCGTCGATCTGACACTCGAGGACCGCCACCCGCTCGAGGCCGTCGACCACCGCCTCCGAGCCGTCGCCGGCCGGGGCATCGACGCGCTCCGCTTCGACCGACTCCCCCACCAGCGCACGCACGACGTTAGGGCGATCCGCCAGGTCGCGATCGCCGGCGCCGTACCCGATCGACATGACGCGCATGGACGGCATCGGCCCGAATGCCTCCGCGTACTCGGTAACGATCAGCGCGCCGGTCGGCGTCGTCAGCTCGACCGCCGGCCCTGCCGCATAGGCCGGCACGCCGGTCAGCAGCGCCGCGGTGGCCGGAGCCGGCACCGGCATCTCGCCATGCGCGCACCGCACCGTGCCGGAACCGACGTTGAGCGGCGAGGCGACCACCCGTTCGGGCGCCAGCCACTCAAACGCGCGCACAGCCGAGACGATGTCCACGATCGAATCCACCGCCCCCACCTCGTGCAGGTGCACCTCTTCGACCGGCATCCGGTGGATCGCGGCCTCTACCTCCGCCAGACGCCGGAACAACCGCCCGGCACGAGCGCACGCCTCTGTGGAGAGCGCCGACCGCTCAACAATCCGCAGGATTTCGCTCAGGCTGCGGTGGTCGTGGCCGTGGCCGTGGTCGTGGCCGTGGCCGTGGTCGTGGCCGTGGCCGTGGCCGTGGTCGTGCCCTGGGTGCCCGCCTTGGCGATCGTGCACGCGGAACTTCGCCGCGCCAACGCCGCTCCGATCCACCCGATCGTGGCTGATGCGCACGCCGTCCAGGCCGAGCGAGTCGACGACGCGCACCAGTTCGTCGAACGGGACGCCCGCGTCGACGAACGCGCCGGCGATCATGTCGCCCGCCGCGCCCGAGAAACAGTCGAGATACAGCACGCGCGCCATGGCCCGACGGCTACAGCCGTCCCTCCTGCCGGAAGCTGAAGTAACTCGCGTCGGCCAGCACGAGGTGATCCAGCACCTCAATCCCCATCAACTGGCCCGCTTCGACCAGCCGGACTGTAAGCAGCACGTCATCTTCACTCGGCGTCGGATCCCCGGAGGGATGATTGTGAAACAGTACGATCACCGACGCGCCCGCCGACGCGGCGGTGCGGAAAACGTCTCGCGGATGGACCAGACTCGCATCCACCGTTCCGACCGACAACACAACCGTCCGGAGCACCCGGTGGCGCGTATCCAGCAGGACCACGCCGAACTGCTCTACCGCCCGCGCGCCGAATCTGGGCAGCAGATAGCGCGCCACCTCGCGCGGGCCGTTGAGTTGAGCCCGCGCCTCCGGCACCGCGAGTGTCCGGCGTCCCAACTCGACTGCCGCCACGATCCGGCCCGCCATCGCCGGCCCCACGCCGGTCACCCGCAGAAGCTGGCTATCGTACGTCCGGGCCAGACCGTGTACGCCGCCGGCCTGGGTCAGCACGCGGTTGGCGATGTCGAGGGCGTTTTCTTGCCCGGAGCCATGTCCGAGCACCACGGCCAGCAACTCGTTGTCACCGAGCGCCGTGGCGCCGAGACGCTGCAGCTTCTCGCGCGGCCGGTCGTGCGGCGCCAGATCTCGCATGCGACATGGTGGTGCAAGATCCGTACCGAATTCGACCCCCATCCTACACCATCGGCCGTCGCGCCCCGTGCCTGCGACGGAAGCTCCTACGCGGTCCATTCGCCCCGCGCCACCAGCTCGGCCCAGCCGGTCAGGTCGATCCCTGCTTCCGTCCATGCCACTCGCTGCAACCCGCCCGGCGAGACCACATCCACCTCCCGGCCGGCGCCCCCGTAGCGGGCCGCGGCGACCGCCGCCGCGCACGCGCCGGTCCCGGAAGCCGCGGTCGGCCCGACGCCCCGCTCCCAGATCAGGATCCGCACCCGATCGGATCGTTCGACGACGGCCAACTCCACGTTGGTTCCGTGGGGAAATCGAGCATGCGTCGCAAGCGCCGGGCCGAGCTGCGCGAGGCGGCGTTCCGCCTCCGCCATCGACGAAAGGAGGACCACGCACTGCGGATTGCCGACCGACAGCGTCACGGCCCGAACCGTCTCGTCCCCGACCATGAGCATCTCCTCCGCCAGATCGCGTGGCATTCCCATCCGGGCGCGGAAGGTATAACGGGGTGGAGCGGCGTCGAGCAACGTGAGTACCTTGTCGCCTCCAGCCGTGGCGATGGTGATCGATCCGGCCGCAGCGTGCTGTTCCACCAACAGCGCGGCCAGGCAACGAACGCCGTTACCCGACACCTCGGCGGCGCTACCGTCCGCATTCCGCAGTTCCATAGACGCACCCTCGGGTGTGGCGCGCCACGCGATCAGGCCATCCGCTCCCACGCCCGTCCGCCGATCGCACATCGTGCGCGCCAGCGACGCGAGACCGCCCCGCGTGGCGTCGCGTACCGCACCGTGCGCGATCAGCAGAAAGTCGTTGCCGTACGCGTCGCCCTTCACGTACGGGAGCGCGCCCGCACCACTCACGGGATCTCGACGGCGCGGAACACCCAGGTGAAGCCGGCGGTGAAGCCGAGACTCGGATCCCGGACGGTGAGACCGCTGAGCAGCGCGGCGTCGATGCGGACCGTCCCCCGCGTGAGCCGCGCCCCGAATCGCGCTACGCCGGAGCTGTCAGTTCCGGGAGGCGGCGTACCCCGCCGCGTATTGTTGTGGCCTGCCACTTCCGCCACCACTTCCGCCCCCTCCGCGAACGCCCGGGCGAAGGAGATACCGTACGTGAGCACATCGTTCTGCCGGTCGCCTCGTGTAGGGTCGCTCAGAATGCCGAGACCGAGATTGCCGACGACGCGGACCTGACCGACCGTCTTCCCGATCAGCACCGAATTGTAGAAGTCGATCGTGTCAAGGCCGATCCCCTCTTCGTTGCTGGCGAAGGGCAGCTTGGTCGCGAACCGGAGGGCAATGCCGGGGCGGCGCGCCCCCTCGGAGAGCAGTCGCGTCTTCGCGCCCACGACGATGTCGGACCAACTGGCGGTCGTGTCGCCGTTGATCCGCAGCATGTGCGAAAGCGGCGCGTTCATCCGGTCGGTGATCCGGAGCGAATCGTACGAGATGCCGTCAATCTGCACCTCGGCGATCGAGCTGACCCCCATGCTGATGCCGAGAACCGGACCGCTCATCATGTGGCCGGTCAGGCCGGAGACCGGAAATACCCGATCCCGCAGATAGTCCATGCCCGCTTCGACGAGGACGAGGCCGGCGCCGATCGACTCGGGATCCTCGGTGACGAGCGGCCGCTGTTGCGCGCCGGCCGGCGACGTGGCGAACAGGATCACCAGCAGCAGGGCGGGAGCTGCACCCCGAAGCACACCGGGACGTCGCATGGGCACCATTCTAGAAGGTGCGCTCGCTGTCGAGCATGAGCGTCACGGGACCGTCGTTGACGAGCTCCACATCCATCATCGCGCCGAATTCCCCCGTCTCGACCGTGTGGCCCGTCGTGCGCAGCCGGTCGACCATCGCGAGGTAGAGCACACGCGCCCGCGCCGGCTCCGCCGCCGCGATGTACGACGGCCGGCGGCCCTTGCGGCAGTCGCCATACAGCGTGAACTGCGAGACGATCAGCAGCGCCCCCTTTACGTCCGCCACGCACCGGTTCATCTGACCCGCGTCGTCGCCGAAGATCCGCAGGCTCGCCACCTTGTCCGCCATCCAGTCGGCATCGCTCGCGCCGTCCGCGCGACCGACACCAAGCAGGACGAGAAGACCGGGGCCGATCATGCCGGCCACCCGTCCCTCGACGGTGACCGACGCGCGGCGGACGCGCTGCACTACGGCGCGCATGCCGCGACGGCCGCCTCCACCGCTGGGTCGGCGCGCAGCTCGGCGGGCGGGTTGAGCCGCGTGTCCAGAAGGTGGCGCGGCGCGACGTTGCTGAGCGCCTTAAGGATGGAACTCTTCACGCCGGGGTGTTCCCGTTCGAGATCCAGGAGCCAACGCTTCACCCGCTGGCGCTTCAGGCTCAGGTCGCCGCAGACCGGGCAGCAGCACCCGATCACTTCCAGTCCGCAGGCCCGGGTGTAGGCGCGGGCTTCATCCTCCGCGATGTAGACCAGGGGGCGGATGACGACGTGCCGGCGGTCGTCGGAGACGAGGCGCGCCGGCATCGCCTTCAGCGATCCGGCAAAGAGCAGGTTCAGCAGGAGCGTCTCGATGAAATCGTCCGCGTGGTGGCCCAGCGCAATCTTCGTCGCGCCGACGTCGGACGCGATCCGGTACAGGACGCCGCGGCGGAGACGGGCGCATAGCGAGCACGGCGTGGCATCCGCGTCGAGCACGTCGTCCATGATCTCGCCGATTCCGGTGTGCTCGATCCGGTACTCCCAGCCCCGCGCCTCGCATTCGCGCGCGATGACGTCATGGCGGTAGTCGGTGTAGCCCGAATCGACGTTCACCGCCACGAGCGAGAAGGGAAACGGCGCGCGCTGCCGCAGGACGTCGAGCAACTGCATCAGCGCCCAACTGTCCTTACCCCCCGAGAGGCCCACCATGATGCGGTCGTCCGGCTCGACCAGGTCGAACGTCTTGATCGCGCGCGTCGCCTTGCGCGCCAGCCTCCGCTCGAGGGTGCTTCGGTACGCCATGTCGCCGTCCAGTGCGTCGGATGGTGTGGAGTGTGTCGAGTCTACAGCACGTGTCGCGGGCGCGTGCAGGGCCGACTCCCCGGAGGGGATCACACCAGCAGCAGCCGCTCCACCGCCCGATCCCACGTCATCTCCGCCGCCCGCTCGCGCGCCGCCGCGCCCATCCGCTCCGCGAGCGCCGCATCCTCCGCCAGCCGGGCCATCGCCTCCGCCAGCGCGGGCGCCTCCGGCTCGACGACGCAGCCGTTGACGCCCGCTTCCACGAGCTCGGCGGGCCCGCCGCTGTCGGTGCAGGTGATTACCGGCTTGCCCGAGGCGAACGCCTCGACCGTTACCAGGCCGTAGTCCTCCCGGGCGGGCGGGAAGCAGACGGCGCGGCAGGCGGCGAGCAGCTCGACCAGCTCGGCGTCGCTCACGCGACCCAGCAACCGCACGCGGGAGGCCAGACCTTCGGCCTCGATCCGCGCCGCCAGCGCGTCGCGTTCTTCGCCATCGCCCGCGATGACGCAACGCACCGACGCGGCCGCCGGCTCCCGTAGCGCGTCCAGCACCAGCCCGATCCGCTTGAGCGGCGTCAAACGCGAGGCGACCAGCAGCTCGTCACCGTAGCGGTCGCACCGGTACGGCCGCGGCGGCGGAGGCGGATACACGACCTCCGACGGAATCCCGCCCCAGACCGTCAGCCGCGTCTGAACCGTCCGCGACAGGACCGCGACGCGCGTGACGTTGCGCGTCAGCAAGTACCGGTCTGCGGCGTGGATCAGTCGGCGGCGGACGCCTTCCTTCACCCGGTTGCGCCAGGAGAGCGACGCGCTGAACCGCGGCCACTCGTCGTAGTACTCCCGCATCCGGTGATTCAGCCAGCAGACGTGCCGCGGGTGCCGGACCGCGTAGCTGGGAAAACGCAGACTGATCACCTGATCGACCGGGTCGCCCTCAGCCGTTTGCCCGACGTCGGTGAGCCACGTGGAAAGATACGCCGCGCCCTGCCGCCCGAAGCGGTTCTGAGGCGTTAGCAGCAGCGTCGCGCGATGGCCGCGCTCCGTCAGCGCCCCGACCAGCGCACGGGCGAGCACCAGGTGTCCGCCTTCGGCAAACGGCGGCTGGGAGGTGACGACCACAATCCGGGCCACGCGCGACAGAATACCAGTGAGGGCGGCCGGACATGGCGCATGGGCGGGCGCTCCCGCCCCGCCACCGCCTCGGGGGAGCCGCTTCGGATCAAGGCACGCCCCACCATGGCAAGGCGAGAAGCAGGGACGGATCGGTCAGCTCGCCGCGGTTGATGCCGTCCAGATCGGGCGCCACGTTGGCCCACGCCTCGATGGCGAGCCGCACGCGGTCGCCCGGCTGCCACGCCGCGGCCGGCGTCAGCTCGTTGTCGATCATGCTCCGGACGTAGACCACGGCGTCGCGCCCGGCGCCGGCGGCGGCACCCTCGACGATCTCGATCGCCGTCAGGTGAAGCGCGACGATGTGATCGCGGTAGGGCACGGATCCGGGGCGCGGCACGCTACCGGCGGCGACAAGGGTCGCCTCGACGATAGTCCGCCCGGAGCCGTCCGGCGACCAGAGATCGGGCGGGCGGACGGGCGCCGGGGCGCCCGGCGGCGGCAGATCGACGATTGCCCAGTCGCCCTGCGACAGCTCGCGGGTGGCGAACTGATAGACGACGACGCGGGTCCGTGCGAATCGCTGCGGTTCGCGCGCCATCGCCGCCGCCAGAAGGCGCCGCGGCGCCACGGCGCCCTGATCGTTCTGGGCAATCCGATCGACTGGGCGCCCCAGCTCGACGCTGAGTTGCTCCGCGAGGCCGGCCGAGACGCCCCACCCGAGCGCGTCGAGCGCGTACACGTTCGTGAAGCTGTCGCCCAGCAGCAGCACCTCGGCGTCGCGCGACGGCCGCCACGGGGCGGCCGCCGGTGTTTCGACGCGGCGGAGCGTCACCGTCTCCGGCGGATAGCCGCGCCCTGACGGTCCGAGATCGAGCAGGCGCGCGGTGTCGCCGATGTTGGCAACCTGCACGGCGCGCGTCGCGTAACCCTCGGCGCGCGGCGCCAGGGTGACGGACTGCTCGATGAACCGGGCGAGATCCGCTGCGACGCGCTGCACCGTCGCCGGACGCCAGTGCGTGTCGGTGGCCAGGTACAACGGCGCGCGTCCCTCGGCGTGCAGCGCCGCCAACGTGGCGTGGACATCGAACCGCGTGACCCCCGCGGCGTCGAGATCACGCTCGAAGGTCGGCCATGAAACGTTGGGCACGACCGCCGAGCGGAACTCCCCCCCGCCGTTGCCTCCCGCACGGTCCGCGTCGGCCGACGGCTTCACCGGGACCGGCGCGACCATCAGGCGGATGCCGCGCGCCGCCAACTGCGCGTGCAGTGCGGTCAGCGCAGGACGCGGATCCGGCGCGCGGCCGGCCGTGAGAGTATCGCCAGCGGCGGCGCGGCGGCGCAGGATGCGGGGTTCGAGGAAGCCGGGACCGGTCGCGTGATCCAGGTCGGCGCGGTAGAAGAGCCAGCCGCTTCCGCCCAGATCCACCTGCGCCGTGCCCGCGCCGAGCCAGCGGGTAAGGGCGGCCTGCACGACCGGGCGGATGCGCCGCCCGATGACCGAGTCGTCCGCGAGGCGGTCCTCGATCGCCCGAGCGCGGGCAAGCAGCGTCCGGTTGGCGGCGGTGACGCGCGCGATCAGCGCCCGGGCGCCGCCCGCCGCGGGCTCCGTGCCCGCCGCCCGAAGTGCCGCCGCCGGCGGCGGCGTCGCCGCCAGGTCCCGGTAGAACCCCGGCTCGCTCACGAGCTGCCCGGCGTGCGGCAGGACGAGCGCGGCGACGAAGGTCGCGGCCAGGGCCCGCGCCACGAACGGCGTGACCGCCGTCACCCCCGCTTCGGCGCGGGCCTGCGCAATCCGTTGCAGCTCGGCGCGGGGAGGGCGATCGGTCACGTCTCCGGACATCGCGGCACTCTCAGAAGATGAAGTAGATGAAGGGGTTGTGCGCCTGCGTGGCCAGCACTCCCCAGGCCGCGAGGAGCAGGACGAAGGCCACCGCCGCCTTCGGCGCAGTGAGCCTGCGCGTCCAGTCCCACGTCTGCGGCGCTCCCCACGTGATCAGGGCGGCGCAACCGAGCGCCATCAGCGAGTACGGCTCGGTAATCACCTGGCCGAGCAGGCGCGCCTGATCGGTCACCGGCGCGAGACCCGCCAGACTGCGGAAGTAGTCGGCGGCGGCAGTCAGATCGGCGGCACGGAACAGCACCCAGCTCAGCAGCACCAGGCCAAAGGTCGCACCGCGGCGCAACGGCGCCGGGAGGAACGGATACAGCGACGCGCCACGCCACCGTTCCAGCGCGAGCAGCGCGCCATGGAACCCGCCCCAGCAGACGAACGTCCAGGCGGCGCCGTGCCAGAGACCTCCCAGCAACATGACGATGGCCAGGTTGACATAGGTTCTACGCGGTCCGCGGCGGCTGCCCCCGAGCGGGACGTAGAGGTAATCGCGCAGCCAGGACGAAAGCGACAGGTGCCACCGCCGCCAGAACTCGGTGATCGACTCGGCGCGGTACGGCGAATCGAAGTTTTTCGGAAAAACGAACCCGAGCATCAGCCCGAGGCCGATCGCCATGTCGGAATAGCCGCTGAAGTCGAAGTAGATCTGAAACGCGTAGGCGACGACGCCGAGCCAGGCGTCGAGGGTGGCGACCGAGCCCGCGTCGAATGCGAGGTCCGCGATGCGCCCGCAGGGGTTGGCGAGCAGCACTTTCTTGGCCAGGCCCAGGCTGATGAACGCGACGCCGCGGGCGAACTTGGCGGCAGTGTGAGTCCGATGCGCAAGCTGGTCGGCGATCCCGGCGAACCGGATGATCGGGCCGGCGACGAGCTGCGGGAACAGCGAGACGTAGCAGGCGAAGTCGACAAAGTTCCGGAGCGGCGTGGCATGACCGCGCGCCACGTCGATGGTGTAGCTCATCGACTGGAACGTGTAGAAGCTGATGCCGAGCGGCAGCGTCACGCGGAGCGCGGTGTCGAGGCCAAGCCATTCGGCGCCCAGGGCGGCGCCGACGCCGTTCAGCGTGTCGATGCCGAAGTTGGCGTACTTGAAGAAGCCGAGGAGCGACAGATTCGTGGCAACCGACACCGCGACGGCGGTCCGCCGCCGGCGCGCGCCCATGGGGTCAGGGGGCGCGGCGCCGATCGCCAGACCGCAGGCAAAATCGACGACGGTGGAAGCGAGCAGCAGGACGACGAATAGGGGGTTGGCCCAGCCGTAAAAGGTGTAGCTGAGCAGCGCGAGGGCAAGGTGGCGGCCGCGGCGCGGGAGGGCGTAGTAGACGAGCAGCGCGGTGGGAAGGAAATAGAGAAGGAAAAGGTGGGAGCTGAAGACCATGAAGGATCGGCCCAGTCTACAGGCGCCCCCCGACCGGGCCACGACCCGCCGGGAGGGTCGCGACCGCGCCGCGGGAACGAAACGGATAAGCTGTGGGCGAGGTAAACGCCTGTGACGACGCCGAGTCCTCCGGATGGCTCCACCGCACCGGCCGCCGCCGCGGACGCCGCGGCCGGCCACGAACCGCGGGGCGGGATCACCGACATCCAGGAAGAGCTGTTCGAGTCCGGACGGTCGAAGGCCGCCCGGTATGCCGCGCTCGTCGTCGGGCGGCCGGGATTCTGGGCCCTCGTCCGGTACGAGCTGATCGTCACGCTGACCGGCACGCTGCCGGGCGCGCTCGGGTTGTGGCTCCGCTCGAAGCTCTACCCGCGGCTCCTGGGGCGGGTCGGACGCAACGTCACGTTCGGGGCGAACGTCGTCCTGCGCCACCCCCACAAGATCCGGATCGGCGACAACGTCGTGATCGACGACAACTGCTGTCTCGACGCCAAGGGGACCGACAACCGCGGCATCGACATCGGCAGCGGAGTCTTCATCGGGCGCGGAACCATCCTGAGCTGCAAGAACGGCGACATCGTCATCGACGATCACGCCAACATCGGCTTCAACTGCGAGATCTTCTCCGGCAGCCGGGTTCGGCTCGGCCGGTATGCCCTCCTCGCCGCGTACACGTACCTCGTGGGCGGCGACCATGCCCATGCGCGCACGGACATCCCGGTCCTGCAGCAGGCGCGGATCGCGCAAGGGATCGAGGTGGACGACCACGTCTGGCTCGGCGCGCACGTGGTCATTGCGGACGGCGCCACGGTGGGCCGCGACGCGATCATCGGCGCCGGCGCGGTGGTCCGCGGCGCGATTCCGCCCTACGCGGTGGCGGCGGGCGTACCGGCTCGCGTCATCCGCGATCGCCGGACGGCGCCGGCCGAATCGGGATGAGCGGCCAGCCGTCCCCCTCGGTGAACTCGCGCACCGAGAAAACCCAGATCACAATCCGCTTCCGATCCCAGTAGTTCGGGTCGGCCTGGACGCGGCGCAGCAGGCTGACCCGCGCCGCGGTGGACGCGGAGCCGCGGACCGCGACGACGTCGACCGGGAAACCGAGCTCGAAGGCGAGCTGTTCGGGGAGGCCCGCCCCGGTTGCGTGCATATCGTCGCCGGCATGGAACACCAGGTTGTGGCTGTCGCCCAGCAGGACGACCGGGCTGTCCGGATCCGGCGCGGGCGGGACGAACGGCGCATTGTCGTCCTCGCTGGCGATCCGGATCGTGCGGAGCGAAAGCCGCTCCCCCACCGCGCCGGTCGGCGCCTCGCGTTCCAGGTCGCCGCCGATCGTCACCGACTGCCACTCCGCCACGTAGGGTGCGTCTCCCGGTGGCGTGCCGTACCACGACCGCGACACCAGGGCGCCCGCGAGCTGCGCGCTGGCGACGGCGCAGCCGACACC
The DNA here is from genome assembly GCA_964550305.1 of uncultured Vicinamibacteraceae bacterium. Classification (GTDB taxonomy): domain Bacteria; phylum Acidobacteriota; class Vicinamibacteria; order Vicinamibacterales; family UBA8438; genus VXRJ01. The sequence goes on along the minus strand of CAZJYU010000012.1, from coordinate 32,948 downwards.
CGACCAGTGCGTGTCGCGGCGGCAATAGAGGGGACCTCGCGGATGGTTCCGGACCTGCACGAAACGGTCCGTCAGGTCGAGCAGCTCCACTCCCTGTTGGCGCAGCAGCGAATAGAAGACCACGTGATCCGGGTCGAGGCGCGGCGGCGCCTCGATATCCGCGAGCTCCGGCGCCAGACGGTCCGGGTAGATGACGCTCTTCGCCGGCACCGGCATGATGATCAGCTCGATCCCCAATTCGCGGAGCTGGGCCCGCATGTCAAGGATCGCCGCCAGCGGGTCGGCGGCATCCGCCGGCCGCCTGCGGCTCGCCGCCGGGGCGTCGGCGCCCCAGAACGGTCCGACCGATACGTGCCGCAGCTCAGGTCCGAAGAACAGCCAGTCGTCCAGGCCCGGCACCGTGGTCCGCCCCGCCGATTCGGCCTCGGCGGCGAGCGCCCGCGCCGTCTGGCGAAAGCGCGGCACGGCCTCGAGCGGATCCACCGGCGCCGGCCCGCAGGCGACGCCCGCCGCGATCAGCACGGCGGCCGGCAACAGGCACGCGCGCCCACGCATCAAGACCCCTTCACGGCGCGAGGGAGGCTGAATCCAGGTCATAAAAGAGAGGCAGGTTGAAGTCCCGCGTCTCGAACACCAGCCGCTTCCCTTCCAGCTCGGGACGCGTGTCGTACGGCGCGAGCGTCAGGCGGTACACCGTCCCTGCCGGCCGCGCCGCGTCCGCCAGCGTCTCGGAGTCGCGGATTACCCAGTGCGCCACGGCGATGACCGGCGTGGCGAGATCGCCCTCGATCAGCGACACGACATCGTACTCCAGGGCCAGCAGTCCCTCCGGGTAGGGCGCAATCGCCTCGGGCGTCGGAAGCGGGACATCGTCGCGCACCCGGACGTCGGCCACCACCGTTCCGGCGGCCTCGTGCGGCGCGGCGCCCGGGCCGGTGTCCGCCGGAACTGCGTCGCCCCGGCGCGGCGGCGGCAGCGCACCCGGCGCGATCCAGGCGTCGGGATAGAAGTCGGCCGCCTCATTGTGCGTCACCTGCCGCCACGACTCCACCGCCGTCAGGGCGTCATTGAGGATGCCGATATGGATTTCCACCTGTCCACCGCCCGCCCGGATCTTGTTGGCGCGCTGGCCGCGGGAGTATGGCCCGGTCAGGACGATCGCGCGCGGATCGTTGGTCCAGCGCGGATGGTACACCTCGAAGCCGTTGAAGACCGGATCGTCGTTCACCGGCATCGTCCAGCGATCTTCGCCGTCGAGATCAACGACCGTCACGTTGCGGTGGGCGCCGTCGAAGAACCAGCAGAGCGGCGTCCGGCCGGGAGAGAAGGCGGTCCAGCAGCCCTCGCCCAGCTTGCGCCACGTACCCGCGGCGAAGTCGATGACGCCGGCCGTCGGCCAAGGCAGCAACGCCGCTGCCGTTCTGCCGTCGGCCGACAACTGGAAGCTGTCGCCCGAGATCGGTTGCGCATCCCAGACCGTCTCGCCGACCGACGGATCGTCGAGACGGTAACGGCGGACGGCGGCATACGAGGGCGGATCCGTCGGCCGCTCGTCGACGCCCACATAGACCCATTCGACCCCGTCGGCCGGATCGGCCCAGACGTCCAGCCCGAAGCCGTCCGCGATGCGCCGGAGTCCCGAGCTGTTCCAGTTGATCGCGTAGACCGCGCCCTGCCGCCGGATCGTGAAGACGACGGAGTCGCCCGACGGCGCGATGAGCGGCTTGGCGTAACTCGCGGTGTCGGGAAGCAGCGACCGTTCGCCGACACCGTCACGCGAGTCGTAGGCCATCAGCCGCAGCCGATCCCCAAGACTGACGAAGTCGGTGCCATCGCCGACGTCACGGGTCCAGGCAACGCGCAGGTGGACGGTGTCGGGTCCCTCCTGTGCCCTCCCCGTCTCCGGCGCGGCTGCCGGTTCGGCCGGCGTGGACATCGCCACCGGCTCCCCAGCCGGGATCTGCGCCGCCACCGCCGCCGACTCCTCCCGCGGACCCGCGCATCCGGCTGGCAGGAGCATGGCGCAGGCCAGCGCGGCCGGAGCGAAAACCCGGCCAATCGGCGTCCAACCGTGATCCGTCAGCCCAGCGATCCGCATTTGTTGGCGGGAGAATCACCATTCATTGTAGCCTCTTGACCCGACTCCCGGCCCTCCACCATGTGCGGCATCGCCGGCATCGTCACGCGCGACCCCGAGCGGCCCACGTCGCCCGAACGGCTGGCTGCGATGGTCGCGACACTGCGCCACCGCGGGCCGGACGACCATGGCCAGGTTGCGCTCCGCGGGGCCGCGCTCGGCATGCGGCGGCTCTCGATCATCGACGTCGCGGGCGGCCAGCAGCCGTTCGCGAACGAGGCCGGCGATATCCACCTGGTCGGCAACGGGGAGATCTACAACCACGCCGATCTCCGCGCCGAACTGACCGCCGCGGGGCACCGCTTCCGCAGCAGCAGCGACATCGAGGTGGTGCTGCACGCCTACGAGACGTGGGGCGCGGCGTGCGTCGAACGAATTCACGGCATGTTCGCCGTCGCCCTCTGGGACGCCCGGACGGAGACGCTCTGGGCGGCCCGAGACCGCGCCGGCGAGAAGCCGCTGTACTACGCCGAGACGGCCGACGGCCTGGTGCTGGCGTCCGAGATCAAGGCGCTGCTGGTGTGCAGCGACGTCTCGCGCGAGGTGGACGTCGAGGCGCTCGATCAGTTCCTGACCTACGAGTACGTCATGTCGCCGCGGACGATCTTCGCCGCGATCCGCCGCCTGCCCGCCGCGCATACGCTCACCTGGCAGTCGGGAAACCTCGCTATCACGCCATACTGGGATGCCGCCGCGATCGCCCCGCGCGAATGGAGCGAGGAGGACGCGGCCGGCGCGCTGCGCGAGACCCTGCAGCGCGCCGTCGCGCGCCAGATGATGTCGGATGTTCCGCTCGGCGCGTTCCTCTCGGGCGGCATCGACTCGAGCGTCGTGGTCGCGTGTATGTGCGGTGCGGCGCAGCGCACCAACACTCGAGTCAACACGTTCAGCATGGGCTTTGCCGACGGCAGCTACAACGAGCTGCCGCATGCCCGCGCCGTCGCCGAGCGCTTCGGCACGCATCACCGTGAAGGGATGGTCGAGCCGGACATCGCCGCGCTATTCGACCAGTTGATCGTTCACCTCGACGAACCGTTCGCCGACGTTTCGCTCTTCCCCACCTACCTGGTCTCGACGATCGCGCGGGAGCACGTGACGGTGGCGCTCTCGGGCGATGGCGGCGACGAGCTGTTTGCGGGATACGACACCTACGCCGCGGATCGCCTGGCGCGCCGCCTCGCCGCGTTCGCACCCCGCGGGGCGACCCGCGCGCTTGCGGCGGTCGCCGCCCACATGCCCCCCACCGAACGAAAGAAGGGCCTGGTCAACAAGCTCAAGCGGTTCCTCGACGGGGTTGCGCATGCGCCGGCCGACATCGCGCACTACCGATGGATGACCTATGTCTCGCCCGACGCGAAGCGCGAACTGTATACGCCGGGGCTGCGCGACGCGCTCGGGGGGGCCGACGCCTTCCGCCCGGTACGCGACGCGCTCGGCGCATGGGAGGGAAACGACCTGCTGAACCGGCAGCTCTACGCGGACCTGCGCCGCTACCTGGCCGACGACATCCTGGTGAAGGTAGACCGGATGAGCATGGCGACATCGCTCGAGACCCGCGCGCCGTTTCTCGATGTCGATGTCATGGAACTGGCATTCTCGATGCCCGGGCGTCTGAAGATGCGCGGCGCGGCGCGGAAGTTCATCCTGAAGCGGGCGTTCGCCGACTGTCTGCCGGCCGCCATCCTCCGCCGATCGAAGGAGGGATTCAGCATTCCGATGAAGAACTGGCTGAAACGGGAGCTGGCGCCGCTGATGCGCGACCTGCTGTCGCCGGAGCGGCTCGCGCGGCGCGGCTGGGTGGATCCCGGCGTGGTCGCCAGGCGCATGACGGCGCACCTGGCAGGGCGCGAGAACCACGCCCACCTGCTCTTCAGCCTGATGGTGCTCGAACGGTGGGCGCAGGCGGCGCTCGATCCGCCTCAGCCGGGAAGCTGATAGACCGCTCGCAGGTCGGCCACTTCGCGTTCCACCCGCGCCGGCGTCCATCCCAGTTCGTCCGCCATTATCCTCGCCGCGGCGGAAACCGCCTCGTCACCGGGGTCGCCCGCCGATCCCGCTTCGGTCCGCCGCAGCAACGCGTCCGACAGCCGGACCGCCATCTCCTCGCGCGCCGCGTGACGCACCTCGCCGACCGTTACGCCGCACGTGGGGCTGAGCGGCGCGCGGGCGTCCGGTCTTGCCGACAACTCCGCCGCCAGGTTGCCGTACCGCGTCCCGTACGTATGGGCCAGGCGGCGGCGCAGTTCGGCCGGCAGGCGGCTGCCGTTCTCCGCGGCGGCGGCGCGCACGAACGCGTCGACATCCGGTATGTCGCCGCCGGCAAGCGGCGTCGTCGCGGTCCGGCACGAATCGACGACCCGCCCCACCTGATCGACGACGGCGTCGACCGCCCGCTCCGCCGTCTCCCGGGCCGTGGTGTAGCGGACTCCGAGCAGGCTGACCAGCCCATGGATGGCGTCGCGCCGGTGATCGACCACGGCGCTCGCCGTCGCCAGCTCCAGGCCGTCGCCGTCCGCCACCGCCGGTAGAAGGCCGCGATGGACCAGGCGAATATCCTCCGACGCGAGCCGGAGACCCGGGAATGCCACGCGCAGGTCGCCGATGAAGCGTTCGATCTCGGTTTGATCCAGCCCCAGTGCGCACGCCCCGCCGTCGTGGCGATCGTGACTCGTCCCGGCGATCGCCACGTTCCGCCACGGCGCAACGAAGAAGAGCCGGCCCGCCGCCGATCCGGCCACCGCATGCGAACCGGGCAGCGGCGAGGGGATCACCAGGTTCATGGCTTTCGACAGCCGCGGACAGAGCGCGTCCGCCGCCTCCGCGATCAGCCGGCCGTTCAGCTCCGGGGCCCACGGTCCGGCGGCGTTCAACACGACGCGGGCGCGGATCTCCAGGGCATCACCGCTCAACCGATCGACGGCCCTAACGCCGGCGATGTCCGGCCCGCGCTTCAGGGCGCCATTCGCTTCGACGTAGTTCGCCGCCACGGCGCCTCGCTCCGCCGCCGACGCGACGGCCGAAAAATGCACCCGATCGCAGTTGCGCATTTGGCCGTCGAACCACTCGATGCCGCCGGTAACGCCGTCCGGATCGATCAGCGGATTGAGGCGGAGACACTCGCCGCGCGACAGAAGGCGGCTCGGTGGCAGACGGACCGCCGGGCTCGCCGCGGCGCCGTCATCGCGGACGCCTCGCGTCAGGCGATCGCTGATCGCGAAGTAGGCGCGGAGCAGCAGGCGGTGACGCGTGATCCCCCCGCCGGCCGGCAGGACGAAGGGGAGCGGCCGGACGAAGTGCGGCGCAATCCGCATCAGCGCGCGCCGCTCGCGCGCGAACCGGCGCAGGAGGACGACGTTGCCGGTCTGCAAGGCCCGGACGCCGCTGTGGATCGTCTTGGCGCTGTTGAACGACGTCCCAGAGCCGAAGTCGGCCCGGTCAATCAATGCGGCCGACAACCCGCGCAGCGTCGCGTCCCAGAAGGCGAACGCGCCATAGACCCCGCCGCCGACGACGAGCACATCGAACTCGCGCCCCGTCAGCGCGGCCAGGTCCCGTTGCACGCCCGTATACTACCCCCCGCGTGACCGCGCCTCCCGACCCCTCCGGCCCCGCCCTCGTCGATCGGATCCGCACGTACTGGAACACCCGGATACACGATCAGGACATGAGCGACGCGGCGCCCGGGACGCTCGCGTTCTTCGACGATCTGGACGATTACCGCTTCGACAAGTTGCGGTACCTCCCCCGCCTGGTCGACTTCGACGGCTACCGCGGCCGGCGCGTCCTGGAGATCGGTTGCGGCATCGGCACCGACCTGGTCCGCTTCGCCCGGGGCGGCGCGCGGATAACCGGCGTCGACCTGGCGCCGCAGGCGATCGACCTGGCGCGGCGCAATGCCGAGGCGCACGGCGTCGCGGCCGACGCGCTGGAGGTGGCCGACGGCGAGGCGCTCCCGTTCGAGAGCGCGTCATTCGACGTCGTCTACGCGCATGGCGTCGTCCAGTACACGGCGGATCCGGCCCGCCTCGTCGGAGAGGCCCACCGCGTCCTGCAGCCGGGCGGCGAGGCGATCGTGATGGTCTACAACCGCCGGTCGTGGCTCAGCGCGATGTCGGCCCTGACCCGTACGGCGCTGGAGCATGCCGACGCGCCGGTGCTCCGGACGTTCACGAGCGGCGAATTCCGCCGCCTGCTCGATCCGTTCGCCGACGTGCGAATCGTCCCGGAACGTTTCCCGGTCCCCTCGCGCCTCCACAAGGGGTGGAAGGCGACGGTCTACAACCGGCTGTTCGTCGGGACGTTCAACGCCTTGCCGCGCCGCCTGGTCCGGCCGCTCGGCTGGCACCTGATGGCGTTCTGCCGGAAGTAGGCGTCGCTCCGCCGCCGGCTGCCAGTCGACTGATATCAATGCGCTTGAACGCCTTGGGATCGAACGGGAAGAGGACCGCCTGTCCCAGGTGCCAGCAGCTCTTCGCGGCCGTCGTCAACCAATGCGGCAGACGCCGCTCCAGCGGGTGCAGGTGCGCTGGCGCCGCACCAGAGGCCGTCCTCCCGGTGTTCCGCCACTGAGCCGCGTAGTCGCTCTGCTGAGGCGAGCTGACGAGCACGGGGCGCAGTGCCACGCGGCGGGCCGTGACACACAGGTAAGTCGGGCGGAAGGTCCGGAACTGTACGCGCGCTCCGAGAACAGCGGGATCGGCCACCTCGTACCACCGCGAAGACGACAATTCGGTGACCAGCATCCGTTCGATGACGAAGCCGTTCGACTCCGACAGGACACGGTAGAACAGTTCCGGACTGAACTGATAGAAGCCGTGGCCGGCCATGTTGTTCGCCGGAGTAACGACCAGCAAGTGGCCATTCCGTGCGACCATCCGCATGCAGTTGGCGATCGCGGTCCGAACGTCGAACACATGCTCCAGCGACCCGGAGTCGAGCACCGTGGTGAACGCGTTTTCCAGATCGGGAGCGAGCTTCGTGTTCAGATCCGCAACGCGTGACGCGCCTTCATAGGTGGACGCGTCGAGGGAGACAATGTGCTTCGCCCCGAGTACTCGCAGGAGTGGCTCGGCAAATCCGTCAGCTTCCTCGAACAACCCGGCGGTAGATGCCGGATCGAGGTCAATCCCGACGGCGCGCAGGCGGTAACGTAACCAGGCTGGCGTTACGTACAGGCGCTGCCGACCGATAGTGGCAACGCGTTCAAGGGACGCTCCGCAACCACGCGCCGCCAGCAGGAACTGCGTGGCTTTTGCGTCGAGGCCCATACAGGCGTGTGAATGAGGACTATTCGCGAGCCGAAGTAGCCCCGCGCACGCAATATAGCACGGCCGCTAGAACCGAAACCGGAGCCCTGCGGCAGCCTGCACGCCGCCCACGTCAATCGCCTGCCTGCCGTCCGGCATCTGGAGCTCGACCGTCCCGCCGGTGTAACGAACGAGGAACCCGACGCCGAACCACCGGGCGAGCAGAACGGTCAGGTCGATCCCGGCGTGGTAGCCGACGCCGGTCCCGTCGCTAACGGTGGTCGTCAAGCCCGCGAGGGAAACCGTCCTGAAGGGGGCGATTTCGTCGCTGAGCGTAACGGCGGCCAGTACCTCGTGCCGCAGCCGGAACCAGGACGGGCCCGCAAGAAAGGCCACGTCGATCCGCTCCGAGACCGGCGCCACGTAGACCAAAGGAATGTGCAGGCCGAGCTGCTGATGGTGCAGCCCCGTCCGCTCGTGGGACACCTGGCGGTGGCGCCCTCTGATCAACGGCGAGGGTACCGAACCGTCCAGAGCGAGCATCCCCCGCGCCTCGAGGACCGTGGCGCCGACTCCGACGCCCAGATTCCCCACGACGCGCGCGGCGACCCAGGCGTCAAGAACCCGCCCGCCCGGCGAGGTCATCGTGGCCTCGTACGTCGCCGTCTCATCGTAGGTCCCCACCTGGAGGGCATGGGTTACGACCCGATCCGCCCTCTGTTCACCGCCGTTGACGTGGATGAAACCGTTCCACTGGGCTTCGGCGCGGCTCGCCGCGACCAGTGTCACCGCGAGCAGCATGAGGGCGAGGCGAGTCCCGAGCCGGAATCGATGGGCACGCACGGCGGAATCGGTGTACCATGCGCCGTTTTCGGCGTCAACAAGTCGTCCGCACGCGCGTGATCGATTCTCCCTTCCGTTTCCGGCCCTGGGCAAAGGCGGCAGGGCACTGGAAGGCCGACAGGTAGCGTGCCGATGCGTGTACTCCACTCCATCTGGTTTCGCACGCTTGTCAGCGCCGCCCTCCTCTACTGGCTGGTCGCCCAGATCGACCTAGGCGCCGCGATGCGCGACATGGTGGCAATCACACCGGCGCATCTCGCGGGCGGGCTGTTGCTGGTAGCGCTGGACCGCGTGCTCATGATCGCGCGCTGGGTGATGCTGGTCCGCCGCTCCGAGCGTGCGGTGTCGGTCCGCTCGGCGGTCTGGGTGTTCCTCGTGGGGGCATGGGTGGGCTACCTGCTGCCGAGTGGGATAGGCGGTGACGCGGCGCGTGCCTACGTCCTGGCGCAGCGGACGGCGCGCGGGGCCGAGGCGGTGGGCCTGGTCGTCGTCGATCGCTACCTCGGCGTCTGCTCGCTCGCGCTGCTCGCTGCGGCGGGTCTCGTTTTCTGGAGCAATCAGGCCGCCCCGGAGCTGCGGCAGGTGAGCGCGGCGGCCGCGGTGGGAGTCGTCGTGGGCGCGGCCGGCCTGCTCTGGGCCGACCGCCTGCTCGCTCTCGCCACGCCGGCGCACTTCGCGAGGAACGCCCTGCTGGATCGGCTTGTCCGCTTCACTCGCGCACTGGGTCAGTACCGCCGGCACGCCGGTCTCGTGGCCGGGCTGCTGACGCTCTCGTTCGCGGTGCAGGTGACACGCGTGCTGCAGGCGTACGTCTTCGCCCGCGGCCTCGGCATCGACGTCGCGTTCAGCTACTACCTGGCGTTCATGCCGGTCTGCATCCTCATCATTCTGCTGCCGCTCTCTGTTGGCGGCCTGGGGGTATCCCAGGGCGTCATCATCGCCATGCTTCGCCCCGTCGGCGTGCCGGACGAACAGTCGTTCGCGCTGTCGACGATCCTGGTGCTCGCGGCGATGCTGAGCGCGACCCCGGGCGCCCTGCTCCTGATCCGGCACCGAATGGCGGGAGCGCAACCGCAATGAACGGCACGTTCTACCGCTCCTTTCGCGAGCGCCGGCTGACGGCATTCGGCGCATCCCGGCGACGGCGGGTCGAGCAGTCGCGCCTCGCGCTGCTGCACCGCTTCGCTGCGCCACCGGGCGATCTCGTCGAGATCGGCCCGGGCGACGGCTCGCTCGCTGCCCGGGCGGTCGAGGCAGGATGGCGCTACCACGCAGTCGAGGCGAGCCCCGCGCTGGCCGCCGACCTGCGTGCGCGCGGCCTTGCCGTAACCGAGGCCTGGGCGCCGCCGATCCCGGCGCAGGATGCGAGCTGCGACGTCGTCTACGCGGACCAGGTGCTGGAGCACATGGCGGGGATCGACGCGGCGCGGGCCTTTGTGGCTGAGGGGCTCCGCGCGCTGCGGCCGGGCGGCGTGCTGTTCGTCGTTGTTCCCGACTACCTCAAGGAGCGCGCGTTCTTCTGGGACGTCGACTACACGCACAACTTCGTGACGACCGAACGGCGCGTCAGGCAACTGCTGTACGACGGCGGATTCGAGATCGCCGCCACCGTCCGAAGCATCGGCGCGGCAACCGGTCTCCGGCGCGACGCGCTCGCGGCCGGCGCACTCCTGATCAATCTGCCCGGGGTCGATGCGCTGTCGCGGTGGACCGGGACGGAGGAACTGCTCTTCCGGGTCAGAAAGAACCTTTTCGAAACGCTTGCCTTCGTCGCTACGAGACCCGGCGCCTAGTTCATCGGTGCCGCTCGACGAACATCAGCGCATTGCCGCCGGCGGCGCCGTCAATCGTGACCGTCTGATTCGATGGCACGCCAGACAGTACGCGCGTCGTGCCGTCCGGAAACGTCGTCATGACGTTGACCACCGCGTGGCGGCCGAGTCCCACATGCAGAACCGGATCGTTCTGGCCCAGGTAGCCGTTCGCGCTGCGGCTCTCGCGAACCGCTATGGGCCGGCCTCCTCCCGAGGCAGGATAGACAGCCACCCTTGCGCCGAACGCGCCCGCCTGCCCCTGGCCCGAACGGAGGCGTATCTTGAGCCAGTTCGTGAGATCGACCTCCAGATCGTTGCGGATCAGCCGGTTGCGGCTCCGCTTGACTCCGACCGCAAAGTCGAGGTCCCCATCGCCATCGATATCGGCAAGGGCGATGGCCCGCGGGTCGTCGATGCCGGACACCGGCACCCGCGGTCCCATCGAGAACCTGCCCGCACCGTCATTCAGGTAGGTGACGTCGTCACCCGCAAAGACCAGGTCCAGGTCGCCGTCGTGATCCAGATCGCCGAAGGCCCCCATGTAGCCATCGATGTCCAGGAACCTCTGCCGGTATCCAAAAACGCCGGCTCCCTCGTTGCGGTATAGATGGCCGACTGTCTCGCCGGCAGCGTCGAGACCCACGAGCAGCATGTCCAGATCCCCGTCGTTGTCGATGTCCGCAACGGTGACTCCACCATACGCACGGTGCGAAATTCCGAGGGTGGAAGGACTGACGAGCGTGAATCCGTTCCCACCGTTCCTCAGGATCACCAGATCGCCATCGCGGTTCGCGGCGAGGAGGTCTATATCGCCGTCACCGTCGAAGTCGGTATCGGTCACGCCCTGCCCCGCGGGGGCGGAGACCGCGGCGCCGTTCGCGACCGCAGAGAATCGCATTCCCCCATCGTTGCGGTACAGCTCGTTCCGTTCGCCCGGCGGGTCCCCGGAGCCTCGCCAACCGGACACGGCGAACGCGTCGAGATCGCCATCCCGGTCCATGTCGAAGAGCACGACGCCGCGCGTCGGCTCCCGCCGAACCCGCATCGCCGAAGGCGTCACGTCCCGGAACCGCCCGCCTCCGTCATTCCGATAGACGTGGTTCGGGGCTCCCGCCGCGCCGCCCGTCGAACCGTTGAAGAGGTCGAAGTCACCGTCGTTGTCGAGGTCGCCCCACGCCGCTCCGTGCGAGCCGGCGTCGAAATCGGCAATGCCCCGCGAGGCTCCCGCTTCCATGAACCGGCCTCCGCCCTGGTTGACGAAGAACTGGTCGGCCACCGGATCGGTGAAGTTCATCGTGATGTAGAGGTCAGGTCTCCCGTCGCCCGTTGCATCGGCGAAGGCCGCGCCATGCCCACCAAGCGGGACCGGCGGTGGCCCCGCGAGGCCCGACGATCCCGTGATATCGGTGAGACCGAACTGCGCAGGCGAGAAGACGCCGGTCTGGAAGGTCCACGCTTCGGACCAGGGGCCGGCGGCGCCATCGAACTCGGCGCGCACCCTCCAGGCGTAGACCGTCTCTTCTGTCATGGGGCTCGCGAATCGAAACGACGCACGATCGCCGCTCTGCGGCACCGACGTGGAAGCAACGAGCGCGCCGCGGACGTACACCTCAAAGCGATAGTCGAAGATCGCGGGGGCGAAGATGCCCATCGCAGGCTCCGCGATCAACATGACGGACGCCGGGACGTTGCCGAAGCGGATCCCGTTGAGCGGCGCCGCGGGTATCGGGGCGGTCGCCTTGAGCTCGGTCTCCTGGGCGTCCACTCCCGGGGCAGTCGCCAGCAACGTCGCGAAGAGAATCGCCAGGGTAGTGGGCCGCACGGTTGTTACGTCCGGGAACACTCCGGCTCGTGGTACGAGTACTTCGGAGATCGCTAATTCCGGAGGATACAGTTGGCGCCGTCCACGGAGAACCAGCTCCCGCCGACCCGGCCCTCAACGTCTTCGTGCGATTGAATCGTCCAGTGCGGCTCGGGATCGCTACTCTCCGCACCCCGCATGATGTCGATGCTGTACGGGCCGCGGCCGGGGCCCTTGGACGTACGATACGCGACCGTGTCCTTGCCGACCGCACCCGAGTCGTTCAGTCGACGTCCCCAATCGCCATCCTCGGCCGCGAGACACTCCGCCACTCGCTGCGTGAATTGCTGGATGTCGTCCCGGTACAGGTTGCCGGTCGCTTGAATGATGGCCTGCACGACCGGGAAACGATTCGGCGGCGGGCAGCAGTCGCCCCGGCCCGGTGCTGACCCCGGCCCGGGGTCCGGAGGAGGTGGGGGGGGCGGTCGCCGCCGCATTGTCGCGAACGATTCCGTCTCCGACCACGCGCCCGCGATCGGCGCCGTCTCGCGGCCGTCCGCCAGCGCGCGGCTGCGCCAGTAGTACCGCGTGTCCTCTGCCAGTTCACTGATGGCTACCGAGGTCGTCGAATTGCCGGCCGGCACGGTGACCGACTGCAGGCCCTGCGTCAGGCCGGCATCCGTCGCCCATTGGAACTCGTACCGAACATTTCGCGCCGGCCCGCTCACGTCGGCATTTCGGATCGTGAGCCGAGCCGACGTGTGTTGTACCTGCGCGCCACCAACCGGCGAAATCGGCTGCGGCCGGCCCACCGTCGCCGGCGTGTACACCTCGAACGCCGCCACCGGGGAGTAAGGCCCGGTGTTTGCGCCATCGAGCGCCCTGACCCGCCAGACATAGCGCTGATCGGTGGCCAGTTCCGGTAGCTCGTACGACTCGACCTGGCCGCCCGAAGGCAACACCTGATCCGATGCATGGGTCAGCGAATCGAACACATCGGCCGTCGAAACCTGAATCTCGTACCAGAACGGCCGCTCACTGTTCGACGTCGCGGCGCTGAAGCCAAGCGTGATCGGCTGGTCGGCCACGCTGATCAGTTGACTGTTGGAGGACGTCACCGGGATCGGCGCGCTGATAACCACCCCCTCGATGGGGCCGGCGATTGACGGGCTGAGGGGGTTCCGGCTCTTCTCGGTTCCGCAACCGGAGAGCAAGGCAGCCCAAACCGATACGCTGACGGCGACCGCCGTCCAACCGTGTCCCGCTGCCATCGAAGTCGTTTATCGGCCGCTGCCGGCGTCGGCTCCAGCCGGCCGGCCGCGATGTCCATGGTATACTGCGGTCCTTCCGGGCGGGGCCGCACCGGCCACCGGCCCGCCCGCCAGGACGGCCGAACAGCGTGAACGCCTCCGCGCGGATCCTGATGCTCGCTCCGGAGCCGTTCTTCGAGCCGCGCGGGACGCCGTTCAGCGAGTATCACCGGATCAGGGCGCTGTCGGAACTGGGGTACCGCATAGACCTGGTCACCTACCCGCTCGGACAGGACGTGGAGCTGCCGAACCTGGAGATCCACCGGTGCGCCCGGCTGCCGTTCGTCCGCCGTGTTCCGGTCGGTCCGTCGGTCGTAAAGGCGTTCCTCGACCTGCTGCTGACGATCACGGCCACGCGCCTGGCGTTCAGCCGGCGCTACGCGGCGGTCCACTCGCACGAGGAAGCGGGGCTACTGGGGGTCTGGCTTGCATCGTGGCTGGGCGTGCCACATCTCTATGACATGCACTCCAGCCTGCCGCAGCAACTCCGCAATTTCCGCTACACACGACTGGCGATAGCGCAGTGGCTCTTCGAATGGGTCGAGCGGACGATGGTTAGGCGGTCGCGCGTGGTCGTTACCATCTGTCCGGAGTTGCAGGACACGGCGATTGCGCTCGGCGCCGGCGATCGCGCGCGCCTGATAGAAAACGTGATGGGTGGTGACGTCGATGACGCTACGCCTGCGCCACGCGATGCGCTGCGCGCCCGATACGGCCTCAACGCGGATCAGCCGGTGCTGCTCTATACCGGCACGTTTGAACCGTACCAGGGGCTCGACCTGCTGACCGATGCGGCGACGCGTCTCCGCGCGACGAATCCCGACGCACGCATCCTCGTGGTGGGCGGCACCCCGCCCCAGGTCGCCGCCGCGCGGGCGCGGGCGGAGGCAGCGGGCAGTCCTCTCGTCTTCACAGGGCAGCGGCCGCCGGAGGAGATCGCCAGCTTCGTCGCCGCGTGCGACATCCTGGTCTCGCCCCGGATCAGCGGCACCAATACACCGCTCAAGATCTACTCGTACCTCCGTTCCGGCCGGCCGATTCTGGCGACCGACCTTCGAACGCACACGCAGGTGTTGACACCAGAGACGGCACGGCTCGTGCCGCCCGAACCGGACGCGCTGGCCGCCGCCATGGCGCAGTTGATTGATCGGCCGGACGAGCGGGCGCGCCTGGCCGCGGCGGCGGGGCTCCTTGCCAAGACGCGTTACAGCCGCGCGTCGTACCTGGCGCGCACCGCGGCGGCGTACGAACACCTGCTTGCCGCGCCAGGAACGGACGCGGCGTGACGGCCGGAGCCGGGACGAGCGGGCCCGTCCTGGTGACCGGCGTCACCGGTTTCACCGGCGGCCACCTCGCGCGGCATCTCCTTCGTCACGGACTAGCGGTACGCGGGCTGGTCCGGCCCCGAAGCCGCGAGCGCGCACGCGCGCTCGCTAACGACGGCGTGACGATCATGCCCGGCGACCTGACCGATCCCGCGTCGCTACGCGCGGCATGCGACGGCGCCGACACCGTTTACCACATCGCCGCGACGTACCGGACCGCCGGTCAGTCCGATGCGGTGTACCAAGCGGTGAATGCCGAGGGGACGCGCGTCCTGATCGACGCCGCACGCGCCACCGGCGTGCGCCGGCTCGTGCACTGCAGCACCGGCGGTGTGCATGGCCACATCGAGCGGCCCCCGGCCGACGAGGACGCGCCGCTCGCCCCCGGAGATGTCTATCAGGCGTCCAAGCTCGAAGGCGAACGGATTGCGCGCGCCGCCGGCGAGGCGAACGGCATTGAGGTCGTGGTGGCGCGCCCAATCGGTATCTACGGGCCCGGCGACACCCGCTTTCTGAAGATGTTCCGGGCTATTGCGCGCCGTCGCTTCCCGATGATCGGACGTGGCGACGTGTTCTACCACCTGACCTACATCGACGATCTGGTCGAGGGCTTCCGGCTGTGCGGCGAGACTCCGGCCGCCAGCGGCCGGACCTACCTGCTGGCCGGCCCGCGGTATACGACACTTGCCGAGCTGGTCGGGCTGATCGCCAGGGAGTTCGACGTCCCACCGCCCCGCTGGCGCATCCCGGTCGCGCCGGTCTGGATGGCGGGCGCGATCTGCGAGCTGATCTGCGTCCCCCTGCGGATCGAGCCGCCGCTTTACCGGCGGCGGGTCGACTTCTTCACGAAGAGCCGCGCCTTCGACGGGTCGCGCGCCCGGCGGGAACTCGGCTTCGAACCAGCGGTCGATCTGCCGGAGGGGATCCACCGCACTGCCGTCTGGTACCGTGAAGAGGGATGGCTATGACTGAGCGCCGGCTGAACATCGTGCAGATCTGCGATCACCTCGGGTGGCCGGGTTCGCGCATGCATGGCGTGAAGCGGCTGTTCGCGTGGATGATCCCCGCGTTCGATGCCGAGCGCTTCGACGTGACGCTGATCAGCCTGCGCGCGCCGGACACGTCGGAGGATCGGCTGGAGGACTACGGCGTCAATGTCACCTATCTGTCGCGGTCGAAGTTCGATCCGATGACGCTGCCGGCGCTCCTCGCGGAGCTCGACCGACGCGAGGCGGACGTTCTGCACCTTCACGGCTACGGCGCCTCGACGTTCGGCCGACTGGCGGCGGCGCGGCGCGGCTGGCCCGTCGTGCTCCACGAACACGCGAACCTCACCGATACTCCCTGGTTTCAGAAGGTGGCGGACCGGTTGCTCGCGCCGTACACGGACCTGGCAATCGCCGTGTCGCGTTCGACCGCGGAGTTCGTCACGCGAGCCCGCCTCGTGCCCGCCGCGCGCACGCGCGTCGTCTACCTGGGCGCGCCGGTCGCGGAGTTCGCGGCATCCCGCAACGACGCCGAGGTCCGCGCGGCGCGTGCGGCGCTGGGCCTTCCGGCCGATGGCCGCATCGTCGGGACCGTCACCCGACTGATGCCTTCGAAGGGCAACGAGTACCTGGTGGCGGCGGCGCCGCGCATCCTCGACGCGGCGCCGGACGTCTGTCTGTGCATCGTCGGCGAAGGTGAGTTGCAGGCGGACCTCGAGCGCCAGGCGCGCGAATTGGGAATCGCGCACCGCGTCCGCTTCCCCGGCTTCACGCGCGATGTCGCGGGCGCGCTTGCCGCGTTCGACCTGGTGGTCTTCCCGTCGCTCTGGGAGGGAACGCCGCTCACCGCGTTCGAGGCGCTCGCCGCCGGCCGGCCGATCATCGCCAGCGACGCCGACGGGCTGTCGGACATCCTGCATGACGGGCGCGACGCTGTCATCGTGCCGAAGCGGGACGCGCCGGCGCTCGCCAACGCCGTCGTGCGGCTGCTGGACGATCCGGACCGCCGCGCCGCACTCGCGACGGCCGCCCGCGCGACCGGCGCCGATTATGACATCGCCGCGTTCGTCCGAAAGATGGAGCGCCTCTACACGCTGATGGACGACCGGCGCCGGCAGGGGCGGCCCCGTGGCCTCCACGACGCGGACCTCGCCTTCCTGACCGCGACGGCCCATCCCGCATAATGCGGTGCGGCCAGGGCGATGGTTGGCATGCAGGACGCTGCCCGACCGGGGCCCGCGTGGTTCCTCACCCGCGCCGCGTCGCACTCACGTAGAAATTGGTCCGAACGGGCAGAGGCCACCGGTCCGGGTTCAGGACGCGGAGAAGCCACAGGCCGGGAGGGCCGAGGTAGCGGCGGATCTTGCGCCGGAAGAAATCATTGACGACAGGCACGTCGTGGAATTGCACGTCGAAGCCATGCCGGTTGAAACGCGCGCGAAGCTGCCCACTGCTGTGAAGCGAACAGTGAATCCGGCGCCAGGCGGTGAAACTGCGCCAGCGGATTGTCTCGAACACGGTGTTCGTCCACTTGTTCGGGGTCTGGAGGAGGTACCGGCCACCCGGGCGCAGCAACCGGCGAACCTCCCGCAGATGCCGATCCGTATCGGGAATATGCTCGATGACGTCGAAGCTCATCACGACGTCGAACATCCCGTCCGCGTACCCGAGCTCGTAGCCGCCGCTCGCGGTAATCGGTAGATCACCGTAGAGGCGCCGGCTTTCCCCGAGCATCCATTCATCGATCTCTACCCCGCGCACGTCGTGACCCTGCTGTCGCAGGATGTGCAGCAGTCCGCCCTTGCCGCATCCCATCTCCAGCGTGCGCTCCATTGGATCCAGCCCGACCATCTCCAGGAATCTGACGTTGGCTTCCTGGTTGCCGAACTCGTCCCGTAGATCGAACGATTCCTCCGGCACGGCGCTTGACGGCGCCGCCCTTGCATCGCGTGTCACGTTGTTCAACGTATCACGCCGCCTCCGTTCCGCGGCCTTATCTCATCCTTCATAATGAAAGCGGCAAACCATGTCGACCGAGACCGGCGACGCTGCGCCGTCCGCGATACCACCGCCCGCACCGCGGCGTCCCGATGCCGGACGCCTCGCCGTGCTGCTGCTCCTTTTCGCCGGCGCGTGCGGCGCCCTGTCCATTGATATCCTCCGGACCGGTTTCGGCCTGAAGGGCGACGAGGCGACTTACGTCGCCATGGCTCTCAGCGTCGCGCACGACGGCGACCTGATCTACGAAGCGGAGGACATCACCCGCTTCTACGAAGTTCACGAGGAAGGCCCGCAGGGGATCTTCCTGAAGACCGGCGCGGGCGACCAGGCGCGGTACGACCGGCTCTACTTCGGCAAGGCCTACGTCTACTCGCTCGTTGCCGCGCCGTTCGTCCGCCTGCTGGGGCTGAACGGGATGTTCGTCCTGCACGTTCTCCTGTTCGCCGGGACGGTTTTCGCCGCCTACGCGTTCGTCGCCGCACGGTCGCAGCCGGCCGCGGCCCTCGTCTACGTCCTAGCCTTCTTCGGCGTGTCCATCGTGCCAGTCCACGCCGTCTTTCTCAGCTCCGACTTCTTCCACGTCGCGGCCGTGACGCTTGCCTACTTTCTCTGGTGCTACAAGGAGGTGGCGCCGCCGCGCGACGGCCCGTGGGGCGCCTTCCTGCGGGGACCGGCCTCGGACATTGCGGCGGCAGTGATCCTGGGGCTGATCACCTTCTCAAAGCCGTCGCATCTGTTCCTGATCGTCCCGCTGCTCGCGCTGGCGGCACACCGACGACGGTTTGCGCACGCCGGGTTGATCGGTATCGTCTTCGCGGCGGTGACCGCAGGCGGCTTCCTGAGCAATGCGGCGATTTCCGGCGAGATGAACTACCAGGGGGGCAACCGGAAGATCTTCTACGACACCTACCCCTTCGAACGGCCCGAGGCGACGTTCGAGGCACTCGGCGTCGAAATGACGACGAACGAGATCGTCATTGATGAACCGTCGCTGGCACGCAGCGCCGTGATGCTGGCCCAGAACGTCGGCTACTTTCTCTTCGGCCGGCACTTCGGCTTTGCGCCGTTCTTCTTTCCGGGGATCGTCGCGGTGGCGCTGTTCCTCTGGTCGCGGCGCCACCGGCAGGGGTGGCAGTGGCTGACGCTCGGTATTGCCGCGTTTACCGCGGTAGGGCTGGCCGCCTACATGCCCTATACCTGGTCCGGCGGGGGCGGACCTCCCGGGAACCGGTACTTCCTGAGCATCTATCCGGTGCTGCTGTTTCTGACGCCGCCGCTCACGTCGTTTACGCCAGCCGTCGCGGCGTTCGCCGGCGGCACGGCGTTCATCGCACACGCCCTGATCAATCCCTTCAGCGCGGCAAAGGAACCGTATCTGATTGCCGAACGGGGGCTGCTGCGGGCGCTCCCGGTGGAACTGACGATGATCAACGATCTCCCGATCTCACTCGACCGGGTGCGCAGCCGCATTACCTACGACTCGGAACCGGACTTGATGCTGTACCTGCTCGACCATAACGTCCACCCATCGAGTCTGACCGAGTTCTGGGTGAACGCCCAGCGGCGCGGCGACGTGATTCTCCGGAGCCCCGAGCGGCTCGAGGCGTTGACGGTGACCGTCTCCTCGCCGATTCCGAACCGGGCGACGGTCCGCGTGGGAGGCGACTCCGCAACGGTCGTCCTGCAGCCCCGCATCCCCGCGCAGGTCACGCTGGAACCGTGGGGCGTCTATTCGCTGGGGCGGTGGGCGTACGTCCTCTCCGTCGAGACCACGTCAGGGTTTATCCCGAAGCTTGGCCGGCCGGGATCCGTGGACGCGCGATACCTGGGCGCTCAGGTGCGACTGACACCGCATGTCGACGGCGCGCCGGCCGTGGCCGACTGCCGGGCCGGGCCTGCCGCGTGTCCCGACTGAGACGCGCCCTGCCGGACCGCCGAGCCTGGAAACCGGTATAGTAGGCGGCCTTGCCTTTCATGGTTTGGCGTCGCTGCCTGGCTTCAGGCAGCGCGCGACGCGCACTGTGGGTGCTCGGCGTTCTCGTCCTGACCGCCGGATGCACGGAATCGACCACGCAACCGGTATCGCCGTCGTCACTGCCGGCCGACAAGGTGCAGGCGCTCGCGCTCGCCTGCCCCGCCGCTGCGCAGGTCGAATCGCGCACGGGCGGACCGGAACGGGTGACGTTCGACCTGCCTGCCCCCCGCGGCGGCCTCGCGCCGGTCGCCATCACCTGCACGCCGCCGTCCGGATCCAGCTTTGCCATCGGCTCGCACCGCGTCACCTGCGCGGGAACGGACCAACTCGGACTGACCGCGAGCTGCAGATTCCGGGTAACCGTTTTCCGGCGGAGCGAACTCAACCGGATCCTCGCGTTCGGCGACAGCCTGACGACCGGCGTTGGCGTCGCCCCCGCCCAGGCCTACCCGGCAGTACTCCAGGCTTTGCTCCGGAACCGCTACGGAGCCCAGCCGATCACCGTCACGAACGAAGGGATCCCGGGCGAGAGCGCGACCGTTGCGCTGCCGCGGCTCGACGCGGCACTACGGCAGCACGACCCGCATGCCGTTCTCATCATGCAGGGAACGAACGATCTGGTTCCGAATCAGGGCGACGCCGCGGCGGAGGTCATTCGGAGCATGGCGGTGCACGCGCGGAATCAACAGAATGACCCGATCATCGCGACGGTCCCGCCGCTGGGCCGTGGCCTGGTGGGCGCGGACCGCGTAGAGCCCTACAACGAGCGGCTTCGACAGATCGCCGACGGCGAAAGCATCCCACTGGTGGACGTGCACCGGATCATCAGTGAAGGCCGCTGCACCGACGGCCCTGCACTCCCGCAGGAGGGATCGTTCCCGTGCCTGTTGGCCGACGGGGTCCACCTCACGCCGCAGGGCAACGCGCTGGTCGCACGGGGATTCTTCGACCGGCTGGTCGCGTTGTACGAGCGTAACGGACCCGGCGGGCAGTTACAGCTGACACACGGCGGGCGGTAACAGACGCGCCTTGCCGGGCACGCGTTCGCTCAGAAGCGAAAACGGAAGCCGGCGCCCGTGTGGACGTTGCCGGCGTTGGCGCGGATCGTCGTCTCACCCGGCCCCGGCAGTTTGACCGTCGCGCGGGCGAATCGAACGAAGTAACCGAAACCGACGTGTCGGTTCGCCATGACCAGCAGATCGATGCCGACGTGACCGCCGACCGCGTTGCGCCGCTGTTTCCCGGTTTCGGCCGCGAAGACTATCCGATCGAAATCGGGCGGGCCCGTCTCCGCCACGTGCCATCGCACCACCGTGTCCTGGGTGACATTGACGACCGTGGGGCCGGCGAACAACGTCAGTTCCGCGCGCGCGCGGAGCGGAACCCGCCAGGCGGCGGCAACATGGACCGCCCGCTCGATACGCTCCCGCCCGAACGCCTCCATGGCGGCGCGGGGAGCGTTCAGTCGCAACGGATGCGGCACGCTGACGCTGGCCGTTCCCGTGTCGCGGGCCGACGTCCATGTGAACGCCGCCCCGACGCTGAAGCGATGGTCGACGCGGAGCATGACGCCGATGTCCGCCGCCGCGCTGTCCTTGATCGCGTGCGTACTGCGGAAAGTCGCCTCCTCGCCGTAAGCCCGCACGCGGGTGGTGGACTCGAACCCCGGCGGCGCCAACTGGAATGCGCCGTTCAGGCTCACCGTGTACCGCGGCAGCTCCTGGACGGCGGCGGCGGCGTCCTGGGCAGCCGCCGGCGCCGCAGCAGCAAGCGAGGCGGCCGCAACGAGCCACACCATGGCCGCGGTTTGCAGAAAAACGGAACGTCGGATGGGCATGGACTGGACGGGCGCAAACGACCGAGTTGCAGGCAGCGTACCGTCACCCGCACCGTGCGGTCAACGGCGGTTGCGCCGCGCGGAACCCTGCTACCGCACCGGCTGCTCCATCTCGGTCGCGGCCCCGAACGGCGGCGTCCCATCGGGAACCGCCGCCCCGTCCTCGGCCGGCTCGAGCCGCTCGCGTACCGCGTAGATCGGCTTGCCCTGCGACTCGTGGTAAGTGCGCGCCTGCAGTTCAGCGAGCAGGCCTAGCGTCACGAGTTGCATGCCCGCGAAGACAAGCAGGATGGCGAGCAGCAACAGTGGGCGATCGGCTATGCCCTGATCGGTGAAGATGCGAATGTAGCCGAGATAGGCGGTCAGCACGACGCCTATTGCGCCCATCAGAAGACCGGGCGGACCGAACATCTGGAGCGGGCGCGTGGAGTACGTAAGCAGGAACTTCACGGTAAACAGGTCGAGCACCACGCGAATCGTGCGGGACAGGCCGTATTTTGATTGCCCAGCCCGGCGTGGCCGGTGGTTCACCGCCATTTCGGCGATGCGTACTCCCTGCTCGCTCGCGATCGCCGGCATAAAGCGGTGCATCTCCCCGTACAGGCGCATCGAACGGACGATATCGCCGCGAAAGACTTTTAGCGAACAGCCGTAGTCGTGCAGACGGACGCCGGTGGTGCGGGAGATGAGCCAGTTTGCCAGGCGCGACGGCAGGCGGCGGGTCAGCCAGGGGTCCTTCCGGTGGCGCCGCCAACCGCAGACGATGTCGTAATCTCCACCGAGCTGTTCAACCATCGCCGGCAGATCCGCTGGATCGTTCTGCAGGTCGCCATCGGCGGTCGCGATGAGGCGTCCCCGCGCGTGTGCGAAGCCGGCCGCGAACGCCGCGGTCTGGCCGAAGTTGCGGCGGAGCCGGATGACGCGAAGATGCGGATCCGCGGCGTGGAGTTCGCGCAGCCGATCGAACGTGGCGTCGGTGCTGCCGTCGTCCACCAGGATCAGTTCGTACGGCCGGCCCCAGGCGCCGAGCGCCGCCGTCAGCTCGCGGTGCAACCCGGCGACGTTCGGCTCCTCGTTGTAGAGCGGAACGACGACCGACAGTTCAGGCATCAGGCACCCGATTATAGGCTGCCGGCCGGCCGCGCCGGCGTGGCGCGGCGCCGCGTGACGAACCACGCGATACCTCCCGCCACCAGCAGCACCGCGAGCACGATGGCGACAATGCGCCCGTTTTCCTGGACAAAGGTGATCGCCTGCTGGCCGTACAGCACGGAGAGCACACCGACGGTGAGGTAGCGGGCGCCGCGCGCAATCGCAAGGGTCACGATGAACTTCCAGATGGGCACGGCGGCGACCCCCGCCAGCAGAACGAAGATCTTGAAGGGAGCCGGCGGCGGCAGGATCGACGGCACCGCTATCGCGAGCACCCCGTAGCGCTGCGACAGCTCCAGAGCGCGCGCAACGCGGGGGCCACTGAACCTCCTGCGGACGAGCGTCTCGCCGCCACGGCGGCCGAGCGCGTAGAGCACCAGGCAGCCGGTCACCGAACCGGCCGTCGCCATCAGCGCGTAGAACGGCATCCGCGCCGGGTGCCCGACCACTAGCAGGACCACCAGCAGGTCGTTGATCTCGGGAAGCGACAGGAATGACGAATCGAGGAAGGCGACCAGAAACAGGCCGCCCCCCCCGATGCCGAGCGCGAAGGCCTGCAGCCACTCGACGATGCGCGTCACAGACGGCCGATTATAGACCCTGCCGAACGGGCCGGCGGCAGTACTCGGGCGCTGGCCGTGCGCCGGCCTCCAGGCCGGTGTCCGTCAGAACCCCACGCCGAACGTAACCTGCGACTGCAATCCGCCCAGGTCGATCTCGTCTTCGAGGAACCCGTTCTCCAGGCCGACGACACCTGCCGCGTGGTGGTACTGCAACTCGACGCCCATGGACCAGGCATTCCCTATGGCAAAGCGTACACCCCCGAGGATGATGCCACCCGGGTCGGTCCCGGTCGCCACGAAGCGATCGGAGAAGAGGCTGAGGTCGCTGAAGTCGATGAACTCGCCGAATTCGGCGTAGCGCCAGGCGTAGAGACCGACACCGACGCCGAAGAACGGTTGCACCGGGGTATCGCCGAACGGCAGCACGCGCACCGTCGCCGTCGCCGGGACGATTCGCAGACGAAAGTCCTGGAGAATCTCGTCGCCGTCCGGCATGACGTAGTCGGCGTAGACGCTCGGCACGGTCCGCTGGTAGTAGCCAAGACCGGCGCTCGCTTCCAGGTGATCGCTGAGACGGATGTTCCATGCGCCAGTGATTGACTGGCCATCGAAGTCCCCCAGGCGGAAGGAGAAGAGGTCGAGGTTGCGTAGGACGACGTCATGGTCGATCCGGCTGTCGACGTCCTTCGGGCTGAAGTGCCCGTACCCCAACGTGATGGACTGCTGGGCCGTAGCGGGCGCGGCGCCGGCCGCAAGCGCCGCCACCGCCACCGTCGCGGCCACCCACTCTATCGTCGCACTGCGTCGCATGAGACCCTCCCGGCCATCCGGCCGTTCCGCGATACCCATGCAGGGGTGCACGATCGGTGCCAACCCGGCAGCCAGAGCCTCATATTGAATTGATAATGCAATATGGTGCGGTGAAGCACCCCATATTGAATCAACAGTTCAACATGCAGAGCTCGAAGAATCGCAGGCGGCCCATCTTGAACTGACAGCTCAACATGGCGTGTCGCCGCGAAAGGTCAGGATGTCCGCTGCAGGACACGCTGACGGATGGTCTCGAGCATCGCGTCGTGTATCCGGCCGTTCGAAGCGACAATCGATCCGTGGCGCGAGACGAACGGTTCGCCGCCAAGACCGGTGACCATCCCTCCCGCCTCGGTGATGATCAGCGCGCCGGCCGCGATGTCCCACGGATGGAGCCGCTCCTCCCAGAAGCCGTCAAAGCGGCCGCAGGCTACGTAGCACAGGTCGATCGCGGCGGAGCCAAGCCGCCGCACCGCGCGCGACTCGGCGACGAACGCGCCGAACAGCGCCACGACATCCTGGACCGTCTCGTGAACGTCGTACGGGAAACCCGTGCAGAGCATTGCGTCGACCAGCGTGTCGGTTTCGGACACGCGCAAAGGCTCACCATTCAGCCGCGCGCCGCCGCCGAGCTCGGCGGTGAACAGCTCCTCGCGCATCGGGTCGTAGATCGCGGCGACGCTCGGGACGCCGTCGATCTCGAGCGCGAGCGAAGCGCAGAAGATCGGCAGGCCGTGGGTGTAGTTGATCGTCCCGTCGATGGGATCGAAAACCCAGCAGCAGTCGGTGCGCCCCGCAACCGGCAGCGCATCCGCCTCGGATCCCAGCTCTTCCGCCAGGATGCGGTGCGACGGGAACCGCTCGGCAATCAGGGCGCGGAACCACCGCTCAATGTCAACGTCCACCTGCGTGACGAGGTCGATCTCGCCCTTCTTGTCGACAGCGACATCGGTGCCGAACCGCGCTCGCTGCATCGCGCCGGCATGCACCACCACCTCGGCGGCGGTCGCGATCCAGAGAGGATCGATCGGCGGCGGCGTCATCCCGCCGCGTCCAGTTTCTTCACCATGCGCACTTCCATCCCGCCCCGGGGCGGCCGGCGCAGGGTTACGTCGTCCATCAATCGGCGCATGAAGAAGACGCCACGTCCGCTCGGCTTGAGGATGTTCTCGTCGGACAGCGGGTCGGCAACGTCGTCCGGATCGAACCCGTCTCCGGGATCGATGACGCGCACCACCAACTCCGATGGCTGGTGAACCGGCTCGAGGCGCAACTCCACTGTGATCCGCTTGGTGCAATCGCCGTTGCAGCCGTGCCGAACGGCGTTCACCACTCCTTCGCGGACCGCCACGTCGACCCAGTGGCGAGCCTCTTCGTCCAGTCCACCGGCCCGCCCCAAATGCTCCGTCATCACGTGGATCAGGTCGCAGACGTCCACATGGGCGGGAAACTCGAAGCGGATGCAGGCGCCGGAGACAGGCATGGCGTCGCTCGCGATCCCCGTACGATACCGCGCCCCCTAGGGGTCCGGCAAGACGCGGTTCCGGTAACATCCGGCGATGCGCGTTCCCGACTCGGTCCCGGCGGCCGTCGCGCCGGCGAATCGCCTCCGCGGCCGGTTGCAGGTACCCGGCGACAAGTCCATCTCGCATCGCTACGCACTGCTCGCGGCGCTGGCCGAAGGCGATTCCACCATCACCGGGTACTCGACCGGCGCCGACTGCGGGTCGACGCTGTCCTGCCTGCGCGGCCTGGGCATCGCGGTGGTGGACGCGCCCGAGGCGTCGGGCGGCGGGCTGACGGTAAGTGTGGCCGGCCGCGGCGTGGCGGCGTGGCGCGCACCCGAGGCGCCGCTCGACGCGGGCAACTCGGGGACGACCATGCGCCTCCTCGCGGGTGTCCTGGCGGGTCGTCCGTTCGTTTCCACGATCATCGGCGACGCGTCGCTTACGCGCCGCCCGATGCGGCGGATCATGGATCCGTTGACCGCGATGGGCGCACGGATCCACGCGGCCGACGGAGGAAGGCCCCCTCTGGTGATTGCGGGCGGCGCCCTGCGCGCCATCGACTACACGCTCCCGGTAGCGAGCGCGCAGGTGAAGAGCGCCGTGCTGCTCGCCGGTTTGCAGGCGAAGGGAACGACGCGCGTGCGCGAACCTGCCCCTACCCGCGACCACACCGAACGGGCGCTGGCCGCGTTCGGCGTGGAGCTGGCGCACGACGGCGACGCGATCGCGGTCACCGGCGGCGCGCGCCTGCGCGGGACGGCGCTCGCGGTGCCGGGGGATCCTTCGGCGGCGGCGTACTGGGTGGTGGCTGCGGCGGCGATGCCGGGCTCCGAAGTCACCATCGAACGGATCGGGTTGAACCCGACCCGGATCGGGTTCGTGGAGCTGTTGCGGCGCGCCGGCGCGTCAATCGAGACGCACGAGCGCGGCGCGCCGGGCGGCGAGGCGGTGGGCGACCTGACGGTGCGGGGCGCGAGCTTGCAGCCTATTGCGGTAAGCGCGGCCGACGTGCCGGGGCTGATCGACGAGTTGCCGGTTGTCGGCGCGCTGGCGGCGCATGGCGTCCCGGTGACGGTGACGGGAGCCGGGGAGCTCCGCCACAAGGAAAGCGACCGGATTGCCGCGTTCGCCACCGGCATGCGCGCACTCGGCGTCCGGGTGGACGAGCAGCCCGACGGCTACCATGCCGCGTGTGAAGGGCGGCCGTCCGGCGGCACGGCCGACGCGGCTGGCGATCACCGCCTCGCGATGGCTTTTGCCGTCGCCGCTCTGCGGTGCGCGGCGCCATCAACGATCGCCGGCGCGCAGGCAGTAGATGTGTCGTATCCCGGGTTCTTCGCGGTTCTGGATCAATTGCGCCGATAGCCCGCGCCGCCGTCACTCCCCAAGCCAGTCGAGGATCCGCTCGACCAACTCCCCCGCCGGCGCGCGGTTGGCATCGAGACGCAGGTGCGCCTCCCGATACGCCGGCCGCCGGGCGCGGAACAGCGCCTCCATCGTCACGCGGTCGGCTGCCAGTGGGCGCCTTCCATCCGACGGCAACCGGTTCACCACGGTCTCGAAAGATACGTCGAGCCAGACGGACGCGCCGTCGGCATTGATCCGCCGCCGGTTCTCCGGATCCGCGAAGGTCCCGCCCCCGGTCGCGACGACGGCGTGGCGAAGGGGCAGCAGCTCGCCGAGGATCGCGCGCTCGACATCCCGGAAGTACGCCTCGCCCCGCGTCGCAAAGAGGTCGGCGACAGTGGAACGCTCGTGCGCCTCGATCAGGCTGTCGATGTCCTCCGCGCGCCAGTCGAGGCGCTGGCTGAGCACGTCGGCGACGGTCGACTTGCCCGCCGCCATGAAGCCCACCAGGTAGATCTTGTCGGTGCGCACCCCGAGCTACGCCGCGTCGGCCCTGGCGCTCTTCCTCGCCGCGCGCTCTTCCCGGCGCCGCAGTTCCGCCGCATACGCATCGGCCGCGGCGCGCGACCCGAGGATCCATCCGATCACGATACCGAACAGGAGCACCGCCGGGATGAAGATGAAGTGGCCGGCGGTCATGTCGAACATCAGGCCACTCCTTCCCCACCGTCACCCCCGGGACGCCGCTGCAGGTCCTGAACATCGTGCTCCACGCTGCTCAGGCGCCGGGACAGCCCCCAGAAGTAGCCGAACGCCAACAGCCAGACGACCGAGTAGGCGGCGATGAGGAACGGCGCCGCCGGCAGCCGGTCTTCCGGCGGCAGTTCATCGATCGGAACGAACTCGTTGACCTGCTCGGGCTGGGCAGCCGCCACGCCTGCCGGCACGATCCCGATCGCCGCGGCCACCAGGAGCGCCGCCGTCACCGTCCTCCAACCCATGGTCTGTCGCATCGTCATACGTCCTCGTCGTAAGCCAGGCGCAACTCGTCGAGCGCGGCGCGCTGATCCTCCAGGCGTTGCCGCGCGTTCAGCATCGCCATGAACAGCACCAGGTAGGCCGCGACGCACCACCAGAAGGGGAGCCCCATGTCCGGCGGCAGCGTCGGCACGACCGACGTCTCCGGATGGATGGTTCGCCAGACGTTCACCGAGATGTAGACGAACGGCACGTTGAATACGCCGAACAGGGCGAGGCCCGCCGCCAGCTTTTCGGATCCGGGGCCGCCGTAGGTCCGGAGCAGCAGGTAGGCGATGAAGATCATCTCCAGGATCAGCGCCAGCGTCAGCCGGACATCCCACTCCCACCAGACACCCCACGACACGCGCGCCCAGAGCGGCCCCGTTATGAGCCCCATCGCGCCGAAGAGCACCGCCAGCTCCGCCGCCGACACGGCCAGCCGATCCGCCGACGCCTGCTCGCGGAAGAGGTAGATCCCGCTCGCGATCCCGCAGATGAAGATCGCCAGGAACATCGCGAACCAGGCGGGGACGTGGAAATAGAAGATCTTTGCCACGAGCCCCATCGTCGCCTCGTTCGGCGCCTGGGCGATCAGGAGGGGCGCGACGGCGAACATCACCGCCGCGACGACGAGCCAGACGGTCGGCCAGCGTCCCTGCATGCGGTCATTCTGTCATGAGCGGCTCGAATGTCCATAACGCCAGGGTCAGGAAGACGGCATCGAAGAAGACGACGAGGGCCAGCCAGAAGCGGGCCAGATCGAGGTTCGGGTCGGCCTGAATCAGCGACAGGGTCCCGTTGACGCCGGCGATCAGCACCGGCACGGTGATGGGATAGAGCAGCACCGGCAGGAGGACGGCGCGGCTCTCGGTCCGGGTGAGCATCGCCGCGAACAACGCGCCGACTGCCGCGAAGCCGAGCGTGCCGGCCGCCAGCAGGCCGAGAAAGACGAACGGATAGGCGAAGAGCGGCGCGTCGAAGAAAAGGGCGACGAAGAAGACGACGACTGCTTCCACCACGACCATCAGCAGGATGATCCCGAACAGCTTTCCGACGAAGATGGCGGAGCGCTCGGCCGGCGCAAGCAGCAGACCGCGGAGCGCGTCGTGGTGCAGCTCGCGCTCGAACGCGCGGGCCAGGGCGAGCTGTCCGGCGTAGGCAAGCGCCACCCAGATGATCCCCGCCTCGGCTCCCTCGACCGGAGTGCCCGCCCGGACGAAGGCGAACGAGAAGACCAGGACGGACGACACCGCGAAGAACGTCGTGGTGTAGAGCATCTCGCGGCTGCGCGATTCGACGCGGATGTCCTTGCGCATCACGAGCCAGGCGATCCGGAAGAACTCAGCCATCCCTGGCCTCCCGATACCGGTCGCGGAACGTTCGCTCCTCACGTTCGAGTGGGGTCGCCCGGCCCCGCTGCAGGACTACCGCGCGGTCGAGCACGTCTTCGATCACGTCGAGATCGTGTGTCGCCAGCAGCACGATCCCTCCGTCGGCGCCCAGCGCCCGCAGCCGTGCCGCCAGATCCGTCGCCGAGCGATCATCGAGGCCGGTGAACGGCTCGTCCAGCAGCATGAGGCGCGGCGCGTGCAGCAGCGCCCGCTCCAGCGCCAGCCGTTGCCGCATGCCACGCGAAAAGCGCTGCACCGGCTCGTCCGCCCGATCGACGAGACGCGCCGATCGAAGCGCCGCGTCCACCCGCGCGGCGGGCTCGCGCTCCCCGTAGAGGCTTGCGAAGAAAGTCAGATTCTCGCGCGCCGTCAGTTCGGCATAGAGCTGCAGGTCGTGCGACAGGTAACCGATCCGTCGGCGCAACGTGCCGCCCAGCTCGCGCGCCGTCCGGCCGCCGTAGCGGACCGTACCCGACGACGGCGCGATCAACGTGGCGAGCAGACCCAGCAGAGTCGACTTACCCGCCCCGTTCGGGCCGAGCAGGCCGATCACCTCGCCGGCCGCCGCCTCCAGCGAAACCTGCCAGAGTGCACGGCGGCGACCGTAGTGGCGAGAAACCCGGTCGAGCGTCAGGCGGTCGAAGTCGAACGCGCCCGGTCCGGTGCCGGCGGCGATGTGGGGCGTGGCCATGTCGAGGGGGTGAGCGCGTCGTCCAGCTCGGCGTAGATCCTTTCGAGGTCGGTGAGCAGATCGGCGCGGCGGTTCCCGTAGCGGGTGTCACCCACCTTGCCGCTCCGGTGCTGCTCCTCCAGCGTGACCAGATCCGCGAAACGCTTCTCGCGCCGCTGCTCCAGGCGGCGGCGCCGGTCCGCTCCTTCCGGCGCGGCGGGCGTCGCCGCGCCCCAGCCGCCGAGGCCGAGTATCGCCAGCGCAAGCGTGATCGTGACGAAGCCGGGTATCGGGCTGTGGTGCGGCAGGCCCAGAATCTCGAACTCCAGCGGGATGCCGGCCGGAATGGCCGGCCCGGCGGCAAAGATGTACGGCGTGTCGGTCCCCTCCGGCGTCATGTCGGCGCGCCGCGCGATCTGATTGGACACGAGGTCCATCTCACCCCACTTCTGCACCACCATCAGCAGGCCTTCGAGCGCCGCCGGCAGCGGCTGCTCGACGGCGACCGCGTCGCCCGCGAACGCCAGGACGTACCCGACCTGCAGCGGCGTCACGCCAGGCCGAAACGGCCCGTCGACCGATACGGTCAGGCCGTCAATGCGCGTCGACACCGCCGACTGGGGCAGTATCGTCGGCGCCTGGACGCCGAACGGCAGCGTGAATTCGATAGGCATCTCGGGTTCAACCGGCACGAGCCGCTGGTTGAAGATGTCGAACAGGTAGTAGATCGACAGGCTCTCCTCGGCCAGCTCGACCACGATGCGCGAGTCCGCACCGAACGTCACGACGCCCGGCTCGGCCGGAACGTCGGACGTTGCCGCGTCGCCCGCGCCCACCAGCATCACGCGCACGCCGCCCGCGCCGGGCGCGGCGAACGGACGCGAATCGATCAACTCACCGTCGAGCTCGGTGGAGGCGACGACCGAGGCGCCCGCGTTCAGCGTGGCGAACTCCGCACGGCCTTCCGCGTCGGTCAGGGCGGTCTCTACCTGATCGCCGGAGCGCAACTCCACCGGGTGATTCACCACGTTGTTGTCGAGCGTGCCGCGGACCACCCGGACCGTGACGGTGCCGGCGGGCAGTTGCGGGTCGGGAAGCGGAATGCCGGACATCTGGCGCGGATCGGGCTGGGCCGGCGCGATGGACGGCGCGAGGGCGATTGCGACGAAGAGAGCGGCGCGCACGCCGTGCGTCAACATCACAGTTCCGCTCCGCACTGCTTGCAGAATTTCGCGTCGCGCTCGTTGCGGGCGTCGCAGTTGCCGCAGGCGACGCGGGTGGCGGACGGCGACGGCCGCTGGACGGCGGACGCCTTGCCGCCGGCGGCATCGACGCCGGCGTTGCCGAGGCGCGCCGCGAGCTCCCGCTCGATCAGCTCCCGGTACGTCGTGCCTTCGATGTCGAGCTGCTTCAGCAGCATGCGCGCCCGCGCGCGCAGCCGTCCCGCCATCTCGTCGAAATCGGCATCCGAGACCTTGCCCATCGCGCGGTCGAACTCCAGCTCCTTGATGGCCCGGAGCACGAGCGTCTTCTCCCGCTCCAGCGCGGCGCGCGTCCTTCCCCCCACCATCTCCACGCGGTCGGAAAAGCTCGGCGACGCAAGCGGCAGGACCATCCGGTAGCAGGCGTAGCCGACGTACGCGCCGGCCGCGACGGCGGCCACCAGCAGGATCAGGGGCGCGATGCCCTGCGGGCGGACGGTCGCAACCGCAATCGCCGCGCCGAGCAGACCGGCAAGAACGAAAAGATGCCAGGCGCGAAAGGCGGAGGCGGACGACGACGCCGGCACGGCGTCAGTCGAGATCCCGGAGCTCATCGTCCAAGCGGGCATCCAACTCGGCATCCAGCGGCGCCGACACGCCCGCCGTCTCGAGCGCCCCGGCGTCCTCGCGCCGCGACCAGCGGACCGCGACCACCCCGACGCCGAAGAGACACCCGAGGCCCACGAGGTACGGGAAGAGCCACGCGAAGCGGTTGAATCCCTCGTCCAGTGGCGCGCCGAGGGCTTCCTGGCTACCGTAGGTCTCGATGAACCAGTCGAGAATCGCACGGCGGTCCTTGCCGGCCTCGATCTGCTCGCGCAACTGCGCCCGCATGAACTCCGCTCCTGCCGTCGTCAACCGGGGCGCACCGTCAGGCCCGGTCACATACTGCGGCGGCGACGAGCACCGGCAGTCGGCGAGGGCCAGATGCGGACAGGTGCCGCAGAGGCAGACCAGCTCCCGCTGCAGCTCGGCTTCCAGTTCCGTGGTTGCGGTGTACGACTCGGGCGGCGCGCCGGTCTGCGCGAACGCCGGCGGGGACAGGCCGCCCAGACCAAGGGCCGCAACCAGAACGAGGGATGTCGTCGTGGTGGTCGCCGCCGATCCGGGCGCCCGCGCGTCCGGCCCGGCGCGCGCCGCCAGGAACGCGAACCGGCTCTCCGGCAGGAGCGCGATGCCGGTGCCCAGGGCCAGGATGCCGAAGCCGAACCAGATCCAGTTCACGAGCGGATTGACCGTCACCTGGAAGCTGGCCGACTGATCGCCCATGTCATAGGCGGCCAGGACCACGTAGACGTCCTCGGCGATCGTCCGCCGCATCGCCACCTCGGTGGTGGGCTCCGCCTCGTACTTCCGGTAGAACCAGCGCGCGGGGTAGAGCTGCGCCACCTGCTGGCCATCCTCGAACACGGTGACGTGCGCCGTGTGCATCTCCTTGGCGCCGTCATCGGCGACCGTAAGCCGGTCGTGGCGCACCGAGAAGCGACCCACGTCGACCGACTCGCCCGGATGCAGGAGCACCTGCTCGCTCTGCCGGTAGCCGGAGCCCGCGAACCCGAGCATCATCAGGACGACGCCGAGGTGGACGACGTAGCCGCCGTAGCGCCGCCGCGACCGCATCACGAGGCCAATCATGGCCGTGACCATGTCGCTTCCGGTCACCCCGCGCCGCACCATCGCGCCCCGGATGAACTCCTGCCCGACCGTGCCGGCGACCAAGGCGCAGAGCGCGAAGCTGATGCCCGACACCCAGATGCGGAAGCCGAGCGCAACGAGCACCGCGCTCACCGCGAGCGCGAACACGACCGGCCAGAAGAACTGCTGGCGGAAGTTCGCGAGCGTCGACTTGCGCCAGGCCAGGAGCGGCCCGATGCCGGTCAGCAGCAGCAACGTCAGGCCGATCGGGATCATCCACTTGTTGAAGAACGGAGGGCCGACCGTGATCCGCTG
>CAZJYU010000011.1:36331-78134 GCA_964550305.1 uncultured Vicinamibacteraceae bacterium | reverse complement strand
CCCGCAACCCGGACGTCATCATCGGCTCGTGGTGCGGCCGGAAATTCCGGCCCGAACGGGTCGTTGCGCGCCCCGGCTGGAACCGGATCAGCGCCGTGCGCGACGGAGCCGTGCACGAGATCAAGTCGACCATCATCCTGCAGCCCGGACCGGCGTGCCTGACCGACGGGGTCCAGGCGCTACACCGGCTGCTCGGGCAGGTCGCCAGCGCCACTTAGGACACTGACGGTACCTTGCCGAGCACGACGCGCGCCAACCCGCCTGCAACGGGCTGCGCTTGGGTGCAGTCGGCAACCACCGGGCCGAATGACGGGAGCTTCTGTGTGGAGCGTGCAGCTTGAGGTCGGGAAAGCGGTAGTACGCTAGCCCTCTAAGCCGAGTTGGATTCGGACCAATCTGGAGGGGGAACCGATGGCAAGTAACCCTCGTGAGTGCCCCGCCTACACCATTGGGGAAGCCGCGCACTACCTGAACTTGCCGCCGGCGACGATTCGCTGGTGGGCGGTCGGCCGGGGCGAGTACCCGCCGGTCATCACCGTGCCACAGCAGGATCCGATTGTGCTGCTGTCGTTCCTGAACCTCACGGAACTCCACGTTCTGGCCACGATTCGACGGCGGCACGATGTCTCGATGCCGAAGGTGCGAAGGGCCGTCGAGTATCTGAAGCAGCATACGAAGCATGTGTCCGGTCGCCGCTATCCTCTGATCAGTGCGGACCTTGAGACGGACGGGTTGGATCTGTTTCTTGATCACTATGGGCAATTGGTCAACATCAGTCGGGAAGGTCAGATGGCCATGCGTGACTTGATGAAGGCTGCCTTGCATCGCATCCATCGTGACCGCGACGGCGTACCGATCAAGTTGTACCCATTCACGCGAAGCAGCATCGCGGATGCTCCCTCTCTCGTCGTGATCGATCCGCGGATATCTGCGGGTCGGCCGGTGATCGTGGGCACGGGCCTCGCGACCAACGTCCTTGCCGAACGATATAAGGCGGGCGAATCCGTCAGGGAATTGGCGCGAGATTATGAGCGCGAGGAAGGGGAGATCGAGGAAGCGATCCGATGCGAACTCCGCACGGCAGCCTGAGCCGATCCTGTTCCTGGACCGAAACCTCGGACGTCACGTGATCGCCGGCAGGCTGCGCTCCGCCGGGGGCGACCACGACGCTAGCTGTGTAAACCCACCACGTTGTAGGGCCCTTCGCCTGGCAGGCCGCAATGGTGTTGGGCGTGGCCGTGACAGAGAAGGCACAGCTATTCTGGAGTGATGGCCCGGGCGGTCCACCGCGTGCACACTTCACTCCGGCTTCGGCGCCCGCTGAACGAGGTGTTCCCGTTCTTTGCCGACGCCCGCAATCTGGAGCGCATCACGCCGCCCTGGCTCCGGTTCCAGGTGCTGGCCTCCGGCGCGATCGAGATGCGCGAAGGGGCAACGATCGACTATCGGTTGCGTCTCCGCGGCATCCCGATCCGCTGGACCAGCCAGATCGCGGTGTGGGAGCCGCCGCATCGCTTCGTCGACGCGCAGGACCGCGGTCCCTACCGGACGTGGCATCACGAACACCGGTTCCGGGAAGACAACGGCATGACGGTGGCGGAGGATGAAGTCGCCTACACGGTGCCGGGTGGCAGCCTGGTGAACCGCTTCCTCGTCGCCCCCGACCTGCGGCGTGTCTTCGCGTACCGTTGCACGCGCCTGCGGGAGATCTTCAACTCGCCGGCTGACGATCGCGATTTCGTGCGGGTCGAGTGACGGACCGGGCGGCTCTGTCTCGCTGCCCCTGGCGGAACTCACGCGGTTGGCAGAAATGCCAGGGGACGGTCCGGATTCCCTTGCCGAGCGTCCGGACACGGTCGGTGCGGCAGGCAAGGAGGCTGGCGCCTCCGGTCAGCGCGCACCAGCGGGCGAGGTTGTCGGCGTGCCGAACGGTGGCAGTGCGGGTCGCCTTCACCTCGATACCGTAGAGGCGACCGCCGCACGACGACGGTTCACCCAGGGGTGGGGGATTTTTCGATGACCGCAGGTGGGGGACTTTTGAATGACCGTTGACACCAGGTTCAGCACCTGGCCCGCCGAAGCGCAGGTCAGGGCGAAGAAGGCGCGAAACGTCTCGAGGTCCGACACTTGTTCCAGGTTGCGGAGGTCACGTTCCGCGACGCGTCCCGCCAGCGTCTGACTGACGCCGCGCATCAGGGTGAAGTCCTGAGCGGCCGGTCAGCAGCCAGCACCCGGGCCGGCGATTCGCGTCGATCGCCTCCTTTCTGCACAAAGCCG
Organism: uncultured Vicinamibacteraceae bacterium; assembly: GCA_964550305.1. Taxonomy (GTDB): domain Bacteria; phylum Acidobacteriota; class Vicinamibacteria; order Vicinamibacterales; family UBA8438; genus VXRJ01. The sequence continues at coordinate 75,857 of CAZJYU010000011.1, read as the reverse complement.
TACAGCGTTCCTGCGGGTGGCGGCCTCGGCTATCATGGGCGGCATGGTACCAACCTCAACCGACTGGATCAGCTTGAATCGGCGTCTCGTGGCGGCGCTGAGACCGACCGGGGCGCCCGTGGCCATCTCGTTTCACGCGCCGGGAGAGAGCCCTCCGGCGGAGCGGGTGGCGCCGGACTACCCCGATCCGAACGACCGTGGACGGACCGGACAGGTACCGGCCGGTTGCGTCTTCTGGAATCACGGTGCGGAACGCACGTTCGCGACCGAAGCGGCGGATCACGCCAACTGCAGCGTCGGCAGCTATACGCATGGCTTCCTGACGCTGGAGGAAGCGGCGGCGAAGGACGATGTCGAGGCGGTGCTCGCGGCCGGCTGGGTCGATGAGGCCGCGGTGATGGGCCTGCCGCATGTGGCGGAGCGTCCGGGGTCCGTTGTCTACGGTCCGCTGGCGGAGACGCCCGTCGCGCCCGATGTCGTGTTGCTGCGGATCAACGGGTTCGCGCTGATGTCGCTGAAGAGCGCCTGCCCCGAGCTGGTGATCGAAGGAAAGCCGCAGTGCCACATCGTGGCGATGGCGAAAGACCAGGGCGCGGTCGCGGCCAGCGTCGGCTGCGCGCTGAGCCGGGCGCGGACCGGGATGCGGCCGGAAGAGATGACCTGCGTCATTCCGGGCGCGCGTCTGGCGGAAGTGGTCGACAGCCTGGAGGCGACCGTCAACCTCGACCGGATGATGGCGCACTACGCGGCGACCGACGCCCAGCGGTTCGACAACCCGTCGTAGCCGAGGCCGGCCTGGAAGCCGGCGCACCTCAGGGCGACATCAGGCCGTCCTCCAGCAGCAGGCCGTCGATCAGGATGGCGGCGCGCCACGCCCGGGCGAGGGCGTCGAGGTACATCTCGCGCATCGTGACGAGCCGCTGCCGGGCCGTGAGGACGTCCGCGTATTCCGCCATCATCTGCCGGTAGCGTTCCAGGCGGAGTTGATGCGCCTCGTCCGCCCGCGGGACGATCTCGTCGCGGTAGGCTCGGGCGCTGTCCGCGGCCGCGGCGTACGTCCGGTACTCCTCCGCGAACCGTGCGCGCAGATCGAGTTCCACGCGCGACACGTCCGCGCGAGCGCGCGCCAGCTCCGCCTCGGCGGCCGCGATGCCGTCGCGGTTGCGGTCCCAGAGCGGAATGGTGACGCCGACATCCGCGAACGCTTCCAGGCCGACCGGCGACGGACCGTGATCGAGCAGCTCGCGGTTATAGCGGGGACCCGCGCGGACGACCAAGTCGGGTCTCGATTCCTTTCGCGCCCGCACGACCGACGCGGCTGCCCGCGTCACTGCCGCTTCGGCCGCCCGCAGCTCCGGGCTGTCGCGCAGCAGAACGGCCAGCGCCATACCCTCGTCGGGCGGCGGCGGCAGTGCGGAAGGATCGGCGGCGAGCGGCGACGGACCGAACGACGGGTCGCCGATCGCCGCACCCAGTTGGCGCCAGACACGCCGCTCGTCATGGCCGGCCGCCTCCACCGCCACCCGCGCGGCATGGGCGTCCGCCTCGGCTTCCAGAAGGTCCGGTTCGTCGGCGACGCCGATATTGGCGAGCTGCCGCGTCGTCGCCACCACGTCGGCCGCGTGCCGCGCCAGCTCGTCGCGAATCGCCACGCGCTCGGCGGCCAGCACCGCTTCGCGGTAGTGCAGCCGGACCATCGTCAGGACGCGCTGGCGCTGCGCCGCCTTGTGGGCGCGCGCCTCGTCCGCCTCGCCCCTCCGGACTGCCCGGTCGGCGCCCAGGCGGCCGCTGATCGGGAAGACCTGCTCCACGAAGACGCCGTGCTCGCCCCAGCGGATGACCGGCCCGCCGCTCACTTCGTCCGCGGTGTAGCCGATGGACGGGTTGGGCCAGCGGCCCGCCTGCCGGACGAGCGCATCGGCCGCAGTGACGTCCGCCGCCGCCTGCGCCAGGGTTGGGTTGCCCGCGAGCGCCATCTGCTCGAGCGCCTCGAGCGTGAGCGGCTCGCCGGGCGGCTGAGCCGGTGCCGCATGTGGCGCCAGCGCTGCGGCAAACGTCCCCACAACTACCACGAGAACGGGAAACCCGGCGCGCCGCATCACGCCACCTCCCCGGCCCGGCGGGCGGCGATGTCCGCCTGGATCGCGTCGTAGAGATCGTCTTCCAGAACGCGCACGAGCGTCATCATCCCCATCACCCCGCCGGTCCAGGTGGGACGCAGACCGCGCGTCTCGGGCTTCTCCACCACCGCGTCCATCGCCATGAACATGTCCTGGGGGAAGCCCGGCACCTGCGGCGCGTCGTCGGAGGTGCCGTGACGCATCTGCATGGGGCCGACCATCGCCACCATGTGGTTCATCATGTGGTGCGGCAGATGGCAGTGCAGCATCCAGTCGCCGGGGTACGTGGCTTCGAACTCGATGTCGCGCGCCTGCGCCACCCCCACCAGCACCGTGTTGCCCGGTTGCCACGCCGCGCGCGGAATGCGTCCTCCCTCGGTCGCGACCGTCTCGAAGGTGTTGCCGTGCAGGTGGATGGGATGGTGGTCCATCCCCAGGTTGACCATCCGGATACGCACCCGCTCGCCCCGTCTCACCAGGAGCGGCGTCGTCGCCGGGCCGGCGCGCCCGTTGATCGTGAACCAGTTGAAGTCCATCTCCAGGGTGTTGGGGATACTACTGTTCGGCCGGAGCGCCCACTCCTGAAAGATGAGGCCGAAATCGCGGTCCACGCGGGGCCTGTACGCCTCGCGCGGATGCATGATGAAGAGGCCGATCATCCCCATCATCTCCTGCATCGCCATGTGCGAGTGGTAGAAGAACGTTCCGTGCTGGTGCAGCGTGAACTCGTAGGTGAACGTCTCTCCCGGCGCGATCGGGTCCTGCGTCAGGCCCGGCACGCCGTCCATCGCAATCGGAATCTCGAAGCCGTGCCAGTGCATGGAGAAGAGCTCCGGCAGGCGGTTCTCCACCACGAGGCGGACCCGATCTCCCTGGGTCACCTCGATCGTCGGCCCCGGCATGGTGCCGTTGAAGCCCCAGCAGTCGACCGGGCGGCCGGGCAGGAAATCGCGCCGGACCGGCTCGGCCACGAGGTGGAACTCCTTCACGCCGTCGGCGTCGATGCGGCGCGGCGGCAGCGCGGGGAGGTCCGGCGTGACCACCGGCAGCGGCGCGTCGTCGTCGTCCGCACGCGCTGCGGTGGTCGCGATCGCGGCGGCGGCGCCGGTAGACGCGCGTTCGCCGGCCGCCGCGGCGCCGACGCCGCCAAGCGTCGCGCCGAGAAACTGTCGTCGATTGGTTCTCATCGGTCTGCTCCCTGGCGCACGGGCCGAAATGCCCGAGCGCCGGCAATCGGTCGATTCGGTTGAACGAAACCGAGACGGGAACGGACGGCGAGATCAGCAGCGCAGGGGCGGAAGGAATCCGCCGAAGTCGGCTACGGGCGAGGGTGCGTGATCCGCGATCGCCGGAAGGGCGAACGGGACGCTGGCAACCTGCGGGGTTGCCGGCACGATGGCCGCCAGCGTGTCGACGCGATCCGGTCCGATCTTCGCGGCCGGCCGCGCCCGCGACACGTCGTCATGGTCGCATCCGGTCTCGGAACCGGGCGCCTCTGAATGGTGCGGCGCCCCGTCATCACCGTGCGCTCCATGGCACGCGGGCTCCTCGGCGCGCGACGGCTCGACCGGCAGCTCCAGGCAACTGTCCGTACAGAGCACACGCACGCCCGGAAGGAGTCCAAGCAGGACGGCGAAGAACAAGTGAAACGCAGGGCGTGCCATCACGCCGACTGTATCACTGCTCGGCGACGGTGAACCGCACCGACGCCATGCGCGTGCCCCAGATCAGCGCGAGTCGGCCGCCCTCGGGCGTCATGTCGAGGAAGTGCCAGGAGAGTTGCTCGAAGGCGACCGGCAGTTCCTCGAGTTCCATCGGCGTCCGCAGCACGTCGCGGTCATCGGTGTAATCGAACGCGCCGAAGAGGGCCTCCCGGTTCTCGGCGTCGTAGCCTCGCTGCGCCGGCCACGTCGAGACGATGAAGGTCCAGCCGTCGTCCGCCAGGTGGATGAAGAGCGTGTACTCGCCCGGTTCCACCCGCGTGCCGCCGATGATCAGCGGCGCTTCCGTGACGAGGCGGGTGGTCTCGTTCGCGCCGGCGCGCCACACCGGAGCGCCGTCGTTGAGCATGTCCGCCCAGTCCGGCGGGCCGAACAGGTCGCGCCCGCGCTTGAGGGGTTGCCCGTAGTACACGTCGATCCAGGGACCGTGGAGGTAGCCGTACTGCACCGGGTCGAACGTCCCGCCCACTTGCGTGGCCGAGTGGCCGGGCGGACTGAGCGGTCGTTGCTCCTGCGCGAGGGTGGAAAGTGGCGCGAGCGTCAGCGCGACCCCGGCTGCGCCGGTCACGGCGGCTATGCGAAGGACTCGGGACGCCAGGCGAGTGCAGGACATGGGGTTTCTCCTTGGGGGTGGTTTCCCTGAAGCACTGAAATATGTGCGATGACCGCTCGTATTTCAATGTCCAGTCAGCGGGGAACGGCGACAACGACGCCGTGCCGCACCCGACCCACCCGGTTGGCCTCGTTCCGCACCGACCAGATAGGATCGCCGGGTTGCCGAGGAGGCCCTCGATGCCGATGACTTGCGCACCGCGGACCGCCGGCGCGACCGCTGCCCTTGCCGTTGCCGCGTGCCTGACCACCACGCTCGGCGCGGAAGACTGGCCGCAATGGCGCGGCGTCAACCGCGACGCGGTCTGGCGCGACAGCGGCGTGATCGAGCGCTTCCCCGAAGGCGGCCTGCGCGCCACGTGGCGCGTCCCTATCCGGGGTGGATTCGCCGGACCCGCGGTGGCGGATGGACGGGTATTCGTTCTCGATTATCAGGAGACGCCCGGCAGCCGGACGATGGATGGCCACGAACGGCTTCTCGTGCTGGACGAGGCGACCGGCGCCGCGCTCTGGCAGGCGGAGTGGCCGGCCACCTACCGCAACATCCACGTGAAGTTCGCCAACGGGCCGCGCGTCACGCCGACGGTGTACGGCGACCACGTGTATATCCTGGGCGCGGCCGGGATGCTGTCGTGTTTCGAGGTGGCGAGCGGCGATCTGATCTGGCGGATCGACACCGTAGCCGACTACGACGTGACGGTACCCGTCTTCGGCGTTTCACAGGCGCCGCTCGTCGAGGGAGACCTGCTGATCGCCCAGCTCGGAGGCGAGCCGGACGCGATGGTGGTGGCGTTCGACCGGGCGACCGGCGAGGAACGGTGGCGCGCCATCGAGGCGAGGTACGAGCCGGGCTACTCGTCGCCCATCGTCATCGACGCGGGGGGCGTGCGCCAGTTGATCGTCTGGCACACCGGTGGGGTGGCCTCCCTGAATCCGGCCACGGGCGAGGTCTGGTGGGAGTACGAGTTCGTGGTACCGAGCGGGCTGACCATCAGCACGCCGGTCCGGAACGGCCGTTACCTGCTGGTGTCGCAGATCGAGAACGGCGGTTTGATGCTGGCCCTGAATCCCGACCGGCCGGCGGCGCGTCCGCTCTGGGAAGGCGTCAACCCGGACCGGACCGATCACCCGCCGCAGGGGGCGACGCTCGGTACCGCGGTGATGGCCGATGGCGTGATGTACGGTCTGGCCGGCTATGGCGAGTTCCGCGGCGTCGACGCGGCGACCGGCGAGCACCTCTGGTCCACCTGGGACCTGACCCCGCTGGAGCGTTGGGGGAATTCCTACCTCGTGCAGCACGACGACCGCGTCTTCGTCATCAACGAGACGGGCGAGCTGGTCATCGCCCGGTTCACGCCGGCGGGTTTCGAAGAGATCGACCGGACGCTGCTGATGACGCCGAACACACAGACGCAGGGAGGCGCCTCCGGCCGCTGGGACGACCGCGCGGTTCTCTGGGCCCACCCGGCGTTCGCGAACCGGCACGTCGTGGTCCGAAACGAGACGGAAGTGGCCCGCCTGTCATTGGCGGCCAGCGACTACGAGTAGAGATCGTCGGTAGCTCCGCCGGGTTGCGCGCCAAAGGGTTCTGGAGCGACCGAGGACCTCACGATCCGTGGTTCGACAGGCTGCCTCTACGCTACGGGATGTGATACAGCATACTATATTACCTATTGACTAGATTCTATATAGTGCATACCGCATGGGGGAATCGACAAGGCGAACGGCGGAAGCGCTCAAGGCGGCCAGACTGGCCAAGGGCCTGAGTCAGCGCGAACTGAGCGCCCGGACAGGGCTCACGCAGGCGCATATTTCCAGGATCGAGAACGCCGCGGTCGATGTCCGCCTGCCCAACCTGATCGAGCTGGCCCGCGTCCTCGATCTGGAGATGATGCTCGTTCCGCGCCCGCTGGCGCCGGCGGTCCGCGACATTATCCGGTCCCACCGATCGGTCGACGACCGGCCCGCGGCGCGGTCGGGGCCGCGGCCGGCCTACCGTCTGGACGACGACGAAGATGCCGCCAGCAGCCGACGTTGATCTGCTGGAGGTCCGGCTCCACGGCGAGCCGATCGGAACGCTGACACGGCTCGGCGACGACCGCGTGGCCTTCGCGTTCGGCCGAGACTACATCGCTGATCCCGGCCGCCACACGCTGAGCCTCGCATTCAAGGACAATCTGGGCGGCCTGCTCACGGACCATCCGCCGACACGTCCACGCCTTCTCCCCTACTTCTCGAACCTGTTGCCGGAAGGCGCCCTGCGCGACTACCTGGCGCGACGCGCCGGCGTGAAGTCGCAGCGCGAGTTCTTCCTGCTCTGGGCGCTCGGCGACGATCTGCCGGGGGCGGCGACCGTCCATCCCGCGACGGGCCTACCCCTGCCGCCGCCGGATTCGGAACCGGGCGGCCCGTCCGGCGACAGACCGCGCGACGACCGGCCGTTCCGGTTCTCGCTCGCCGGCGTGCAGTTGAAATTCTCCGCCGTCGCCGGGACGGCAGGCGGACTCACGATCCCCGCCCGTGGGGTCGGGGGTTCCTGGATTGTCAAGTTGCCCTCGCCGACCTTTGACCGGCTTCCCGAGAACGAACAGGCAATGATGTCGCTCGCCCGGCACGTCGGGATCGATGTCCCGGAAACCCGCCTGCTCCCCGTTCGGGATATCGCCAACCTCCCGGAGGAAATCGCCCGGTTGGGCGCTACGGCGTTCGCCATCCGGCGCTTCGACCGCACGGACGACGGCAGCGCGGTGCACGGCGAGGACTTCGCGCAGGTCTTCGGGGTCTACCCGGAAGACAAGTACGGACGCGCCAGCTACCGCAATATCGCCGAGGTGATCTGGACCGAAACGGGGGAGCCGGGTATCACCGAGTTCATTCGGCGACTGGTCTTCAACGCACTGATCGGCAACGCCGACCTGCATCTGAAGAACTGGTCGCTCGTGTACCGCGACGGCCGAACGGCGGCGATTGCCCCGGCGTACGACTACGTTTCGACGATTGCCTACCTCCCGGACGACACGATGGCGTTGAAGTGCGTCCGCACAAAGGAGTTCTCGCAGTTTTCCATGGACGAACTTCGCAGGCTCGCCGACAGGGCCTCCCTGCCCCGCACGATCGTGCTCAACACGGCACGCGAGACGGTTGCCCGGTTTCACGACGCCTGGGGCAACGAGAAAACCCACCTCGGCGTCCCCGACGCCACCATCGCAACCATCGACGCACACCTCAAGCGGGTGCCGATCGCCGCCGCCCCGGGCGCATCGATCAGGTAGAGTATCCGCCGATGCGGAGCGCCCTCGCACTCGCCGGCACATTGCTTCTTGCGGCCGCCGGCCCGGCCATCGTCTCCGCCCAGGAGCCGGACTTCTCCGGTTACTGGACGCTGGATCGCGAAGCGAGCCGGATTACGCCGCCGGCGTTCAGCGGCGGGCGCGGCGGCGCTTCCATCGATCGGCTGTTCATCACGCACGCGGCCAACGGCACGCTCATCGTCGGGACCGAGACGAATGGCCTGAAGGCGTGGTCCTGGACCCCCGGCGCCGAAGGCACGATCCCGGTCGGGCGCGACACGACGATGCAGGCGTCGTCCCGCTGGGATGGTGATCGCCTCGTCGCCGAAGGCGCCCGGGGCCAGATGCGGATGCACGAAGTGATGGCGCTCGAAGCAAACGGGCAGCGCCTGACCATCGAGGTGACGACGACGACGCCGGAGGGCGAGACGGTCAACCGTCTCGTCTACCTGAAGGATCAGCCGGTCGGCGCGTGCGACACCTGGGCGATGCCCTGCAAGGACTTCACCGAGCAGCAGCGGTAGCGCGCGCCGGCGCCAACTACTGCGACAGGTCGAAGGCGACGATCCGTTCGCGGTCGCGCGCGTAGAGCGTAGTTCCAACGAGCGTCGGCACGGTCCAGGCCCGCGTGTCGAAGACCGGCGCACTGGCCAGCGTCGTCATCCCGGAAGGCGACATCTCGGCGAGCGACAGGTCGCCATCCTCTTCCAGGATGATCACCTTGCCGTCGGCATGCAGCAGGCTCGCCCGGCTGAAGCCGCGCTGCCGCCACGCGGTCTCGCCCGTCTCCACCTGCGTCGCGGTCATGATCGCGGTCGCGCTCTGGCCGCTCGTGCCATAGACGAAATCTCCGAGCCGCAGGGTGTTGAGGAAGGTGAAGCGGAGCTGGGGGTCGTACCACAACTCCTCCGTCCGCGTGAGGTCGCCGTCGCGCATCAGGCGGATGGCCCGGCTCCCCGCGATGTAACCCGATGAGAGAAACAGGATGTCGTCGTCGTCGTTCCAGAGCGGCACCTGGAAGTTGAAGTCGTTTCCCGCATCGTGGGGGTGCGCCCACAGGACGTCGCCGGTCGCCGGGTCCATGCCGACCACCGCCTGGCCCGCGAAGACCACCACCTGCTCCTCGCCATCGAACGTAATCAGCCCAGCCGGCGCTTCGGACACGAGGAAGCTGCCGCTGCGCCAGACGACTTCGCCGTCCGACTGCCGGAGCGCCATCACCGACTGCCCCGGTCCCCCCACCTGCATGATGATGGTGTCGCCCCAGGCCAGCGGGCTCGCGCCGTAGCCGGACTTGATCATCGACCGGATGAGCAGCGGGGGCGCCCCGAAGTCGCTGACGAAATTCCGCGACCAGAGCACCTCGCCGGTCGCCGGATCGAAGACGTGCAACTCCTTGTTGGTTCCGATCGTGAACAGGCGCCCGTTCACTAGCAGGGGTGTCGCATGCGGCCCCGCGCCCTGGCCGAAGTCCTGCACGTCGGAGGGGTAGGAGTACTCCCACAGCGTTTCGCCGGTCGCCGCATCGAGCGCGACGACCGTTTCCTCGCGGCTCCAGGGCGCTGCGCCCCCTTCGCCGTAGGCGATGCGGTACATCGTGAAGAGCCGGCCGTCGCCCGCGACGATCGCCGAATGCCCGGCGCCGAGGGGACGGCTCCAGATCTCGGGCGGCCCGCCATCCGGCCACGCTTCCGCCAGGCGCGGCGCGTCCGCGACGATGAAATTGCCGCCAGGCCCGCCCCACCGGCGCCACGCTTCCCCGTCCTGGGCGGCAACGGCAGAGATCAGCGGCAGCACGAACGCCCCTGCCAGCGCACTAGCGACCAGCGGTTTCATGGCTGCCTGGCGTATCTCCAGCAGGCCGAGACGAGAAGGAGCGGGACGGCGCGTCCGAAGGCAGTCCGCATCGTTGGGTACTCTAGCCGAAGTCGGCGCCTGGCCCGTCAGCGCCCGCGCCGCCCACGGCCGGCGGATGAACCGCTCGCTCGCAGACGACGTAATAAACTGTGTGGCGCGAGACTTGGGAGAGCCCCTCCCGGACGTTCCGGATCCGGTCCGCGACTCGATGCACCCACAAACGAAACCTGGCGGCGGCGCGCCCGCCACGCCCGCAGGTCCGGCGATGGTGCTGCTGCTTCTCGCGCTGGCGGCGCCCGGCGCGTCGGCCCAGTCGGCGGGGCAGTCCGAACCGCCGGCGGCGCTCGGCCCGGACCGGCCCCTCGTCGACAATACCGAGCCACCCGCGGGCGATCCCGCCTACGGCGCCCTGGCCAGCCGGCCCCGTGTCCGCGCGCGGCGGATCGACACGCCACCGGTGATCGACGGGCGGCTCGATGACGCAGCGTGGCTCGAGGCCGCGCTGCTGACGGAATTCGTGCAGCAGTCGCCCCTCGACGGCGCGCCGGCGACGGAGCGGACCGAGATCTACATCGCCTACGACAGCGACCACCTCTACTTCGGGTTCTACCTGCACTACAGCAACCCGGACATCCTCCGGGCGGCCCGCGTCGACCGCGACACGGCGTTTCAGGACGACCTGATGACGGTCTACCTCGACACGTTCATGGATCAGCAGCGCTGCTACGACTTCGACGTGAACGCCTACAACGTGCAGGGCGACGGCGTCATCAACGCGTCGGATTCGCGCGGAGGGCCGATCCCGCCCGCGGACCGATCGTGGGATGCGCTCTTCTACAGCGGCGCCGAGATCGTGGAAGACGGCTACACGGCGGAGATGGCGATCCCCTTCAAGAGTATCCGCTACCCGCAGCAGCCGCCCGGCGTGGAGCACCGCTGGGGATTCCAGATCGCCCGCGAGGTGAAGGGGAAGGATCAGGAGAACATCGTCTGGGCGCCGATGTCCCGCGATGTCCAGAGCTTCATGGGGCAGATGGGCGTCCTGGAGGGGATGACCGACCTGTCGACCAGCCGCAACCTGGAGATCCTTCCCACGTTCACCGCGATTCAGTACGGCGAGCTCGACGCCGGCTCCGGCGACTGGATCAACCGGGGCGCCAACCCGGAGGGAGGCGTCAACCTCAAGTACGGCATCACGTCGAACCTGACCGCCGACTTCACGCTGAACCCCGATTTCTCGCAAATCGAATCGGATCAGCCGCAAATCGACGTCAATCAGCGATTCCCGCTCTTCTTCCCGGAGTTGCGCCCGTTCTTTCTGGAAGGGCAGGAGATCTTCCAGTTCACGTCGCCGGTGCAGTTGGTCCACACGCGGACCATCGTCGACCCGAACCTCGGGGCGAAGCTCACCGGCAAGGTGGGGCGGACGACGCTCGGCGTGCTGTTCGCCGACGACGAGGCTCCCGGCAAACGCGACGACTCCACCCATCCGGCGTTCGGCCAGACGGCGCAGTTCGTGTTGGGACGCGCGCGCTACGACCTCTACCCCGAGTCGCACGTCGGCGTCATCGCGACGAGCCGCCAGTTCATGGACGGCTACAGCCGGGTAGGCGGCGTCGACGGCCAGTTGCTCTTGAGCCGCGCCAGTCGCCTCAACTTCGTCGCGGTGCAATCGAGCCATCGCGATGAGGACGGCGTGGAACGGAGCGGTCCCATGCTGGGCGCGGCGTTCCGGCACGAGGGCCGGCACCTGCGGGCGTTCGGCTACACGTTCCACGTCTATCCCGGGTTCCACACCGACGTCGGTTTCGTAAGACGGGTGGATCAGCGCGTAGTCGGCACGGAGATCGGCTACCGGTGGTGGCCAGAGCACTGGATCATCAACTGGGGGCCGAGCGTCGACTACCTGCTCGGCTACAACCATGCCGGGATCCGCGAGGACGACACGATCACGGCCAGGCTGGACTTCCGCTTTGTTCGAAACGTCAGCCTGAATATGCGCGGAACCCGGGCGTTCGAACGCTACGGAGGCGTCGGCTTCGACCGGACCAACTACAACCTGTCGGTCAACATGAACACCAGCCGCCGTCTGGGGCTGCGCGGCCGTTTCGGCTGGGGGGACGAGATCTTCTACGATCCGGGCAACCCGTACCTGGGCCGGGGCGCCACGATGAGTCTGTCCGCCACCGTGCGGCCCACGCCGCGGCTCACGTCGCAGGTGAGCCTCGACACGAGCCGATTCACCGACGTCCGGCCCGGTGCCACAACCGCCGAGGTGTTCAACGTCCAGATCGTCCGGGCGCTCAGCACGTTCACCTTCACGGAACGGCTGCTGGTCCGGAACATCACGGAGTACAACTCGTACGACGGCACGCTCGGCGTGAATCTGCTCGCGACCTACCGCATCAACGCGCTGACCGTCTTCTACGTCGGTTACGATGACCACTATCAGCAGGCGGACCTGATCGAGGAGCACCGCTTCCCTTATGCCGCGCTGAAACGCAAGAACCGAGCCGTGTTCACCAAGCTGCAATACCTGTTCCGCTACTGACGACCGGAGAGATGACGATGGACGAGCAGACGACGTCCGCCACCCAGATGGCGTTCGAGAAGCTGAAAAAGCCGGCCGCCGAGTGGCAGGCGCTGTTGCCGGCCGATTCCTACCGCGTGCTGTTCCGGGAGGCGACCGAGCGGGCTGGCACGAGCCCCCTGGACGACGAGAAGCGCGAAGGGACTTTCATTTGCGCGGCCTGCCACCTGCCGCTCTTCGGGTCGTCCGCGAAGTACGACAGCGGCACCGGGTGGCCCAGTTTCTTCGACGCCATCCCGGGCCACCTGGAGACGAAGATCGATTTCAAGTTGATCCTGCCGCGCACGGAGTACCACTGTGCCCGATGCGGCGGCCACCAGGGGCATGTCTTCAAGGACGGTCCACCGCCGACCGGCCAGCGCTACTGCAACAACGGTGTCGCCCTCCGCTTTGTTCCGGCGGGGGAGGGTTTGCCGCCGCTTCGAACCTGAGTACACTCGGCTCGGCGAGGCTCGACGCCTCGCCGCCGGTGACCGTCTGCGGAGACGCCGGCGAAGACCGGCAGTGAAATCATGATGAGATGGATCAAGGCGAGCGGAATGGCTGCTGCCGCTCAGTGCGGACTGGCGGCGGCACTGGTGATCGCGGCCGGACTTCCGGCATGGGCTCAGGAATGGGCGGGATGGCGAGGACCCGGACGCGACGGCATCGCTTCCGCCGCACAGTCGCTGGATGCCTGGCCCGAGGCGTTCGCCCCTGCCTGGCGGACCGAGATCGGCGAAGGTTATTCCTCACCCGTGGTCTCCAGCGGGCGGGTCTTCGTCCATAGCAGGCGCGGCGACGCGGAGATCGTGACCGCCCTCGATCTCGGGAGCGGCGCGCCGCTGTGGCAACAGGACTACCCGGCCGGTTTCATTCAGAACACCATCGCCCCGGCCGAGCTGAAGGGTCCGTTTGCGACCCCCGCTGTCTACGGAGGTCGTGTGTTCACTCTGGGGGCGGGTGGGATCCTGTCGAGCTGGGACGCGGCGTCCGGAGCCTTGGAGTGGCAGCGCGACTATTCGGCGTTGGTGCAGGTCACGGATCTGTTCTGCGGCACAGCCGCCTCGCCGCTCGTCGCCGGCGGCACGCTCATCGTCCAGGTGGGGAGCGATGCCGCCGGAGGCCGCGTGCTCGCGCTGGATCCGGCTACGGGCCGCGAGATCTGGACGTGGAACGGTGTGGGTCCCGGGTATGCATCACCGATCGTGGTCGATATTGAGGGCGAGCGCCACGTGGTGACGCTGACCGAATCGTCGCTCATCGGGCTCGATGCGGCGAACGGCGAATTGTTGTGGAGCGTACCCTTCATCGACGAATGGCACGAGAACACCGTCACGCCGGTCTGGACGGGCACGCAACTGGTGATCTCCGGTCCCCGGCAAGGGACCCACGCGTTCACCATCCGGCGCCGGGACGGAACCTGGCAGGCGGCCCCCGCCTGGAGCAACGCAGACGCGACGATGTACATGAGTTCCCCGGTGCTCGTCGCCGGCACGCTCTACGGGCATGTATCGACCCGCAGCGGGCAGTTCGTGGCGCTCGACGCAGCGACCGGAGCCGTACGATGGGCGAGTGAGGGGCGCGAAGGTGACCATGCATCCGTCCTGATCGCCGGGGATGACCTCCTCCTGTTGACGAGCGACGCAGAACTCTTCGTTGCGGAGCCGGACGCCGCGGCGTTTGCCGTCGTGCGGCACTATGAAGTCGCGGAAAGCGCCACCTGGGCGATACCGGTCCCGCTTCCCGATGGCCTGATAGTCCGCGACGCCACGAGCCTCGCGCGGCTCGTCCCGGCCAATCAGCCTCCCGGGTAATCGTTCGCGGTTCGTCCCGCGATCCGCCGTCCACCACGCCGCCCATGAGCACCAGCCGGCGCATCGCCCTCGGTTTCTGGCTGGTGCTGACGGCCGGGCTCAGTGCGCTCTACGTTGCGCGCCCGGATCTCATCGACCCTACGAACCTGGTCACCGTGCTCCGGCAGTCTGGTCCGCTGGTGATGGTCGGCTACGTCGTCGTGAGCCTGGCGCGTCCCGTCACCCTGATTCCCAGCACGGTGCTCATCGTCGTTGGCACGCTGCTCTTTCCCGATCGCTACTGGACCGTCTTTGCCATCTCGCTCGGCTGTGTCGTTGCTTCGTCGGGGCTGGTCTACTGGTTCTTCGACTTCCTGGGCCTCGCGGAGCTCTTCGAACGGAAGCACGCCGAGCGCATCCGCTGGCTCGAAGCCCAGATTGCGCGCAGGGGCTTCTGGATCGTCGCCGGCTGGTCGGTCTTCCCGTTCGTCCCGACCGACGTGATCTGCTACGTGGCGGGGTCGCTCCGGATGCCCTTCGGCCGCTTTCTGCTGGCGGTCACGTTGGGGGAACTGCCGATCGTAACCTTCTATGTCACGGGTGGCGCCTGGCTGTTCGGCTGATCTACGGTGAGACCGTGACCGCGACGTAGCCGTTCGTCCAGCAGCACTGATCGCCGGTGGTGCTGTCGACCGGGTTGAAGTTGTCGGCCCGCACGCGCAGCAGGTACTCGCCAGGTTCGGTGAACGTCGCGGTCGTCGTGGTGCGCCCCTCGGCGTCCGGCACCAGCGGCTGTTCTCCGAAGGTCGCGAGCGCCGGTCCGCGGTGGGTGAACCACCGGACGCCGCCCGGTACCGGCTCGCGCTCCGCATCCGGGGCGATCCGGTCGGCCACCCAGACCGTCAGCGCCAGGGGCGTGCCGACGGTCGCGTTCATGCGCAACGGGCTCGTGACGCTGCCGGGCGGGTTCTGGCCGGTCGCCCAGGTCGACGCCTCGCGCGCGTCCCCGTCGAGCGACATCGGTCCCCACAGCTCCGGCCCGTCCTCCTGCAGCTTCAGCATCGGCGGCAGCGATCCCATCGCCATCGGGATGTAATGCAGCCGGTACGCCTCCACGCCGACGCGGCCGGGCACGGAGTGCGGTTCGTCGTAACCGGGGGTGTGCAGCGTCCAAACGACGCGCCCGTCGTCGCGGACGAAATCGCCCGGGACGGTTACCGTGAAGACACCGGTGTCACGGCGTGGGGCGAACACCGTCGGCTGCCGCCCGTCATACTCGGCCGGCTCGAGGTAGTTGGCGGGCCCGTGCGGGATGCGCAGCATCTCCTCGGTGTTGCGGTTGAAAAAGCCGAACGACAGCGTGTAGCTGCCGTCCGGGTTCTCGTACCAACCCTCGAAGAACGGCGAGACGGTGAGCCCCGAGGCCACGCCGCCCCGTTCGCGGGGAGCCGCCGGCCATGCCCGGTCGATCGGCGGCTGCGCCGCGAGCGGCGCCACGCCGCACAGGATCAGCCCGACCGCAAGACCGGCGACGGACCACGTGCGCGCCATCGCTGCTGCTGGCTCCTACTGCCCGCCGCCGCCGGCAAGCGCCTCGGTCTGCTGCTTCGCCTCCCGCTCCGCCAGGATCCGCTGGTAGCCCTCTTCATCGAGATGCGTGATCGCGATCCAGGCGTGCGACATTTCGTCGGTCGTGCGGCCGCCGCGGTAGACCCACTGTTCGGGGTCCGGATTGTTCGGATTATCCGCGCTGTTGTCGTACCAGTGGGTCAGGATCATGACCGAACCAGCCGGCATCAGCGGCGCCACGTCTTCCTCGTAGAGATGGCTGTGCTGCCACCAGGTGGTCCAGTCGGAGATCATGCTGACCACTTCCCGCTCCCCGGTGGAGGGGTGGAAGATCTCGAGCGACGCGCCGCGCAGCCGCAGGTGGCCGTGGGGCTGGAAGCTGTCGATCCGCACCGGGTGGTCGAACGTGTGGAAGCCCTGCAGGATCTGCGAGCCGTGCGGAGGAATCACCAGGTCGCCCGCGAGGTTGTAGCGTCCCAGGTCCTGAATGTACTCCGGCTCATAACCCTTCGGATGGAACCAGAAGGCGAGCTCCGTCACTTCGTCCTCTACGACTTCGCCCATCGGGTAGTAGTGGATGCTCCAACGGACCAGGGAGTTGGCGGGCAGGAGCCGGCCGGCGCCCTCGGGGACGATCTCGCCCAGCTTGCCACTGGCGTACTCCGTGAACCGCCCCCGCCCCTGCTGCTCCAGTTCGCCGTCCGCGTTGCGCAGGTACAGGCTCGTATTGGCGTGATGGACGACGTGGCGGCCTTCCGCCGACGGCTTGACTTCGATCGCCTTGATGTAGCGGTCCTCTTCAAGCGGGATCTCGACGAGGGGCTCCCACCAGAGGTCCGACCCTTCCGCCGGAACGGTGTACGGCTTCGCGGGCACTACCACGTCCGGCTGACCAAACTGTCCTGCGAGGCGCCATTCGCCGCGCGGCGGCCACTCGACCGGCGGCGGCATGTCTGCGGCATCCCCCTCGACCATGCCGCCGTCCACCCAGGCGACGATGGTGGCGATCTCCTCCACGGAGAGGCGCGGGTCGTACTGCAGTTCCTGAATGCCGACGTCCAGGTCGTACTGGTACGGCGGCATCTCGCGGTCCGCCACCTTCTGGCGGATCGACCGTCCCCATGGCTGGACCTCGCTGTAGTTCGTCAGCGACATCGGCCCGATCTCGCCCGGCCGGTGGCACACCTGGCAGTTCTCCTGCAGGATCGGCGCCACGTGCTTCGTGAAGGTGACGGTGTTGTTCTGGGCGAACGCGGCCACCGGGAGCGCCACGGCGATGGCGGCCGCCACGAGCGCCACCATGCCCAGTCGTGCCTCGAATCCGTGAGTTTTCATCGTATTAGGCCTCCGCAAGCATCGTCGCATCTTATCAGCCTTGGCGCCGAGGTACCCACGCCGTTGTCCGACCGCCTATCGTCACGTGCTCAATCGGTTCACCGCGCGCCGTGCGGGCGTCATCCCGCTTGCCCCAGCGGCGATGGAACAGCCACGTCCGGGGGTACCGTGAGTCGTCCGCGTTCGCGTCCACAGCTCGCTTGACGATGGAGCGGAGCCTGGCGCGCAGCCGTCGCGCCTCCGCGTCCGTGAGCGACGAGGCCCGCCGCCGGGGATCGATACCGGCCTGGAAGAGCGCTTCGTCGGCGATCCAGTTGCCCACCCCGGCCGCGAACGACTGATCGAGCAGCAGCGACTTGACGATGCTGCCGCGCGCGCGGAGAAGCGCGGAGAAGCGGGCCGGCGACGGCATCGCGAGCAGCGGATCGAAACCGAGCTTCGAGACCGGCAGCTCCTGCTCCGGACTCTGTCGCAGCAGGATACGTCCCAGGCGCCGGCCGTCGGTCATGGCGAGTTCGCCGCCGTCGTCGAAGCGCAGCCGGATCTTCACGAAGCGCGGTGGCCAGACGGAGGCGTCCTCGCGTGGTCCCGACTTGAGCTGCAGCGGGACGGACGCCGGCGTCTTGAATCCGCCGGCCATTCCGAAATGGAAGAGCGGATGCGGCGGCGCGTCCAGTTCCAGCCAGAGCTGCTTGCCCCAGCGCCGGGCCGCCACGACCTCCTTGCCTTCGAGTGCCCCGCGCCACTGCTCCGGATCGACCCCGGCGAAGACGATCGGGTCGTCGGCACAGGCCACCGCTTCGATGCGGCGCCCCGCCGCCACCGCGTCCGCGAGTCTGCGCCCGCGCTCTACCTCCGGCAACTCCGGCACGTTCCCTCCTGTTGCGTTCCCGTGGGATCGTAGTCGGCGCTGGCCGATGCACGTTGATGCCGACGGTTAGAATGTGGCACGGATGGAGGAGCCATCGTTTCCCCGCCAGAGTCTCGATCGAGCGGTCGCTATGGCATGGCGAGCGTTCGAGCGCGCCGGTCGGCTCCAACACCGCGTCTCGCCCGCCGTTCCGATCCTGTTCTTTGGTGACCTCGACGCGTATTGGGCCTCGCCGCTTCGCATCCTCACCGTGGGTCTGCTCGCCGGTCGCAACCGACCCAACGTGGTCACGTCTCGATGTTGCATCGACAAGGATCCTCGAGGCAGACGGTGGTCCCCTGTGGCACGAGCTCCTAATAGCGCTCAGGCCGCACGTCGTGGTGTTGTCTGTTGCCAGACGGCATTTGGGGCGGGTCAGGTTCAAGCCACGAACTCGCGCGAGCTCGATCGAGCGCTTCGACAGTAGAGCAGATGGTTCCGCCCGTCGTGGGCCGTACGAGGTCTGTGCGTGGTGGTGCGACGTGGGCGATGAACCTGCTCTGTTCGTTTTTGCTCCTGCGGCGCAGCAGCCATTGGGGTTACTGGCGACGCCACAGAAGCGTACCGCCGGGGCAAGCGTGGCCAAGGTCTGGAGACGCGGCTGGGCGACTCCTGGGGCAGAACGGACCGGTACTCACGTCGCCGTGGCCGATCTGGACGAGTCGTTTCCGCCACACGAGGCGGGTGAGTGGCCCGTGCAGGCCTCGCTACGGCACGGGGATCTCTACGACGATCGAGGCGGTTGAGCCCCGAATGCGGCGGCGCGCTTCCTTACGCCGCGGCTACTGCGTGCGGAACAGTTCCGACGGGCGGTGCGGGACGTAGCGCACGAGCCGGCGGCGGCTCACTTCGCCCGCATAGATGTTGCCGTCGAAGTCGACGCCGAGGAACTCGATGCCGGCCCCCACGTCCTCGTCATGCTGCGGGATGAAGTGGGTGACCCACGCCTGCTCCGTCTTCAGGTCGCCGATCCGGATTCCCTTCTCCCATCCGAGGTTGCTGCGCCAGTTGTCGGGCGGCCCGGTGCGGACCATGCCGGACAGCCCGTCGCCTGCATAGAGGATGTCGTTGCGGTCGATGAACAGCCCGCTCGGCTTGCCGTAGTGGGTCCAGATGTAGAGGAGTTCGCCTTGCTGGTTGAACACCTGGATCCGGCTGTTGCCCCGGTCTGCGACGTAGACGCGGCCCTGCGAATCCATCTTGATGTCGTGGGGGTCGGAGAAGCGGGCCGCCTCCTTGCTTTCGGAGCCGACGCCACCGCCGACTTCGAACAGGAACGTGCCGTCGGCCGAGAACTTCACGATCCGGTTGTTGCCGCCCCGGTGGCCGTCCGACACCCAGATGTCGCCGTTAGGGGCGACGACCACGCCGGACGGTCCGTTGAAGTGGTTCGGGCCGTCGCCCCAGACGCCCGCTTCGCCCAGGCGCATCACCACTTCTCCCTGTTGATTCAGCTTCAGCACCTGGTGCCCGATGCCCATCGCTTCACCCGCCACGGCGCGGCTGTCGCCGTGCGAGCCTCCCTCGGTCACCCACAGGAAGCCCTCGTGGTCGAGGAAGAAGCCGTGCGGGAACGCGAACAGGCCGGCGCCAAAACTGTCGACCAGGTTCCCTTCGAGGTCGAACTTCAGGATCGGGTCGAGGTCGGTGCCGGCGCACTCGTTGGCGCCGCACCGGTCCAGGATCCAGAGATGGCGCCCGTCGGGGTCGGGGAAGACGCCGCTCACCGTGCCGAGGACGCGTCCCTCCGGCAGTTGTTCCCAATCGTAGGTGGCGCGGTACGGATTGGTGGTCGACGACTGCGTCGTTACGGTGGCGTCGGCCGCTGCGAACCAGACGAGACCGGTCAGCGCGAGCGCCGTGGCGAGGCGTAGAAACAACTGCATCGGGAACCTCCTGCGACGTTGCCGGTCCGACAAGTCTACCCGTCCCCTCATGCATCGAGGGCGAAGCGGAGTGCATCGGCGATCTCCGCCATGCGCTCGGTTCCCAGGGTCGTAATGAGGGCGCCCACCTTCGCTCGAGATACCGTGTGAATGTGGTCGAGGTTGGCCGCGCACGTCCGGGGCATCCCGTCCTCACGCGACAGGACCACTTCGGTGGGAATGTCGCGGATCGTGCTGGTCACCGGAGCGACGGTAACCTCGGAAAGGAACTCCAGTGCGGCGCCCCGGGTCAGAATGACGACAGGACGTTGCTTGTCGGGAGGTCCGAACCGGTACCAGCGCACGTCGCCACGCCGCATCAATCGGGCCACACCTGCTCCGATTCCCAGCCGCTGAATTCGTCCGGCTGGACCGGGTGGCGCTCGTACCCCTGACGATGCTGCCTCTCAAGCGCTTCGACCCGCAATCGCTCCAGCGCGTCGCTCAGCGCCTTGCGCGTGAAGGCCGAACGTGTGGTCCCGAGGCGCTGTGCGGCGTCGTCTACCGCTTCGACAAGCCCCTGGTCGAGCGTCATCTGCACGGTTCTCATTGCAGCCATGGTCCCCCATCATAGCTGTTTCTGTATCCATTATTGTAGCTATTTCCATAGCTATTCTTAGGCTGCGGCGATAGCGGGATCTCCGCCGTTCTCTGAGACTCGCCGCAACGGCTCCGACCGCTACGACTCCTTGACGGCCGCGATGAGTTCGAGGACCGCCTTCTTGCCGTCACCGAAGAACATCAGCGCGTTGTCGGCGGCGAAAAGCGGGTTCGGGATGCCTGCGAAGCCGGGAGAGAGGCTCCGCTTGATGATCACGACGGTGTTCGACTGATCGACGTTCAGAATCGGCATGCCGGCGATGGGGCTCTTCGGGTCGGTCCGCGCGTCCGGATTGACGATGTCGTTGGCGCCGATCACGATGCTGACGTCGGTCTGTTCGAACGATGGATTGATTGCGTCCATCTCCTTCAGCTTGTCGTAGTCGACGTCCGCTTCGGCCAGCAGCACGTTCATGTGGCCGGGCATCCGGCCGGCGACCGGATGGATGGCGTACTCCACCTCGACGCCGCGTTCCTCGAGCAGGTTGGCGAGGTCGCGCACCTGGTGCTGCGCCTGCGACACGGCAAGGCCGTAGCCCGGAACGATCACGACGCGGCGCGCGCCGTCGAACAGCATCGCGACTTCCTCTGCGGAAGTGCTCTTCACGCGACCGGCGTACACCGCATCGGCATCGGCGGACGACGTCTCCCCTTCGGCGATGGCGCCCACCAGCACGTTGATGAGCGACCGGTTCATCGCCTTGCACATGATCCGGGTCAGGATCAGGCCGGAGGCCCCGACGAGCGATCCGGTGATGATCAGGATGTTGTTGTTCAGCACAAAGCCGGTCGAGGCGGCTGCGAGACCGGAGTAGGAATTGAGCAGCGCAATGGCGACCGGCATGTCGGCGCCGCCGATCGGAATCGTCAGCAGCACCCCCAGCAACGACGCAATCGCGACGAGCGCGAGGTAGTAACCGACGGGACTGAGGCCGCCAATCCCGGCGTCCGCCACCACGAGCGCCCCGCAGCCGAGGGCGACGAGGCCGAGGACGCCGTTCAGAACCTGCTGGGCGGGGAAGACCACCGGCCGGTCGGGCAGCAGCAGGCCGCGCAGCTTGTCAAACGCCACGAGGCTGCCCCAGAAGGTGACCGAGCCGATCAGGCCCGAGGCGACCGTGGCGACCGTCGTCTGAACCGCTGGATCCGGCTCGCTCACCAGCACCGCGCCGGCGACCAGGGCGGAGGCGCCGCCGCCGAAAGCGTTCAGCAGGGCTACCATCTCCGGCATCGCGGTCATCGCGATCCGGAGGGCGAGGGTGGCCCCGATGGCCGCGCCGAGGCCGACGCCGGCCGCGATCCAGAGGAAAGCGTCAGCGCCGGCGCCGAAGATCTCCCGGTCCAGCAGGGTCGCCACCACGGCGAGCAGCATCCCGGTGGCGCCCAGCAGGTTGCCGCGGACCGCGGTGCGCGGATGGGTCAGCCCGCGGATCCCCAGGATGAAAAGGATGGAGGCGACGAGGTAGATCAGGTTGATGACGGTGCTGTCCACGATGGTCTGGTTCCGGACCCTCAGTCCTTCTTGCGGAACATGCCAAGCATCCGGTTGGTCACCAGGAAGCCGCCGACGACGTTGATCGTGGCGATCACCAGCGCCGCAAAGCCGAGGATGCGGGCCATCTCGTTGTCGGAGGCGACCGACAGCAGCGCGCCGATGATCGTGATGCCGGAGATCGCGTTGCTACCCGACATCAGCGGCGTGTGGAGCAGCGGCGGCACCTTGGTGATGATCTCGAAGCCGACGAAGACCGCCAGCATGAAGATGGTGAGAAGCGGGATGAGAACGTCCATGCCTACTCTCCAGACGGTGCGGGGACGCCGAGCAGGTCGCGGATACGCGCGTGGACGACTGCGCCGTCGCGCGACACGAGAGTGCCGGCCGTGATCTCGTCGTCCATGTCAAGCGCGAGCGAACCGTTCTTCACCAGGTGCAGCAGCAGCGTCGAGATGTTCTTTGCGTACATCTGCGAGGCGTGGTACGGCACCGTCGACGGCAGGTTGGTGGGGCCGAGGATGGTCACGTCGTTGTCGGTCACCACCGTCTCGTCCCCCTGCGTCAGCTCGCAGTTGCCGCCCCGCTCGGCCGCGAGGTCCACTATCACGGAGCCGGGGGCCATTCCCGCCACGGCTTCGGCCGTCACCAGGGTCGGCGCCGTCTTGCCCGGAATCAGGGCGGTAGTAATCACGACGTCGCTCGCCGCGACGACGCGCGCCATCATCTCGCGCTGCCGCCGGTAGAACGACTCGTCCTGCGCCTTCGCATAACCGCCCGCGTCCTCGGCCCCTTCGGTTTCCAGCGGAAGCTCGACGAACGAGGCGCCCAGGCTCTCGACCTGTTCCTTGACGGCGGGACGGACGTCGTACGCTTCGACGCGCGCGCCGAGCCGACGCGCCGAGGCGATGGCCTGAAGGCCGGCGACGCCGGCGCCTACGACGAACACTCTGGCCGGGGTGATCGTGCCGGCCGCGGTCATCATCATCGGGAACATCCGGGGAAGCGCCGCGGCGGCGAGCAGCACCGCCTTGTAGCCGGCGATGGTCGCCATCGACGAGAGGGCGTCCATGCTCTGCGCCCGCGTGATGCGCGGTATCAACTCCATCGAGAACGCGACGGCGCCCCGTTCGGCCACCGCCTGCGCCGCGGCGGGCTCGCCCAGCGGATCCGACAGCCCGACGATCGCCTGGCCGGAACGGAGCAATGCCAGGTCGGTCCGTCCGGCATCGCCTGACGCGCCCGGGCTGCGCACCTGCAGCACAACGTCGGCGTCCGCGAACAGTTCCGCCCGCGACGCGGCGATCCGCGCGCCGGCATCGGTATAGGCGGCGTCGGGAAAGCCGGCCGCCGCCCCGGCGGACGATTGGATCAGGACATCCAGCGGTGCTTTTGCAAGCGCCGGGAGAACGCTCGGCACCAGCGCGACGCGCCGCTCGCCAGGGAAGATCTCCGTGGGAACACCAACGATCATGGCAGGGCGTACGCGATCAACTCGCCTCCATAACCCCCGCCCCCGACGGCGACAACGAGGTACTGTTTCCCGCCGACCTCGTAGGTCATCGGCGAGCCGGTCTGCTGTGCAGGCATGTACACCGCTCCGAGCTCGTCGCCGGTCGCCTTGTCGTAAGCGCGCAGCATCGCGCCGGAAATCCCCTCTTCGTTGGTGAAGGTCCCCCCGTCGCCCGCGACGACGAGGGTCCGCGTCACGAGCGTCCCGACCCGTCCCGGCCGGCCGGTCCGCGGGACGTCTACCCCCTCGAGGAGGGGATGGTCGCGGATATTGTCAGCCGTCTCGCCATGGGGCACCTGCCAGACGATCTCGCCATCGTTGAGGTCGATGGCGGTGATGCGTCCCCATGGCGGCTTGATGATCGGGATCCCGTCGACGTTCAGCGCGTCGTCTCGCGCGGTCACCCCCTCAGGCCGGCCACGAATGAAGTCCATGTCCGACCGCTCCGGGTCGTTCACGAGGCCGAGGTTGGTTACCTCCGTCTTCGTGAACACGTAGAAGATGCCGGTCTCGGGATCGAACGATCCGCCGGGCCAGTTCACCCCGCCGGTCGAGGCGGGTACCTGCAGCGTGCCGTACGTGCCGTCCGCCGTGCCGACCGATGGCGGCGTATAGAGGGACGGCCCGTACCGGAATCGGTTGAGTACATCGAGCGCGCGCTGGCGCAGTTCGGGCGTCCAGTCGATCAGGTCGTCCGGTCCGATCCCCTGTTCGTCGAACGGGGGTGGCTTTGTGGGGTGCGGTTGCGTGGGGGAGAGCCGCTCGCCCGGGATATCGGACGGCGGGACCGGTCGCTCATCGATCGGCCACACCGGCTCGCCCGTCTCCCGGTCGAAGACGAAGAGCCACGACTGCTTCGTGGGCAGCGCTACCGCCTGGATGTCGCGGCCATCGACCGTGATGTCCACCAGGACCGGCGCGGCCGGCAGGTCCCAGTCCCAGACGTCGTGGTGCGTGATCTGGAAGTGCCACTTGCGCTCGCCGGTGTCGAGGTCGAGCGCCACGAGGCTGTCGGAGAAGAGATTGTCGCCCAGGCGGTGGCCGCCGTAGTAGTCGTTGGTGGGCATCTCGATCGGCATGTAGACCATGTTCAGTTCCGGATCGATGGTCATCTGCCCCCACACGCCGGTATTGCCGGTGTAGCGCCACGAATCGCCTTCCCACGTGTCGTTGCCGTACTGGTCACCCTGCGGGATCGTGTGGAAGATCCACTTCCGCTCCCCCGAGTTGATGTCGTAGCCGCGGATGAAGCCCTTGACGTTCTGCATCGATCTCGGAGCACCGCCCGGCAGGTGCGCAGCGCCGATAACGATGGTGTCGCCGACCGCGACCGGTGCGGCGTGCAGGCCGATCTCGCCGGTGACGAGGTCGATATCCTGATCGAGTTGCGTCTTGAGATCGACGATGCCGTCGGTCCCGAAATCCGCGAGCCGCCTCCCGCTCTTCGCGTTCAGCCCGATCAGGTGATAGCCGGGCGTGACATAGAAGATCTTGCCTTCCGCGCCGTCGTCCACGTAGGTGAGGCCACGGCCCGACAGCCGGCGCGGCGCCGACTCGCCCCGTTCGCCCTCGTCGTAGCGGTGAAACCAGAGAATCTCACCCGTCGCCGCGTCGAGCGCGACCGCCGCCCGACGGGTGCCGACGGTGGCGTAGAGGACGCCGTCCACCATCAGCGGCGTCGCCTGCAGGAGGAACTCCGGCCGCGGCCCGAAGTTGTCGGTGCGGAACGACCAGGCCACTTCGAGGTCGTCGAAGTTGCTCCCGTCGATTTCCCCGAGCGGCGAGTATCGGGTGTGCGCCAGGTCGCCGCCATAACTGGGCCACTCGCCGTTCCGGGTCCCCTCCTCCTGGCCCGCCAGGCCGATCGGGGCGGCAAAAAAAAGCCCGGCCGCCAGGGCCAGCACCCAGCCCACCCGTGCGTCGGGCCGGTTGCGTTCGTATCGCATCAGGAACCCTCCATCGCGGCGCAAAGAGCAAAGCATACAGGCAGCCTGCGAGCGTTCGCCAGACGGGTTCCTTTCCAACGAGACATGAGCCTGAAGACGATCAGCTGGAAGCGGCAAACGGATCGACGATCTCGACGCCGCTCGCCGCAAAGTCCTGCCCGTTCCGGGTCGCCAGAGGAAACCTGTAAGCGAGTGCCGTCGCGGCGACGAAACTGTCCTTGATCTGCATCGGCTTGCCGGCCGTCCGGAGCCGGCTCAGCAGTTCTGCCCAGTGCAGGCCCGTCCGGGAATCCCAGGCCAGGCAGTGAATCCTGCGCACGATGGCGGTTCGATCTCGGACGTGGACTCCGACGGGATTGGTGTGAACCAGTCTTTCTCGGGATACGCCATGAGGGCTTCCACCAACCCCTGGTTCTTCGGCGGGTCCCGGAGAACCAGCCGATACTCTCCCGGTTCGATCCGTTCGATCTCGCAACCAGAGGCGCCGGGAACCGTAGGGATCGACGAGGCGGCGAACCCGATCTTCCGAGGCGCCGAGACCGGTGCGCTATCCTTACCGACCTGTCTTCATCATGCCGGAGGACCGATGCGTCGTTCTCGTTTTCCACTCGGGATGGCCGCTGTGGCGGCCGGGCTGGTCGTCGCCGGCCCGGCGGCCGCGCAGACCCCGGACGGCGAGGCGCTGTTCGGCGAGCATTGCGCGCAGTGCCATCTCCAGAATGCGGTGCCGCGGGCGTTGGCCCTCGGCAACATGCGGGCCCTCGCCCCGGAGACTATCGTCCGGGCCCTGACCGACGGAGCGATGGAACCGCAGGGGTCCGAGCTCTCGGCCGCCGAGCGCCGAGCCGTGGCGGAGTTCGTGTCCGGGCGGCGGATCGCCGCCGCCGCGGATTCGCGGAGGGCCGGCGCCACCGGTGCGTGCGCGACGGACGGCGCGGTCTGGCCGGGACTCGACGGCGGACCATCGTGGAATGGCTGGGGCACGGGCGTGACGAACCGTCGCTTTCAGCCCGCCAGCGATGCGGGATTGACTGCGGCCGACGTGCCGAGACTGCGGCTGAAGTGGGCGTTCGGGTATCCGAACGCAAGCGCTGCCCACACCCAACCGACGGTGGTGGGCGGACGCCTGTTCGTGGCGAGCCAGCGGGGGGAGGTCTGGGCCCTCGATGCGGCGTCCGGCTGCACGCATTGGTCGTACTTGGCGCAGAGCGGCGTCCGGACGGCGATGACGGTGGGGCGCCTGCCGGACGGGCGGCATGCGCTGTATCTGGGCGACTACAACGCCAACGTGTACGCACTCGATGCGGCAACCGGCGCCGAACTGTGGCGGCGCGATCTCGAGGCGCACGAGGGGGCGCGGATCACCGGCGCGCCAGTCCTGCATGGCGGCCGGCTGTACGTGCCCGTCTCCTCACTCGAGGAGGTGCTGGCGGCCGACCCGGAGTACGCCTGCTGCACCTTCCGGGGCAGTCTGGCGGCGCTGGAGGCGACGACCGGCGACGTGATCTGGCAGACGTACACGATTCCCGAAGCACCCGCTCCGCGCGGGCGAAATCCGGACGGGGCGTTCCTGATGGGACCCGCCGGGGCGGCGATCTGGTCGGCGCCAACGGTCGACGAGGCGCGCGGGCTCGTCTATGCGGCAACCGGCAACGGGTATACGGAGCCGGCCCCCGCCACGAGCGACGCGATCCTCGCGTTCGACATGGAGACCGGCGCGGTCCGGTGGGCCAGGCAGTTCACGCCGGACGACGCGTTCATCGTGGGTTGTGGTGGTTCGAACCCGAACTGTCCGGACGACACCGGTCCCGATTTCGACTTCGGCGCATCGCCGGTCCTCGTGTCGGTGGCCGAGGGCCGCGACCTGCTGGTGGTGGGACAGAAGTCGGGCATCGGCTTCGGCCTGGACCCGGATCGCGAGGGTGCGATCGTCTGGCAGTACCAGGTGGGTCCCGGGAGCGCGCTGGGCGGCATCGAGTGGGGCTTCGCGGTGGATGACGACGCCGCGTACTTCGCCAACTCCGGTTTCATCACGCCGGAGCCGGGAGGGATGGCGGCGATCAGGCTCCGGACCGGGGAGCTGATCTGGTACGTCGCCCCGCACGAGCCCATCTGCGAACAATGCAGCCCGGCGGTGCTCGCCGCGGTGACGGTGATCCCGGGCGTCGTCTTCGCCGGCTCGCACGACGGCCTGTTGCGCGCCTACGCCACCGGCGACGGCGCCGTGCTCTGGGAGCAGGACACCAACGGCTCATGGGAGACGGTGAACGCGGTCCCCGCGGAGGGCGGCTCGATCAATGGTCCCGGGGCGGTGGTGGTTGACGGGATGGTCTACATCAACTCGGGCTACGCCATATTCGGCGGGCGTCCGGGCAACGTGCTGCTGGCATTCGGGGTGGAGTAGCGCCGGACGCCCGCGCGTGTAGAATTGGAGCACGTGCCTGCCCTGCCAGAGGATGCGGAACGCTACAGCCCTTGCCGACATTGACCCCGACGTCGCTCACGGCGACGATTGACGAACCGCGCGATCCGCTTCCGGAAACCACCCTCGACGCGCTCCCAGACAGGCTCCGTACGGCGGTAGGTCATCCGGCCTGGACCGCGCTGATGCCGGTGCAGGCGCGGGCGATCCCGTACCTGCTGGCGGGACGCGACCTGGTGATTCAGGCGCGGACCGGGAGCGGCAAGACCGCCGCGTTCCTCCTGCCGATGCTGGAACGCCTGAACTCCTCCCTGGATCGGACACAGGCGCTCGTGCTGGTGCCGACGCGCGAGCTTGCCCGGCAAGTGCAGTCCGACGCGGAGATGCTCTGGGCGGGAAGCGGCCTTCGTTCCGCCGCGGTGTACGGCGGTGTCGGGTACGAGCCGCAGATCAAGGCCCTCCGCGAGGGCGTGCAGTTGGTCGTCGCGACACCGGGGCGGGCCCTCGATCACCTGCTGCGCGGCGCCTTCTCGCTCAACGACCTGACGACGCTCGTCTTCGACGAGGCGGACCGGATGCTCTCGATGGGCTTCTATCCCGACATGCGACAGGTGCAGACGTACCTGCCGGATCGCCCAATCCACACCACGATGTTCTCGGCGACGTTTCCGGCGTCGGTGATGCGGACAGCGCGCGAGTTCATCGCCGAGCCGGACTTCCTGACCCTCAGCCGCGACCACGTCCACGTCACCGACACCGAGCACGTTTTCTATTCGGTGCCGCCGATGGAGAAAGACCGTGCCCTGGTCCGGATCATCGAGACGGAAAACCCGTCGTCCGCGTTCATCTTCTGCAACACGAAACAGAACGTCCATTACGTAACCGTCGTTCTGCAGCGATTCGGTTACGACGCGGACGAGTTGAGTGCGGACCGGTCACAAGCGGACCGCGAACGGATCTTGAAGCGGGTGCGGGAGGGGAAGCTCCGTTTTCTCGTCGCGACCGACGTGGCGTCGCGTGGGCTGGACATCCCGGAGCTGTCACATGTCATCCAGTACGAGCCGCCGGAGGACACCGAGGATTACATCCACCGCGCCGGACGGACTGGACGCGCCGGAGCGGCCGGCACGGCGCTCTCGTTGGTGACCGAGGCGGAAAGGCTGAGCCTCGATCAGATCGCCAAGCGCTACAGCATCGTGTTCCAGGCCCGCCCGCTGCCGTCGGACGACGACGTCGCGGCGGTCGTGGCCGAGCGGCTGACGACGCTGCTCGAGGCGCGACTGCGCGAGCGCGACCGATTGCGGGCCGAACGGAGCCAGCGCTTCGTCCCGCTCGCGCGTCAATTGGTTGAGAACGAGGACGAGTCGCGGGTCATCGCGATGTTGCTTGACGACTATTATCAGGAGACGCTGCACGCGTCGCCCGTGGAAGCGGGAGTGGATCGGCCCGACTCGATGAAGCTGCCGGCGCCGAAGCGGCAGACGGATCCGTCCGGGCCGGGCGGCGGGACGCCCCGCGGACGCCCCCGCCGCCGTTCGCGGCGCGGTGGCCGCTCGGGGCGGTCGTAGACGGGAATCGGGCGCTCCACGAGTACGGACACAGACAGAGCGGCACGAGGAGATCGATCAGATGGCAACGACCGTGATGGAGACGACGCGCACCCACCCGTTCGAGACGGCCGCCGCCGCCGGGCGCGCCCCCTTCAAGGTGGCGGACCTTGGCCTGGCCGAGCGGGGCCGGAACGAGATCCGCCTAGCCGAGCAGGAAATGCCCGGGCTGATGGCGCTCCGTCGCGAGTATGCGGGAGCCCTCCCGCTGGGCGGAGCGAAGGTGATGGGAAGCCTGCACATGACGGTGCAGACCGCCGTGCTGATCGAAACCCTCGCCCAACTGGGGGCCGATGTCCGCTGGGCGTCGTGCAACATCTTCTCGACGCAGGACCATGCCGCCGCCGCGGTTGCGGTAGGGCGCCCCGAGACGGGTGGCACGGTGGATGCGCCGCGCGGGATTCCCGTCTTCGCCTGGAAGGGGGAGACGCTCCCCGAGTACTGGTGGTGCACGAACGAGGCGATCGTCTGGCCCGACGGCAGCGGACCGAGCCTCGTTGTCGACGACGGCGGCGACGCGACGCTGCTGATTCACAAGGGCTACGAGTACGAGCAGGCAGGCGCCATCCCGGCGTTCGATGCGTCGTCCGAGCCGGAGGAATGGGGCGTCATCCTCGACCTGCTGCGCGAGATCGCCGGGCGCGACCCGGGCCAGTGGCGCGGGATCAGCCCCGCTATCCGGGGCGTCAGCGAAGAAACCACGACCGGCGTGCACCGCCTCTACGAGATGATGCGCGACGGGACGCTGCTCTTCCCCGCCATCAACGTCAACGATTCCGTCACCAAGAGCAAGTTCGACAACATCTACGGCTGCCGCCACTCGCTGCCGGACGGCCTCGCGCGCGCCACCGACGTCATGCTGGGCGGAAAGGTAGCGGTGGTCTGCGGCTACGGCGAGGTGGGAAAGGGTTGCGCGCAGTCGCTGCGCGGCCAGGGATGCCGTGTCGTCATTACCGAAATCGACCCTATCTGCGCGCTGCAGGCGGCGATGGAGGGCTACCAGGTGGTGACGCTGGAAGAGATGCTGGAGACCGCCGACATTTTCGTCACTGCTACCGGCAACCGCGACATCATCAGCGCGGCGCAGATGAACCGGATGAAGGACAAGGCGATCGTCGGCAACATCGGCCACTTCGACAACGAGATCGACATGGCCGGCCTGAAGGCGTTCCCGGGCATCGAGCACATCCCCATCAAGCCGCAGTACGACGAGTGGCGCTTCGCGGACGGCCACAGTGTCCTCGTCCTTGCCGAGGGACGCCTGCTCAACCTCGGCTGCGCCACCGGGCATCCGAGCTTCGTCATGTCGGCGTCGTTCACCAACCAGGTGCTCGCGCAGATCGCCCTGCACCGGAACGAGGGCGAATACGGGAAGCAGGTCTACATGCTGCCGAAGCAACTCGACGAGAAGGTGGCCCGCCTCCATCTGGACGCCCTCGGGGTGCACCTCACCGAGATGACGCCCGAGCAGGCCGCGTATCTGGGCGTTCCCGTAGACGGCCCCTACAAGTCCGACCATTACCGCTACTGACAGCGGAAGGGCATATGGCAGCGGCCCGTGTAGTCCGAACGTTGCTTGCGGCCGCGCTCTTCCTGGTTGGCCTGGTTCCGGCCGCGGAGGCCCAGATCGCAGAGGGAGCCGAGATCGCCGGAGGCTACCAGCTCCCAAGTTCCGTGGGTCCCTTGAGTCCGCAGGGATGGTTCCTCGCCGGGGCTTTCAACGTCACGCGGGTGTTCGCCGCGGTCGGCGAAGTCAGCGTGGCGGGAGACCGTGTTGCCATCAACCTGCCGGAGCTGGGGGACTTCGATTTCCTGCCGGAGGGGGATGGGCTGGACGTCGGAGGGCAGGACGTGACGGTCATGGGGGGTGTGCGCGCCGCCTATCGGAGACGCCCCGTCATGCTGTTCACCCGGTTCCTTGTCGGCATGGAGCGCGTGACGTCCGACCTCAACTTCTTCGGCGTCGAGTCTGTCAACCTTACGGACAGCGGCCTATCGCTTCAGGTGGGCGGCGGGGTCGACATTGATATCACGGAGCGCTTCGCGATTCGCCTGCTTGGCGACTGGCGGCGAGCGCGGTTGGGAGGCGAGCCAGCCACCGCCGTTCTTGGCGGTACTCTTCTCCCGGAGTTCCCTGTCAGCCCGGACGACGCCGAGTTGCCGGCGTTCAACTTCGATACGCGGCGCTTCGCCATCGGTGCGGTCTACCGGTTCGGCCGCCGGTAGGTCGGCGGCGCCCATCCGCCCGACGGCGCCTATTCCTGCCGGCTCCGGGCGTAGGTTTCGAGGAGTCGTTCCTGGGAGTTGATCGGTTCGACGCCGTCGTCGGGCCCCACCGGGTGGTAGCTGCCGTCGGTGTGCAACTCCATGGCGCGGTCGGTGTCGGTGAGCAGCGCCTCGAGCACAACCTCGCGCAGGTGGTTGCGGAGTTCCGGATCGCGGACGTAACAGAGGGTCTCGACGCGGCGATCGAGATTCCGCTCCATCAGATCGGCGCTACCGATGAGGGCTTCGGGCTCGCCGGCGTTGACGAAGTAGTAGAGGCGCGAGTGTTCGAGGAAGCGGCCCACGACCGAACGGACGCGGATCGTCTCGCTGATGCCCGGGATGCCCGGGCGAAGGCAGCAGACGCCGCGGACGATCATTTCAATCGGCACGCCCGCCTGTGACGCGCGGTAAAGGACGCGGATCATCTCCGGATCGGCGACCGAATTGTTCTTGATGATGATGCCCGCCTCGCGTCCTTCCGCCGCATGTTCCATCTCACGCTCGATCAGCGCGGTGAACGCCTTCCGCAAGTGGTGCGGCGCGACGAGCAGCTCGCGGTAGTCCCACTTGTTGGAATAGCCGGTCAGATAGTTGAAGACTTCGGTGACCTCGTCCAGCACTTCCGGCCGCGCCGTGAACAGGCCGAAGTCGGTATACACCTGCGACGTTACCCGGTTGTAGTTGCCGGTGCCGACGTGCGCATAACGGACGATGCCGTCCAGCTCCGTGCGCACCACCAGGCAGAGCTTGCAATGCGTCTTCAGGTTCACCATCCCGTAGACGACATGCACCCCGGCCGACTCCAGGCGGTTCGCCCAGACGATGTTGTTCCGCTCGTCGAAACGCGCCTTCAGCTCCACGAGCACCGCCACCTGCTTGCCGCCCTCGGCGGCGCGGATCAGCAGGTCGAGCAACGGCGAGTTCGGTCCGATGCGGTACAGGGTGATCTTGACGGCAATGACATTCGGGTCGTCCACCGCCGCGCGCAGGAAGGCTTCCACCGCCGAGAACGATTCGAACGGATGGTGGACGAAATGGTCGCGCTCCTGGATCGCATCGAAGATCCCGTCGTCGTCCTCTGCCCAGAGCGTCCTGGGAGAGAACGGGGGATCCTTCAACCGCGGGCGGTGGAGGCGCAGCAGGGCGCTCCAATCGCCGTAGCCCATCCGGCCCTCGGTCCGCGCGACGATGTCCTCATCGATCTCGAAGTTCTCAATGAGGATGTTGAGGACGCGCGACGGCATCGACGATTCCACCAGCAGTTGCGACAGGTCGCCGTAACGGAGCTCCTTCAGCGTCCGGTCGACGGACTCGAGCAAGTCGTCCGCCTCATCCTCCTGAATCACCATGTCGGTATCCCGAATGATGCGGAAGAGGTGGGCGTCACGGACCTCGACGCCGGGGAAGAGCGAAGCGACGTTCAGCTTGACGACATCCTCCAGCAGCGCAAAGGTGTCGCCCTTCCTGCGGGCCGTGGATGCCGGAATCGGCACGAAGCGCGGCAGAACGTCCGGTAGTTTGACCCGGGCGAAGCGCGTGCGGCCGTTCTGCTCGACGACCACGGCCAGGTTCATGCTCAGGTTCGAAATAAACGGGAAGGGATGTCCCGGGTCGAACGCCAGAGGCGTCAACACCGGGTGGATATTGCGCAGGTAGTAATCGTGCAGGTACCGCGTAACGGCCGGCGTGTAGTCGTCCCGGTCGAGGATCCGGATCTGCTCGGCGGCCAGCAGCGGGCGGAGCACGTCCGACCAGCAGTGCTCGATGTCCGCCATCATGCGATTGGCGCGGACGCGAATCGCGTCGAGCTGCTGCTCGGTGCTCAACCCGTCGGGCGACACGGCCTCCAGATCGTTCCGGTACTTCCGGAGCAACGTTGCCACCCGAACCATGAAGAACTCATCCAGGTTAGTGGCGACGATCGAAAGGAACTTCACGCGTTCGAGCAACGGGTGGCGGCCGTCCTCGGCCTGGAACAGCACCCGCTCGTTGAACTCGAGCCAACTCAACTCGCGGTTGATGTAGAGGGCGGGGTTTTCCAGGTCAGCCGGATCGAATTCCGCCGGAGCAGGCTGGAAGTCCCGCCGATCCGTATCGACGGTCGGATTCTGCATCGCCGGTGTCGCCTCATGATAGCAGCCGGACGGCCGCCACCGCGACCGTCACGCAGCCCGCCGCCGCGACGGTCATGGCGGCGCCGACCCTCGCCATGTCGCGGATCGTGAAGTAGCCTGCGGAGTATGGCACGACGTTCGTCGGGCTCTCGGTCACCAGGATGAAGGCAAGCGTCGAGGTGAAGGCCGCTGGCGCGGCAATCATCCAGACATCGAGACTGAAGTCCTGCGCGAGCGCAATCAGGATCGGCATGATGATGGCGCCGGTCACCGTATTGCTCGAGAAGGCCATGTGCAGCGTCGCCACCACCAGGACGATGACGAACGGCTGCAGAAGGGTCGGCACGTCGGGCAGGCGACCCAACAGCACCTGCGCCATCCACCGCGCCGCGCCGGTGTCGAACACCATCACCCCAAGGGACAGCCCGGCAACGATCAGGATGACGCCACCCCAATCCATGTCGCGCTGCGCCTCCTTCCACCGGAGGACTCTGAGGCCGGGCAGGAACAGCAGCAGGCCGCCGCCGAGCGCGACCGCCTGCGGCGGCGGGTTGATCGTGCCTGCGGACCAGGCGGCGAGGAGCGGCGTCGTCAGCCAGACCGTGATCGTCCCGACGAAGACCGCCAGCGTCCAGAGCTCGAGCCTCGTCGGCGGACCGAGGGCCGCGATCCGCTCCGTGACCTCGCCTTCGCCAAGCGGCAAGTGGTCGATCTCCGGCGGGAACGCGCGGAGCAGCAGCCGCCAGGCGGCCGGAACCATGAGCACGGCCGCCGGCACACCGTACGCCATCCAGCGCACGAACGAAATCTCGATGCCCGCCAGCTCGCGCAGGTAACCGACCGCGGCCAGGTTGGCGCCGGCCCCGGCCGGCGTGCCGATGCCGCCGATGAGCGGGCCGAACGCGCACGAGATCATCAGGGCGCGGCCGTAGTTGCTCCGCAGCGGCTCGAGCTTCGCATCGCGCAACACCCCTACCCCGAGCGGCATCAGCAGCGCCGCCACCGCCATGTCGGTGATCCACATCGAGAGCAGCGCCCCCACGACGAGGAAGCCGAGCAGCACCCGGTCGGTCCGCGTGCCGACCACCCGGAGCATGTGAAGCACCAGGCGCGTCCCGAGCCCGGAGTGGCTGAAGCCGGTCGAGAGGAACAGGACGCCGATGAAGAACGTGACGAGCGGGTTGCCGAAGCCGGCCGCGACAACCGTCGGATAGTCGGCGATCCCCAGGATCGGGATCAGCAGCAGAACGGCGAGTGCGGTGACGGCGAACGGCACCGCCTCCGTCACCCAGAGAATGATCGCGAAGGCGAGAATCGCCAGGCACGCCTTGCCGTCCGGAGTGAGTGCGATCGCCTCACCGGCGCGCTCGAGCGGCGCGGGCGCCGGCAGCGCGTCGACCGCGAGCATGACGAGCAGCGCCAGGACGATGGTCCCGGCCCGCAGAGTGTCAGTCAGGATCGTAGAAGGGCGCGTCGCCGGCAATCGTGACGCGATAGCCGTGCCGGGTTTGCGGATAGTAGTCCCAGATCGCGAGGTGCTGGGCGCAACGGTTGTCCCACATGGCGATCGAGTTGGCCTGCCACCGGAAACGGCACTGGTAGTCGGGTTGTGCGCAATGGCGGAAGAGGAACGCCAGCAACGCGTCGCTCTCGGCGGCCGGCAGTTCCGTGATCCGCGTCGTGAACCCCTCGTTTACGTAGAGCGCCGGCTTGCGCGTCACGGGGTGCGTCCGGACGACCGGATGTTCAGCGGACGGATAGTCGTCGTCCCGCAGCGTGCCCGCGCCGTAGCGGCCACGGTAGTACTGCTCTCCCTCGTGCCGCCCCGTCAACCCGCAGAGCATCCGCTGCATTCGGCCCGAAAGGCCTTCGTACGCGGCGTACATGTTGGCAAAAAGGGTGTCGCCTCCCCCTCCCGGGGGCGCCTGCTCGATCCGCAGAATGCTCCCCATCGGTGGCAGGACATCACATGAGACGTCCGAGTGCCAGATGCTGCCGGCGACGAATTCCACCTTGTCGTCGCCATGCACGACGAGGATCTCCGGGTGCGCCGCGCCCTTCGGTGCGGCCGGGTGGATGTGCAACTCACCGAAGCCTCTTCCCAGCGCCTTGTGCTGATCGAACGTCAGCGGCTGATCCCGGAAGAAAAGGACCAAGTGCTTCATCCAGGCGTCATGCAGCCAGGCGAAGGTCACCTGGTCGAGCGGTTGCGCCAGATCAAGGCCCGACACTTCCGCGCCGATTGCGGGGGTCAGAGGCGTGAGGGTCGGCAACGGGACAGGCATTGCACGGGCGCCACCACCGGCGGCTAGAACCCGGGGGGAGCTTCGTCCGCCGTCGGTCCGTAGAGCGGCGGCACCGGGATGTCGTGCATTCTGAGGTAGACACAGAGTTGTGCCCGGTGGTGGATCAGATGGTTCATGACGAACGACCGGAGCACGACTATCTTGGGCAACGTCATGACTTCTCGGCCGTCCTGCAACAACGTCCAGGGCTTCGTCAACGTGTCATCGCTGGCGCCCGCGATCGCCGCGCGCGCGGCGACCGCATGCCTGTCGAACGTGGCGACTAGTTCGGTGTTGTTCGCCGGCTTCGGCGGCGGCTCCATCGGCTGTCCACCCGGCATGAGATCCAGTTCGTCCTGCGCGATCGTGAGCGGAGCCCACGACGGCAGGTTGGCGAGGTGCCCGGCGAGCCAGATCATCGAGCCCGACCGCGGGTGCGGCTTCCACTCGTACCGGTCCTCGGGGACCCGCTCCAGGGTGGTTCGCGCCCCGGCAAACTCCTGATCAAGCTCTGCCAGCAGACTTTCGCCAATAGCCATGTCAGCTTCTCCTGCGGCCGGGATCGGCATGGACGTTGATGCAGCGCCGGGTGCCCGCCGGGCGGTCATTCTACCCGGGTTTTCGCAGTTTTTCTGCCGGATGCCCAAAAAACACCGTCATTTCGCGAAAAATGGCCGGCGGGGAGATGCCTGAATGCCAATATATCGATATAATGGAGGGGTTTAGCTGAAACCATCCGCCCGTGCAGGGCGTCCTAACTGTTGCGGCGCAGTCGTCCCCGGGCTCGATGGCCTCGCGGTGTTGCCGCCGTAAAGGAGAGCTGAAAGCTTGTTGATTCAGGAACGCCAGGAAATCGTGAAGGATCTCGTGCATCTCGGTCAGGAGCGGGGGTACGTGTCGCTCGATCAGGTCATGGAGCATGCCCCGTCGGACCTTGAGGATCACGATCTGAGCGCCATCATGCAGGACCTCGAGAGCCAGGGAATCGAGGTTGACGATGGCGACCCGAAGCCGGGGCCACGCCCGGTCGAGAGTGCGGCGGCCGAGCCGATCCCGGCGCATGAGGAGGATCAGGGGCAGGATCTCGTCCGCACGTATCTCCGCCAGATGAGCCGCGTGCCGCTTCTTACCCGCGAGGGTGAGGTGGCCATCGCCAAGCGGATCGAGCGGGGAGAGGTCCGTATTACGAAGGCCCTCTCGCGGAGCCTGCTGGTAGCGCGCCGCGTTGGTGGGATTGCACGGGACGTGGTGGACGAGGCCCGGTCGCTTCGCGAGACCATTGTCTTGCCCGACACGGAACTGACCGAGCGCACGATTCGGAACCGGGCGAAGAAGCTGGTCGTGTGCGCCGAAGAGGTGAACGGCGCGCTCCAGAATCTTGAGCGCGCCGTTCAACGGGCCGCCCAGGGGCGCCGGCAGCGCCGCAAGGTGGAGACGAGGACGAAGGAAGAGCGGAAGCACGCCGCCGAACTTCGCAAGCGGCGGGCGCGGGCGGACATCCGCATGAAGTGGCGGATTGGCCGAGCGCACATAGCGTTGTCGCACGTGGTCCGACAACTGGAGTTCACGCCGGGGGTGCGGCGTGAAATGGTCGACCTGGTCGAGGCTGCCGCGAATGAGTACGGCCGGGCCGAGCGTCGCGTTGCGAAGCTCAAGAGGTTCGGGAACCGGCAAGACGATCTGAAGGAGGCGCAAAAGCACCTTCGTTCGCTCCGGCGGAAACTGCGAGAGCAAGGTGAGGAGCCCGATTCGCTTAGAGCGATCCAGAGGTCGATCCGGCGCGGCTCGATCGGGGGCGATCAGGCGCGCAAGGAACTCACCGAAGCGAACCTTCGGCTGGTGGTGTCGGTAGCCAAGAAGTACGTCAACCGGGGGCTGGCGTTTCTCGACCTGATTCAGGAAGGGAACATCGGCTTGATGCGCGCGGTCGACAAGTTTGATTACCGCCGCGGCTTCAAGTTCTCGACCTATGCCACCTGGTGGATCCGGCAGGCGATCACACGCGCGATCGCGGATCAGGCGCGGACGATCCGGATCCCGGTACACATGATCGAGACGCTGAACAAGCTGAACCGGGCGACGCAGACGCTGACCCGAGACCTGGGACGCGAGCCGACGCCGGCCGAGCTCGCGGAACGGGCTGACCTGCCGATGTCGGTAGTACGCAAGGCACGGAAGATCGCACAGACGGTGGTCTCGCTCGATGCTCCCATCGGCGACAGCGACGAGAGCCAGTTCGGTGACTTCATCGAGGACCGGAAGGCCGTCAACCCGTCAGACGCAACGGTTGCGTTCGATCTGCGTCGCCAGACCGAGTCGGTGCTCGACACGCTCAGCCCAAAGGAGCGCGAAGTCATCCGGATGCGCTTCGGCCTGAACGATGGCGCCGAGCCGACGCTGGCCGAGTTGGGGGAGAAGTTCTCGCTGACGCGCGAGCGAATCCGCCAGATCGAGGCGGCCGCGCTCCGCAAGCTGCGTGATCCGCAACTGAGCAAGCGGCTCGTTTCGTTCGTCGAGCCGCGTCAACCGCGCCGCAGCCGCCGCCGTCCGCCGGCGGAGGCGCCGCAGCCCACCGCATCGACCGAAGAGCAGGGCGTAGCGTAGTCCGGTCCCGCGTGCGCCGGCGTTCCCGGCGCATAATGGACTCGGTGAACGTCTTTCTCGTGGACGGGACGTACGAGCTCTTTCGCCACTTCTACGCCGTCCCTTCGGGAACCGACGCCGACGGCAACGAGATCGGCGCCCTCCGGGGTGTCCTCGGTTCCGTGATCGCGCTGCTCGAGGACGGAGTGACGCATGTCGGCGTCGCCACGGACCACGTGGTCGAATCGTTTCGGAACAATCTCTGGCCCGGCTACAAGACCGGCGAGGGAATCGACCCGGCCCTGTTCGGCCAGTTCCATCCACTGGAAGAGGCGCTCGACGCCCTCGGCATCGTGGTCTGGAAGACGGTGAAGCACGAAGCGGACGACGCGCTCGCGTCCGCCGCGAAACGCGCGGCAGGGGACGCTCGCGTCGAGCAGGTGTTCATCTGCACGCCCGACAAGGATCTGGCTCAGATGGTGGACGACACACGGATTGTGCAGTTCGACCGGCGCGCCGGAGTGATACGCGGCGCGGACGGCGTCCGGGAAAAATTCGGCGTCGCTCCCGTGTCGATCCCCGACTATCTGGCGCTCGTGGGCGACTCGGCGGACGGTTTCCCCGGCGTGGCCGGCTGGGGGGCGAAGTCGGCGGCCACGGTGCTCGCCCGATACCCGCATCTGGATGACATTCCACCCGACGCCTCGGCCTGGAGGGTGAAGGTTCGCGGCGCCGAACGCCTGGCGGCCGCGTTGGCGGCCGCGCGCGACGAAGCCAGGCTCTTCCGCGACCTGGCGACGCTGCGGACGAATCTGCCGGTGTTCGAGGATGTCGACGAACTGCGCTGGACCGGCCCCGGCCCCCGTTTCTTCGACCTCTGTGCCCGGATCAACGCCGGGGGTTACTTCCGGCGCGCCCAGCGCGTCGCCGAGAGCAGGCCGTAGCTACGCGGCGTCGGCATCGGATCCACCCGCGTGGCCCGGCGGAACGGT
>CAZJYU010000011.1:0-36231 GCA_964550305.1 uncultured Vicinamibacteraceae bacterium | reverse complement strand
CGCGTGACTGTGAAGTCGGCCGCCCACTCGTGAGGGCCCCAGTAGACCACCAGGCGGCCACCGTCGGGACCGGTCGGGACCAACGTGGCGCCGAGGGGACGGAACGAATGTTCGCCGCGGGAATAGTCCGCAGCCGTTTCCGCCGCGTCGAACTCGGGGTCGTGTTGGGTCCCCCACGAGTCTGCTTCGTGGTTGAAGACGAAGCGCCAACCGTCGCCCGACCGGCGGAGCCAGATGGCGTAGGCGCCGGCATGACCGGGCGCGAGGTTGCCGGTCGGGACGTCGGCGCCGCCGATGCGGAGGCCGACATCGCTCTTGAGACGGAGCGGTGCGGCGCGGATCAGTTCGACCACGTCGCCATCCGCAGTGTCCTCGAAGCGGCCGTAATCCTCGTCCTCGACGTCGATGCTCTTCCAGTAGAGGATCGAGATCCGCGCGCCGTCAGGCCAGACGAGTGCCGTCTCGTTCCGCTCCGCCATGGTGACGCCGCGCGAGAAGTCACGCGTGTCCGTCGCCGCCTCACGCGCCTGGCCACGGCCTGACACGCGTTCACGCTGCGGGGGGGGCGGCAGCTCGTCGAAACGGAAGTCGGCGCTCCAGGCGTGGCGACCCCAGCGGATCCGCACGCGGCCCGTTTCCGTGCCCGTCATTGCCGCCGACGCGGTGAGGGTCGGCGCCGCCTCGGCAGCCTCGCGGCGGCTGAGCGGGACGGTTCGGATGTCATCCGCCCCGGTCTCGCCGCCACCCACCACGTCCAGGCGCCATCCCTGAGTGTCGCGCGCCAGCCAGAGTTCGGCTGCGGCGTCCGCGTCGGTCTCGGCGTCCGCTGTCTCCTCCTCGGAGTCACGTTCCTCCCCCTCGCCGGCCGTTTCCGCCGCCGGCGGCTCCAGATCGGGCGCCACCTCGCCGATCCGGAGGGCGCGGTGACCTTCGAGCGCCCCGATGCGGACGCGCGATCCGACCGCGCCGTCCAGCAGCGCCCGGTATGCCGGGTCGTCATCCCGAAGGTCGGGTGAGAAGGCGATGTCGATCGCCTGCGCCTCCAGTGTGAGCAGCGCGTGCATCATCCCGTCCGCAGTTTCGGTCGGCTCGGGCGTCTGGGCCGTGGCCGGCGCGGCGATCAGACCGGCCGCCAGCATCAGGATGCCGGCAGACCACCGGCACAACCAGAGGAACCAGCGCATCGAGAAAGGCATTCGCACAAACGCGGAGGGCGGGGCTTGCCGGCCCCGCCCTCGGAACACTCGCGACGAACCGGCGGCTGTCAGCCTGCCGCCGATCAGTTGTTGTTGTTATTCGTCGTCGGCATCGCCTCTTCGTCGTCGATCTTTGCGTAGGCGATGAAGCCGAGCGACATCTC
Organism: uncultured Vicinamibacteraceae bacterium; assembly: GCA_964550305.1. Lineage (GTDB taxonomy): Bacteria > Acidobacteriota > Vicinamibacteria > Vicinamibacterales > UBA8438 > VXRJ01. The sequence continues at coordinate 34,871 of CAZJYU010000011.1, read as the reverse complement.
GTCGTCCGTCCGCGGGCCGTAGCCGACGAACCGGTTCGGGTTGAACTTCTCGCGCGCCGCCCGTTCCGGCGTGTTGTCGTACCAGAAGTCGACGTCGATCCGCGTCCCCTTCGGCAGCAGCTTCGGCTCCTTGTACTTGTAGGTCACCTGCCACCCCTGATCGTAGCGGGGCACGTCGAGCAGCAACTCTTCCGTCCCGTCCGGGTAAAAGGCGACGTAACGTGCGGCGAACGCGCGCGTGTGTGCGTGCGGCCACAGGTTGAGCACGTAGATGTCGGTGTCGAGGACGCGCGACGAGCCGATCCGGTAGTTCGGGTGGTTCGGTGGAATCTCGAAGCCGCGGTTGTAGAGCGAATCGGTGATCACCGAGTACTTCGGCTTCTCGTCGGCCAGGAAGAAGCCCACTTCAGGAGCGCTCCACGCGGCAGAGCCTTCTGCCGGTTCCTTGTGGTAGTGCATGTTGAAGGAGATGCTCGACCCCTTCTCGATCAGCAGGCCAAAACCTTCTGGCAGCAGCCCCGACTCGCCACCCTCGGCGACGCAGCTCAGCAGCCGGCTGTCGGGCGTGTCGGCTCCCTCGTCCTCGACCGGCCCGTCCGGCAGGTAGGCATCGGGCGAGAGGACGGACGAGCACATGTGGTGGGTGATCGCGTTGTCGCCCACGCGCATCTCCCAGCCTCGGATCCAGACATCCTCCGGCATCACTTCTTCCGGAATCTTCGCGTAGAAGGTGATGTTCAGATCGTAGATGTCGTCCTCGACCAGGTACGGCTCCGGCATCTTCACGACGAAGTCGGGCGTGCCGAACGACCAGCCGTCACTGGCATCCTCCGCCCACTGCGTCGCCGGCGGCGCATCGGCCTCATCGCCGGCGGGTGCGCCCGCTTCGACCCAACGGACGATCGTGTCGATCTCGTCATCGGTCAGGCCCCGCTCGTTCTCGAAGACCCCCTTAGGCGCCGACGCGAACCAGGGAGGCATCTCGCGCGCTTCCACCTTGTGGGCGATCGAACGGGCCCACGGACGCGTTTCTGCGTAGTCCATGAACGACATGGGCGCAATCAGGCCGCTGATGTTGTGGCCGGCCGGCCGATGGCAGGTCTGGCAGTTCTCCTGCATGATCGGCAGCACGTCCTTGTAGTACGTCACCTCGGCTTCCGCCTCGTTTTCTGCAGCGAAACCGGGGGCGGCGACAAGTACCGCAACGCCGAGCACGAACAGGGCGACGAGCGTTCGTTGGAAGGCCATGAGAGATTTCTCCTCGCTCCGGACGCAGAATTACCTGTCGTTTGTACCATAGTCGGCTGTACGCCCGCAAGCGGTGCTTCCCGCCCTCCGCCGGGGCCGAAAAAAAGGTTGTAAAGCATACATACGTATGCAATACTTTGCGTTTCCTATGGGTCGCACGCCACGAGGAGAGACGCGCGAACGGGTCTTCGCATTCGTCCGCGATCAACTGCTGTCCGGCCGGCCACCGACGGTGCGCGAGGTGCAGGCGGCATTCGGCTTCCGGGCGGTGCAGACGGCGCGCGCCCACCTGGAGCGGCTGGTCGAGGAGGGTCGCCTCGCCGCTGACCGGGGCCGGGCGCGCGGCTACCGGCTGCCGGTGACGGCCGACGGATCTCGGACGAGGCTGGTGCCTCTTCTGGGCCAGGTGCCGGCCGGCGCGCTCGATGAAGCGGTGGAGGATCCGGACGGCTATCTCCCGATCGACGCGCGAGGCGCATCGACGGACGAACTGTTCGCGCTTCGCGTGCGGGGCGAGAGCATGACCGGCGCCGGCATCCTGCCGGGCGACACGGTTATCGTCCGGCGCCAGCCGGCTGCGCGGACCGGCGACATCGTCGTGGCGCTGGTGGATAACGACGCGACGGTGAAGACCTTCGTTGCGCGCGGCGGCGGACGTGTGACGCTCCGACCCGAGAACCCGGCGTTCGATCCGATCGAACTGGCCGCCGAGGCGGTCGTCATTCTCGGGAAGGTGATCGAAGTGCGCCGGACGTTGCCCTGATGAGTAAAACGTGACGATGACGACGACAGCGGCGGCAGCGACAGCGGCAACGACACAGCGCAGCTTGCGGGCCATCGCCAGCGCGTCGCAGGCGTGGGCGCAGCGCGGGCTGGCGCCCGTCCCCGCCCGGTGGAGTCGTGCCGCATTGGGTAACTGCCTGGCCGAACTCTCGGGTGACGCCGGCGCGCCGGCGCTCACACTGGCGTGCAGTCTGGTGCGCGAGGCGCAACAGCAGGGCGAGCCGGTCGCCTGGTTGACGCGCCCCGGCAGCATCTTCTATCCCCCCGATGCGGCCGACGGGGGCATCGACCTGCCGGTGCTGCCGGTCATCCGTCTCGACAGCCTGCGCGACCGGTTGCGTGCCGCGGATCAGATTGCCCGCTCCGGAGCATTCGGCCTGCTGGTGCTCGACCTGTCGGAGGACGGCCCCACACTGCCGCTCACCGTGCAGAGCCGGCTGTCGGAACAGGCGATCGCGCATGGGGCGCTGGTGCTTTGCCTCACGACGAAGCGTGCGCGGCAGCCGTCGCTCGGATCGCTTGTCGCCGTTCGCGGCCAGGCGCGGCGCGTTCGGCGGGGCGATGGCCGGTTCGCCTGCCGGGTGGAGGTGCTCAAGGACAAGCGGCGCGGTCCCGGCTGGACCGGCGAGGAGGATCGGCGTGGACCGGATGGCGTGCGTTGATGTCCGGGACGCCGATGCGCGCGTGGACGCCGCCGCCGCGATCGCCGCGCGACTGCGCCAGTTCAGCCCGGACGTCGAGCCCTCGCGCGGCGAGCCGGGCGTCTTCTGGCTGAACGCTTCCGGGCTGTCGCACCTGTATCAATCGCCCCTCGACTGGGCGGAGCGGATCGTCGCCGCGTTGCGGGCGGACGGATACCGCGAGACGACGGTCGCCGTTGGCTTCACCCGCTTCGGCGCCTATGCGATCGCCCGGCGTCTGACGGCGATCGATCGGCAGACCACCGTGATTCGTGATCGCGCCAGTGAGCGGGCGCTCGCTGGAAAGGTGCCGCTCGATCGCCTTGACCTCGACGGAACCCTGATCGACAGCCTCGAGAAGTTGGGGGTCCGGACGGTGCGTGCTTTCCTGGAGCTGCCGGCCGAAGGCGTCCGCCGCCGCTTCGGACAGGCGGCGTACGATCTGCACCGGCGCGCGTCGGGCGATCTCGCTCCGCCGCTGCAGCCGGTCCGTCCACCGGAGCCGCTGCTCGCACGGCACGATTTCGATCCGCCGGAGACCGACGTCAATCGCCTGCTGTTCATCGTCAAGCGTCTGCTGGATCGCCTGCGCGCCGCCACCGCCGAGCGGCGCGAGATGCTGGCCGAACTGACGCTGCACCTGCGGCTAGATCTGGCACGCGAGGTGCGGACCGAACCGGTTCGTCCGGCCGCGCCGACGCTCGACATCGCGCAACTGATGACGCTGGTCCGTCTGCGCCTCGAGTCGGTGTCGCTCGACGGAGGCGTCGTCGATCTTCAGGTCGCCGCACGTTCCGTCGGGACGGTGGCGACACAGCAGGGATTGTTCGTTGAACGTCCGCCGCGCGACCCTGCCGTGGCGAACCGCGCGCTCGCTCGTGTCCGCGCCCGCTTTGGCGACGCCGCAGTTGCGCGGGCGCGCCTCACCGAGGGTCATCTGCCGGAAGCGCGCTTTGCCTGGGAGCCGGCCGGCACGATTCCGTTCCCTGAATCGCGCGACGAGGGGCGCCGGCATTCTGCCGGCCACGGAGACGACGGCGTTACTCCGCCGCCGGACCGGCGCGGAAACCTTCGCGAAGTCCCAATGGTTCGCCGCATCTACGCCAATCCGCGCCCGCTCCCTACCGGACCTTCCGCAGAGCACGCCGGCCCGTACCTCGTCGCCGGTGGTTGGTGGCGGACACCGGTCAACCGCGCCTACTACTTCGTTCAGATGCGGGGGGGCGACCTTCTCTGGATCTATTACGACCGCGCGCGCCGCCGGTGGCGCTGCCAGGGGCGGGTGGAATAGCCAGGTGCAGGCTCATGGCGTACGTCCCACTCTGGTGCAAGAGCAACTATTCGTTTCTCGAAGGGGCAAGCCATCCCGAGGAACTGATCGAACAGGCCCACGCACTGGGCCTTGGCGCTATCGCCCTGACCGATCGCGACGGCGTCCACGGCGTCGTCCGCGCGCACATGAAGGCACGGGAGCTCGGTGTCCATCTCCTCATCGGCGCCGAGCTCACGGTCGATACGCGTACTGGTGCGCCGGCCTCCACTCCGGCACTGCCTGCTTCCACCTCCACCTGCGTCCTTCTCGCAACGAACCGCACCGGCTACGCCAATCTCTGCCGCCTGATCACCATCGGCCGCCGCCGCTGCCCCAAGGGATCGTCCCTCGTCACCTGGCGTGAACTGTGCGACCGCGCCCCGGGCCTGATTGCCCTTTGGGGGGGCGAGGGCAGCTTGCTCGTCCACGGCGACGACGCGCCGCAGACTGCCGCCGTCGCCGGCATGCTCCGCGACGCGTTCGGCGACCGCTTCTACGGGATGCTCCCGCGTCATCGCCGACCGGAGGAGGTGCGCCAGGAAGCGCGCGCGCGCCGGCACGCCGAGCGCGCCCGCATCCCGTTCGTCGCCGCGACCGAAGTGCTGTACCACACACCGGCGCGGCGCGACCTGCAGGATGTCCTCACCTGCATCCGCCACGGCGTCACGCTTGCCGCCTCCGGTCGCCGGACGAAGCCGAACGCCGAGCACGCCCTGAAACCGCCCGGCGCAATGACGCGCCTGTTCGCCGACGCCCCGGCGCTCGTCGACCGGACTTGCGAAGTGGCGGCGCGCTGCACGTTCGCGCTCACCGAGCTGCGCTACCGCTATCCAGCCGAGCAGTTGCCCGATGGACGCTCTACTTCCACGTGGCTGCGCGAGCTCACCCTGCGCGGCGCGCGCGAACGCTTCGGCCCGGGCGGTGGCGGCGTCATCGGAGCCGGCGACACGGCAGGCATCCCGCGCACGATCCGCGAGCAGATCGATCGCGAGCTGGAGCTGATCGACGAGCTCGACTACGGCGGCTATTTCCTGACCATGCACGAGATCGTGCAGTTCTGCCGGCGCGAGCAGATTCTCTGCCAGGGGCGCGGTTCGGCGGCGAACTCGGTCGTCTGCTACTGCCTCGGCATCACCGCGGTCGATCCGACGCGCGTCGAGCTGCTGTTCGAGCGGTTCCTGTCGCGCGAACGGCGCGAGCCGCCCGACATCGACCTCGACATCATGCACGAGCGCCGCGAGGAGGTGATTCAGCATGTCTACCGGACGTACGGCCGTGACCACGCGGCGATGACCGCGAACGTCATCCGGTACCGCGGCCGCTCCGCGGTTCGCGACGTCGGCAAGGCGCTCGGTGTCGACGCCGAGGCAACCGATCGTCTCGCGCGGCTGCTGTCGCACCATGACCGGCTCGACCTGACGCAGCTCGCGCGCGCCGGCTTCGACCCGGCGGATCCGGCGCCTCGTCACCTGTTCCGTCTGGCGTCGGAGATCCAGGACATGCCGCGGCACCTGTCGATCCATCCTGGCGGCTTTCTCCTGGGGCATGAGCCGGTCCACACGCTGGTGCCGATCGAGAACGCCACGATGGCGGACCGGACGGTCATTCAGTGGGACAAGCAGGATCTGGAGGATCTCGGCCTCTTCAAGGTGGACCTGCTGGGCCTGGGCGCGCTGACCCAGCTCGACATCGGTTTTCGCCTGCTGGAGCGCCACTACGGCCGGACACTGTCCCTCGACCGGATCCCGCAGGACGATCCCGCCACCTACGATCAGGTCTGCCGGTCGGACACGGTCGGCGTCTTCCAGATCGAGAGCCGCGCCCAGATGGCGATGCTGCCGCGGCTCCGGCCGCGCTGCTACTACGACCTGGTTATAGAGATAAGCATCGTCCGGCCCGGACCGATAACCGGTGGAATGGTGCATCCGTTTCTGCGGCGCCGGAACGGCGAGGAACCGGTGATCTATCCCCATTCGTCGCTCGAGCCGGTACTGCGGAAGACGCTTGGCGTTCCGCTGTTCCAGGAGCAGGTGATGCGGTTGGCGATGGTGGCGGCCGACTACACGCCGGGCGAGGCGGATCAGTTGCGGCGCGACATGGGGGCGTGGCGGCAGCGCGGACGCATAGAGCGGCACCGGGAGCGGCTCGTTTCGCGGATGGCGGCGAAGGGAATCGCGCCGGAGTTCGCCGAGCGGGTGTTCGATCAGATCCGTGGCTTCGGCGAGTACGGCTTCCCGGAGAGCCACGCCGCCAGCTTCGCCCTGATCGCCTACGGCGCCGCCTGGCTCCGCTGCCATTACCCCGACGTTTTTACCTGCGCACTGCTGAATGCGCAGCCGATGGGTTTCTATACGCCGGCGACGATTGTCGACGACGCCATCCGTCACGGCGTTGAGGTGCGTCCGGTCGATGTCACCGCCAGCGAATGGGATTGCACGCTCGAGGCTGCGGGTGCTTCCCGCTACGCCGTCCGCATGGGCTTCCGCTACATCAAGGGTTTCTCCGAGAAGCGCGACTTCGCGCCGCTCGCCCGCGCGCGCGCCGCCCGGCCGTTTCGATCGGCGGCGGACATCGCCCGCCGTGCCCGCCTCGACGAAGCCGCACTCCGCCGTCTGGCCGAAGCGGGCGCCTTGGCCTCGTTCGAGAAAGCGCGTCGCGCGGCGCTCTGGGACGCCCGCGGTCTCGCGGCCACCCCGGCGCCGCCGCTGCCGGTCACCTCGAGCGAACGGATCCCGGCGTTCGACCCGCTCAGCGATTTCGAGACCATCACCTGGGACTACGCCGCAAACGGCCACAGCACCGCCGGTCATCCGCTCGCACCGTTGCGCGGCGCACTCACCGCGCAGCGGTTGCCCGACGCCCGTACCGTGGCGGCGATGCGCGACGGCCGCGAAGTCCGCTACGCCGGCGTGGTGATCTGCCGGCAGCGCCCCGCCACTGCGTCGGGAGTCACTTTCATGACGCTGGAGGACGAGACCGGCTTCGTCAACCTCGTCATCTGGAAGCGCGTGTTCGACCGGCATGCCGTTCTGGCAAAGACCGCTTCGGTCCTCGGGGTCACCGGTCGTCTCCAGGCAACGGACGGCGTCGTACACATCGTCGCCGACTCCCTGTGGGCTCCCCGTCTCGACACCACCCCGACCACCGCTGGCAGCCGGGATTTCCATTGAAGGCCGCCGGAACACCCCCCATGTTAAATCTGAGCAGTATGTTAAATCCACGTTACATTTCCGTAACACTGTGGTAATGTAGCTTCCGGTTGATGTCACCGCCCGCTCAGCGAGAGCGGGCTCAACAGGAGGTGGATCATGGGTCGGATGACACGGTTTGTCTTCTTGCTCGTCCTGCTGGTGGCACTGGCAGCCCCCCTCGTGGCCGCGGATCCGATTGCGCTGCAGTTGCAGCTCCAGCAGGCGGAGCGGCCGATCATCGCGCAGGTTGCCAGACCCGGCGTGAAATCGACCCCGCTGGTCGTGCAGTCGCCCGGCACGATCGAGATCGAGATCAAGATCGTGCCGACGGCCGACACCGAAGAACTCCGTGTCACCGCCGATTCCGGCAATCACTACCGCAGATCCGCCATTCGGCTCGCGGGCAGGGATTCCCAGAAGGTGTACACCTTCGAATGGCACGGGTTTCCGGTTGGAGAGTATGAGGTCGTGGGCGAGTTGATCACGTCCTCCGGCCGCCGGGAAGTCGTGGTCCGCGGTGCGCTGCGCGTCATCGAGTAGCCGCGCCCTTCCCGCCGACGCCGCCCATCGGACACAATGATCGCATGCAGCGGCGCCGGACGGTTCCCACACTCCCGGGCGGGTTCGCGCTCATCGGCGCGCTGACGCTCGTCTGGGTGGGCGCCGGCCCTCTCGCGGCGCAATTGGCCGACGACGACCGGGACGACCAGGCCCAAGCGTACGCGCTGATGGTGAAGGTGATCGAACGCCTTAACTGGTACGACGAGGAGCAGATTGACGCCCGCTTCAGTGCCCGAATGACACGGGAGATCCGCCGCTTCGACGGTGACGGCGAGGTGGAGAGCGAGGATGTCGGCGAATTCGACGTAGTGCCGGTGGAGGGCGAGCCGTTCACGCGCCGCCTCACCATCAACGGCCGGCCGTTGAACGACGACGAACGGCAACGGGAGGCCGAGCGCGAGGCGACATTCCGCAAGGAAGTGCTCCAGCGACGCGCTGAAGGAGCGCCGCCGGAGGAGCCAGCCGAAGACGAGCTGGTCTTCGATATGGCGCTGATCGATCGCTACGACTTCGTCATCGAGTCGGTGGAGCAGTTCCGCAACCGCCCGAGCTACGTGATCTCGTTCCGCCCGCGCCCCGGGGACCTGTCTGTGGTCCGGCGCATCGACTATGCCCTCAACAGCGCCCGCGGCAGGGTCTGGGTGGATCGCGCCACCCACGAGCCGGCGCGCGCCGAGTTCGAACTCATCCGGCCGGTCCGTCTCTGGTGGGGTCTACTGGGTGTCATCGACCGCGCGCGCGGTTCGATCGACCGGCGGCCGATCCTGGGTGACGACGACACCTGGGCGCGCCTCCAGTACGAGACCTATCTCGACTCGCGCGTGCTTTTCAGTCGGACCCGCCGCCTGGAGTTCCGCACGTGGGCCGAGTTCAAGGCGGTTGAACCGTAACCGGGTCCCTCGCTATTCTGTTTATCTGCCTGAGACGCCGCCGCCGGAAGCCATGCTGCCATCGGACGCGAACCCGCCGGTTGATCGAGCGCCGCACGCGGCCGCTCCCGATGTCGAGACGCCCGAAGCCCCGGCGCCGGCGCCGGCGATGATCGAGGCGCGTGGCCTCTCGAAGTACTACGGACCGTTCGTCGCCGTCGAGGACATCTCGTTCGTTATTCCGCAGGGGCAGGTCGTGGCGTTCCTCGGTCCGAATGGCGCCGGGAAGACGACGATGATGCGGATGCTGACCGGCTACCTCGCCCCCAGCGCGGGATCGGGGGCGATTGCCGGGCACGACGTGCGGCACGATCGCATCGCGGCGTCGCGCCACCTGGGATACCTGCCGGAAAACGGTCCAATCTATCCCGACATGACCCCGCTCGAGCTCCTGCGCTTCTTCGGCGAGGCGCGCGAGCTGCCGGCGGAGCATCTGAAGATGCGCATCGGCGAAGTGATCGATCTCTGCGCGCTGGAGCTGGTGGTGGAAAAGCCGATCGGCAAGCTGTCGCGCGGCTACCGGCAGCGGGTCGGCATGGCCCAGGCGCTACTCCATGACCCCGACGTGCTGATCATGGACGAGCCCACGGCCGGGCTCGACCCCAATCAGATCCGGCAGTTCCGCGAGAATATCCAGCGGCTCGGCCGAACGAAGACGCTGCTCATTTCCACCCACATCCTGCACGAGGCGGAGGCGATGGCGGACCGCGTGCTGCTGGTCAACAATGGGCGGTTGCTCTTCGACGGGCCGGTGGACGAGCTGGCGGAGGGGGGCTCGCTTGAGCAGCCGTTCTACCGGCTGACCGGCGGCGGTGCGGTTCCTGGTGAGGGCGACGAGGCGTTGGATCAGGAGGAGGCAACGGGCTAGCGATGCTGCCGCACGTAAACCTCGTGATCGTGCGGGCGGTGGCGCGTCGCGACCTCCGGCTCTACTTCAGCAGCCCGAGCGGCTACGTCTTCATCACGCTCTTCATTTTTCTGAGCGCCGCGGCGGCATTCTGGCAGGATCGCTTCTTCCTGCAGAATCTCGCGAACCTCGATCAGTTGAACGGCGTCTTCCCGTACCTGCTGCTCTTCTTCGTGCCGGCCCTCACGATGGGAGTCTGGTCGGAGGAGCGGAAGCAGGGGACCGACGAGCTCCTGCTGACGCTGCCGGCGACCGACCTTGAGGTGGTGCTCGGCAAGTATGCGGCAGTGCTCGGCATCTATACCGCCTCGCTCGGACTGTCGCTCAGCTACGTTCTCGTCCTCTTCTATCTCGGGAGCCCGGACCTCGGCCTGATGCTGAGCAACTATGCGGGCTATTGGTTCGCCGGCGCGGCCCTGATCGCGGTGGGAATGCTGGCGTCGCTCCTGACCCGCAACGCGACGGTGGCGTTCATTGCGGGCGCGCTCTTCTGCACGGTGCTCGTGACCGTGGGCGAAGCGGTCGGTGCGGTGGCGCCGGCGCTGGAGCGCCCGGCCGCCGCACTCGGCGTCTTCTTCCACTTCGACGACTTCGCCAAGGGGATCCTCAGCCTGACCGCGCTCCTCTACTTCGGTGCGGTGACGGCGTTATTCCTCTATTTGAATGTTCTGGTGTTGAGTCGCCGGCACTGGGCGCCTGTGGCGGGGGGCTACCCGCTCTGGTTGCACCATGCCGTGCGCGCCGTGGCGGTTGCGGTGGCGCTGGTGAGCGCCGGCGTCATCGTCGGTCGCGCCAGCGTCCGGCTGGACGTCACGGCCGAGCAGCTCCATTCGCTGAGCGCGGAAACACGCGCCCTGATCAACGAGTTGCCGGCCGACCGGCCCGTCTTCATCCAGGCCTACATCTCGCCAGGCGCGCCCGAGCCGTTCGTGCAGACCCGGTCGAACATCATCAGCATTCTGGAAGAGATAGACGCGATCGCCGGCCCGCGCGTAGAGGTGCTCATCCACGACACCGAGCCGTTCACCGACGCGGCCCGCGAGGCGCGCGAGACGTTCGGCATCCTGCCCCGCCCGATCCGGAACGTCAGCTCGGCCCGCTCCGAGGTCGAAGAGCTGTTCCTTGGGCTCGCCTTCACCTGTGGCGCCGAGGAGCAGGTGATCGGTTTCTTCGATGTCGGCCTGCCGGCCGAGTACGAGATCATGCGAAGCATCCGCGTGGTCGCCCGGACCGATCGGAAGCGCGTGGGCGTCGTCGCCACCATGGCCAACCTGTTCGGCGGCACCAACTTCCAGCAGAGCCAGTTCACGCCGCAGTGGTCGGTGATCGCCGAGCTGCGGAAGCAGTACGACGTAGTCGAGCTCAGTCCGGAGGCGGAGATCCGCCAGGACGTGGACGCCCTGCTGGTCCCGCTCCCCTCGTCGCTGCAGACCGACGAGCAGGGGTTCGTGGCCGACTACATCCGGTCCGGCAAGCCGGCGCTGATCCTGGTCGATCCGCTGCCGGCGGTCGACCCGACCCTCTCACCCACCGAATGGGTGGGTGATGGCAACCCCTTCACCTATGCCCAGGGGGCCGCCCGGCCCGGCCCGCGGGGCAACGTCCGCGAGTGGATCCGCACCCTCGGCGTCGACTGGGAGCCGACCCGAATCGTCTGGGACAGCTACAACCCGCACCCCGACCTCGCCCACATGCCGGAGGACGTGGTCTTCCTGGGGGCAGGCAACGGGAACGAGGCGACGTTCAACACCGAGGACCCCATGACGTCGCAACTGCAGGAGCTGGTCCTGCTCTATCCCGGATTCCTCCATGCGGCCGAGGACGCGGCCTGGTCCTTCGAGCCGCTGCTCCGGACGGGGCGGGTCTCCGGCACGAACGGTTACTTCTCGCTGGTGCGCGGCACGCCGTTCGGCCCGCAGGTGAATCCGAGCCCGCCGCGCGATCAGGACGAGGACGACTACATCGTCGCCGCCCGCGTGCAGTCGGCGGACAGCGACGACGTGGACATCATCGTCGTTGCCGACCTCGACATCATCGGCGAGCAATTCTTCCAGATCCGCGAGCAGGCGCCCGGGGGCCTGAACTTCGACAACATCACCTTCTTTCTGAACGCGATGGACACGCTGCTCGAGGAAGACGCGTTCATCGACCTGCGCAGCCGCCGCGCGCGCCACCGGACGCTCGAGCGGGTGGAAGCGCAGACGGCCGAGTTCATCGAGCAGCGGACGGCGGAGGAGCAGCAGGCGGAGGCGGACGCCGAGGCGGCGCTGACCGAGGCGCAGCAGCGGCTGAACGATCGGGTGGCCGAGCTGCAGGAGCGAACCGACATCGACGCGCAGACGAAGCAGATCATGGTGCGTAACCTCGAAGAGGTGGAGAACCGCCGGCTCGAAGTGCTCTCGACGAATATCACGACCGAGCGGGACACCCGGGTTCAGGCAAGCCGGGAGAACATGGAGTCGCAGATCCGGCGGATCCAGACTACGATCAAGACCTTCGCCATCCTGCTGCCACCCGTCCCGGTGGTGGCCCTCGCCGTCGCGATCTTCATGCGGCGGCAGCGGCGCGAGCGGGAAGGCGCGGCAGCGGCGCGGCGTCTGCGAGAATAGGCGGAAGCAGGCGGCAGCGGAACGGACGCCCGCGGCGGGCCGGCGGGACGACAAATGGCACAGACACTCTTGCAGAAGGTGTGGGATCTCCACACCGTCCGGAAGTTGCCGGACGGAAGAACCCAGCTCTTCATCGGCCTCCACCTGATTCACGAGGTGACGACGCCCCAGGCGTTCGACATGCTGCGCCAGCGCGGCGTCGGAGTGGCTTTTCCGGAGCGGACCCACGCGACGGTCGACCACATCATCCCGACGCGCGATCAGCAACGGCCGTTCGCCGACGAGCTGGCCGAGCAGATGATGTCGGCCCTGGAGCGGAACTGCCGGGAGTTCGACATCCCGTTCTCCGACCTCTCCACCGACCGGCAGGGGATTGTGCACGTGATCGGCCCGGAACTCGGCCTGACGCAGCCCGGCATGACCATTGCCTGCGGCGACAGCCATACGTCGACGCATGGCGCGTTCGGCGCCGTGGCGTTCGGCATCGGCACGTCGCAGGTGCGGGACGTTCTCGCCTCGCAATGCCTGGCGATCGATCCGCTCAAGGTGCGGCGCATCGACGTAACGGGAGCGCTGGGTCCGGGCGTCTACGCGAAGGACGTCATTCTGGAGATCATCGCGCGGCTCGGCGTTCGGGGCGGCGTCGGCTACGCGTACGAGTACGGCGGCGCGGCGATCGACGCAATGGCGATGGATGAGCGGATGACCATCTGCAACATGTCGATCGAGGGTGGAGCGCGGATCGGCTACGTCAACCCGGACGAGACGACGTTCGCGTACCTTGAGGGCCGGCCGTACGCGCCGTCGGGCGACGCCTTCGACCGCGCCCGCGTCTGGTGGCGTTCGATGTCCTCGGATGCCGGAGCGCCGTACGACGATGTGGTGACGATCGACGGACGCGAGATCGAGCCTCGCGTCACTTGGGGAATCAACCCGGGCCAGTCCGTCGGCGTGACGCAGCCGATTCCCGATCCCGCCGGCGCCGGCGCGGACGCCGCCGCGGTGGGTGAGGCGCTCGAGTTCATGGGATTCGCGGCCGGCGCGCCCATCGCGGGAACGAGAGTGGATGTCGCCTTCGTTGGCTCGTGCACCAACTCGCGCCTGTCGGACCTGCGCGAGGCGGCGCGGATCGTTCGCGGCCGCAAGGTCGCGGCGCATGTCCGCGCCCTCGCCGTGCCGGGATCGAAGCAGGTGCGGCAGGCGGCCGAGGCGGAAGGGCTGCACCAGGTGTTCACCGAGGCCGGCTTCGAGTGGCGCGGCGCGGGTTGCTCCATGTGTCTCGCGATGAATCCGGACCGCCTGAACGGCCGCGAGGTGTGTGCGTCGTCCTCCAACCGGAACTTCAAGGGGCGACAGGGCAGCCCGACGGGGCGGACACTGTTGATGAGCCCGGCGATGGTGGCGGCGGCCGCCGTCACCGGAGAAGTGGCGGACGTGCGGGGGATGCTCTCATGAGCGACAGGCACATCGACCGCATAGCGGGCGCCGCCATTCCGCTCCGGGGCGACAACATAGACACGGACCGGATCATCCCCGCCCGCTACCTGAAGGCGATTACGTTCGACGGTCTGGGCGCGCACGCCTTCGAGGATGACCGCGCATCGATGCTGGATCACCCGTTTGCGAACCCGGCCTACGACGGCGCCGCGATTCTGGTCGTGAACGACAATTTCGGCTCCGGTTCGTCGCGCGAGCATGCCCCGCAGGCGCTCAAGCGGCGCGGCATCGCCGCGTGCGTCGGGGAGTCGTTCTCGGAGATCTTCCTGGGGAACGCGACGACGATAGGCCTGGTTTGCGCCACGGCGGCGCTGGACGACATCGCGTTCCTGCAGTCGGTGGCAGAGCGCGATCCGACCGCCCGCATGGCCCTGAGCGTCGCCGCGCTCACGATCGAGGCGGCAGGACGCACGGTGCCGCTCTCGGTCCCGGCTGCCGTCCGCGACGCGCTCCTCACTGGCCAGTGGGATGCGACGGCCCTGCTGCTCGACAACTTCGACGACGTGCGCCAGGTTGCCGGCTCGCTTCCTTACGCTACCAACTTCTGAGGTCAGACCGTCCGCTCCGCGCGATCGTGCGGTGCGGTCGCGCGCTACCGCGCGGCCGCGCCCGCGGCGGCCAGGAATGCGGCGGCGGCATGCGTCTGCTCGCCCGAGCGCCGGTAGACGAGGCGAACCTGCCGCGGCAGCCGCAACTGCGGCACCCGGGCGGCGAGCAGTTGACCCCGGGCAATCTCCTCGCGCGCGCAGCGGGCCGGCAGCAGCGCCACGCCAAGACCCATTTCCACCGCCCGCTTGATGCCATCCAGGCTCGGCAGCCCGATCTGGATGTTGATGTTCGTGTGGCGCTGCTCGTAGAGACGGAGTACGCGCTCCCGTGCCGGCGACGCTTCGTTATGGGCGATTACGGTCTGGCGACCGAACTCCGCCATCGTAATCTGCTTCCTGCCGGCCAGCGGATGTGACGGCGGCATCAGCATGACCAGCTCGTCGTCGCCCAGCGGGAGCGACCTCAGGCCCCGCTCGCGCGGCGGGAAGGTGAGTACACCGAAGTCCAGCGCTCGATTGAGGACCTGCTCCGTGATCAGGCGCGCGGAGACGCGGCGCACTTCGACCTGCGCGTTCGGATGGTCGGCGCGAAACCGTTCGATGGCCGGCAACAGCGTATGCACCGCGCCCTCGTTGGCGCCGATCGATACTCGGCCGCGGCGCAACTCCTGCAGCTCCCGGACGGCCCGTTCCGCCTCACCCTTCAGCGTCGTGAGGCGCTGCGCGTAATCGAGCAGCAGTTCTCCCGCTTCCGTCAGCCGTCCGCCCTTCGACGTGCGATCGAACAGCCGCTCGTCCAGCTCCGTCTCGAGACGCCGGATCGCCTGGCTGACGGCCGGTTGGGTCCGGTGCAGCCGCTCCGCCGCGCGGGAAAAGCTCCGCTCCGCGGCGACGGTCAGAAAGACGTTCAACTCGCCGAGGTCCATGGTTCGTGCCTCGGAGAGTATAAGTGGGAATTATCGGATCGTTGCCGTCAGTCGATGACGTAGCTGAACAGCTTGAACTCTCCGTCGCGTTCCAGGATGGATCCGAACAGAGCGAACGTGACTTCGTCTCCGGCCTGGTCTCGCACCGTCAGCACGGTTTCCCGATGCACCCGGTACGTCTCGTACATCGTCGTCTCCCCATCGAATTCGACGCCCAACAACTCGTAGTGCTTGCCGCCGTGCCTGGCGATCAACCGGAGCCGCGCGTTGGTGCTCTTCTGGTGCAGGTCGCCCCAGACGTAGTCAAACGGCAGGCCATGGTCGGGCCGACTGGAAGGCAATTCCGGCCAGACAACGGTCCGGAACTCCAGCTCCGAGAGGGGCAGCGCTTCGAGGCTGGCGTTGTCCTCTTCCGCCAGGGCGGTGAGCACCGCTTCGGCGAGCGCATCGGGCGAGGCAAACGTATGGCCGAGGGGCGACGGGCTCACATCAACGGCGACGCTACCACCGCAACCCGTGGCCAGCAGCGACACCGTGAGCGTCACGAGCGCAATGCGCCGGTGCATGTTCCTGCGGCGCCAAGCGTCCCGGATGGAATCACTCATAACGAACAGCAAGGGAGCGGAGGCCCTGCGTGCGGCGGAACCTCCGCTCCCGGACAGGCTGTGGGCGGAACGACGCTAGTTGATCGCCCAGTCGGTCCAGCCCGTGAACCAGTCCTCCTCACCCGATCCCGCCGGACCTACCGCTCCGATGAACGTCCCGCCCACGGCGTCGAAGAATCCGTCGTTGGGCGGCACGGACGGCCGAACCTGGCCGTTGGCGGCCGGCGAGCCGGCGCGCGGCATGAAGTTCCGCTCCGGAGCGAGCAGCGAGAACGGGCAGAACGGGCAGGTGAACGACGGCGCCTCGCCGATCATCGGATCCATGCCGACGTGGACGTCGTCACTGCCGGTTACGAAGTCGATCGTCGAGATCGGCGCCTCGGCGTCGTCGCTGTCGGGCCGGAATTCCCCTTCGCATCCGTCCACATGGCAGTTCTGGTGGACGATGCCGCTGGCGAGAGTCAGCGCGCCACCGGTGATCTGCTGGAACGTTGCGGTGTGGTCGATGTCGATCGACGCCTCCTTGAAACCGCTCACGACGAAGTTACGGATCGTCGCCGCGGTTCCCTCGCGGAGCAGCATGCCGATGTCACTCTCCGAGCCGGGGAAGTCGAATGGGTCGCCGATCAGCGTCAGGTTGTAGATGGTCGGATTGGATCGCGGCGTCAGGTCGTTCGCATCGCCGTTGTTGTCCGCCTCGATGCCCTGGTCCGCGTCGTCGCCCATCTGCATGGCGATCATGTACTGCCCCTTGCCCTGCCAGCCGTCGGTCCAGTCGAAGCTGTCGTCCGCGATGCCGAAACAGATGACGTGCTTCACTTCGACAGTGCCGCCGAAGAACTCGAGACCGTCGTCCTTGTTGAACTTGACCATCACGTGGTCCACTTCGGTCATGCGGCCGACGCCCTGGAAAGCGATGCCGTTCAGCTCGTTGTCCGGGCTGAACTCGGTGCCCGCGAACTCCACGCGCACGTAGTAGAGGTGCCCGCTGTCGTCGTTGGGGTCGTTCCCGCCGTAGATGCCGGTATCGCCTTCGCCTTCACCCTCGCCGCCCGGGACGTTGAGCGGTGCGTTGCCGTTGATGATCAGGCCGCCCCAGTCGGCCCGCGCCCGCTCACCGATGTTCTGGTCGCTGGTCATGACGATAGGCGCCTCACGCGTGCCGTTCGCCAGGATCTGCGCTCCGCGCGCGATAATCAGCGTGCCGTTCGTCTCCGACTGGCCGAAGATCGTCGTGCCCGCTTCGATCATCAGTCGTGCCGGCGCCTCGACGAACACCGCCCCGTTGAGCAGGTACGAGTTGTCCGCCGTGAAGGTGACATCGGACGTGATTCGCCCGCTCACCTGGCACCGGTTCTGCTCGCAGGTGATGTTCGCCTGCGAGTTGACGGCGTCACCGCTCCAGGCGACGGCCGCGGCGATCAGCGCCGCCACCATGAGGTGACGGATCAGCCGTCCCGTAGTGAAGTTCGAAGTCATCGCGTTCTGCGCCTCTCCATGTGAATTGCGGGTCATCGTTGCCTTCCTCGTCCTCATCTGATTCCTGGTTGTCTAGGGGTGATAGGTGACGCCAAAGCTGACGGCGCGTCCCAGGTTGTAAATCCGCTGCGTCGGGCCGTCGGTGCCCTGCGTGTACTCGTAGTCCTGATCGCTCAGGTTGGTGAACGCCACCCGGAGGCTTGCCTGATCGAACCGCTTCGAGATGACGAGGTCGACCGAGTGGCGGGCCTTCTCGATGATGTCCGGCAAGCCGAGCGAGCCGACGTCGCTGATCCGGTCGTCGAACCAGTTCCAGAGTAAACGTGCGGAGAAGCCCAGGCCCCGCACCTCGAGCATGGCGTTGAACAGGTTGGCGGAGGTGCCGGCAAGTGGCCGGACAAGCGACGTCTGCACCTGCCGGGCGGCGGGCGACAGCGTCACCTCCGAATCAACATACGTGTAGTTCAAGCCGCCCAGCACGTACGGACCAAACAACTTGCGCGCCTCGAGCTCTATACCCGCGTTCTGGGCCGTGTCGGCGTTGGTGAACGAGGTGCGCAACTGCGCGGTCGGCTCGACCGTCCGCTCGATCGGGTCGTCGAACTGCTTGTAGAAGAAGCTGGCCGCGAACACCTCTTCGGCGCCCGTGAACCACTCCCACCGCACGTCGAGGTTCTGGATGAGCGACTGGTTCAGATTCGGGTTGCCGGCGATGGCGCGGCCTCCCACCACGTCGGTGAACTCGAAGGGTGAGACTTCACGGAACTCCGGCCGGTTTACCGTCTGGCTGTAGCCGAGCCGGAAGTTCTGGTCGGTCCGCACCGCGTAGACCAGGTTGACGGCCGGGAAGATGTCGGTCTCGTCCAGCGACGCCTGCTGAATGTCGGCCGACTGCTGATCGATGGTGCCGGCGAACGGGTCGAGCGTCGCGACGTCCTGCCTGAACTGCTCGACGCGGGCCCCGGTGACGAGGCGCCACGAGGCGGCGAGCGGCAGGTCGACCATGCCGTAGAACGAGGCGACCTCCTGCGACGCGTCGTACCGGTCGGTGCCGCGGGTCTCCTCCTTCAGCTCGAACGCACTCCCGATATGGGCTGCCGAGAAGAGCTGCTCGGCCGGTAGCGACAGGTCGACCCCGGCCGCGTTCTCCTGCACGACGCCGAGACGCGCCGGCAGGCGCGGATTGGCCAGCGCGAGGGCGCCGAAGCCGCCGCCAAGCGTCCGGGGCACGAAACGCAGCCGCCGCGAGTTGAAGTCCCGCGTCCGGTCGATGTACCCGCCGCCGAACTTCAACTGCGAGGCAAGACCGTCCCACTGTTCGAACAGCGCGCTCCAGTTGATCCCGAGCTCGAGGCTGTCGTCCACCAGGTCGTTGAACTGCCGGAGGCCGCTCTGCGACTCGTCGGCCAGGACGAACGCCTCCCGTGCCGGGTCGGACTCGTACAGCACCTCGCGAAGGTCCGGTTCGTCCCGGTCGGCGCGCGAAATAGCCACCTTCCAGTCGATTCGGCTGTTCGACAGGGCCGGGAAAAGATGGTCGCCGCCGATGTGGTGGCTCAGAATCTGCTCTTCCACCCAGAAGAGGCGCTGGTTGCGGATGTCGTTGCCCGCGTCGTCGTTGTACCCCTCGAAGGTGCGGGTCTCGTTGGTTCCGACGTGGGTCAGGAAGTTGTCGAAGTGCAGCCGCTGGTTCGGCGTGAACTGGTAGGCGACGTTGAGTACGCCGCCCACCGTGCCGGCCTGCTCGGTGATCTCGAAATCGTACGGCCCATTGAACCGCTCGATCTTGCCGCCAGCGCCCACCTTGAAGTAGGTCTGCTCCTCGGTGCTGTACTGCGAGTTCTGGGAATGCCGCAGCGTCCCGACGATGCCAAGCCCGCCGAACCGGCCGCCGAACAGCACGTTGTACGACTGATCGATCGGCAGCTCCTGGCGAACCGGATCCCAGACGTTACTGAACTGCTCGCCCAGGCCTTCGAGATCCTCGGCCGTGAAGCCGAGCCCGCCGGCGAAACGGCCGGCGCGCGTGACCTTGCGGGCGGGAAACCCGGCCGGGAGGGCGCGGGTGCCGTCGTCGTAGCCAGCCCAGTCGTTGCCGCCGCCAGGGTAGCCGAGTCCCATCGTGCCCGTGGTCAGGCTGTTCCAGCCGCCGCCGGCCGAAATCTCGAACGATGTGCTGTCCGGCAGCTTCATCGGCACGATCTCGACCAGGCCGCCGGCGAACTGGGACGGCTTGTCGGGGGTGTACGTCTTGCTCACCTGCACGCTGTCGATCAGGCCGGTGGGGAAGAGGTCCAAAGGCACGACGCGGCGGTCGGGCTCGGTCGTCGGCAGGGTGGCGCCCGCCAGCGTCGTATTGCTGTAGCGCTCGCCAAGGCCGCGGACGAAGACCGACTGACCCTCGACGACCGAAACTCCGGTTACGCGCTGCATCGCGTCGGCGGCGTTCGAGTCGTTGTTGGCCGACATCTCCATCGCACCGATGTTGTCCTGCACCGCCGGCGCCCGCATCCGCAGCATCATCTGGGCGGCGGCGGTCGACGAATCCGCCTCGATCGTCGGCGCGGATACGGTCACCTCTTCGGCAAAGACGTTCGACGTGAGCGCCACCTCGACCGTCGAGACCTGTCCCTCGACTACCTCGACCGCAACGGTCTGCTCCGCGTAGCCCGCCATGACGATGCGGAGCTGGTGGGCGCCCGGCGGCACCTCGAAACGGAACCGGCCGTCGAGGTCGGTGTAGGCGATTTCCTGCGTGCCCACCAGCTCGACCGGCACCCCGGGCAGCGTGATCGCCAGGTTCTGATCGCTTACGTCCCCGGCGATGAGGCCCGTGTCCTGGGCCCAGGCGGGCGTCGACGCCACCAGCGTCAGCGCACACAGGGCCACTGCCATCCTGCGCATGAATTCAATCCTCCGGTTTTGTGGAAACATGCCGTGTGGTAGGTCGCAGACCCATCCTCGGCGGAACAGGTCGAACGATATCGGCGCCTTATATCCGGCCGGTCACCGGATCGTTAATTCAAGGTAAAACGTGCGGCCGGGCAAGTCGGGGACTGCATAAGTCTCTCTAATCACAGCGTAAGTAACATAATATTGACTTACCACCTCCCACGCGGGATAGAGTAGGAAGGAGTCAGCGCACCCACAGGAGTTCCCATGGCCACAGACCGGCTGATCATCTTTGACACGACGCTCCGGGACGGCGAGCAGTCGCCCGGCTTTTCGATGAATACGCAGGAGAAGATCCGCCTCGGACGCCAGCTCGCGGCGCTCGGCGCGGACGTCATCGAGGCGGGTTTCCCCATCGCATCCGATGACGACGCCCACGCCGTTTCCCTCATCGCGAGCGAGCTTCCGGGACCGGTGATCGCGGCGCTGGCCCGGTGCCACCCGGCGGACATCGACCGTGCCGGGGAGTCGCTCCGCCCGGCCCAGCGGTCGCGGATCCACACGTTCATCGCCACCTCCGACCTGCACCTCGAGCGGAAGCTTCACATGACCCGGGAGCAGTGCCTCGCGGCGATCACGTCCTGCGTCGCGCAGGCGCGCGGCTACACCGACGACGTCGAGTTCTCGGCCGAGGACGCAACCCGGAGCGACCTCGACTTCCTCTGCCGCGCGATCGACGCGGCGGTCGCCTCCGGCGCGACGACGATCAATCTGCCCGACACCGTCGGCTACTGCACGCCGGACGAGATCGAGGCCTTCTTCACGGAAGTGCGCGGCAAGGTGCGGGACGCCGATCGGGTGATCTTCAGCGCGCACTGCCACGACGATCTGGGACTCGCTGTCGCCAACTCGCTGGCCGCGATGCGCGCCGGCTGCCGGCAGGTGGAATGCACCATCAACGGTATCGGCGAGCGGGCGGGCAACGCTTCGCTCGAGGAGATCGTGATGGCGACGAAGGTGAAGCCCGACCGCCTGCCGTTCGAGACCTCGATCCAGACCACCGAGCTGGTCCGGACGAGCCGATTGCTCTCCGAGTTGACCGGGCAGCCGGTGCAGCCGAACAAGGCGATCGTCGGCCGCAACGCATTCGCCCACGAGGCGGGCATCCACCAGGACGGCGTGATCAAGGACCGCCGCACCTACGAGATCATGAAGCCCGAGGACGTGGGCGTCGAATCGACCCTGGTTCTCGGCAAGCACTCCGGCCGGCACGCCGTCAGGAAGCGGTGCGAGGAGTTGGGGCACGACCTGAACCGCTTCGAGCTGGACCGAGTGTACCGGGAAGTCATCGCGCTGGCGGATCGGCAGAAGACGGTGCCGGACGACGACGTGAGCGTCATCGTCGCGCACGTCCAGGCAGGGTCCGACGAAGTGGCGGTATCTGCCGCCGTCGCGGGCGACCGCGCCTGATCGGCCGCCCGCATGCAAGCCACCATCGCGCTGCTCCCGGGGGACGGGATCGGCCCGGAAGTCATCGATGCCGCCGAGTCGGTGCTCGACGCCGTCGCGGTCCGGTACGACCATGCCTTCACCCTCACCCGGTCGCCGTTCGGTGCGGTTGCCCTGCGCGCGGGCCATCCGGCGTTGCCGCCCGCGACGCTCGACGCCTGTCGCGCGGCCGACGCCGTGCTGCTGGGCGCCGTGGGCGATCCCGAGTTCAGTGAGGGTCCGCGCGAGCGCCGCCCCGAGACGGGCCTCCTCGAGCTGCGCAGGGCTCTGGATGTCTGGGCGAACCTCCGGCCGGCGCGCGTCTGGCCCGGCCTGGACGCGGCGGGTCCATTGCGGCCGGAGCGGCTCGCGGGGGTCGATCTGCTGATCGTCCGCGAGTTGATCGGCGGCATCTATTTCGGCGAGCCGCGCGGCCGGAACGAGAACGGGACCGTGGCGTTCGACACCATGCGCTACAGCGTGGCGGAGGTCGACCGGATCGCGCGAGTCGCGTTCGACGCGGCGCGCGGCCGGCGGAAGCTGGTGACATCGGTCGACAAGGCGAATGTTCTGGAGTCCTCACGCCTTTGGCGGGAAGTGGTGACCCGTGTCGCCGCCGATTATCCGGACGTCACGCTCGAGCACCAGTTGGTCGACTCCTGCACGATGCGCCTCGTCACCGCGCCGGCGTCGATGGATGTCCTGCTCGCCGGCAACCTCTTCGGCGACATCATCTCGGACGAGGCAGGCGCGGTTGTCGGCTCGCTGGGCCTCCTTCCGTCGGCCAGCATCGGCAGCACGGGCGGGCTCTTCGAACCGGTCCATGGTTCTGCTCCCGACATCGCCGGCCAGGACCGCGCCAACCCCATCGGCGCCATCGCCTCTGCCGCCATGCTGCTCCGCCATGCCCTTGGGGCGGAGGCCGAGGCGGCAGCCATCGAGGGGGCGATCGGCGCCGCCCTGGCGGATGGATGCCGCACCGCGGATCTTCCCGCGCCCAGCCGCCAGCCGGCCCTTGCCTGCAGCGCCATGGCTCGGGCCATCATCGACCGCCTGGATGCGTGAGATCCGGTTGTCTCCGCGCGTAAACGTAGAGGCGGAGCGATGCTGTCTCTACATAACAGGTTAGGAAGGCAAGATCGGCTATGCTAGGGGGTTCCGGGGCGGCGAGCACGTACAGCCGCGAGCCCTTGTGGAAGTGAGGTCTTCAGTCATGCGCGTGTTGAGGCCGTTCGTGCCGTTCGTCGTATGGCTGGGCCTGCTGGCGCCCGACGTGGCGCGGGCGCAAACGCCGGACGGCGTACTCGTGGCGCCGTTCGTGAACATCTCCGGCTCACCGGAAGACGAATGGATCGGCGCCGGAATCGCCGAGACAGTGGAGACGGACATCGGCCGGATCGCCGGGATCGAGGTGGTCCGTACGCAGGCGGACGCTGATACGCGGGGCGCTGCGGCGCTCGAGACGGCGCGGGAAGCCGGCGCGGCCTGGTTGGTGACCGGTGGCTACCAGCGGCTGGGAGACCAGATTCGGATCACCGCGAGCGTGCTCGACCCGGAAACCGGCGACATCGCCGGCGCCATCAGGGTGGACGGCAGCATCGAGGATCTGTTCGGGCTGCAGGACGAGGTCGTCGTGCAGGTCGGCGCCGCGCTGGCCGATGCGGCAGGGCGCACACCTGCGGTCACCGCGCAGCGGTCGTCCGCGGCGCGGACCGAACCGGCGTCGTCTGACGCGGCTCCGTCCGGCGCGCCGGGCGAGCGCGTCGCGGGGGGAGGCGTCGGCAACGGCAACGGCATCGGCAACGGCGTCGGGAACGGTGTGGGCAACGGAGCCGGTAACGTCGGGGGCCGGTTCCGTCCCGGCGCCCGAGGAGGCGCGCCGTCTGCCCCGCCGAGTGAAGAAGGGGTCCCCGTTCCCGGTTGGGTGGGGGGTGATGGGCCGGAGAACGCACCGCCTCGTGCGGAGAACGCGCCGCCCGGCGCTCCGGCGCGACCCAACGGTGTCGAGGGCGGAATCGCGTTCGGGGAGGCCTCCCCGGGAGCCGCCGGATTCGGTCTGGCCGAAAGCGCTGGCATCCTTACCGGGCGCCCCACCCTCCGGCCGCCGCGCGTGGCGGAGCGCCCGCAGATCGACGGAGCCCTCGATGACGCCATCTGGCGCGATGCGATCCATATCACCGATTTCGTGCAGCAGAACCCGGTGGAGGGAGCCCCGGCAACCGAGGCAACGGATGTCTGGATCGCCTACGACTCGCAGAACATCTATGTCGCCGTCCATGCGCACTACGCGGATCCGGGCCTGATGCGCGCAAACCGCGTCGACCGCGATCAGTCGTTCGAGGACGACAATATCGCGGTTTATTTCGACACGTTCGTCGATCAGCAGCGCGCCTACCGTTTCTCGGTCAACGGGTACGGCGTCCAGGGGGACGCGGTGGTTGATGCGCGCGGCTTCAGCAGCCGAGGGCGCGGCCGGACTGGCGGTCGCCGCGGCGGCGGTGGTGGCGGCGGCTTCTTCGGCGGTGGACAGATCCCCACTGGCGACTCGAGCTGGGACACGCTGTTCGATAGCGGCGGCCGCATCGTCGAGGATGGTTTCACTGCCGAGATGGCGATCCCGTTCAAGAGTCTCCGGTACCCGCAGCGGGAAGGCGGTGTTCCTCACCGCTGGGGCTTCCAGGTAGTGCGCGAGGTGCGGGGGAAGGACGAGTTTCAGGTCTGGGCTCCGGTTACGCGGAACGTCTCCGGCTTCCTGACGCAGATGGGCGTCCTCGAGGGGATGACCAACCTGTCGCTCAGCCGTAACCTGGAGTTCCTTCCGACGTTCACGGCCATCCGATTCGGACAGCTCCAGGGGGCCTCCTACCAGGTCGGCGACCTGAAGCCCGAAGGCGGACTGAACGTGAAGTACGGCATCACGTCGAACCTGGTGGCGGACTTCACCTACAACCCCGACTTTTCACAGATCGAGACGGACCTGCCGCAGATTGAGGTTAACCAGCGGTTCGCGCTCCGCTACCCGGAACTTCGGCCCTTCTTCCTCGAGGGAGCGGAGATCTTCCAGATGATTGGGCCGATCACGTTCCTCTATACGCGGAACATCGTCGACCCGGAAATCGGCGCCCGGCTGACCGGCAAGGTGGGCAATACGACGATCGGCGTGCTGGCGACGAACGACGAGGGGCCGGGCCGCGTGGATCCCGGGGACCCTGCCTACGGGCAGAAGTCCAACAATTTTGCCGCCCGCGCGCGCTACGACCTGTACGCCGAGTCGTACGTCGGCACCATCTTCACGCACCGCTCGTTCATGGGTACCCACAGCACGCTGGGCGGTCTCGACGCCAACTTCCGCCTGGGCCGGACGCAGTCGATCGGCATGAAGGCGGTGCAGACCGACCATCTCGATACCGAGGGAGTCAGGCGACGGGGCCAGATGTTCGACGTGATGTGGCGGCTCAACAGCCGGCACTGGAACGGTTTCCTCGCCGCCTACAGCCTGTCGCCCAATTTCAGGCATGACCTCGGCTTCGTGCGGCGGGTGGATGAGAGGCGGATGTTCAGCCGCATCGGCTACATGTTCCGGCCCGAGTCTACCGTGGTGAGTTGGGGGCCCAGCATCAACTACATGCTGAACTACTCCTTCAACGACACGCTCCAGGACGAGATGCTCCGCGCCGGGTTCAACGTCGTCTTCGCCAGGAACATCAACTTCAACGTCGAGTTCGTGGACGAGATGGAGCGGTTCCGGGAGGTCAACTTCGAGAAGCGCAGAATCTCGGTCAACTCACAGGTGAACACCAGCCGGCGGCTGTCGTTCGGGGCCAATTACCAGTACGGCGATGTCGTGAACTACTACCCGGGCGGTGACCGGCTGCCGTACCTTGGCCGGGGGAGCGACGGGAACTTCTTCGCGACGGTTCGTCCGTTCTCGCGCTTCCAGTCGCAGATCAACCTCGGGACGAGCGACTTCATCGATCCGACGGACGGCGAGGTCGTGGTCTTCGACGTGAAGATCCTGCGTGCGCTCAACACCTACCAGTTCACCGACCGGTTCACGTTCCGGAATATCGTCGAGTACAACACCTACGACAAGACGATGGGGCTGAACGTGCTGTTCACCTACCGTGTCAACGCCGGCACCGCGTTCTACATCGGGTTCGACGATCGCTACCGGCAGGGCGACCTGATCTTCCAGGACCTCGACGGCGACGGCATTGGGGAGCAGTACTTCCCCTATGTCACGACGTTGGAGCGGACCAACCGGGCCGTCTTCGCGAAGTTCCAGTACCTCTTCCGGTACTAGGCGCTCCGTTGGCGCCGTTCGGGCACAGGGTGACGCAACGGCGCACGGCGCGAGTAGAGTGAGGGCTACTTCATGACGATCCGCATCGTGTCGATCCTGATCAGCAGTGCGTTCGCGGCACTGCTCGCGACGCCGGTACCGGCCCAGGACGGGATGGGCCGGCCGGAACTCCGCCGGCTGACGCTGCCGCCGGGGTTTTCGATCGAGGTGTACGCTGCCGATGTGCCGAACGCGCGGCAGATGGCCCTCAGCCCGAGCGGCACGCTCTTCGTCAGCACGCGACGGGCGGGGAACGTGTACGCCGTGCTCGACGACAACGGTGATCAGGCGGCCGATCGGGTGCTGACGATCGACTCGGACCTCAACATACCGAACGGCGTGGCGTTCCGGGACGGCGCTCTCTACGTCGCCGAAGTGAGCCGCGTCCTGCGGTACGACGACATCGAGGCGAACCTGGAGACACCGCCTGAACCCGTGGTGGTGAACGACGCGTTCCCGGGCGACCGCGCTCACGGCTGGAAGTTCATCGCGTTCGGGCCGGACGGTCGGCTCTACGTGCCGGTTGGCGCGCCCTGCAACGTTTGCGACCACGAGGCGACGGCGCCGATCTACTCCACCATCACCCGCATGAACCCGGACGGGAGCGAGCTGGAGATCTACGCGCGCGGGATCCGGAACTCGGTGGGCTTCGCGTGGCACCCGGAGACCGACGAACTCTGGTTCACGAACAACGGCCGGGACATGCTGGGCGACACGCGACCCGCCGACACGCTCAACCATGCGCCGCAGCCGGGTTTCCATTTCGGTTTCCCGTTCTGCCACCAGGGCGACATCCAGGATCCGGAATTCAGCACGCGCCCGTGCAGCGAGTTTCGTCCGCCGGCGCAGAAGCTCGGCCCGCACGTCGCCGCACTGGGCATGCGGTTCTACACCGGCGACCTGTTCCCGCCCGAGTACCGCCACCAGATCTTCATCGCCGAGCATGGCTCCTGGAACCGTTCGGCAGAAGCTGGCCATACTGGCTACCGCATCACCGTCGCCACACTCGACGGCGATCGGGTGACCGACTACTCGATCTTCGCCGAGGGCTGGCTGGATCCGGCGACCAACGAGGCCTGGGGCCGCCCCGTCGACGTGCAGGTAATGCCGGACGGCGCCTTGCTGGTAACCGACGATCGGGTGGGCGCCATCTACCGGATCACCTACGGCGGATAGTCCGTTCATGAAGCGCCGAACCGTCGGTGATGCACTTGCAGCCAGCCGGCGGTCTGGGTCCGCCTACCGATGCCCGGCGGCAGGCGCCGCCGTTGCGGCCGCCCTGCTGCTCGTGCCCGCGGCCACGCCGGCCGCCGCGCAACTGACGCCGGAACTGGTCCGCGAACGGACCGAGCGGGAATGGGCCGTCAAGGCGGAGAAGATGCGCACGCGTCTCCTTCCGCTGATGCGCGAGCACGGCATCGACCTCTGGATGATCCTGAGCCGCGAGAACGCGCCCGATCCCGCGCTGGAACTCTTCGGCGGCTACGGCGTCACCGGCTGGTACGGCCACCGCAACGCCTACCTCTTCCGCGACGCTGGCGAGGGCGGGCTGGAGACGGCCGCCATCGGCACCCACCTCAGCAATCATCTGGCCCCGTTCTACGACGAGCGTGTGCTCTATGGCGAGGAGGGGCTCGCGTCGCACCTGGAGGCGTGGGTGGCGGCGCGCGATCCGCAGCGCATCGCCATCAACCAGTCGCGCACGATCAGCATGGCGGACGGCCTGACGGCCGAGCTGAAGGACTACCTGATCGACGCCATCGGCGCGCCGTACCGCGATCGCCTGGTCTCGTCGGAGCCGCTCCTGGTGGAGTACGTCTCCACCCGCACGCCGGCGGAGGAGGCGATCGAACGGGAGGCGAGCGCCGCGACGTTCGAGATCCTGCGCCGTGCGCTCTCCAACGAGGTCATCACGCCGGGCCGCACGACGCTGATGGATGTTCACTACTGGATTACCGCGGAGTGGAAGCGCCGCGCCTACGAGTTCAACTTCCCGGCGTCGCTCGATCTGCAGCGGCGCGGGGCCGAGCCGATGGACGACAGCGCCGATCCGGTGATCGAGCGGGGCGACCTTCTGCATGTCGACTTCGGCGTTCGGAGTTCGGGCCTCGTAACCGATCAGCAGAAGATGGCCTACGTGCTCCGCGATGGTGAGAGTGAACCGCCGGCCGGCCTGCGGCACGCCTTCGACCGCTCGAACCGCATGGCGGAGATCATCGTCGGCGAATTCCAGGTGGGTCGCCTCGGCATCGAGATCAAGACGGCGGCCGAGTCGCGCGCGGCCGACGAGGGGATCGAGTCACTCGTCTATTCCCATGCCCAGGGCAACTGGGTCCATGACGCCGGCGTCTGGATGATCCACGACTGGCCGGAACGCTATGGCGACCACCCCCGTTTCCCGCTCCGCGCCGGCGAGTGGATTTCCCTCGAGTTCGCGGTGACCGTTCCCATCCCCGAATGGGACGGACAGTCCGTCGACATCATGCGCGAGGAGGACACCATCGTTCACCCGGACGGACGGGTCGAGTACCTCTCGGGGCCGCAGAGGGAGCTGTGGGTCATCCGTTGAGAGAGTGCAATGCGCTTCATCTGGTACGAGCGAGGTCGAGGCGTTGAGCGAAGCGGCGGCGCCTACGCCCAGTCGGCCAGAGCCTCTAGCGTCCCGAGCGGGACGGCGTGTGCGTCGCCGTCCAGCGGATAGGCGTTCGGAGCCCGGCAGAAGATCGACAGCGAGCGGACCGAGCCGGGCGGCAGCTCGCCGGCGATCCGGCGGAGCGCGGACGCGTCACGCGCGTCAGGATGCTCCGTCCACTTGGCGTCACCCAGGTGGAAGGTCCCCGCGCGATGCAACAGGAAGTCGGCTTCCCGCGCGCGGTCGGCCCAGAAACGGAACTCCCAGCCGCCGCGGCGATTCGACTGCGTTCGGCGGATTTCGGCGCAGACGAGCGTCTCCCACAGGAAGCCGGCGAGGGGCGACGACCGTAAGGCTTCGGAGGTGTGTACCCCGCAAAGGAACGCCGCAAGCCCCGCGTCGCGCAAGTACAGCTTCGGCCGCTTGACGAGCCCCTTGGTCTGGTTCGCGAACCACGGCTCCAGCAGCGTGACCTGATGCGACGCCGAGAGCGCCGACAACCAGGCGCCAGCGGTTGCGCCGCTTACGCCGACATCCCGCGCCAGGTCGGCACGATTGAGCAACTGTGCCGAGCGCAGCGCTGCCGCGCGCACGAAGCGCTCGAAGTCGCGCAGGCTCGTAACCTGCAGCAAGTGCCGCAGATCCCGTTCCAGGTATGTCGCCACGTACGACCGGAAGAAGCCCTCCGCGTCGATGTCGCGGTTTTCGTAGAGCTCCGGAAAGCCACCGCGCACGAGGAACTCCTCGGCGGTCAGATCGGGATGCGCGCCCTTCGCCTCGGCGAACGAGAGCGGCTCGAGCTCTATCACGGCGGCGCGGCCCGCCAGCGAGTCCGAAACCGACTTCATCAGGCCGAGCGGTTGGGACCCGGTCAGAAGGAAGGCGCCGTAGCTTCCGCGCTCCCGATCCACGGCCGCCTTGAGATGGCGGAAGAGACCCGGCGCATACTGCACCTCGTCCAGAATGACCGGCGGCGGGTGCCGTGCGAGAAACGTGTCGGGGTCGCGCTCGGCTTGCTCCGCCTCGCTCGGCAGATCGAGTGTCACGAAGGCGTGATTCGGGAACAGCCGGCGCATCAGGCTCGTCTTCCCGGTCTGGCGGGCGCCGGTCAGCACGACGGCCGGCCGGGTTGCAGCCCGTTGCAGCAGAAGCGGCTCAATCTGACGATCAATCCACATTATGCATATTCTATGGTTCAACCATACAATTTGCACTCTTTCGTCGATGCGGGCGCGGCCACTGCTTTGAGGGCCCGGGGAAGTGCGATATCGTAGGAGACGCGGTCGGTTCCGGCGTGGATTCCGGCTCGCACCCGCCTTGCGGTGAGGTGGCCGAGAGGCTGAAGGCGGCGGTTTGCTAAACCGTTGAGGGGGCTTTAACCTCCTCCCAGGGTTCGAATCCCTGCCTCACCGCCATTCCCGACGGATCCAATCCGGACACATGGGTTACAGGTTATTCCGGAGACATAGGTAACACTCTCGGGCCAAACGGATTCTCGATCGGTTCGAGCCGACAGGCCTGATCGTCAAGGTAGCCGAGATCGTATCCGATGAAACTGAGTCAGATGTGCTCGTCGACCTGCTTGACCCCCACCGTCTGGCCCGCGAAGGCCTGGCTGAGGTTGATCTTTCCGAGAGATGAACGACACTGTCCTCCCTTTCGCTGGGAGAGAGGGCATGCCCTGCACCTCGACACAACCATGGCGGCGGCAGAGCTTGCCGACAAGCAATTGACATGCCAATCGGCAACTGTTATGCTGTTCCACATGAGCAATCGCCTTCCGAAGGAGGCACGAGATGACAGTGAAAGGCGCTGAGGTTGAGGACGTTCGCCTCAAGATAATCACCATTGAAGTCAACGACCACAAGGTCGAGATGCCCGCCGGACCGGCGACGGGGCTTGAGATCAAGGAGGCGGCGGTCAAGCAGGATGTCAACATTCAATTGAACTTCGTGCTGCAGGTCCAGCTACCGAATGGATCGAGCAAGGTGGTAGGCGACGACGACAAGGTTGCGTTGACTGAACACCTCGCCTTCACCGCCATCGCCGCGGATGACAACAGCTAGGGACTCTGCCGTGAAGCAGCATGTCGCGAATGCGATCGAGGAGTTGAAGCGGGCGTTTCCGTCCTCGGCGGTGTGCAGTCGGGAGGACGGAAGCGGGGGTGCCTATGTCGTCGTTGAGGATGTTGCCATTGGGGATCGGTACCAGCCGTCTTCGACGTGGATTGGGGGTCACATCCCGGCACTCTATCCCTATGCGGACATCTATCCGCTATTCATGGGAGAGAACGTGCGTCGCGTCGACGGTGTGGTCTTCGCGGCGCCCGTCACGCCAGGAGTGCAGTTCTTTGGCCGTCCGGCTCTACAGATTTCTAGGCGAAACAACCACACTCAGAACTACCCGCAGACGGCCGTTGCCAAGTTCTTGAAGGTGCTGCGTTTTCTGGAAGAACTGCCATGAGAGAAGGGAGTTGCGACATCCTCGTGACAAGCGGGCTCCACCAGCGGATCATGGAGCATCTCTTCCCCGGCGACCGGGACGAACACGGTGCCATCCTGCACGCGGGCATCGTGCGCAATGGGTCCTCGCTCCGGTTGCTTGTCCAGCACGTCCAGCCCGCAGAGTTCGGCACCGACTACGTGCCAGGCCGATACGGGTACCGGGCGCTGACGCCCACTTTCATTCATCGCGAGATTCTCCGATGCCGGGACTTGGGCCTTGCATACCTCGCCGTCCACAATCACGGAAGCGACCGTTGTGTGGAGTTCAGCCGAGTCGATCTCGACTCGCATGAGCGAGGCTATCCCGCGTTGCTCGACATTGGCCGTGGTGTCCCGGTCGGTGCGCTGGTGTACGGGCAGCGGTCGGTTGCGGCCGACATCTGGCTGCCGGATGGCACTCGTCGAACGCTAGGAAGCTATCGCGTCATCGGCGACGAAATCACTAGGCTCTACGCGCAACCGCGGCGGGAGGGTGAGTCGGACACAGAACATGACCGGCAAGTGCGGATGTTTGGCACGGCTGGACAACGCGTTATGCGCGCGAGCAGGGTCGCTGTCGTCGGGCTCGGCGGGGTCGGTTCGCTGGTGGCAGAGTACCTCGCCCGACTTGGAGTTGGGAACTTGGTCCTCATCGATCCAGATGAGATCGAGAGCAGCAATCTTTCGCGGGTGGTTGGCGCGACCCGAGTCGACGTAGAAGCCGGGCACCTAAAGACACAGATCGCTGTTCGCCACGTGCGGGAGATGGCAATTGATGCCGTGCTGGAACCGATCGCTGGGGATGTCGCCCGCCAGTCAGTTGCGCAAGTGCTGCGCGATTGCGACTTCATGTTTCTCGCTGCCGACTCCATGCGAGCTAGGCTCGTGGTCAACGCGCTAGCCCACCAGTACCTCATTCCTGTGGTACAGATGGGCGCGAAAATACGGCGGGGCGATGACGGCCAACTCGAAGACGCGATGTGTGCAGTGCGGCATGTCAGGCCGGGCAACGGATGCCTGTGGTGTAACGGCCTGATCGATCCGACGCAACTGGCGATAGAGGCGAAGTCCGACAGCGAACGGAAGGAACAGGCTTACGGCGTACGGGAACCCAACCCGAGCGTGATCACCTTGAACGCCGTAGCTGCCGCCCATGCGGTCAACGACTTCCTGTTCGATTTCCTCGGCCTTCGAACCGGTGATGCCGAAGGAGCCTACCAACACTTCCATTTCGATCGTGGTAAGGCGCAACGTGTTCTGCCGCGCAGCGATCCTGAGTGCAGGGAATGCGTCCACAGGCTCGCCATGGGTGACGCGCTCGAGCTTCCGGTGGTGGAGGGGTGACGTGTGCGGGTGGTGCCTTGGCCGTCTTGTGATGCTGGATTGACAGCCTGCCGGCTTCCCGCGCGCGACGATGAGCGAGCCTGACAATGACTCAGCGTCTGAACTTTGACTTCGAAGCGTTCTACAAGGCACTAAGTGCGACCGTAGGAGCTCGCGCTAGCAGCTGGAAGGCGGTAAGCGAAGAAACGGGCGTTTCTCAATCCACGCTTTCCAGAATGTCCAAGGGGCGGCAGCCCGATGCGGCCAGCCTGACGGCGTTGTCCGCGTGGTCGGGCCTCAACCCCGTGGATTTCACGGCCGCGCCGAAGAAGGCCCCGGAGCCAGTTGCCATGGTGTCGAGGCTGCTCCGTGCAGATCCGAATCTTGATGAGGGTGGGGCTGATGCGCTCGAAGCCATCATCAGGACGGCGTACGAAAGGCTCAAGCGGCCGTCGTCGAATTCCTAGTCCCGGTTTTCTTTCCTGGACTGGGCTGGCCTCGACGCGGCAATTCGCAATTCGGCAGCTAGTTCCTCGCGCTGTCTGATGTTCTCCGCGATTTCCGGGATGGCCTCGTCCATCTCGCGGCGCAGGTCTTCGAGCATGGATTCGTCCACCTGTACCGATCGGAACCTCTGCAAGTACTCCTTGAGCCTTGGGTTCATTCGTCTCCTCCAGGTGTCTGGGTTTCTCCGGTTCCACTTGAGGATGCCGGTGATTCGACGACCGGGCGTAGGTTGAGTTCGATACGTGGCAGAGGTCCGAGGGCGGTGCGATCCAGGTTGATGGATGTGGGACGCGTCTCTGCGGCGGAACGATCAAAGACGTGTGCCACCTCTTCATCGTGAAGCAGCCATATTGGCACTCTGTCAGTTGGGCTCGCTGTGGCGTCTACTATCGCCCTTGCGGCAACAAGTCCGTCGTTCCACTGCGCGACACTGCAGTACTCGACAACCCACACGAACTGCGCTGTGTCGAGGTGCATGATCAGTCCCAACAGGGCGTCGCCCAGGTACGTGTGATTCTCTCTCGCGTGTTCTCGGAGCCGGGAAATGGTTGTGATGAAGTAGCGCCGCAGTTCGAGCGGCTTCTGGTCGGGTCCGCGGGTTCGTGCCAGCCATCGTTCAAGCCGTTGACTGAAGGCTTCGATCGCATCGGCCGGATAGTAGATCTTGTCGGGCAGCGCGACGATGAAGGCCTCGAAGGACTCGGCTGTATACGATGGCGATCCCATTGCGTTGCGGCTGGGTTGCCGCGCAACGGTGCTATAGGGAAGAAGGTTGTCGTCCACGGTCAGTAGTGTTTCCACTTGCGCCCAGACGTGTGATGAGGACGTCCCGACAGGCGCTGCCGATTGTCGCCAACTGTAGCCGACAGTCACGACGGCGTGCTTTTCCGTGGTCATCGCAACGAACAGTGGGAATCCCGATTCGAGATAGGCAAGCAGCTGGGAGAAGAAGGCCTCATCGGAAGAGGAATCACCCCTGCCGACTAGCACCGGAAAACAACCAGCCGCCTGAAACACGCGTTCGGCACCACGGACACTGAACCCAAGTGACGGCACGAGTCCGCCAGGGTCAAACGGGGCGACGAGCTTCGTGATGTCGTGGACTAGGTATTCTCGATGTTGTGGGAACGTCTCGCTGTAGTAGCGGAGTATGGCCCAACAGGAAACGTGAGCGCACACGGCGATGTCAACGTGCTGGGCCATAGAGGGGAACCCCCATACGGGAAGTCGACGACCAAGCAGGTTGACGTAATGAACAGACTGAATCGCTCGACCACGAGCGCCTCGCCGGATGTTGGGTGAGAGCACAGAGCGCCCCAACGTCGCAACGATAGTCGGCCTCAGTACAATGTACCCGAAGTAATGGTCTTGCGGGCGGATGTCGTTGCACGCGATATCCGACCGGTCATCATCGTACCAGACCGTCCCATCGAAGAAGTGGAGGCGGACGCAATCAGTTCGGTAATGACGACCCTTCTTCGCATAGAAGTTATAGAAGGTGCTCCGGTAGTCCTTGTCGACGTATCCGTGCTCGATCAGCACGCCCTTCGCGGCGTCTGAAACTTCGGACTTGAGACTGTCGGCAATCGCCTTCGGACCGAACTCGGGATCCAGCACATCGATGAGCCGGTCGTAGTCTTCAGGAGCCTCGAGATGAATCCAATCGTAGGATGCCAATGTGATTGTCTGCTGCCGGCTGCCCGTGCGCGAGAAGAATACCTCACCTCAAGGTGCCACGGTGGCCGAAAATTCGCGCGTGGACACCGCCACGGAGAGGTCAAGCACAGGGGCAGTGCCGGTCCTAGCCCGGACTTCTCAGTGCGCCGTGCTAAGGCGCCATTCCACAGCGGGCGCGAATCCCGCCCGGCAACTGTCGCTCCAGCCGGTAGCAGTCGGAGCGGACGATGGAGGTAACGACATCGGCTGAAG
>CAZJYU010000010.1:0-83067 GCA_964550305.1 uncultured Vicinamibacteraceae bacterium | reverse complement strand
ATGCGTTCGCAGCGGACTTGTGCCTCTGCTATAGTTGGCCCTCCCGTTATGTCCACCTGAGGAAGGAGTCGCCCCATGAAACTGGTCATTGGGATCATCAGGCCGCACGTACTGGACGACGTGCGCGACGCATTGCTCGCCTTGGGGATCAGTGCCCTGACAGCGACCGAGGTCAAGGGCTACGGCCGCCAGAAGGGGCATAAGGAGATTTACCGCGGCACCGAGTACTCCATCGACTTCGTCCCGAAGACAAAGGTGGAGATAGTGGTGGACGACGACAAACTCGACGCCGTGATTGAAGCGATCAGCAACGCCGCCCGCAGTGGACAAATCGGTGACGGCAAGCTGTTCGTGTCCGACATCGGCCAGGCGGTCCGGATACGGACCGGCGAGACCGGTTCCAGTGCGCTCTGACCCCGCGCTACCGACGAGGTGTTCGATGTCCAGACTGCCAAGATCACGTCCGCTCGTGATCGCCGCCGCCGCCGCCGTCCTGGCGGGGGCGCCCCGCGCCGCTTGGGCGCAGGACGAGCTCAGCTCAGGCGACACCGCCTGGATGCTCACGTCAAGCGTCCTGGTCCTCTTTATGACGATTCCGGGACTGTCGCTCTTCTACGCCGGACTGGTACGGGTAAAGAACGTCCTCTCGGTGATGATGCAGTGCTTCGCCATCACATGCCTCGTGACCATCCTATGGACCGTATACGTCTATGGCCTCGCCTTCGGTGACGGCGGATCGCTGAACGCGTTCGTGGGGATTGGCAAGTTCTTTCTCTCGGACGTGGGCGTCGAAACGCTCAACGGGACGATCCCGGAAACCGTCTTCCAGATGTTCCAGCTTACATTCGCCATCATCACGCCGGCGCTGATGGTGGGGGCCTTTGCCGAGCGCATGAAGTTCTCGTCGATGATGGTCTTCATGACGCTCTGGGTCAGTATCGTGTACGCGCCGATAGCCCATTGGGTCTGGGGCGGGGGCTGGCTCGGCGAGATGGGCGTACTCGACTTCGCTGGCGGAACCGTCGTTCACATCAACGCCGGTGTCGCGGCGTTGGTTCTGTGCATCGTTCTGGGCCCGCGGCACGGCTATCCGGGGACCCCCATGCCGCCGAACAGTCTGGTGTTGACGGTCGTGGGCGCATCGATGCTCTGGGTCGGATGGTTCGGCTTCAACGCTGGTAGCCAGGTCGCAGCCGATGGCGTCGCCGGCATGGCCATGGCGGTAACGCACATCGCGACCGCGACGGCCGGCTTCACCTGGATGCTGGCCGAGTGGATACGGCACGGCAAGCCGAGTGTCCTGGGGATCGCTACCGGCGCCGTCGCGGGATTGGTTGCGATCACGCCTGCATCTGGCACGGTGGGGCCCGTCGGTGCCCTTGTCATCGGTGCGGCGTCTGCGATTTGCTGCTTCTTCGCCTCCAGCAACCTGAAGCGGGCGCTCGGTTACGACGACTCGCTCGATGTCTTCGGCGTCCATGGCGTCGGCGGATTTGTGGGTGCGATACTGACGGGCGTCTTCACCGCACAGGTCTTTGGTGGCTCCGGACTCGACGGCGGCATCGGCGGCCAGGTCTGGCTACAGTTTGTCGGCGCTGCCGCAACCATTGTCTACAGCGCCCTGGTAACGCTGATCATCATCAAGGTGGTCGACGCGGCGATGGGGCTGAGGGTGACGTCCGAGGAAGAGTCGGTCGGTCTGGACATTGCCCTGCACGACGAACGCGGCTTCACGCTGTAGACGGCGGAGCCGTTGCGGGCCGGGTAGCGACTGGCGGCTGCCACATCTGACGGACCCGTTACGTGACCGCCTTGCAGGCACGTAGGGCAGCCACTTCTTTCGCCGTGTATCCCGCTTCGTGCAGCACCTCATCCGTGTGCTGGCCCAGGAGCGGCGCAGGCCGGCCGGGCACAAGCGGCGTACTCGCCAGCTTGATAGGAGTACCGAGCGTGCGGATCCGTCCGAGTGTCGGGTGCTCTGTCTCCAACACCATGTGGCGCGCCTGCACCTGCGGGTCGCGCATAACCTCGCGGTAAGTGTTGATCGGTCCACACGGAATATCGTGCGCCTCGAATTGCTCCAACCAGTAGTTGCGCGAACGCGCCACCGTCACCGCTTCGATCGCATCGGCGAGCACTTCGCGGTTTCGAACGCGCTCGCCGTCGACCGCGAAACGTCCGTCGTCGATCCACTCCGGATGTCCCAACAAGTGCGCCAAACGCTCGAAGATACGATCGTTCGCCGCACCGAGCGTGATATACCCGTCGGCGCAGCGGATCGCCTGGTACGGCGCACTCATCCGATGTGCCGACCCGAGCGGGCCCGGCACGTTGCCCGTGGAGAACAGCTCGGTCGCCTCCCAAACCGACAGAGCAACACCGGCGTCGACCAGTGCGGTGTCCAGGTATTGTCCCGCGCCGGTGCGCTCCCGGTGGTGGAGCGCGGCCAGGATGCCACAGACGGCAAATAGCGAGGCGCCCAGATCGGTGAGCGGCACCCCTACCTTCGCGGGCGGGCGGCCCGGCTCACCCGTAACCGACATCAATCCCGAAACGCCTTGCGCCACCAGATCGAAGCCCCCCTTGCCCGTCGCTGGTCCGGTTTGGCCGTAGCCGGAAATCGACGCGTAGATCAACCGCGGGTTCGTAGCAGCGAGCGTTGCGTAATCCAGACCCAACCTGGCCATCACACCCGGCCGGTAGTTCTCTACCATGACATCGGCTGCAGCAGCGAGCCGCGCAGCGACTTCGCGGCCACCGTCCGTCTTGAGGTCGACGACGACGCCCCGCTTTCCCCGGTTCACCGCGTTGAAGGCCGCACTCTCGGCGCCCTGCCCACCGGCCATGCGCCGAGACGAATCGCCCGCCGGGGGTTCCACCTTGATAACGTCGGCCCCCATGTCGCACAGTAGCATTGCGCAGTACGGCCCCGCCATGACCTGCGTCACGTCCAGTACGCGGAGGCCGTCGAGCGGTGCCTGTGCCATGAGTCGTTCAGTCGCGCCTACACCAGACGTTGCGGTTCCGGAGGTCTGATCTGTGTCCACGCCCCACGTCCTCTACGAAACGGACGGCGCGCACGCCGTCATCACCTTCAACCGCGCCGAGGCGCGCAACGCCATGACCTGGGAGATGTACGACGCCCTCGTTGCCGCGTGCGACATGGCCGAGCGGAACGAGGCAATACGGGTCGTCATTCTGCGGGGCGCTGGCGGCGCATTCGTTGCCGGGACCGATATCGCGCAGTTCGCCGGGTTCCGGAGCGGCACCGACGGCGGCACGGACGGCATCGCGTACGAGCGCCGGATCGACAACGTGGTCGGTCGCCTCGAACGCCTGGAGAAGCCGACTGTCGCGGCGATCGACGGTCCGGCGACAGGCGGTGGGCTCGCGCTGGCAATCGCGTGCGACCTGCGGGTGGCAACCGACCGATCGCGCTTCGGCGTGCCGATCGCTCGTACGCTCGGCAACTGCCTCTCGGCCGCGAACCACGCGCGACTGATCGATCTCATCGGACCGGCGCACGCGAAAGACCTGCTGTTCACCGGCCGGCTCATCGATGCCGCCGAAGCAGCGGTGGTGGGTCTGGTAAACCGGGTCGTGGCACACCAGGACCTTGATGCGGCAGTTACGGACGCGGCCGGCGCCATCACCGCCAATGCGCCGCTCACGATCCGCGCGAGCAAGGAAATGATCCGCCGGATTCACGAACACCGCCGCATGGAATCAACGCGGGGACAGGATCTCATCGTCAGTTGTTACGCGAGCGCCGACTTCCGAGAGGGAATCGCCGCGTTCCTCGACAAACGGCCGCCCCGATGGCGGGGCGCCTAGCCTGGCAGCCAGTCTTGCCAGCCAGATTGTAGCCCCGAGCACGTCAGCGTTCACGCCAGCGCCGCCGCCACGAGCGTTGCGATCTTCTCGAGACCGGCGTCCACGTCACCGTCGATCTCCAGCCGCAGGCATCGCCGGCGCCGCTCCGCGAGCACGGCGCAGTCTCCCCGGGCCTGAGCGTCCTTGACGGCGCCAAAGCTGAGCGGATGCCCCGGAATGGCCACGTCTCCATCGCCATCACGGCTCGTGATTACCAGGAATCGGCCGCTCGCCGGCCCACCCTTGTGCAACTGGCCCGTCGAATGGAGAAAACGCGGGCCGAAACCCGTTGTCGTGGCCACGCCGATGGCGCGTCGAATGTCGGACCGGATGCGGTCGAGCCGTGCGCGGTGGGCATCGTTCATCTCGACATACGCGAGGAGCGCCACATAGTCGCCACCGTGCGCGCCCCGCAGATGTCTGGCAAGAAGATGCTCGATCGCGGCACTACTCCCGGCACGACGGAGCGCTGTAGCGTACGGACCGCCCGCCCACGCCGTCAGCGCACCCCGGTCGTGGTCGAACCGCGCGATCAGCGACTCGGACACCCGCGGGCGACGGCTGCTCCCCCCACCCTCCGTGAGAGCCCGCGTCGCTGCCTTGCTCGCCTCCACGTCCGGCTGATCGAACGGATTGACGCCCATTACCGCGCCGGCCACCGCGGTGGCGAACATCCAGCGGTAG
Organism: uncultured Vicinamibacteraceae bacterium; assembly: GCA_964550305.1. Taxonomy (GTDB): domain Bacteria; phylum Acidobacteriota; class Vicinamibacteria; order Vicinamibacterales; family UBA8438; genus VXRJ01. The sequence continues at coordinate 78,510 of CAZJYU010000010.1, read as the reverse complement.
CACTCGGCGGCAACGTCCAGCGGATCGCGCAACGTGTAGCGCACCACCGGATGCCCGGCTGCCGCGAGACGGTCGAGCGCCGCGTCACGCGCGCCGTCGCCATCCTCGGCGAGCGCGACAGAGACGAACAGTCGATCGTCTCCGTAGGCCGACGGCTCGGCCAGGACTTCACCGTCGATGGGTACGATTCCCCGCCCCTGCTTGCCGGTTGACTCGGCGACCAACTGCTCTATCCAGGCGCCCATGCCGTCGAGACGGGGCGAGACGATCAGCGTGAGCTTGTCGCGGCCGGCCTGTGCGGCAAGTCCCAACAGCAGGCCAAGCCGCACTCCCGGATTGTCGACGCCGGGCGATTCCTCGCCGCACGCCAGCGCCATTCGCCGCGCGCGATCGAGCAGTGTGTCCACGTCCAGATCCATGACTGCGGCCGGCACTAAGCCAAAGTACGACAGGGCGGAGTAGCGTCCGCCGATGCTGGACTCGCCATGGAAAACAGCGCCGTATCCCTCGGCCGCCGCCAGTTCGTCGAGCGCGGAGCCGGCGTCGGTTACGACGACGACGCGGCACGCGGCTCGCTCGCCCAAACGCATCCGCAAGCGATCGAGCATGTATCGCAGAAACAGGTTCGTCTCAAGTGTCGTTCCCGACTTGCTCGAGACGATGACGAGCGTGCGGTCGAGATCAATGGACGCCGCGAATGCCCGTACCTGCGCCGGATCCGTTGAATCCAGCACACGCAGGCCGAGCCCGGACCCCCGGCCGAAAACGCGGCCCAGGAGTTCTGGGTAGAGACTGGATCCACCCATGCCGAGAAGCGCTGCATCACGAAGGCCAGCACGCTTCACGTGGGTAGCGAGGCTCACGAGTCGCCGCGCTTCGGTGCCGCCCGGCGCGGGAACGTCCAGCCAGCCGAGCCACTGCCCTTCCCCTTGCCCCGTCCAGAGCGCGCCGTCGCGCTGCCAGAGCCGTCCGAGCCACGCACTGGCGGTCCATACCTCCGCCTCACCAGCCATGGCATCCACCAGCGCTGGCGGCAAACTCATCTGCCCCGATTGTCTGTCCGTGGTTTCCATACGATATTCCCGGGGGAAGGGGCGATTGTAGGATAGCGGATGGTCAGATTCGCGAGTTGGCGGCGTGTTTGGTCTCAGGCGACGGGTTGGTAGCCGAGCCCCGTTGCGAGCGACGCGAGTGTGTCACTGATATCCACCCGATAGGGTGTGGGATCAGTGAGGCGGAGTGTGCCCATCGGTAGGCGATCAACGGCGCAGGTCGAGTACTTGCGCAGAGTGTCTATTGACGCTGTCGCCTGCAGCCGCTTCCCCCCTTCCATGATCGGGACGAGGAGCAGTTCGGCGCCCCGGGGGGCCGGTTCGTTGTGGCAGCCGATAACGTCGTGGCTACTGATTCCGTCCGGGCTGGAAACCCGCCACACTTGCTTGCGGCCCGGAAGGGTGACCTTGTCACGACTCAATTTGATGACCGGCTTCGTACGACCCTCCTGTTCCACCTCAACCAGCTTGTAGACCCCGCCCAACGCCGGCGCGTCGGAGACAGTGCTGAGCGACGTGCCGACACCAAACGCGTCGATCGGTGCGGCATTCGCCACGAGCTCGCCGATCCGGTGTTCGTCGAGATCGCCGCTGGCAAAGATCCGCGTCGCCGTCAGTCCGAGGGCATTCAGTCGCGCCCGCACTGCCCGGCTGCCCTCGAGGAGATCTCCACTATCGATCCGGACCGCGGCCGGCCGCAGCTTGGCCTGTGCGATCCGGGCGATGGCCTCGAGGGGATCGTAGGTATCGATCAACAGTACCGCGTGATCTCCGTACAGGTCGGCGAACCGCGCAAATGCCTCCGCCTCGGTCGCATGCGTCATCACCCAGGAGTGCGCCATCGTGCCCGAGATCGGCAGGTCGAAGGCGCGCCCCGCTTCGACATCGGAGGTGCCAGAACATCCACCGATGCACGCAGCGCGCGCGGCAAGCATGCCCGACTCCACGCCGTGCGCCCGCCGCGCGCCGAACTCGAAGACCGGCCGGCCAGCGGCGGCCCGGACGATGCGTGAGGCGCGGCTCGCCACGGCGGTCTGGAACAACACGGTGGCCAGCAGCGCCGTCTCGACGATCTGCGCCTCGATTATCGGTGCGGTCACGCGGAGCAACGGCTCGTTGGGAAAGACCGGTGTCCCCTCGGCGACCGCCTGGACGTCGCCGGTGAACCGCAGGGCCGGCAAGCAATCCTCAAAGAACGTTGCCGGCGCGCGCGAGAGACCCGGCACCGTGCGAAGGTAGGCAATCTCGTCCGCGCTGAAACGGAGGGCCTCAAGGTAGCCAAGGGCCTGTTCCAGGCCTGCGGCCACGAGGTACCCACGTTCGGCCGGCAAGTCGCGGACAAAGAGCTCGAAGCTCGCTCGACCCGCGACACCTCCCTGGAGGTAACCCGCGGCCATCGTCAGCTCGTACAGGTCCGTAGACAGTGCCGTGGGCATCGATCGTGTCACGTGCTGCCGTTCGGGACGTGTAATCTACCACCCATGTCTGACAGAACTCGATACGCCTTGCTGGTAGTGGACGTGCAAAACGACTTCTGCTCGGGTGGTGCACTCGAGGTGCCCCGTGGCGACGTCGTCGTAACGCCAATCAACCGGATGCTGGCTGCGTTCGGCGCGGCCGGCACGCCCATCTTCGCGTCGCGCGACTGGCATCCGGACGGGTCGTCTCACTTCATCGAGGGTGGAGGCGTCTGGCCGGTTCACTGCATTGCGGCAACCAACGGTGCGGCGTTCCACCCGGATCTTGCGCTGCCGGACGGCACGGCGGTCGTGAGCAAGGGAACGGCGCCCGACGCGGACGGATACTCGGCGTTCGACGGCACCGTGGACACGACAGGCGACAGCCTGGGTGACGCGCTGGCATCCGAGGGTGTCGGCCACCTGATCGTATGCGGCCTGGCAACCGACTACTGCGTCCGTGCATCGGTGCTCGATGCGTGCCGGCAGGGGCTGCGCGTGTGGGTAGTGTCCGATGCGATTGCCGCGGTCAGCCTGAACGACGGCGACGGGCCCAGGGCGATCCAGGAAATGCGTGCCGCAGGCGCCGCGTTTGTCGATACCCACACGGCCGTGGCTACGGTGGCCGGCAACGAGGCCCCCGGCACTCTGGACGTCTAGTTCCCGCCCAGCGGACTCGGACCGCCCCGGAACGTGAGCATGTAGTCGCGAATCGCCTCGAGTTGGGCGGGGCCGTCGGCGTCCAGTTGCGGGTACGGCGAGGCGGGGAACTCCGTCCAGAACATCGGCATCCGCGTCCCAGGCTGAATCTCCAGCGGTGCGCGCAACCAGTCGATGATCCACTCAGGCTGTAACCGCTCGTACGCCATCCGCAGATCGGGCGCAAGGTTGTCCGTCGGTTGATCGGCCGGGATCGTATCGAGCACGTGGCACTGCTGGCACCGCAGCAACTCAAACAGCTCTTCTCCCTCGCGCGGCACGTCGGCGGCAGTGAGTTCCAGATGCGTGCGGAATTCGCCGACCGTGTCGGATATCGCCCCGAAATAGTCGATCGCGGTGTTCCAGTGCGCGTCCTCCAAGCTGAACGTCGGCATCCGGACGTCCAGCCAGGGACGGATCGAAATCGGTTCCTGGAAGAACGCGTACATCCAGTCGGGCTGTACCTTCGCGCCCTGCGGCGTCAACAGCGGCGGAGCCAGGGACGGATCATCCACCAATTGAACGTAGTCGCCTCCGTCCGCTTCGATCTCGTGGCAGGCGACGCAGTTCCGCCGCCGCACCAGATTGCGCCCTTCGCGCAACGCGTCGTTACGGGCCGAGCCGGGCACCTGCGCCGCAAGCGGCTGCACGTCCGTCTGAAAGCTCATGATCGCCGTCGCGAACAGTGTCGCCTCTTCCTCGCTCATCCCGAAGTCCGGCATTCGCAGCTTCTCGAGCGGCTGCAGTACGCGGTTCCGGTCGAAGGAGCGGGGATCCCGCATCTTCTGCTTGAACCATTCCACCTTGGTGTGGGGAATATCGTGAACGAACGCGAAGTCAAGCCGCGGCAACAGCTTGGAACCCTCCTCGGAGAGCTCGATCCCGATCGGCTGAGCGCCGTCAAAGCCCTCGATCTCGTGACAACTGAAGCAGCCGTAGCGGCCGATCACGCGCTGCCCCAGCTCGAGCTGCTGTTCCTCCGGCGACAAGCCCGCCACGAGCTCCTCCGCCTCCGCGGTCGGCAGCACCGAACGGACGTAGTCGAGCAACGTCGCGGTAAGGTCCTCCTGCGTGTAGGTCGCTTCCGCCGACCGACCCTCCGGACCGTCCAGCGTCGCCAGGTACGTCGCGACATCGGCCGCTTCCTGATCGGTCAACCGCAGGTCCGGCATGTAGGTCTCATCGCTGAAGTGGCGCGGGTCGCGCACCCAGTCGAACAGCCATTCGTAACTGGTCTTGTTGCCGATGTTCTGCAGCGGTTGGCCGAAGGTCCGCCGGGCGCCCGCGGCAAGCCGGTCCATATCCTCGGTGATGTGGCACGCCAGGCAGCCGACCGCGCTGACCAACGCCTCCCCGCGCTCGGCGTCGCCCGCTGGCGGCGATGTAACCGCGAACTCGTGGTCGCCCGAATTGGCGAAGAGGTACGCGACCGTGGCGTCGATTTCCACCTCGCTGCGCACCAGGTCTTCCGGCGAGCTGGTGTTCGAGTTGTACCAGACGCGCGGCATCCAGGTGCTCGACTTGACCGCGCGCGGATCGCGGATCCAGTTCGCCACCCACTCCTGCGTCAGCTTGGCATCGATCTTCGTCAGGTCCGGCCCCGGCTTGCGGAGGTCGGTGAAGCCGGTGGTCGTGTGGCAGGCGTAACAGCCCGCCCGTTCGTACAGCCCGTAGGCGAGGTTCAGGTTCTCAGCTTCCGGCACGTGCACGGTCTGACGGTGGCACTTCGCGCATGACGCTTCGGTCATGTCGGTCGGGAGCATCGGATAGTCCCAAAGGTGCGGCACGTCCCACCCGTACTGCTCCTCCCAGGCGTGCATCTGCTCGTCGCTGCCGGGCGTATGCGACGCGTGAACGAAGCCGATCGACTGCCCCATTCCCTCGTGGCAGACGGTGCACCCCACCTGCGCGAGCGGATGTGGTGACGCGCTGCCGACGTAGTCGTCCAGATTCGGATGTGTTCGGTACGGCTGGGGATAGCCCTCGTAGCCTTCCCGGTCGATCGCGATGTGACACGACGTGCAACGATCCATCTTCTGGAAGCGGATGAAGTTCAACTCGTCGACGACGTTTGGAGTGATGGTCTGCTGCACCGTGAGGCTGGGCGCCATAAAGTCAAGCAACGGCGCGTTCAGCAGGACATCTCCCACGAAGTCGACCTGCAAGTCGGCCACGCGTTCGGCGAGGCGCGTTGCTTCCGCCGTCAGTTCGCGGATCTCGCTGTCGGCATTCGTTACACCCCCGGTGAACTGGCCGATCTGCGCGCGCAGGCCGTCACGTTGCGCGGTGAGGTCCTCCACCTGGATTCCCAGATCGACCCACCGTTCGTACATCGCGTCGATCTCTGGGCGGATCTCCTCGGCATCGTCCGGGTGCTCCTCCCGCAACTCCTCGTAGTCGTAGCGTGCGACGTCGTAGTCCGCCTTCAGGAAGTTGTACTCCTGGTTTGTCCGGTAGAAATCCGCCTCGACATCGGCAAGCTGCGTCTCGAGCTCGTCCACCTGGGCCCGGTTCTGTGCCAGCTGCTGTTCGGCGGCCGCTCGCTCCGCGTTCAGTTCCTGCAGCCGATCCTGATCGATGCCGGCTTGCGCGGCCTGGAGGCTGAGCGAGGTAACGTACTCCTCGAGCAGCACGAAGTTGCGCTGGTAACCCTTCCATTCACGATCGAAGTCGTCGAAGACCATCCAGATCGTGGTGTAGAAGAGGAACAGGCTGGACGCCGCAAAAATGACGTTCAGAAAATCGATGTTGTAGGCGTGTCCGACGCTCTTCTTGGCCATGGGTCAGAGTTAGATATTGAAGAAGAACTCCGGGATGGAGACGACGTACTTCAGGTTGATCAACCACCGGCTCAGCATCTTGATCGGCAGCGACAGCATCATCAGGAACAGGAATGCGCCCACGTAAAACCGTGTCGCACCCATCTTCTCGTAGTACCGTTTGAAGACCGTCCGGGCCAGGACGTAGGGCAGCACCGTCACATAGGCGAGCGACAGGATGATGCCAAGTCCCTCACGCAACAGGATGTTGTCAGGCAGGGAAGTGCCGAGGGCACGCACCCAAAGGTACTCGGACAACTGCACGTTGTTGAGCGCTTCCAGTTTGTGGACGTCCCAGTACTCGAACGGTCCGAAGAAGTTCCAGTTCGGTCCGCGCAGGAACGTACCCAGAACGATCAGTGACGACCAGAGGATGACGAATCCAAACAGGAAGATGGTGATCTCGGCTTTCCGTTCATTGAATGTGTAGTAGCCGTTACCCTTCGGGTTGGTGTCTATGTACGGAATCGCCATCAGCCCGACGATGATCAGACTGGGCAGGACGACGCCCGCGAGCCACGGGTCGAAGTAGACCAGCATCTCCTGAAGACCCAGGAAGTACCACGGCGCCTTCGACGGGTTGGGCGTGTTGGCCGGATTCGCGGGCTGTTCGATCGGCGCCTCCAGCACAATCGACCAGACGACCAGAACGGCGCTGCAGAGCACGAGTGCGATTAGCTCGGTGTACACGAGGTCGGGCCAGACCCAGACCCGATCGGATTCCTGCTTCTCAATCGGATCATCACCCGTCGCCATCCGCTGATCGTTCCGAACCGCCTCGCGCATCGCGTACCAGGTGAAGAAGATCACCAGAAAGATGAGTGCGACGATTGGCACGTTGTCCGGCTTGGCGATGATCAGGACGAAGTTCTCGTCCGTCAGGCCGAAGAGGAAGAAGGCGCCAAGAAACGCCATGAGGCCGTAGCCGACGGTATTCCTCGCGAACAGCTCCCGCTTCCAGACGATGAAGACCAGCGCCACGACCGAGAGGATGAAGAATAGCCGTGGGTCCGCGAGGAAATTGAAGACTGCCTTGATCCCGTCCATCGTGGGTGTCTGCTCCGTGCGTCTTGCCGCTCCAATGGGTCCGCCGGTCTAGAGCGGCCCCGAAATTCCTCCGTCCTTCCGGACACGCCAGAAGTGCACTGCCATCAGGAAACCAATTACGAGGGGCAGTGCCACGCAGTGCAGCACGTAGAAGCGCAGCAGCGCGCCTTCGCCGACGAACGTGCCGCCGAGCAGGGCGAACCGCGCGTCGTCCGCCGCATGGATCAACTGGACATCGCCGATCGCAAGCAGCGATGCGCCCGGCCCCTCGTAGCCGAGAAACGGCGTGGCGCGCGCCATGTTGGAACCGACCGTAATGGCCCAGATCGCGAGCTGATCCCATGGCAGCAGGTAGCCGGTAAACGAGAGCAGCAGCGTCAGCACGAGCATGATGACGCCGACGTTCCAGTTGAACTCGCGCGGCGGCTTGTAGCTACCGGTCATGAAGACCCGGAACATGTGCAGCCAGACGGTAATCACCATCGCGTGCGCACCCCAGCGGTGCATCTCGCGCATGATGCCGAGCGGCACATGCTCGCGTAGTCCGACGATGTCCGAGTAGGCGTACTCGAGGGTCGGCCGGTAGTAGAACATCAACAACACGCCGGTGAACGTCAGCACCAGGAAAAGAAAGAAGCTCAATCCTCCCATGCACCAGGTGTAGCGGAGCCGGACGCCGTGCTTCTTCAGCCGGACCGGGTGCAGATGTAAAAAGACGTTCGACAGCATTACCAGCACACGGTTGCGGTCGTTGATGGGAGCCGCGTGCCGGAAGACGGACGTCCAGACCTGGGTTTCGGTCAGCCAGTTCCAGAAGCGCACCAGAGCGCTGTCCTGCGGTTGAATCGATTTCGCGTCAGCCATGGTTCGTTCGCTCGTCGCTTGTCGTGTCCGACACGCCGGCTAGACGGCGAGAAACGCCTCCGGGTCGGTCCACTGCCCCAGCTCCTCCTGGAACTTTCGCGCCTTGTCGATGAGGATCTGACCGTCCTCTGCCCGCACGATTCGCGCCCGCTCCAGCGGACGCGGCGCCGGCCCCTCGAAGTTGATGCCGGTCGGCCGAAACCCGCTGCCGTGACAGGGACACTTGAACTTGTTCTCCGCCGAGAGCCAGTTCGGCGTGCAGCCCAGGTGCGTGCAGGTGACGAGCAGCGCGTAGAAGCCGGACGCTTCGTGATAGTCATCAAACGGAGTCCGGACGACCCAGACACCAAACCGGTCCTTCCACCGTTCGTCCACCCCTTCCCCGTACTCGTCGGGGAAACCGATCGTGAACTGCTGGGGGGGTTCGTTCAGCACGTTCGGGAACATGAACCGTCCCGTGGCCGCCAGGCAGCCCGCCGTCGATGCCGTGAACGCACCCCAGGCGAGGCCCATCCAGCCGCGCCGTCCCATCAACGGGGACATGTCGTCCGCGGTGCGCGGAACGACCCGATCGGCCAGGCTGGGGGCTCTGACCGCGGGTGCCGGAGCCTTGGCCGCGGCGGGCTTCGGGGCCGGCTTCTCGCGGAATAGCAGGATCACCAGGATATGCGCCACAAACATGGCGATCCCAGTTACGATGACGGCAATCAGGGGATTCATCCGGTCCGGCTCCTCGTCGACGAATTCAACGCGTCCAGGGTCTTCATCGCGACCTCGCGCACCCGCAGGTTCACATCGGACTCGCTCAGTGCCTCAATGGCCGGCCGCAAATCGACTGAGCCGATCGACGCAGCCGCCTGCAGTCCGCTCACGATGACTTCGCTAACGGGATCGAGCGCCGCCTCCGTGGTCGCCGCCCGGCTGACCATCCGCGTGACGTACTCCCGGTCGAGCATCCGACGGATCACGGTCACGCCGTCGTCCCGGCCGTGCCGGGCGAGCGCCACTGCCGCGTTCCACTGCACGTCGGCCTCCGGATCGTCGAGCGCGTTTCGAAGCGTAGAGTGATCGGCCGCAGCCGGGAGCGTTCCGAGCGCATAGACCGCCATCTTGCGGATGCCGGGGTCGTCGGAGGCGTACTGTGACTCGATGTCGGAGACGACGGAGGCATCCCCCAGCGAAGCGAGCGCCCAGATGATGCTGATGCGGGTTTCGCTGTCGGGCTCGTCCAACGCCGTCCGCAACTCGTCCACTGCGTTCGTGGGCGGTGCGGTAAGCCGACCGATGGCCAGCGCCAGGTAGCGGCGGAGCCGGGGGTCACCCTGCTCGGCGTCGACGAAGGCCTCCACCAGTGCGGGGGCCAGGTGCGGATACCGCGCCTCGGTCTGCGGATCAGCCAGCAGACGCGACAACTCGTACGCCGCCGGCCAGCGTCGCTCCCGTCCCCCTGCTCGAACGTCGGTGAGTAACTCCTCCGGTGTCCGTTCGGTCGTAATCAGCAACCGGAAGCCGCCGTACACCAGCACCACCATGCCGACGACGGCCAGAGGGATCAGGAAAAACTGTACCGCCAGGGCAGGGGCCGCCCGCAACGGGTTCACACGCGGGGCGGGCTCCTGCTCGACCAGCTTCTCTTGCATTCGGGGATCGCGTACGTATGTGTCGGCGCGCCGGACCGACAGGTTGTAGAGCGTACTACGGGGTCGGTTTTTTGGTCAACCTTGCGCCGGCATCGACGACCCGGAACACCCGGACCAATCGCCTATCCACGCACCGCCGGTAGCCTCCGGGCCCGGGACCCCGACGTCCGGCGGTCGGGGCAACTAGATTCGCGGGAGGGTAACCTGCCGCTGGGCCTGGTACTTCCCTTTCTTGTCGGCATATGACCGAGCGCAAGCTTCGTCACTCTCGAAGAAGAGCACCTGCGCGATCCCCTCGTTGGCGTAGATCCGGGCGGGGAGCGGCGTCGTGTTCGAAATCTCCAGCGTTGCCGTCCCTTCCCATTCGGGCTCGAAGGGTGTGACGTTGACGATGATGCCGCAACGGGCGTACGTCGACTTCCCCAGGCAGACCGTCAGAACGTTCCGAGGGATCCGGAAGTACTCCACCGTGCGCGCGAGAGCGAACGAGTTCGGCGGCACGATGCAGACGTCCGACTTCAGGTCGACGAACGACCGCGGATCGAACGCTTTCGGGTCGATCACCGTCGTGTTGATGTTGGTGAACACCTTGAACTCGTCCGCGACACGGATGTCGTAGCCGTAGGACGACACGCCGTACGACACCACCCCTTCACGGACCTGATCCTCCACGAACGGCACGATCATGCCGTGCTCCAGCGCCATCCGCTTGATCCAATTGTCGGACTTGATGCTCATCGCACGCCAGCCGGTCAGCCGAGTTCCATGCGGCGGAAGAAGTAGCTCAACTCGAAAGCCGCGGTGTCGGGCGCATCCGAGCCATGGGTAGCATTACGCTCGATAGAGGTTCCGAACCGCCGTCGCAGACTACCCTCCGGCGCGTTCGCCGGATCGGTCGCGCCCATGATCTCGCGCCACCTGCTGATCGCGCCGTCCGCCTCCAGCACGAGCACAACCGCGGGCCCCGACGCCATGAACGCCGTGAGGCTCGCGAAAAAGGGTCTGTCGCGGTGGACGGCGTAGAACCCCTCGGCGTCCGCTTGGGAGAGCCGGACCAACCGCATGGCCCGGATGGCAAACCCCTCGGCTTCAATACGCTGGAGAATGTCGCCAACGTGACCGGCCGCGACCGCGTCCGGTTTAATGATTGCGAGCGTCCGTTGCATGCGGCGCGCCGCCTACCGGAGGGACTCCATGATTTCGTCGAGCGCCGCCGGACTCGGACGGACGCGCGACTGGGGCAACATCGCCAAGGGTTCATCCACCAGATTGAGCGCCGTCAGGAAGTCCGTCTTCTTCGGCTCGACGTAGATCAGGCCGGTTGCGAACTCACCTCTTGACCGGGTTTCCTCGAGCGCCGCGAGAGCACGCACCTTGTCGAGCGGGTCGTACTCCGTTTCCAGCTTGCGCAGGTAGATTCTCGAACCGTCGTGCAGCTCCACCTCCTGAACGACGCCCGGCTCGTAATCGATGTCGATTTCCTCGAAGTGCGGCACAAAATCGATCTCCTCGAGTGGATCGTCGTGTGCCTTGGCGTAGGCGTAGCTCTTGGTGGAGCCCTCATGGTCGTTGAAGGTGACGCAGGGCGAAAGCACGTCCAGCATCGCCGTGCCGCGATGGCTGAGCGCCGCCTTCAGGATGGATGAAAGCTGCTTCTTGTCGCCAGAGAACGAGCGGGCGACGAACGAAGCCCCAAGCTCGATGGCGAGGGCGCAGGTGTCGATGGGCGGCAGTTCATTGACTACACCGGTTTTCGCTCTGGATCCGATGTCGGCAGTCGGCGAGAACTGCCCCTTCGTCAGGCCGTAGCAGCCGTTGTCCTCGATGATGTAGATGATGGGCAGGTTGCGTCGCATGAGATGTACGAATTGCCCTATGCCGATCGCGCCGGTGTCCCCGTCGCCGCTGACACCGATTGCCACGAGGTTCCGGTTGGCCAGCAGCGCCCCGGTGCCAACAGACGGCATCCGGCCATGCACGGCGTTGAAACCGTGCGCCTCACCGAGGAAATAGGCCGGGCTCTTGCTGGAGCAGCCGATCCCCGACAGCTTGATCACGCGCTCCGGTTCGACACCCATCTCGAAGCAGGCGCTGATGATCCGCTCCGAGACAGCGTTGTGGCCGCAACCGGCACAGAGCGTCGTCTTCGATCCTCGATACGACTTCTTGTCGAGACCGATTCGATTGACCGCTCCGGTGGGCGGTCTGTGCGATGTGCTTCCTCTCGATGCCGTTGCCACGAACGCCTCCGTTGTCGCCCGTTCCGAAGTTCCCGCTGCCTGCTTCCCGATCTACCCGAACTCGTTCCGCCCGTCGGCCTACTCGCCCCCGACGCCAGCTTCGTGCGGCACGCGCCGGCCCGGTGATACCTTTTCGATCCGCAGGCCTTCCTGCACCAGCACGCTGTCGGTGATGGAACGCGCATCGATCGGGAGACCCGAGTAGTGCCGCACGCTCCGAAGCCGCCGGGTCAACTCGGGCGCGAGCTCCAACTTCATCAGACTGAGCATCTGCGCGTCCCGGTTCTGTTCCACGACGTACACGCGATCATGCCGCTCGATGAACCGGGCGAGCGGCTCCCGCCGGAATGGATATCCCCGGATGCGATAGTACGAGGTCTCCAGATTCTCCTCGGAGCGAAGCTGATCGCGGCTCTCCGTTACGGCCCAGTGGCTCGTGCCGTAGGCAATGATGCCAACGGTCGCCTCGCGCCGTTCGTTGTGCTCCGGCGTCGGCATCCAACTGCGCGCCTGCTCGAACTTTCTTACCAGGCGGTCTACGTTGTGCTGATAGTCGTCTGGACGCTCACTGTACTGCGCCAGTTCGTTGTGACCCGAGCCGCGGCAAAAGTACGCCGGCAGGTGGTCGCCCGGCAGCGTGCGGTACGGGACACCGTCACCATCCACATCACGGTACCGGCCGAACCTGCCGATCCGCTCCAGTGTCTCGGCGTCGAGCACCTTGCCGCGATCGAACGGCCGTTCCGGATACTCGAACGGCTCCGACATCCACGTGTTCATTCCCAGGTCGAGGTCGGCCATGACGAAAACCGGCGTCTGGAACCGCTCGGCGAGGTCGAAGGCCTCAATCGCCATTTCATAACACTCTCGCGGCGACGACGGGAACAGCATCAAGTGGCGCGTGTCGCCGTGCGAGAGAAACGCCGTTGTCAGGATGTCGCCCTGCGCGGTGCGGGTAGGCAGCCCGGTCGACGGACCCACGCGCTGCACGTTGAAGATCACCGTCGGCACCTCTCCGTAGTAGCCGAGGCCCGCGAACTCGCTCATGAGCGAGATGCCAGGCCCGCTGGTGGACGTCATCGAGCGGGCTCCTGCCCAGCCCGCGCCGATCGCCATTCCCAGCGCCGCAATTTCGTCTTCCGCCTGCACGACGGCGAACGTCGCCTTGCCGGTCTCTTCGTCGATGCGGTACTTCCGGAGATAATCGATGAGAGTTTCACAGAGTGACGAGGACGGAGTAATCGGGTACCACGTCACGACGGTGACTCCAGCCATCATCGCGCCGATTGCCGCCGCAGCGTTCCCCTCGATCAGGATCTGGCCACCCGTCCGGTCGAGTGGCGCAACCACATACGGATCACGCTTCTCGAAGTGCTGATCGGCATACGCGAAGCCGACGTCGAGCGCCTGTCGGTTCAGCGCGACCGCCTTGGGCTTGCGTCCCAACTGCTTCTGCAGGGCCGCTTCCATCTTGGCGAGGTCGATCTCGAGCAGTCTGGCCAGCACACCGTCGTAGATCATGTTGCGCACGAGGCGGCGCAGCCTGACGTTGGTCGTCACTCCCACGACGAGCTTGTCGAACGGAACGGGGTAGAAGACCAGGTCATCGCGGAGCGTATCCAGCGCGAGCGGCTCGTCGTATACGACGACGGCGCCGCGTTCGAGCGACAGCACATCCTCCTTCGCCGTCTCCGAGTTCATCGCGACGAGGATGTCCACCTTCCGCTTGCGGGCGATGTAGCCCTCCCCGTTCGCACGGATCGTGAACCAGGTCGGCAGCCCGGCGATGTTCGACGGGAACAGGTTCTTGCCGGAGACCGGCACGCCCATGGAGAAAATTGAGCGGAGAAGCACCAGATTGGCCGTCTGGCTGCCGGAGCCATTGACGGTGGCGACCTGAATGCTGAAATCGTTGGTGATGCGGCCGTTGTGGGCCGTTGCAGAGCGATCGTCGACGTCGACGTCAGGAAGCGCCATGGCGTGATTCCAAGGAAGGCACCCAACCTTTGATTTTACACTAACTCACGGCTGTCTGGCGGTGGACACCCCGCGGTTCAGCGATCGAGGACGCGCGCCATCGTCTCGCCAATCGCGGCAGGGCTCTCGGCGACGGCGACGCCCGCCTTCTCGAGGGCCGCCATTTTCTCGGCAGCGGTCCCCCTGCCGCCGGCAATGATGGCGCCGGCATGACCCATCCGCCGGCCCGGCGGCGCCGTCCGACCGGCAATAAAGCCTACAACCGGCTTGTCGAAGTGGTTCGCGATCCAGGCGGCCGCCTCTTCCTCTGCGGTCCCTCCGATTTCCCCGATCAGCACCACCGCCTCGGTTGCCGGATCGTTGCGGAAGAGCGCGAGCGCATCAACGAAGCTGGTGCCGATGATCGGGTCCCCGCCAATACCGAGACACGTGGATTGACCCAGTCCGAGGCGCGTGAGTTGATGCATTGCCTCGTAGGTGAGTGTCCCGCTCCGCGAGACAATACCGACCGGACCGGGCCTTCCAATATGTCCTGGAATAATGCCGGCCTTGGCCGTGCCGACCGAGAGGATGCCGGGACAGTTCGGGCCGACAAGGCGCGTCGGCCGACCATCGAGATAGGCCATCACGCGGACCATGTCCAGCGCGGGAATACCCTCGCTGATGCAGACGACGACTCCAATACCCGCCTCCGCCGCCTCCATCACCGCGTCGGCTGCCGCCGCGGGTGGTACAAAAACGACCGACGTGTCGGCGCCGGTTTCGCGGACCCCCGCCGAAACGGTATCGAACACCGGCCAACCCTCGTGCATCGTCCCGCCCTTGCCGGGAGTCACACCGCCGACGACCGTTGTCCCGTACGCGGCCGCCTGCCGGGCATGGAACGTTCCCTCGCGCCCGGTCAATCCCTGCACGAGAAGACGCGTCGTCCCGTCTATCAGGATCGCCATGTACCCTTCGTCCGCGTCATACCGCGGCGAGCCCTACCACCCGCTCGGCAGCCTCGCCCATCGACGCTGCCGTGGTGAAGTTGAGACCACTTGCCTGCAGCATCGCGTTCCCGCGTTCGACGTTGGTTCCTTCCATCCGGATCACTACCGGAAGGGCCACCTCCAGTTCGCGTACCGCCGCAATCACCCCCTCGGCGAGGACATCGCAGCGCAGGATACCTCCGAAGATGTTGATGAGCACGGCGCGGACGTTCTCGTCGGCAATCAGCAAGCGGAACGCGTTCCGGATCTGATCGGCATTGGCGCCGCCACCCACATCCAGGAAGTTCGCCGGCTCGCCTCCGGCCAGCTTGATGATATCCATCGTCGCCATCGCCAGGCCGGCGCCGTTCACCATGCAGCCGATCGTCCCATCGAGGCGGATGTAGTTGAGCGCGTGCTTCGACGCCTCCACCTCCAGGGGATCCTCCTCGCCCAGGTCCCGCAAATCGCGCAGGTCGGCGTGGCGGAACAGTGCACTATCGTCCAGAGTGATCTTTCCGTCGAGGGCCAGGACCTCGCCCGTGCGCGTGACGACCAGGGGATTGATCTCGAGCAGCGAGGCATCCACTTGACGGAACGTTCGGTCGGCCGCAAGCATCGCGGCGGCAACGCCGGTCGCCACGCGGCGGGCCAGTCCGAGCTCGAAGGCGAGGCGGCGCGCCTGGAACGGGAGTAGTCCGGTACCCGGATCAATCCGCGCACGGTGAATGAGCTCGGGCGTGTCCGCCGCCACCTGTTCGATCTCCATACCGCCGGCGGCACTCGCCATCAGCACCGGCTGCTGCAGCTTCCGATCGATGACCAGGCCGACATAGATCTCCTGCGCGATGTCAAGCGCCTCCTCGATCAGCAGCCGTCCGACCTCACGCCCCTCTGGGCCGGTTTGCACTGTCACGAGCGTCATGCCGAGCATCGCCCTCGCCGCTTCCTCGGCCGCCACAACGTCGTCCACGACCCGAACGCCACCTCCCTTGCCGCGCCCACCGGCATGAATCTGCGCCTTGACGACGACGCGCCCGCCGAGCCGGCTGGCGATCTCGCGGGCCTCCTCCGCAGTACGCGCCACATCGCCGCGCGGAATCGGCAGGCCAGCGGCGGCAAGCAGTTCCTTCGCCTGGTGTTCGTGGATCTTCACGGGACGCGGAGGTAAGGCGTCGGCGGGCGCCGCCCGACTACATATTGATGACTTGCACCAGCTCCTGCACAGCAGCGGCGGACTTCTGGAGCGCGGCGGACTCGTCCGCGGTCAGCTCGATCTCGACGATCTGCTCCAGACCCGCGGCGCCCAGCTTGCACGGAACGCCGACGAACAGGTCGCGGATGCCGTATTCGCCTTGAAGGAAAACCGAGCACGGGAGGATCTTCTTCTTGTCCTTCAGGATTGACTCGACCATCTCAACCACTGCGGAACCCGGCGCGTAGTACGCGGAGCCGGTGCCCAGCAGCTTGACGATCTCCGCGCCACCCTGCGCTGTCCGCTGCACGAGCGCATCGATCGCCGCCGCGTCGAGAAGTTCAGTGATTGGTATTCCGGCCACTGTCGAATAGCGCGGCAGGGGCACCATCGTGTCGCCGTGGCCACCCAGGACGAAGGCGTGCGTGTTCTCCACCGACACGTCGAGGGCATCGGCAATAAAGGCCCGCATGCGGGCGGAGTCGAGCACGCCGGCCATCCCGATCACCCGCTCGCGAGGCAGCCCGCTGACGCGATAGACGACCTGGGCCATGGCGTCGAGGGGATTGGTAACCGGCACGATGATGCAGTCAGGCGAGTGCTTCATCACCTGTTCGGTCACGCTCTTGATGATCTGAGTGTTCTTGGTCAACAGATCGTCGCGGCTCATGCCCGGTTTGCGCGCAAGACCGGCGGTGACCACCACGAGGTCGGAACCGGCAGTATCGGCGTAGTCGTTCGTTCCGAGCACGCGTGCGTCAGACCCCTCGACGGGGCACGCTTCGAGCATGTCGAGCCCCTTCCCCTGGGGCACCCCTTCGAGAATGTCGAGGATGACAACGTCGGCCAGCTCCTTGTCGGCAATGCTGCGGGCGGCGGTGGCTCCAACGTTGCCCGATCCGATGATGGAGACCTTGCGGTTCATTCGGCTGTTCCTTACATGTTGGCGATCACGGCGTCGGCATATTCCGATGTCCTGAGCTTCGTCGCTCCAGTCATCAGCCGCTCGAGATCGTACGTAACCGTCTTGGCCATGATCGTCCGTTCGATGCCCGTCTCGACAAGGTCCGCCGCCTCGTTCCACTGCAGATGGCGGAACATCATGGCGCCCGACAGAATGACCGAGCTGGGGTTGATTACATCCTTGCCGGCGTACTTCGGAGCGGTGCCGTGGGTTGCCTCGAAGAAGCCGACCTCATCGCCGATGTTCGCGCCGGGGGCCAGCCCGAGGCCGCCCACCTGCGCGGCGCACGCATCCGAGAGGTAGTCGCCGTTCAGGTTCGTGGTAGCGATGACGTCGTACTCCGACGTCCGAGTCAGCACCTGCTGGAGCATGCTGTCGGCGATCCTGTCCTTCATGACGACCTTGCCGTCCCGGTCCCCTTCATCCCACTCGCCGATCGTCTGCTTGCCGAACTCCTCCTTCGCCAGGGCGTAGCCCCAATCGCGAAACGCTCCCTCCGTGAACTTCATGATGTTGCCCTTGTGTACCAAGGTCACGCTTGTCCGTTGGTGGTCGATCGCGTAGCGGATCGCCATTCGGATCAGGCGCTTGCTCCCGGTGATCGAGATCGGCTTGATGCCGATGCCCGAGTCGGGCCGGATCCGTTTTCCGTAGCTGTTCTGGAGGTAGCGAATGATGTCCCGTGCAGCCTGCGACCCCTCCTCCCACTCGATGCCGGCGTAAACATCCTCGGTATTCTCGCGGAAGATCACGACGTCCATCTGGTCCGGGTTCCGGACCGGCGACGGCGTACCGCTAAAGTACCGGACCGGTCGGACGCAGGCATACAGATCGAGGAGCTGGCGAATCGCGACGTTCAAGCTCCGTATGCCGCCGCCGACAGGCGTCGTCAGCGGACCCTTGATAGCCACCTTGTATGCGCGCGCGGCCTCGATGGTGTCCGATGGCAGCCACTCTCCGGTCTGTTCGTGCGCTTTTTCGCCCGCGAGCACTTCAAACCAGACGATGCGACGCTTCCCGCCGTACGCCTTCGCAACAGCAGCATCGAATACGCGTACCGACGCCCGCCAGATGTCGGGACCGGTGCCGTCCCCCTCGATGAACGGAATGATTGGATCGTCCGGAACGGCGAGCGCGCCGTCACGCAGGGTAATGGCGGTCCCTTCGGCGGGAGGCGTAAGGTGCTTGAAGTTGGTCATGTGGAGTCTTCAACAGAAAATGTGGAAAACCGTGTGGAAGATTGCGCTCTCGGGTGCAGACAAACCGCCTTTCGCGGACCGTTCCAGCGACTTGCACTATCGTGATGCGAGCGCCGGCCCGCGCCGTGGACGCCCCCTGTGTCGGTTGTCGCCACGGCAACAAAACGGGCATTATACTGTAACCACGTCACCCGGCGTGCCGTTCGTCCGGCAGCATGAACCCGCCATCGGCGCCAGAGCCCGTCGCACCCATGGTTCCTGACCCGTAGCCGTCCCATGAAGATCGTGATCCCCGACACGCTGCCGGATTCCGCCGTCGAGCTGCTCGAAGCAGAGGGCTGGGCGGTCGACGCGCGCCGCGGCCGGTCGCCGGAGCAACTGTCGGCCGATGTAGCCGACGCCGATGCCCTGATCGTCCGGAGCGCTACGCGCGTGACAGCCGAACTGATCAGCGCCTCACCACGGTTGCGCGTCGTGGCGCGCGCCGGGACCGGTGTGGATAACGTCGATCTCGACGCCGCGAGCGCACGCGGCATCCTGGTCCTGAATGCCCCTGGCGCCAACAGTGTCAGCGTGGC
Organism: uncultured Vicinamibacteraceae bacterium; assembly: GCA_964550305.1. GTDB lineage: Bacteria > Acidobacteriota > Vicinamibacteria > Vicinamibacterales > UBA8438 > VXRJ01. Next base: position 59,808 of record CAZJYU010000010.1, on the reverse strand, counting down.
GGAGCATGCGTTCGCGCTCATGCTTGCGTCCGCCCGATCGATCACCCGGGCCGATACCGACATGAAGGCTGGACGCTGGACAAAGCGGTCCCTCCAGGGCGCCGAGCTCCGGAACAAGACGTTGGGCGTAGTGGGCCTCGGGCGGGTCGGCCGAGAAGTGGTACGCCGTGCGCTTGCGTTCGACATGAGCGTCGTTGCCCACGACCCGTTCATCGCGGCGCAGGTGGCGGCCGATCTCGGCATTCAACTCGTGGCGCTCGACTCGCTGGTGGCGCAGGCCGACTTCATCACCCTCCACATGCCGTCAACCGATGCAACGCGGGGGCTCGTCGACCGCAAACTGCTCGCGCGCTGCAAGCCTGGCGCCCGGATCATCAATACGGCGCGAGGAGACCTCGTAGACGAAACAGCACTGGCCGAGGCGATCACCGCGGGCCGCCTAAGCGGCGCCGGCCTCGATGTGTTTCGCGAGGAGCCGCCCACGGGGACTGTGCTGACCGGGCTGACCGAAGTGGTTGCTACGCCGCACATCGGAGGCGCGACGGCGGAGGCGCAGGAACTGGTCGGTCTGGAGGCGGCAACCGGGGTACGAGAGTACCTCCGGGCCGGCATCGTTCGGAACGCGGTCAATTACCCATCGGTCAACGCCGAAGAGTTTCAGCGGCTGCAGCCGTACCTGACCCTGACCGAGCGAATGGGCCGCCTCCTGGCGCAACTCTCGGGCGGGCGGATCAGCGGTATCGGTCTCCGGTACTACGGTACTTTGGCAGAGGCAACGCACGAGATGCTGGTCGGATCCACCCTCGTCGGACTCTTCGGCGAGATGCTGTCCGAAGCGGTCACGCTGGTAAACGCGCGCTCGGTGGCTGAGCGGCGCGGACTGGAGATCGTCGAGTCCCGAAGTTCCAGACCGCGCAACTTCACCAGTCTGATTTCCCTCAAGCTGCATGCGGACGACCGCGAATACTGGGCCGAGGGTGCGGTGTTCGAACCGGATCAGCCCCGCCTGGTCCGTCTCGACGGCGTCGAGGTAGAGGTGCCCCTCGACAAGGGAACGTTAATCGTGATCCGCAACGACGATCGTCCCGGCGTGATTGGCGAGGTGGGCACGATCCTGGGGCGGCACGGGATCAACATCGCGACCTTCGCACTTGGACGCAATGACGCAGGGGCGATCGGTATGGTCCGGGTCGGGACCCAGGGCGCCACGGCGCCTGGACCCGAGGTGAGCGAAGCCGTGCTGGACGAGATCCGAAACGCGACCGCCGTGCAGACGGCATGCATGGTACGCCTCTGACCGCAAGCGGTTAGGCGCGCCGCCCGAGGCGCTACGGCAGATCCAGGCGCCGCGTGACGCCTTCCGCGTTCGCCAGCGTGACCGCGGTTTCGGTCACCTGGGCCACACGCCAGCCGCCGGGAAGCGCGTCACCCGTCCGGACCAACAGGACCTCGCCGGTCCTGACGGTCAGGATTGCCGTGAGCGCCGGCTCCGCCTCCGCGGTAACTGACGTGGCGATGCCAGAGAGCACGATGCCGAACCGATCGGCCGGTACTTCCGCGAACTCCTCGTGCGTGTCGCCATCACTCGAGGCGGCGCCCGGCAGTGGAGGCGGATCAGGCGGCGCCGCAACCTCGGACAAGTCGGGCGTGTCGAATCTGAATGGGTTGCGGTCTCCGATTCGGGGCGCGGGCGCGGTGGCGAGACGTTCGCGCAGGCGCGACATCGACCGGGCAAGATCGGGTGACGCCTCAAGTTCGGCGTACCCCGCAGCCGCGGGGGCCGGTGCAACCGCTGGGGCGCCATCCGATCCTGACGGATCACCCTGTCGCACGGTGGTCGCCGCAGCGAACCAAGCGGCGACGAAAACACTCCCCGCAACGAGCAGGCCGACACGCCAAGGTGACATTGCTGATCCGTTCCCGACCAGCCTAGCGTACCTGAACGTGCCATGCAGCGCCGCCGACGGCCCCGGCCGCCCGACGCTGCACGGACATGCCCGTCCCGGCGCACCGTGTTACCATTCGCCGTGCACCCTGCCGCGCTGGGCGCGCATCCGGCCCCTGCGCCGTCACCCGCCACCGTCGCCACCGTTGTCATTCCAGCCCGCTACGATTCGACGCGGCTTCCCGGCAAGCCTCTGGCGGACATATGCGGCCGGCCGATGATCGAGCACGTGTACCGCCGCGCCTCCGAGGCGGTCACCATCGGTCAGGTGATCGTCGCGACCGACGATTCACGCATTGCCAATGCAGTCATGGCGTTCGGCGGCGACGCACGCCTGACCCGGGCCGATCATCGGACCGGAAGCGACCGGCTGGCGGAAGTGGCCCGCGACCTTGATGCGGACGTGATCGTCAACGTTCAGGGGGACGAGCCACTCGTCGAGCCCGGACTGATCGATCGGCTCGTCGCCGCCCTCACCGGGGAACCGGCGCTTGAGATCGTCTCTGCGTGCTGTCCAATAGGCGATCCGGCCGAACTGGAGAGTCCGCATGTCGTGAAGGTCGTGGCGGACGCGCGCGGCGACGCGCTCTACTTCTCGCGCGCGCCGATCCCGCACCGTGTGGACGTAGCCGCCGTCGCCGCTGGAGCGCTCGGTAGCAAGCACATCGGCCTGTACGCCTGGCGCCGCACCGCGCTGCTGGCGCTGGCCTCGACGCCGCCGACACCGCTCGAACGTGCCGAGCGGCTCGAACAGTTGCGCGCGCTCGAGAGCGGACTCCGGATTCGCCTCCTCGCCACCGACGCCGCCCCGATTGGAGTAGACACGCCGGACGACCTCGAACGCGTGCGCCGCGTTGTCGGGCGCGGCCCGGCCACCTGAGGACCCAAGTCATGTGCCATACGATTCCGGACGCGCAACGGTGACCATGGTGCGCACGAGCGAGCCACCCAGAACAGACGCCGGCCACCCGGTGAAGTTCATTTTCATTACCGGCGGCGTCGTATCGTCGCTCGGCAAGGGCCTTGCCGCCGCGTCGATGGGCGCGCTGCTCGAAGGGCACGGTTACCGGGTCACGCTCCAGAAGTTCGACCCCTACGTCAACGTCGACCCCGGAACGATGAGCCCCTACCAGCACGGTGAGGTGTTCGTCACCACCGACGGTGCAGAAACCGACCTGGATCTGGGCCACTACGAGCGCTTCACGAGCACCGTCACCACCCGCAAGCACAACTGGACCACCGGGAAGATCTACCTCTCGGTGATCGAGAAGGAACGCCGGGGCGACTACCTGGGCGGCACCGTACAGGTGATCCCGCACGTTACGAACGAGATCAAGGCGGCGATGCTGGCGGTGGCGCGCGAGGGACAGGTCGACGTTGTTCTCATCGAGGTTGGCGGAACCGTGGGTGACATCGAGAGCCAGCCCTTCGTCGAGGCGATCCGCCAGCTCCGACAGGATCTCGGTCGCGAGAACACGTTGTACGTGCATCTGACGCTCGTGCCGTTCATCGGGGCTGCGGGCGAACTGAAGACAAAACCGACCCAGCACAGCGTCCGGGACCTCCGCTCGCTCGGCATACACCCCGATATCCTCCTCTGCCGGACCGACCGGCTACTGCCCCGGGAAATCCGGCGCAAGGTCGCACTCTTCTGCGATGTCGCCGAGGAGGCGGTAATCACGGCGAAGGATGTCGACAGCATCTACGAGGTACCGCTCGCTCTGGCCGGCGAAGGCCTGGATCGCATTGTCCTGAAGCAGTTGGGCCTTCCGGACACCATCCGTCGCATGGAAGCGTGGGAACGGCTGGTCGAGCGGATCCAGCATCCGACGGACGAAGTCACGATCCACATTGTCGGCAAGTACGTCGGTTACGAGGATTCGTACAAGAGCCTGAACGAGGCGCTGTCGCATGCCGGCTTCGGGCACCAGCTGAAGGTCCGGATCGAATGGGTCGACGCCGAAACCCTGGAGGCGGCCGACGACGACCTGGGGCTTGCCGAGGCGGATGGCGTCCTCGTTCCGGGAGGCTTCGGCAACCGGGGAACCCGCGGCATGATGCGCGCAGCCCAGATCGCACGCGAGCGCGACATCCCGTACTTCGGCATCTGCTACGGCTTTCAGTGGGCGGCGGTGGAGTTCGCCCGACATGTCTGCGGACTGGACGGCGCCGACTCGAGCGAGTGTGATGAAGCGGCGCCCCACAAGATCATCTACAAGCTGCGTGACCTCCTGGGCGTCGACGAAATGGGGGGCACGATGCGCCTCGGCAGTTATCCGTGCGATCTGCGCTCCGGTACCCGGGCGCACCTGGCGTACGGCCGAACCGCGATCGCTGAGCGGCACCGACACCGCTACGAGTTCAATCGTGCCTACGAAGAGCGGCTTGCGGCAGAGGGGCTGGTGTTTTCAGGCCGCTCGCCCGATGGGAAGTTCATCGAGGCAATCGAGCTGCCCGGACACGCCTGGTTCGTCGCCGTCCAGTTCCACCCGGAATTCCAATCGAAGCCGCACGCTCCTCATCCCCTCTTCGCGCAGTTCGTTCGCGCAGCGTACGAGCACAAGGTAACCGCGCGGAGCGCCGCTGCGGGAATCATCTAGGTCCAAGGAAGCGCGGACGCCCGAGCCCGCACTTCCTATAATGAAGGCGTGCGTACGGTCACAGCCAGGGGTGTCACGTTCGGCGGCGGGAGACCACTGCCGCTCATCGCGGGGCCCTGCGTCATCGAGAGCGCCGAACACGCTGCGGGCATGGCGCGCGCGTTGCGGGGCATTACGGCCCGGTGCGGCGTCCCGTTCGTCTTCAAGGCGTCCTACGACAAGGCGAATCGGACATCGATCCGAGGGTTTCGCGGCCCCGGCCTGGCGGAGGGCTTGAAGATCCTGGCGGCCATAAAGGCGGAGCTGGATGTGCCGGTGCTGACCGACATCCACGAACCGTCACAGGCGGAGCCCGTCGCCAAAGTAGTCGACATCCTTCAGATACCGGCGTTGCTGGCGCGTCAGACCGATCTCATTGCCGCCGCCGCCGCCACCGGCCGCCCGATCAATCTGAAGAAAGGGCAGTTCATGGCGCCGCTCGACATGCGGCATGCGATCGCAAAGGCAACCGCAACGGGGAACGACCACGTGCTCGTCACCGAACGGGGCACCGCTTTCGGTTACCACGATCTGGTCGTGGACGTCAGGTCGTTCCCACGGCTCCGATCCCTCGGCCGCCCGGTCGTCTTCGACGTAACGCACAGCGTTCAGATGCCGGGCAGCGGCGACGGCGCCAGCAGCGGGCGGCCGGAGTTCATCGAGCCGCTCGCCGCGGCGGGTGTCGCGGCGGGCGTGGACGGTCTCTTTCTCGAGGTCCATGACGATCCGGCCCATGCGCGGAGCGACGGCGCGAATGCGCTGCCTCTGGAACGCCTCGAACCACTGCTGCAACGGATCGCGGCCATTGCCGAAGCGGCCCGCCGGCCGCTCGCCACCACCGGCGCGGGAGAGGCACCATGAGCCGCCCCGACGCACCCGCAACTACGGCGAGCAACATCGAGCTGGCGCAGCGCGTGATCCGCATCGAGGCAGAGGCGGTCGCTGCGATCGCCGACAGGCTGGACGATCGTTTCGATGCGGCAGTCGAGTTGCTGGCCGCGGACGCCGGTCGTGTCATCGTGACCGGCATGGGAAAGTCGGGCATCATCGCGCGCAAGCTTGCGGCGACGCTCTCGAGCACCGGGACTGCGGCGTATTTCATTCACCCCGCCGAGGCCGTGCATGGAGACTTGGGCGCGATTCACCCGACGGACGTCATCGTCGCGCTGTCACAGAGCGGCGAGACGCCGGAACTGATGCGACTGATTGAGATAGTCCGCCGCCTCGATGCGCGCCTGGTGGCGCTGACCGGCCAGGTCGAGAGCGCGCTGGGAGAAGCCGCCAACGTCGCCCTTGACTGCAGCGTGTCGAGTGAGGCCTGTCCGCTCAACCTCGCCCCAACCGCGAGCACGGCCGCCGCCCTCGCCCTGGGCGACGCGCTGGCGATGGCGCTGCTTGTCCGTAAGGGTTTCCGCGCAGAGGACTTTGTGCATCTCCATCCCGGAGGCCAGCTCGGCAAACGACTCCTGCGGGTCGATCAGTTGATGCACTCAGGAGGCGAGGTGCCGGTCGTCGCGCCCGATGCGCCCGTCGACGAGGTCGTATCGGCAATGACCGACGGCAGCTTCGGCATGACCTGTGTCGCTGGCGCCGACCGCGTGATTGCCGGCATCGTTACCGACGGCGACCTGCGCCGCCATCTGCCGACGCGCGCCGAGTCCCCGCCGCTTTCTGCCCAACGCGCGTGTGACCTCATGACCGCCGAGCCGCTGACCATCGGTCCGGGTACCCTTGCGGCGGAGGCACTCCACCTGCTCGAGCGGCGTCGCATCACCTCGCTCCCGGTGGTCGACGCCGAACGCCGCATTGTCGGGCTGATCCACCTGCACGATCTCTGGAAGACGGAGTTGTTCTGACGGGCAGGAGACACGGATGACCGACACGCTGCTGCTGCTCGTCTCGATCGTGGCACTGCTCATCGGCCTCGCCACCGGAAAGGCGTGGGAGCGCTACAAGCTGCAGGACGGTCGCTGGATCGATCGCCGAAAAATACGCGAGTCGCCGCATTACATCCTCGGTCTGAACTTCCTCGTGTCCAACCAGATCGACCTCGCCATAGAGGAACTGACCCGCGCGATGGGACTCGACTCGACGGCCCTTGAGATCAACCTGATCCTGGGCAACCTCTACCGCGAACGCGGACAGGTGAGCAAGGCGATCCAGTTGCATCAGCGGCTACTACAGCGGCCCAAGCTGACCAAGATGGAACAGGCCTATGTCCTGCTTTGTCTTGGCCTCGACTTCAAGCGCGGCGGCTTCATCGATCGGGCGTTTGAGGCGTTCTCCGAGGTAACGCGGCTGGACCCGGGAAATCAGTACGCACTGTTGAACCTCGAGAAGATCCATGAGGAACAACAGCAGTGGCAGGAGGCCCGCGCGATTCGCCAACGGATCACCAACATCGCCCCGGAAGTGGAGAAGCCGCGCGATCAGGCGATCCTGGCATTCCTGGAGAACGAATTGGGCCTGCAAGCGATTCGCCAGGGAGCGCCGGAGCAGGCGATCCGCCACTTCGAGAGCGCGCTCGAACTGGACAGCCGGACCGTGCCCGCCTCGCTCAATCTGGGCGATGTTCAGATGCAGCAGGGACGGACGGCAGAGGCAATTACGCGTTGGGAGCAGATCAGCCGGACCGCGCCGGAACGTTCGTACCTGGCGTTCGACCGGTTGGAGAAGGCGTACGCCGTCGCGGGAAGCAACGGGCGCTTCGTCGAGTTCTGTCAACGGCTGATCGACGCCAACCCGCAGGACTGGCGGGCACGGCTGACGCTGGGCCAGCACCTGGCGGCGCAGGGCAAGCAGCGTCAGGCCCTCGAGTTCTTCTTCGACTCGCTCGTCCACAACCCTCACGCGCTCGCCGTACACCTGGCAATCTGGCGATCGCTGATGGCCGTCGACTTCAATACGGCCCTGGTACACCGGTACATGTCTCTGACGCACGAGTCGGTCTTCTACCTCGACCCGCACATCTGCATGCGATGCCGCTACCGCAGCACCGAGCTGCTCTGGCAGTGCCCGCAATGCCATGAGTGGAACACGTTCGTCGAGGAGCGGATCGCTCCGGCGGAGGACACCGAAGAGACCGAGGACGCGGAGGAGCCGCAGGAAGCACCTGCGTGATCTCGCCACTGCCGGCGCCGGCGGTGGCGAGCGGGATCCACCATCATGCTGCGGGTGGCACTGACCGGCGGGATCGCCACCGGCAAGTCCTACGTATTGCGCCTGCTGCAAGCCCGCGGCGTTCCGACTATCGACGCCGATGCGGTGGCACGCGCGGTGGTGGAACCGGGCCAGCCGGCATATGGGGCGATCCGCGAGCGGTTCGGCGCGGACGTCATGGACCCCGTCGGCAGACTCGACCGCGCACGCCTGGGCGCCATCGTCTTCGGCGACCCCAACGCGCGCGCCGACCTGGAGGGATTTGTGCATCCCCCGGTCCGTCAGGCAATAAACGACTGGTTCCGCGCACGTCTCGCGATGCCCGACCCGCCACCGTTCGCGGTCGCCGACATCCCCCTGCTGTTCGAAACGGGACGTGACGGCGAGTTCGACCGTGTCGTCGTGGTTGCCTGCGATCCGGCGACGCAGCTCACGCGTGTCAGGACGCGCGACCACCTCTCCGAGCCGGAAGCGCGCCAGCGCATCGACGCCCAGCTCCCGGTAGCCGACAAGGTGGCGCGGGCCTCCCTCCTGATCACTACCGACGGATCCTTCGACGAGACCGCACGGCAGGTGGACCTGCTCTGCCGCACCCTCGCGTGACGCCCCAGGCCGCGTTGCTACGGGCCGTGCCGCGCCTCGGCCGCGCGAACCGTGTTCGACAGCAGCATGGCGATCGTCAGGGGACCAACACCACCGGGGACCGGAGTGAGAGCGCCCGCAACATTTGCCACCTCCGGGTGGATGTCGCCCGAGAGCACGTGGCCGCGCCGGTCGAAGGCCTTCAGCTTCCGACTCTCCTTGCCGAAGATAGCCACTACCTGGTCGCGGTCGGTCAGCGCGTTCGTGCCGACATCAATGACGGTAGCGCCAGGCTTGACGAAGTTTGCCGTGACAAAAGCCGGTCGTCCGATCGCCGCCACCAGGATGTCCGCTTCCGAGGCGAGCCCAGGCAGGTCTATGGTGCGTGAATGGCAGACCGTCACGGTCGCATGCCGGTGAAGCAGCAGCATCGCCATCGGCTTGCCAACGATGTCGCTTCTGCCGATCACGACGGCGCGCCGGCCGGAAATCTCGATGCCATACTTATCCAGCAACGCGATCACGCCGGACGGCGTGCACGGCGCGAGCGCGGGGCGACGCTGCGTCAGGCGCCCGACGTTCACCGGATGGAATCCGTCGGCATCTTTCGTCGGATCAATCGCATCGAAGATTCGCTGCTCGGCGTCACCACCCATACCGGGCGGGAGCGGTGACTGCACCAGGATGCCGTCAATCGCGTCGTCCCAGTTGAACTCGCTGACAATCGCCAGCGCCTCGTCGAATGACGCGGAGGCGGGCAGCGTCCGCAAGTCGGTCGTCATGCCGAGCGCTTCGCTCGCTGCCACCTTGTTCCGAACGTAGATGGCGGAACCGGGATCGTCGCCGGCAAGCAGGAGTCCCAGCGCCGGCGACCGACCCACCGCCGCCCTTACCGCGTGGATTCGTGGCCGCAGCGATTCGCGGATGGCCTCGGCGACGACGGCGCCGTCCAGCCGACGAGCAGTGCCGCTCACGGCTGGCACGCCGGGAGCCAGTCCGAACGGATGCGGGTCGGAGGGCATGCGGCTGGTTTCGTCGGCGACGGTCCGCTTGGGAGTCTACCTGACTTTCGATAGAATGCCGCTCGACATGGTCGCGACGGCAGCCCCGTTCCTCTCCCATGACCCGTCGCGTCGACCGGAACGACGCGGGATATCATGACCGCGCCGGACGTCCGCGGCGTCTGGGGCTCGCGCACGGGGTTCATCCTGGCGGCGGCCGGCTCCGCGGTCGGCCTGGGCAACATCTGGGGCTTTCCCACCCAGGTGGGACAGGGTGGCGGAGCGGTATTCGTCCTCATCTATCTCGCCTGCGTCCTGCTGATCTGTGTTCCGATCCAGGTAGCAGAAATCGCGATGGGTCGGCGGACCGTGCAGAGTCCGGTCGGATCGTTCGCCGCCCTCGCGCCGGGACGCGCCTGGTGGCTGGCGGGAGCGCTCGGAGTGGTGGCCGGCGCCGGCATTCTCTCCTTCTACTCCGTGATCGCGGGCTGGGCAGTCGCCTACGTTTGGTTCGCGGCGACCGGCGCGCTGCCCTCCGCGGCCGAGGAAGTGGGCAGCTTCTTCGGCGAGTTCACCGCCAATGGCCTGGTGGCCATCGTCCTCGCGGTGGTGGTTATCGGGACCACCGCCGGGGTGCTTCTGGGTGGAGTCCGCTCCGGCATCGAGCGCGTCACCAAGGCGCTGATGCCAGCGCTGTTGGTCCTGCTGGTGTTGCTGGCGCTGCGGGCCGTGACGCTGCCGGGCGCCGCCGAAGGGATTGCCTACTACCTGCAACCCGACTTCTCCGAAGTGGCGAACATCGGTATTGTGAACGCGGCGCTCGGCCAGGCGTTCTTCTCGCTCAGCCTCGGCATGGGCTGCATGATCACTTATGGCAGCTACCTGCGGAAGCAGGACGGAATTGCGGTCTCGGCGCTCTGGATCGCCATGCTCGACACCGGCATTGCGCTGCTCGCCGGATTCATCATCTTTCCGACCGGCTTCTCGATCGCTGGATTTGATCCCGCGGCGAGTGGGCCGGGGCTGATCTTTGCCGTCCTGCCGGGACTGTTTTCCACGCTGCCGGGCGGACAGCTCTTCGGCGCGGCGTTCTTCCTGCTGCTGAGCGTGGCGGCACTCACTTCCACGATTTCACTGCTTGAGGTTCCGGTGGCGCACTGCGTCGACGCTCTGGGCTGGACGCGGCGGCGCGCAGTGGGCACAGTGACGCTGATCGTCGCCGCGTTCGCGCTCCCTTGCGCACTCTCCGGCGGCGCGGTTCCGGTCCTGACGAACCTGCCAGGTCTCGGCATGGACTTCCTGACCCTGATGGTGACCGTCTGGAACGAATTCGCCCTACCGGTCGGCGGCCTCCTGACCGCGATTTTCGTCGGCTGGGTCTGGCGCGTCGACCGTGCGCTGGAGGAACTGCGTGCGCATGGCGCCTGGTTCCCGGCGCCGCGCGTCTGGGGGGTCCTTCTCCGCTGGGTCTGCCCCGCCGCGATCGCCTCCATCATCATCGGCACCCTCGCCTCGATGTTCTGAGCCATGGATGCCCTGACCGGGTGGATGGCGCAGGCGGAAGAACTCCTCTACCACCCGTTCGCCCTGCCGCTGCTGCTCGTACTCGTCGGCGGCGTCGTGACCGTCTGGACGGGTTTCGTGCAGGTGCGTCGCTTCCCCTTTGCGGTAGCGCGCACCTTCGCGGGAATATTCCGCCCCTCGGGCGAGGGCAGCGGCACGATCACCTCATTCCAGGCACTCTCGACCGCGCTGGCCGCCACCGTCGGCAACGGCAATATCGCCGGCGTGGCTACCGCGATTCTGATCGGCGGCCCGGGCGCCGTCTTCTGGATGTGGATCACCGCGATCGCGGGCATGGCGACAAAGTACGCCGAAGCCGTTCTGGGCGTGCACTACCGCGTCACGCGGGAGACCGGTGAGATGGCCGCCGGGCCGATGTACTACATCGTTCGCGGCATACCCCACGCTCCCACGGCCCGGACCCTCGCGGTGCTGTTCGCCGTTTTCGGCGCCGCGACCGCACTGTTCGGCACCGGCAACATGGTGCAGTCGAACGCGATCGCCCGCACGTTCGTCGAGGCGGCGCGCAGTACTGCTGGGATCACTCCACCGCAGTGGATGCCCGGCATCGTGATCACCATCGTTGTCGGACTCATCCTGTTGGGCGGCATTCGGCGAATCGCCGCGGTGGCCGAACGGCTCGTGCCGTCCATGATCGTGCTCTACATTAGCGCCGCAGTCGTCTACATCGTGCTGAACGCGAACCAGATACCAACGATCTTTCTGCAGATTGTGAACGGCGCGTTCACTCCCCTGGCGGCGGTCGGCGGCGTTGCCGGCGCATCGATCGCACAAGTGGTGGCGGCGGGAATAAGCCGGGGTGTACTGTCCAACGAAGCGGGTCTGGGAAGCGGACCGATTGCCCACGGCATAGCGAAGGTCAAGCATCCCTGCGAGCAGGGGGTCGTCAGCATCTTCGAAGTGTTTACGGACACGATCGTCGTCTGTTCAATGACTGCTTTCGTCATCATCTCGTCGGGGCTCTGGACCGACCCGGGGTATCAGGGTGCGAGTGCCGATCTGACTGCGGCCGCGTTTGGCACGACCATCCCCTACGCGCAGTTGCTCGTCGCCGTCTGTTCGTTCCTGTTCGGCCTGTCGACCCTGCTCGGATGGGCGTACTACGGCGAGAAGTGCATCGAGTTCCTGATCGGCTCGCGCGTGATTACGCCGTATCGTGCCGTCTTCACGGTGTTCGTCCTGATCGGCTCGGTCGCGGAAGTCCGCCTGGCCTTCGCCATCGGCACCCTGTTCAACGGTTTCATGGCGTTTCCAAACCTGATCGGCGTGCTGTTCCTCGTCGGCACGGTCCGGCGACTGACGCGAGAGTTCTTCTACGGAGAGACGGACACCGGGGCGCAATCATCCAACTGATTCACATACGCCCGGACACGGGCTGCCGGTGAGCCTCCCTCGAAGAGGTCGCCAATTACGGCTACCGCGGCGGCGCCCGCCGCCATCAATTCCGGCGCGCGGTCGAGGGTGATGCCTCCGATGGCAACAACCCCGCGTGCCGGACGGCGCGCCGCGGCGGTACGAACGAGCGTTGCTCCAACGGGCGCGTAGCCGGTCGCCTTGGTCCGCGTACCGTAAACAGGACCGACCGCCACGTAGCTGATCGGCTGCCGCCAGGCGTCGTCGAGTTGTGCTTCAGTGTGGGTTGACAAGCCGATGGTCGCAGCCGGCCCTAGGATTGCGCGGGCGGCGGTCGCCGGGAGGTCGTCCTGCCCGACATGCACCCCTTGCAAACCGCAAACCCGCGCGATGTCGGCGCGGTCGTTGACGATAACCGTTGCGCCGCAGCGCATGGCCCGCGCGACTATGGCGTCGCACCAATGCTCGATCTGGGCCGTCGGCGCCCCGGGGGCGCGGAGCTGCACGACGCGCGCCCCGCCGTCGAAACAGGCAGCCGCGAAGTCCGGTGGGGTCCAGCCACGGTACGAGCAAACGCCAGCGTCGACGATGACGTACAACCGCGGCAGAATCATGGGAACTTACGGCTGCGCCACTCGATCCTGCTAGTCCCGCAGCCTTCGCGGCGCTGGCGTCAACACCTCGATGCCGTCACCGGTCACGAGCACGTCGTCCTCGATACGGACGCCACCCACTTCTGGCAGGTATACCCCCGGTTCGATAGTGAAAACCATGCCGGGCTCGAGGATCACGTCGTCGCCTTCCCCCGTCCCGGTTGCACGTGGGCGACCGATCCGTGGCAGCTCGTGCACCTCGAGGCCGAGGCCATGTCCCGTGCTGTGGCCGAACGCACCCGCCAGATCATGACGCGCCAGGCTTGCGCGCGCCGCAGCATCGACCTCGCTCGCACGCACTCCGGGCCGTGCCGCCGCCATTGCCGCCGCCTGCGCTTCCACTACCGCGTCGTGCAGTCGCCGCGCCGCAACGGGAGCCTTGCCCACGGCGACGGTGCGTGACAAGTCGACGCAATAGCCGTGGTGGACTCCGCCAAAATCGAGCAACACCAGGTCACTCGCCTCGATACGCCGTTCACCTGGATGCGCATGCGGCAACGCGCCGTTCGTTCCCGCGGCAACGATCGTCTCAAACGCGAGCCTGTCGAATCCCGCATCGAAGAGGATGCCGTCAATCTCGCGTGCAACCGCGATCTCGGTCCGGCCGGCCCGCACGGCGGCGGCGGCGGGCGCAACTGCGTCTGCCAGCATGCGGCCCGCACTGCGGAACAGCTCGATCTCGTGCGCGTCCTTCACCATCCGCACCCGTTCGATCAGATCTGGCGACGGCGCAAGCTCCACGACTCCGTCGAGTGTGTGCGATAGCCAGGTCCAGCGGCGTAGGGTGCAGTGATCCGCTTCGAGGCCGATGCGGGAGCCGGCGCGCGCCGCGCGCAGACAACCGGCAAGCGTGCCATCGTAGGTCCCGTCGGGCGAGAGCGGGACGACATCAAGACCGGACGGCATCGCCCCGACCTGCTGAAGCCGCCGCACCGCCTCGGAGTAGCGGAAGTCAACGATCAGGATAAGCGTTTCCGGTTTGCGCCCGATCACCGCAATCCCGGCGCTCGCCCGCAAGTTGAGCAGGTACTGCAGGTGCGGCGGGTGGCTGACCGCCAGCGCATCAAGCCCATGCCCGGCCAGCGCCAGCCGAACGGCCTCGAGCCGCGCCTCCAGCCGTCCCACCGGCGCCAGCCGAGGTGACTCACCTGCCACGCACGCACTATAACTGGTGAGTCACGGGGACACGATCCTCGGCGTGAGGAAGATCAGGAGTTGATCCGTCCGTCGGCGATCGGACTCGCTCCGGAAGAGGCGGCCGAGGAGCGGGATCCGCGAAAGGCCGGGGACCCGGCGGCCACTACGGGTCCGTGCGCTCTCCGAGATACCGCCGATCACCGTGGTCTGGCCGTTTCCGACCTGGACCGTGGTGTGTGCGCTCTGACTCACGATGGGGGGGACGCCGTTCACGGAACGCGCGAAGTCGGCGTAGTCGTTGTCGATCTCAATCTGAAGGATGACGCTGTCGTCCGCGGCGATCCGGGGCGTTACGGCGAGGCGGAGCGCGGCATCGCGGAACGTCACGGTTACGGTATTGTTGGCCACCGTCTGGATTGGAATCTGATCGCCCTGGCGAATGGTCGCCTGCACGTTATTCTGCGTGGTGACGCGCGGTGTCGACAGGATCCGGACGTTGCCCTCCTCTTCGGCGGCGGAGAGCGCCAGGTCCAGATTGAACGAACCGTCGAATGCAGCGAGCGTCAGTCCGAGCGCGGACGTCGCGGACCGCGTACCGAGCGCAACCGCCCGACCAGCGTTCTCGGTCGCATCGGCGCGGGGATCCGCACCCTCGGCCTCGGGCCCCTGTGTTCCACCGATTCGGCCGCTCGCGCCGGCGCGGACCGACCGTTGCGCCCCCTGCGCCCGACCGGTAAGTCCCCACCGGACTCCGAGCTCTCGCAGGTAGTCCTGGCTTGCCTGGACGATCCGGGCTTCGATCTCCACCTGTGGCTGCACGCGATCGAGCGTGTCAATCAGCGCCTCGGCCGCCGCCAGGCGATCGGCCAGATCGGTCAGGATCAGCGTGTTGGTCCGCGTATCGATCTGCACCTGGCCCCGCATGGAGAGCGCCGCCTCGGTGACGAGCGGCGCCAGTTCCGCCGCCCGCGCATGCTCCAGCTCACGGGTGCGAACCACCAGCTCGCCGGCGAGGGCCGCCTCCTCCGTCATTTCGCGGCGCTGTTGCGCCTCGGCCGCCAGCGATGCGCGCGGCGCGATCCGAACGATTGTGCCCTCGACCTCGTACCCGAGCCCGTTGGCGCGCAGGATAGTGTCGAATGCCTGATCCCACGGCACGTCGGTCAGCGCCACGTCCACGGTGCCCGCAACTTCCGGATCCAGCACCAGGTTCAGAGCGGATATCTCGGCAAACGTCCGAAGCACCGAACGCAGGTCCGCGTTCTGGAACTGCAGCGATACCGGCTCGCCTGTCCAGGGCTGCGCGCCGGCGGCACCGGGTGTGACGGTAACGATCAACAGGCAGGTGATCAGTCGAGTCGTCAGTGTCACGGGCGCCGCTCCACGTCCCGGGGGGACGGAGACTGCGAAGCAGCATCCGGATCGACGCCATCCACCGCCTCGCCTGCGTCTTCCCCCGGAGGCGCCCCAAGGCGAAGAGGGGCTCGCGCGACCGTCGTGCCGCGCAGCGGCCGCACCTCCACCGTCTCCGCGTCAATGGATCCGATAACGCCGTCCAACAAGCGTTCTCCACCCCGTACGAGCCAACTCCGGCCACCGGTTGCCTCCAGTACTGCCGTACGTTGACCACCCGCTACTACGATGCCCCTCAGGACCAACTCGCCCGCCGCCATGCCCGCCAGTCCGCGTGGACGCCGGTTCGGGGCCGGCCCGGCGCTCGGAAGCGGGAGGAATGGGTCGCGCCTGCCACCTGGGTCGTACAACGCCGCGACGGGTGGCCGCTCCGAAGTGTCATCCGACGTTACCTCCGAGCCAGACTGCGACCGAATGCGCCCGGCAGGTAGCTCGATTGCGGGTGTCTCGGCGACGCCCGACACGAGAATCGTCCCGTCCAGGTTAACGGGATCGCTTGCCCTGAACGAGAGCGCGCGCACACGGATCACCTGCGGCAGCTCAGCGACGCGATCGAGGAATCCGACAGCATCATGAAACCGGCCCGTAAACTCCAGTTGCACCCCCCATGTGGTCCAATCCGGCCCTGAATCACCGGATGCGATCATCGCCGGTGGTCGGGGTGTGTAGGACCGGAGCGTCAACCCGGATTGCGCGGCGACCACCGGAAGCTCGCGAAGCAGAATCGGCGCCTCCCGAGCGGTGGGAAACGCCTGCGCCAGGTGATCGAGCTGTTCACCGAGCCGCTCGATCTCTGCCGTCAGCCCCGCGAGACGCCGGTGGGTGCTGGCCGCTTCCGCCTCCTCCGACCACGCCACCGCCAGCTCCTGTTGCTGCACCGCCAGACTCGCCCGCCGGGGCGACGCCCATGCGAGCTCGAAGAGCACCAGCAGGATGACCGCGGCCAACAGTCCGGCGCCGGCCCGATAGCCGGGTCGACCCGGCAACTCAGGAGGAACGTTCCGGATCCGGTCCGCCGCGTGGTCCTCCACGCGTCACTCCTCCCGCGCCAATTGTTCGCCCGTGTCCGTCACCGGCGGCAGCAGCTCTGCCCGCAGTGCGAACGTTCCGTCCCCGTCCGCGTCGGCGCCGACGACCTCCACGGGCAACACGACGCGACCCGACGCCTCCAGATTCACAGCGAACTCGAAGACGGCTTCGGATCGCGTGGTGTGGCCCGACAGAACGAACGTTCTGGCATCCTGTTGCACGCCGACCAACCAGATCCCGTCTGGCAGGCTGCGGCTGACAGTCCCGAGGAAGAGGACAGACGCTCTCCGCGTCGCCCGCCACCGCGCGAGTTCTGCCACGCGCCGGGCAAGCCCCGCCCGGCGCTGCTCCTCCGTATCTGCACGCGCGTCGGCGCTGCCGCGGACGTGCCGGTCGGCGCTAGCCGCCGCGAGCGCCCGCGTTACCGTTGTCGCGGTTTGATGGAGCGACCAGGCGCGGGACGCCACCAGGGCAACGCTTGTCCCCAATGCCAACACCGCCACGCCGGTGGCGACGCGATCCGCAACGCTACGATGCGGACGCACCGACCGTGCCGCGTCGCCGCGACCCGCGCCAATCAGGTTGATCCAGATCATCAGGTTCCTGCATTCACACGTCGACGGGACGCCGCAAGGCCAAACCAATCGCGACCCCGCCGCTTGCGGTCAGCTCGTCCGCCAAGGCCGGATCAGCGGCCGCCCGGCCCGTGAGCACCAGCCGCCGGAACGGATTCAGGCGCTCGACGACGGCGCCTGCCTTCGCCCCGAGCGCCGTCTCGAATCCGTCGGTCCTCATGCCGCCACCGGTAAGCACGATGCGGTCGATTTGTCGGCCCCGCTCGGCTCCGGCGGCGCCAGCCCCCGCCTCGGCGAGCTCCAGCGTCTTCCCCACCTCAAGTGCCAGCGTGTCGGCCGCGGCTCGGATAACCGGGGCGGTGTCGGCGGGTTGCCACGCGCCGGCGGAAACTCCGCGCTTCAACTGCTCGGCTTCCGAGAACGGCAGCCCGAGCTCCCGTTGCAGGACGAGGGTGCAGGCGTCACCACCGACAGGAATATCGCGCGTAAACAGCGACACTCCCCCTTGGACAAGGTTGATCGTGGTACCGCTGGCGCCGACATCGATCAACGCCACGAACCCGGCCCGGGCGGCGGCGGCGTCTGTCCACTCGAATGCGTTTTGCAGCGCAAAGGCGCCGACATCGATCACGCGCGGGGCGCAGTCCGCCTGCGCCAGGACGCCGACGTAGCGGGCCACTGTCTCCCGCTTGGCGGCTACCAGAATGATCTCGATGGGATCTTCCGGACCGGTCGCACCGTTCTCGATCCGGTGATAATCGAGATTGACGTCGCCAATGTCGAACGGCACGTGCCGTGCTGCATCGTGAGCAACCGCCTCCGGAATCGCGGCCGCAGGCATCGGCGGGAGCGTAAGTCGCTTCACGCTGACCGCGCTGCCGGGCAGCGCGGTTGCCACCTGACGGCCTCGGATGCCGGCCGATCTGAACGCCTGCCGCACTGCCTGCGCCACGCCGCCCGGATCCGCGATTGCGCCTTCGGTGAAACTACCGGACGGCGTGGGCGCCCAGCCCACCGCGACCGCGTCACGGCCACCACGGGGAGTCACTTCAGCCACCTTGACGGCGCTGGCGCCGATGTCCAGACCAACGATCGGTCCGGCGCGACCCAAGAGATGTTCGATCAGGCGCATGGTGTGGCCGGTATCTTTGGGATGCAAGATCCACGCCACTCTCGCCAACGCTCGCGGTGCGCCTTGACACCGGTTCGTCCCGGTCGGTAGCATTTCTCGTTTGTGGCGTCGAGCCCGGACGGACGCATACTGCTTCCCTCAGGGCTCGGCATCCTTATCTTCGTGGGAGAAACGTGTCGACCTACGCTCCAGGTCCGAACGACGTGACGCGCGAGTGGCGTGTGCTTGACGCCGATTCGCAGGTGCTCGGCCGAGTGGCAACCACCGCAGCACGGCTGCTCCAGGGGAAGCACCGGCCGACGTGGGCGCCGTACCTCGACATGGGCGATCACGTTGTGATCGTCAACGCGGCGCGCGTCAGACTCACCGGCCGAAAGGAACAGCAGAAGCTGTACCGCTCGCACAGCGGTTACCTGGGCGGCCTGCGCACGGAGCGCGCAGGCGTCGTTCGCCAGCGAACGCCGGAGCGGCTGGTCGAAAAGGCGGTGCGCGGCATGCTGCCCAAGACAAAACTGGGTCGGGCGATGTACCGCAAGTTGAAGGTGTACCCCGGACCCGACCATCCACACGCGGCGCAGCAGCCGACCGCCTACGAGGTGTCGTGACGTGGCCGTTGAACACCACTACGGCACTGGACGGCGGAAGACGGCAACGGCACGTGTTTTCCTGCGGCCCGGTAGCGGTACATTTACCGTCAACCGGATACAGTTGAACCGTCGCTTTCCGACCGCATCGCTCCGCACCCTGATCGCTGAACCGCTCGTACTTACCGAATCGACCGACAGTGTTGACATCGTGGCGACCACCGCTGGCGGCGGCATCGCGAGTCAGGCCGGAGCGCTCCGCCTTGGAATCGCTCGCGCGCTGGTCCAGATGAATCCGGAGCTGCGCGCCCCCCTCAAGAAGGCGGGCATGCTGACGCGTGATCCACGCGGCAAGGAACGGAAGAAGTATGGGCTGGCCGGCGCGCGCAGGCGCTTCCAGTTCAGCAAGCGCTAGGCTAGGAAAGGCCCATCACCACCCGCTTCCGGATGGAGGAAGTTTGACGCCGCTGACGATGCAGGACCTTTTGGACGCTGGTGTGCACTTCGGGCACCAGACACGACGCTGGAATCCGAAGATGAAGCGGTACATCTTCGGCCAGCGCAACGGCATTTACATCATTAACCTCAGCCGGACAGCCGAGTTGCTGAAACGTGCCGAGGAGTTCGCGGTGCAGCTCGCCGCCTCGGGGCGCACCATCCTGTTCGTCGGTACGAAGCGGCAGGCGCAGGACCTGATCGTGGAGGAAGCGCAGCGTTGCGGCATGTACTTCGTCAACGAGCGGTGGCTCGGCGGTCTGTTGACGAACTTCAGCACCATCCAGCGCAGCCTCGATAGACTCAAGGATCTTGAGGCGATGGCGAGTGACGGGCGGTACGACAACCTCCCGAAGAAGGAAGCGGCGCGGCTCGAAAAGGAGAAGCGTAAGCTCCACCGCAATCTGGACGGCATCCGTTCGATGCAGAAGCTCCCGGACGCGGTTTTCGTCGTCGATACACGGCGCGAGAAAATCGCCGTCGATGAGGCGCGCAAACTGAATATCCCGGTGATTGGTCTGGTCGATACGAACTGCGACCCCGACGATGTCGACTTCGTCATCCCGGGCAACGATGACGCCCTCCGGTCCATTCGTCTCTGTGTCGGTCGGATCGCCGACGCCGTACTCGCGGGCCGGGGCCTTCGGAACAAGCAGACACCATCCGACGATGCGGCCGAGTCGACCGCGTTGGCGTCGGCCGAAGCGACTCCTTCCCCCGCTGCCGTCTGACGGACGGGGCTGCAACGTACCCGGCGGCGGCCCCCTGGCAGGAGCCACCGCCTTGAGCGATCGAGTTGAACACGATGGAGATCAGCGCAACACAAGTCAAGGCATTGCGAGACAAGACGGGTGCCGGCTTCATGGAATGCAAGGCCGCACTCATCGAAGCGGGTGGCGATATCGACAGCGCGGTCACCGTACTTCGCACACGCGGACAGGCGAAAGCGGAAAAGCGGGCCGGACGGACGACGTCACAGGGACTCATCGGCCATTACATCCACCAGGGCGGCCAGGTGGGCGTACTCGTCGAAGTGAACTGCGAATCAGACTTCGTCGCGCGGACTGACGACTTCCAGACGCTCGTCCGGGAAATCGCCATGCACATCGCCGCGGCCGACCCCCGGTTCGTCAGCCGCGAAAACGCGTCCGCCGAGGCGATCGAGCGCGAGCGGGCGATCTTCCGCGCGCAGGCGGAACAGTCGAACAAGCCTCAGCAGGTAATAGACCGGATCGTCGAAGGCCGGGTCAACAAGTGGTTCGGCGAAGTGGCGCTGCTCGACCAGCCCTCGATTCGCGATCCGAAGGTCACCATTGGCGAGATGGTCAAGTCGGCGATCGCGAAGCTGGGCGAGAACATCACGGTGGCCAGATTCGCCAGGTACAAGGTGGGCGAAAGCGACGCCTGACCGGGTTCGCGCATTTACCCGATGCGCCATGGCGCGTCCGTCCCCGCCCGCAACCCGGAGTAGGGCGCGCCGGCTGGCTGATATAATCCCCGCCCGGAATGACTCGCCGGGGCTATCGCCGCGTGCTCCTCAAGCTCTCGGGCGAGGCGCTCGCGTCCGACGATGGCGAATTCGGCATCGACGCCGATGCGACTGAGCAGTTGGCGCGGGACATCACCGAGGTTCACGCGCACGGCATCGAGATAGCCGTCGTCATCGGCGGCGGCAACATCTTTCGCGGCCTTGCGGCTAGCACCCGCGGCATGGACCGCGCCACTGCCGACTACATGGGGATGCTGGCCACCGTGATGAATGCCCTGGCGCTCTCCGACGCCCTCGAACGCCTCGAGGCCCGGACGCGCGTCGTGACCGCGATCGAAATGCGCGAAGTCGCCGAGCCTTATGTCCGCCGCCGGACCGTGCGCCACCTCGAAAAGGGGCGCATCGTGCTATTCGGCGCCGGCACCGGCAATCCGTACTTCACCACGGACACCGCGGCCGCGCTGCGCGCCATGGAGATCCGGGCGGATGTCCTGCTGAAGGGAACGAAGGTGGACGGCGTGTTCACCTCCGACCCACTGACGAATCCCGACGCTCGGCTGATCGATCGGGTGTCACACCAGCAGGTACTCGAACAAGGCCTGCGAGTGATGGATGCCACAGCGATTTCCCTTTGCATGGACAACGGCATGCCGATCGTCGTCTTCAACCTCCGTACGCCCGGAAACATGCGGCGCGCGGCGCTGGGCGAGCCGGTCGGCTCGATCGTGACCGCGGCGGCGGCCCGTACCCGTTCGGAGGTGACAACATGACCCGGATTACCGATCCCCAAGCCGCGCATGCTGATGCGGAGCGCCGGATGGATGGCGCAGTAAGGCACGTCAAACGTGAACTGGCGGGCGTGCGAACCGGGCGCGCGTCGATTACGCTGCTCGACAGTGTCGTCGTGAAGGCGTACGGAACGGAGCTGCCCCTCAACCAGGTCGCGAGCCTCTCGGTACCGGAATCGACGCTGATCGTCGCCACGCCGTTTGACCCGTCCCAGATCGGCGCCATCGAGCATGGAATCCAGACCGCCAACCTGGGGCTGAACCCGAGCAACGACGGCAGGGTGATTCGGATCCCGATCCCGCCACTGAACGACGAACGCCGGAAGGAACTCTCACGCCTCGTTCACAAGCTGGCGGAAGAGGCCCGGACGAGCGTCCGCCAGGTTCGGCACCATGTCAACGATGCGCTCAAGCGCCTGCTGAAGGACCACGAACTGTCCGAGGACGACGAACGCCGTGCGCTCGACGATATCCAGAAGCTGACCGACGAGCACATCAAGGCGATCGACGAACTGCAGAAGGCCAAGGACGCCGATCTGCTCGAGTACTGATGCCGCGCGGACATCCCCGTCCGCGCAGGCGGGGTGTCGTATCCCCGCACCGCGCAGCCCGGGACGCTGCACGCCGCCATGATGTCCACGCTCACCCGCCTCGACTGCGCCGCCGGCTGCAACGCCGGCCCGTTCGATCCGTCTGAGCCGCACCATCTCTGCGGCTGCGGCTCTCCTCTACTGGCGCGTTACGACCTGAGTCCGGCCATCGGCGACCGCATGCGCGACGCCGTCGTCGGTCGTCCGCCCACGATGTGGCGTTATGCGGAAGTGCTGCCCCCGACGGAGGACGGCGGCCCGGTTTCCCTCGGAGAAGGCATGACGCCATTGCTCCACGCCCGCCGGCTAGGCGCCGCACTAGGCATGTCGCAGCTCTGGGTAAAGGACGAATCGCTCAACCCGACCCACTCCTTCAAGGCACGCGGCATGTCCGCCGCCGTCACCGTCGCGCGGCGACTCGGCGCCCGTGTCCTGTCGGCCCCGTCAGCGGGCAATGCCGCCAACGCGCTGGGCGCTTATGCGGCCCGTGCCGGACTCGAGGCGCAGGTCTTCCTGCCGCGCGACGTCAAGCCGCCGTTCATCCGGGAGTGCGAACAGTACGGCGCCAGCGTGACCCTGGTCGACGGATTGATCACCGACGCCGGCCGTCTCGCCGCGGAAACGGGCGGCCCCCTCGGTTGGTACGACGTATCGACGCTGCGCGAGCCCTACCGGGTCGAAGGCAAGAAGACCATGGCCTACGAGGTGGCGGAACAATTCGGCTGGACCGGCTGGCCCGACTGGTTCATCTACCCGACCGGCGGCGGCACCGGAATCGTCGGCATGTGGAAGGCGTTCGAGGAACTGGAAGCGCTCGGTCTCATGCCGCATGGCCGGCGGCGGCCCCGGATGGTGAGCGTCCAGGCTGAAGGATGCGCGCCGATCGTCCGCGCGTTCGAGCAGGGCGCTACCCATGCCGAGCCGTGGCGGGATGCCCGGACCGCCGCCGACGGGTTGCGCGTCCCCCGCGCGATTGGCGACTTCCTGATCCTCCGCGCCCTGCGCGAGAGCGGCGGCACGGCGATTACGGTGAGCGACGCCGAAATGGTCGGCGCAATGCGTGAACTGGGTGCGACCGAGGGTATCAGCGCGGCCCCGGAAGGAGGCGCCACGCTTGCCGCCCTCCGCAAGCTGATGGCCAACGGCACCGTCCTGCCCACCGACGGCGTCGTCCTCTTCAATACCGGCGGCGCTCTCAAGTACCTCGACCTGCTTGCCTGACCCTCCGGTGGTAAGATCAACTGTTGTCCATCGGGCGGGCCGCTAGCTCAGTTGGGAGAGCGCAGCGTTCGCAACGCTGAGGTCGTGGGTTCGAGCCCCATGCGGTCCACCATTTCTTCCTGTAAGTAGTTGAACAATAACGGCGTCATCGCGTAGACGACCACCAACATCGTCACCGGCGACGAGCGGTGGCTGGGCTCGTGCCGTGGCGACCGCCTCGCCATCGCGGATATTCAGGGTTGCAAGGTCCTTGGTCATGTGCGGCGACACAGCGTTGGGAGACTACCGCCGCCCCCTTGGTCAGGCAGCCAGCGCTTCGATGTCGGTGGCGACACGCGATGCCTTGGTGCGAACGGTATCCGTCAGGGCGGCGAAGTCGTCCATACCGCAGGCCCGCGCGATAACCGCCTTCACCTTCGGAGCCGCCGTCTCGACGTCGCTGCCGTCGTCGGTGACCAGTCTCAACGAGCCCCGCAGGTTCCGCCACATCGTCGCCGCGTCGACGAGTCGGTCCGCCACATCGGAGGCGATCAGCCCGCGCTTGCCCGCCTCACGAAAGACTGAGATCGCGTCGGCAGCCAGCAGGTCGGGCGCATCCGCGCCGTGCGTCAACCGCAGGAGCAGGGCGGCACGTTCGATGTCCTGGAAACCACCGCGCATGTCTTCAACGGACAGCAGGCCCGGCTCCGCCGTGCTGTGGTTCGCCGCCCTCGCGGAAGCGATGAGCGGTTCCCGCGCCGTGCTCCGGGCGAGCACATCGCGCCGCGCCGACTCGAACCGGGTCCCGATCCCGCCATCCCCGGAGACGAAGACGCAACGCGCCCGGGTCAGTTCCTGAAGCTCGCCGGGCGTACCCGAGTTGCGATGGTGTTCCACGAATTCGGAGAGCGAACGGACGGCGCCCCCTCCCCAGTCGCGCCCGAGCGGCGCCAGCAGCAGGTTGCGCTGCGAGAGCAGCCGGAGCGCCTCACCGAATCGGCGACAGAGCGCCCGGTAGTAATCCGCGGGACCATCGTCGTACACGAACTGAACGTCGAATTCGGCTCCCGGCGCCGCTTCCCGGCTGGCCAGCGAGCCCAACGCCGCAACCGCAACTCCGCCACCCGAAGGCGGCAGGCCCCGGTCTGCAAAGTCATCCTCCACCCCCGACAGCACCGTCGCAATTGAAGCCTCCGCGACATTGGACAGCGCCACGCCTGCTTCGAGGGGCGACAGGCTGCCGCGCATCGTGTGCACGCCGATCTGGAAGACCTTGCCGTTCGACCACTCCCGTGCCGCATCGACCGCCTCCCGGCTGTCCTGCACCGGGATATCGCCAAGCTGTTCCTTCATTTCGGCGACACCGAACTCGAGTGTCCAGTAGACACGCGCGAGGCCCCGCCGGGCGATCATCTCGAATTCCGGATCCGGCCCGAATCCGTCAGGCAGATCGAGATCCGTGAATTCCCGGTCCCGAAGCCGGTCGAGGAGCTCGGGAGATCCGTCAATCCACCGCGCGATCCGGGGCGCAGCGGCGTGAATCTCGGCGATTTCCTCATAGGCGTCGGGACGCGCGGCGAACGCGCGGCTGTCGTAGGCGCTCCAGTCATCGATTTCCGGATAGAACTGGGCGCGCTGGCGGTCGAGCAGCGGATCCATGGTCTGGAACCAGCGCTTGGGGAACATCGCCATGCCGTTCATCTGCATGTAGCTGCCCGGCAGTTGCGGAGACGCGGCGGCACCGTGATGCTGCAGCAACGGATAACGCCGGTTCGACGCGGCGTGATGATCGGCATGCCGCTGCATGTTGTAGTACAGCCAGTTCGTGAACTTGTAGGCGGCGCTCCACGCATGCCGCGCCTTGACCGGCTCGTACCGCCCCCCCGGCAGCCGGATCCGGCGCAGTCCGTAGTGCTGGACGTAGTTGCTGAGCTTCATCGAGAAGACGCAGCTACCACAGAGAATCGCGTAGATCAGGGTTACCCACGGGCCGCCCATCCAGAACACCAGCGAGTACCAGAAGGCGAGCAGGACGAGGTACCGCCAGAACGCATTGGAGTAGTGCCATCTCGGCAGGCGGCGCCGCGCCAGCCGGTCGCGCTCAAAGCGCCAGGCGCCGAGCAGGTTGTTGGCGATTTCCGGGGGCAGGTACCGCCAGAAGCTCACGCCCTTGGGCGCGGAGCCGGGATCCCCCGGCGTACAGACGAGAGGGTGGTGAAGATAG
Organism: uncultured Vicinamibacteraceae bacterium; assembly: GCA_964550305.1. GTDB lineage: Bacteria > Acidobacteriota > Vicinamibacteria > Vicinamibacterales > UBA8438 > VXRJ01. The sequence goes on along the minus strand of CAZJYU010000010.1, from coordinate 34,236 downwards.
ACATGCTCTGTCGAATACTGCGGATAGGACGCCGACGCGAGAAGGAACTCGCCCAAGCGGCGCTCCCACAGCGCGCGCCGGTGCACGAGTTCGTGGCCGACGATGAAGACGGACTGCGCAACTCCCGTCAACAGGCCTGCCATCAGCAGGATTTCCCATAGGGACAGATGGCCGACGACAAACATCTGCCAAAGGGAGAACACGAAAGTCACCAGCCAGCACGCCGCCCACAACCAAAGGGACAGCTTGTACGGAAACAGTTGCCCTTCCCGGGTCCGGTCGGGATCCATGTTCCGTTCTTCCAGGCCGAAGACCTGGTCGAAACGGTCCGCCAGCATGAAGAACGCGACGGGACCCGCGATCCACCAGCCACCGTGAGTCGCTGCCATGAACAACAGCGGGAAGATCACCAGCGGGATGAAGTGCGGGAGGGCGTTGCCGAGAGAAGGCTCGACTACCTTCGCTTCCAGGCCGATTGGGGTCTGGACCTTCGACTCCGTTGTACCGTTCGCCATTGCGACCCCTTGCGTTCCCCGAATCAAGTGGCTTACACCATCTTAATTGGCGCCGCGCTTATCGGTCGAACTTCATCGCCTCCGTCACGTCGATACGCGCCGCCCGCCACGCGGGATAGATAGAGGCAAGCATGCCGATGGTCAGGATGAACGCGGTGATCCCGGCAATGCGCCCCGGCAGGAACAACGGAACAATGACCGGATCGACGACGGCTCCCGCGAAGGTCAGTTCACCCGTGATCGCCGTCATGTCGAGTCCGTCGCCCAGGAAGTACCACACGCCGAACAAACCCGCGGCAACACCGACCAGGCCACTGACGGCGGACAGCATGAGCCCCTCCACCAGCACGACGGTCGCGGTCTGACCCGGTGTCAGACCCAGAGCCTGCAACACGCCGAATTCCCGGTTGCGGTGCATTACGGACATCAGCACGGTGTTCACGATGCCGAACCCGATGACGACGAACAGGAAAGCGTGAATCACGTAGTTGCCGAACGAGTCCATGGCAATGGCTGCGGCAAGCGCCGGATCCGACTCTCCCCACTCCATTACACGCACTTCCCCACGAGCTATGGGATCGGCCAATGCCTGCTCCAACGCGTCGGCGACCCGCACTGTGGCGCCGTTGTCATCCAGCACGACACCCACATTCGTGACGTCATTGGCTGACTGGAGCCACTCTGCCGCAGTGTCCAGCGGGATCTGAATCACCATCTGGTCGACCGCGGGAGAGCCGCTCCGGAAAATGCCGACCACCCGAAGCAACTGCCCCGTGATCTCGCGCTGGGTATCCTGCGCCTGGACGACGAAGCGCGATCCGACGTCCAACCCGAGACTGGCAGCCAGTTCGGTGCCGACACACGCGGCCAACTCGTCGCCCGGTTCCAGATAGCGCCCCTCGACCATCTGCTCGTCAAGCGTGCCGAAGTCTGTTTCCGCAATCGGATCGACGGCGACGATCTGGGCAGGTCGGGCGCCCTCGGCCGAGCTCGCGAGTCCGTTGATACTGAGCCGGGCCGAAGTAGCGACGATGTGCGATGCTATGTTGGGAACGCTGAGTGCCTGCTCGGCTGCCCGCCGGATATCGGCGGGCAGCCGGTCTTCGATCTGGCGGCTCATCCGAAACTCGGGCCGCTCGACCGTCACATGTCCGGTACCCAGACGGACGCCGGATTCAATCCACTGTTGATGACTGCCGTCATCGAACGTAAAGGAGAAGACCATGACCGCACCGCCGACGACCATGGCCGATCCGGTCAATACCGTCCGCCGAAAATGGCGGCGCAGGTTCCGGATGGCGAGCAGGACGAGCACAGGGACTTGCCTCGCCGGGGCTGCATCGGCGCTCGAAGGTAGCGGGAGCTTCACCACTGGCTCCTACAATCCCGACAGCGTATCTGCGGGCGGGACTCGCGAGGCGCGAACGGCCGGGTAGAACGCGGCAACCACCGCTGTCGCGAGCAACCCGATCGTTGCCCAGGTCCATACCGGAACGTTGTGGCCGACCCGCAGGGTGGGAGTCAACAGCGCACCCTCGAGAGTGATATCCGTGAAGAGCCAATCCAGACTGACGGGGGCGATGGAGAACCAGACCATCAGCGGCACCGCGAGGGCGGCGCCCATGACGAGGCTGACAGCGCCCATCGCCAGTGCTTCGCACAGCACGGCCCCAACCACCGACCACGGCTTCGCGCCCAGTGCCAGCAGGATCGCGAACTCCCGCCGGCGCTCGAAAGTCGCCATGAGCATCGTGTTCGCAACGCCCAGACAGGCCACGCCGAAGATGATCACGATAAAGATCCAGTAAACGGAGTCGGCAAGCGCCACATACTGGCTGAGGACGGGATTGAGTTCAGTCCAGGGCGCGACGACGATATCGCGATCTTCAGCCTGCAGCCCGGTCGCCAGCCGCTCGGCGATGACCGGGGCGGCCGTGGGATCGGTCGTCGCGACCGCGATTTCGTGGATGCGGCCCGCATCGAACACCACCAGGGTTTGCAGGTCCGCGATGGGCATGACCGCGGTGCTGCCGTCGAATTCGACCAGACCGGTACGGAAGATGCCTGAAACGACGTACAAGTCGTTGGCCATTGACCCATCCGCGGCGGAGGCGACGACGATGAGTTCGTCCCCGACCCCGACCGAGAGCTGCCGCGCCATTTCCTCGCCCATGACGACTTCGTAGGCACCCGCGACCGGCAGGCGCCCCCCGACGAGTGAATCCAGGAAGCGCGTGAGGATAACCTCGCGTTCCGGATCGACGCCGAGGAGCATTCCCGCCCGCGTGGAGTCGCCCGAACTGAAGAGCGCACCCGCATACACGCGCGGAGCGGCCGCCACAACGGACGGGTCGGCACCGATCGTGTTCAGCAACTCCTCGACATCGGCGCCCTCCCTCCCGCCGATGGTGTCGTACAGACTTCGTTCCGGCCGGTAGCCCGCATCATGAATCTCGATCTGGCCGCTCACGAGCGACGTCGCGTTCTCGACCAGCTCGGCAACCATCCCCTCGCCCCAGCCGACCATGAGCACGACCGCGAAGTAGCCGATCGCGAGTCCCAGCGCGGTAAGGGTGGTCCGCTTGGGATTCCGGCCGAGGTTGCGCCAGCCGATTCGCCACCACGGGGATCCTTTCATCGCCGACTAGTTCCCGCGGGGGGGAAGCCCGTTCGCCGCTTGGTCAGGCAGCAGAACGCGGAAGTGATTGACCAGGACGCTCGATAGCGCTTCCTGGCGAAAGGAATTGAACATCGGCGGCAGCCCGGAACATGCCGATCCCGGCGGAATGATTCTAGACCGTCGGTAGGAGAACGCGCACGCTGGCCAGGCTCCCGGACCCTCCCGACCCGCCCGCGCGGCGGTCCTGCAGATGGCATGCATTGCGCCGCCCGCCGGACTTCTGCTTCAATGCTGCCGGCCCCCGCGCTCCTCCATCCCGGAGACGGCTTGTTCCGCGAGGGCCGGGAACGACCCGGAGAACCACGACGACATGACAACCGCGACCCCCCGGGCCGTCCTGCGTTGCATGCGCGGTTGCACCGGCGACCATTCGCTGCTGACGGCGATCTACCGCTGCCCCACCTGCAACGACCTGCTCGAGGTGGCGCACGACCTCGACGCGCTGCGAACCCGCTCGGGCGGCTCGTGGATGCGCCTGTTCGACAAGCGCTACAAGCGGACCACCTGGCCGTACGGCTCCGCGGTCTGGGGCAAGAAGGAGTGGGTTTGTCCAGTTGTCCACGAAGACAACATCGTTTCCATGGACGAGGGCGGAACGAATCTGTTCTGGGCGGAGCGGTTCGGCAGGGAACTGGGCCTCGACGACCTCTGGGTGAAGCTATGCGGCAACTCGCATACCGGGTCGTTCAAGGACCTGGGCATGACGGTGCTGGTATCGCTCGTCCGGGAGATGATGACGCGCGGCGACACGATCCGGGCCGTCGCCTGCGCGTCAACCGGCGATACGTCCGCGTCGCTCGCGGCCTACGCCGCCGCCGCGGGCGTCCCCGCTATCGTGATCCTGCCGCGCGGGAAGGTATCCACGGCGCAACTGGTGCAACCGCTCTCGAACGGTGCGACGGTACTCGCCCTCGATACCGACTTCGATGGCTGCATGGCGATCGTCAAGCGGCTCGCGACCGAAGAGGGTATCTATCTCGCCAACTCGATGAACAGCGTCCGCCTGGAAGGCCAGAAGACGGTCGCCATCGAGATCGTGCAACAGTTCGACTGGGAAGTGCCCGACGTCGTGATCATCCCGGGAGGAAACCTCGGCAACGTCAGTGCGCTCGGCGCGGGGTTCGACATGATGGAAGCGCTCGGAGTCGTGTCGAAACGCCCGCGCATCGTGGTTGCCCAGGCGGCGGCCGCCAACCCGCTCTACCGGGCGTATCGGAACAACTGGAGTTTCGAACCGATTCTGGCCGGACCGACGCAGGCGTCCGCCATTCAGATCGGCAACCCGGTCTCGATCAACAAGGCAATCCGGACCCTCAGGCGCTACAACGGAATCGTCGAACAGGCGACCGAGCCGGAACTGGCCGACGCCTCGGCGCGGGCCGACCGTACGGGCATGTACAACTGCCCCCACACCGGGGTCGCGCTAGCCGTCCTCGTCAAGTTGCGCCAGCGAGGTGAAATCGACGCGCACCAACGCGTCGTGGTCATCTCCACCGCCAACGGGCTGAAGTTCACCGACTTCAAGCTGGGGTACCACGAGGAGACGATTCCGAATCTCGATGCTGCGGTTGCCAACCACCCCCTGATCCTGCCAGACGACTATGACGCCGTCCGCCACGCCGTGGCAGATGTTACCGGCGCGTAACCGCCGGATTCTTGACACCTGTCGCCGGTGCTGCGGACAATACGAGCATGTCCGTACCACGCATGAGTAGCGAAACGCTCTCCGAGCGCCTCGAAGCGGGGGGGGACAGCGCCCCCGTGGTGGTGGACGTCCGGTTGAAATATCCGTACGAGCACAGCACGGTTCGGTTGCCGGGTGCGATCCGCTTGGACCCGCCCGACTTCGACCCGTCGTCCCTCCCCCGGGACCGCGAGATCGTCATCTACGATTCCGACCCGGAAGAGGTGGTGAGCGTCCAAGTCGCGGCGGCCCTCATCCGCCAGGGGTGCCGCGCCTGCGTGCTCGAGGGAGGGATCGTCGAGTGGCTCGCCGCCAAGCTGCCGACCGACGCCAAGGACGCCCCGAAACAGAAGCCGCCCCGGGCGGGCGCGCTCAGGGGCTGACGGTCCGCGCCACCCTATTCGTTTTCGTTGCGGCCGGCCTGTTGCAGCTCCCTGCGGCGGCAACCACGCAGTCGCCGCCGGGTGCGCCGCCGATCGATCAGTTGATGGTCCGCCTCCAGGCAAGATACGACACGATTCGTGACTTCTCCGCCGACTTCGCGCACAGCTACGCGGGGGGCGTACTGCGGGCCGCCGAGGTCGAACAGGGCACGATGCACGTGAAGAAGCCGGGTCGCTGGCGGTTCGACTACACCCACCCGGAGATCAAGCGGTTCGTCTCCGATGGACAGACGATAACCTCGTACTTCCCCGCCGACCGGCAGGCGATCGAGAGTACGCTGCCACCCGGTGGTGGATCGTCCACGCCGGCGTCGTTCCTCGCCGGCGACGGCGACCTGTCACGCGACTTTGACGCACGCTATGCCAATTCGGCGGCGCCGGCGGGCGGTGACGCATCGGGGCAGGTCTGGGTGGTGGAGCTCGTACCGCGCCGCAGCGGAACCGACTACGAGATGCTGACCCTCGCGGTCGACCCTGTCAGCCTCGATCTGCGCCGTCTGGCGGCCACGGACTTGCAGGGCGGCGTCTCCACCTACGTCTTCTCGAACCTGCAGCAGAACCAGGGCTTAGCCGATACGTTCTTTGTATTCGACGCTCCGCGCGGAGTCGAGGTGGTGACCGATGACGACTGGGCCCGGTAACGCGATTCGGATCGGACGCCTCGTGGCGCTCGCGCTCACCGTGGCCGTGCTCGCTGGCTGCGCGGCGGCGAGCGCCCTCCGCGACGGCCGTCGCGCCGAACGAGAACGCGACTACGATGCGGCGGTCGTCTTCTACCGTCGCGCCGTCCAGGAGCGGCCGCATGACCGCAACGCCCAGCTTGCGCTCGAACGCGCGATGCTGCGCGCGGCGCAGCAACACTACGCGCGCGGGCGGGCGCTGGCCCGGCAGTCCCGGTGGGAAGAAGCGCTGGCGGAGTACCAAATCGCCTACGAGCTGAACCCGTCGATGGGGGACATCGAGCGGGAGCTGGCCGAGATGCGCGAGGCGGTCCGTACCCGCCTGGCGGCGCGCGCGGAGGGGCAGACGGAGTTGGAGACGCTGATCGATCAAACGCGCCACGCCGGTCCCGCGGGGCTGGAACTGCCGGACGGCGACCCGCTGCCCGATGCGGTCGTCTTTCGCGAGGCTAGCGCACGGACCGTGTTCTCAGCCATCGGTCAGTTCGCCGGCATTACCGTCGTCTTCGACCCCCAGTTCGTCGACACCGGGGTGACTGCCGACCTGCGCGGCGCAACCCTGCGCGCGGCGCTCGACACCATCGCGAACAGCACCCGCAACTTCTATCAGGTGACCGCGCCCGGGACGATCACCGTCGTACCCGATACCCCCGCCAAACGGCGTGAGTACCAGGAGGAAGTGGTCCGGACTTTCTACCTCAGCAACGCCGATGTGACCGAAACGATCGACCTGCTGCGGCTCGTGTTGGACCTGCGGCGCATTGCGCCGGTGACCGCCACCAACGCGATCTCGATCCTCGACACTCCGGAACGGCTCGATGCGGCGGCGCGCCTGGTACAGGCGATAGACAAGGCACGCGCCGAAGTCGTGATCGAGGTGCAGTTGCTGGAGGTGGACCGGCAGACGATGCGCGACTATGGCCTGGAGTTCGCCGCGCAGGGAGGCGACGCCGCCGTGACGGCCGGCACCGAGGGATTGGGACTCACCGTGGATGATATTGCCCGGCTGAGCGGCACGTCCCTGTTCGTCTCCAACCCGATGAGCCTGTTGATCAACATGCTGGCCGAGGACCGCAGCACCCGCATCCTGGCCAATCCGAGTCTCCGCACCTCGGATGGCATCGCGGCCGAGGCGCACTTCGGCGAACGCGTGCCGGTGCCGGTTACGACGTTCACTCCATTCGCGGCGGGGGGCGTCGCGCAGCAGCCGATCACGTCGTTCAACTACGAGAACATCGGCGTCAACATCGAGATCCTTCCGCGCATCCACCACGACGATGAGGTGTCGCTTTCGCTGGTTCTGGAGATCAGCAACATCTCCGGCACGGGATTCGGCGACCTGCCCCAGTTCGGCAGCCGCGAGATCACCACGACGCTCCGCCTGCGCGATGGCGAGACGAATATTCTTGCCGGACTCATCCGGGATGAGGAACGTGAGACACTCGACGGCATTCCCGGACTGAGCCGCGTACCGGTCGTGGGACGCCTCTTTGGCCGGACGCATACGGAAAGTCAGGAGACCGATATCATCCTGACGCTCCGGCCGCACATCATCCGTGTGCTCGACCTCGACGAACAGGATCTGCTGCCGTTCCGCGTTGGACGGGGCGAGGCCGCCGCCGTGGTTGGGAGCACCATACCGCTGCCAGCGCGACTCGACCCGCAGCCGCGCGATCCGTCCGAACGGCTCGGCGCCCCACCCCCTGGCGTCCAGCCGGTCACGCCGCCGGAGCCGCCGGTCGACCGCCAGGACTTCTAGGTCCAGGTAGGCGTTTCCTGCCGGCGCACGCTGGCGGGCGCGCCCGGCGCGTGCGGTTACTCGACGCTGACCCGGGCGCCAAGGGCGCAAAGGCGTGCGGCAATGTTGGCGTAGCCCCGCTCGACCGTTTCCAGCGGAGCGATGCGGCTCTCACCCTTCGCCGCCAGCGCGGCGGCAATCAACGCCATCCCGGAGCGCAGGTCGCGCGTATCGAGCCTGCGGCCGTTCAGCGTGCGGGGACCGTCGACGATCATCCGGTGGGGGTCGCAGAGGAACAGATTCGCGCCCATGCCGCTCAATTGCTCCAGCGCAAAGAGTCGTAACTCGTACATCCAATCGTGAATCAGGGTCTGGCCCTCTGCCTGCGTGGCAAGCACGGTCACCAGGCTCACCATGTCGCTCGGGAAACCGGGCCAGACGGCGGTAGTCACCTGTCGGATGGCGTGCAGACGCGACGGCTCCACCGTCAGGATGTCACCCGACGACGTGTCGGCACTCGCCCCTCCGTGGACCGATCCAGGCCTGACGCGGCAGTCGACCCGCATCCGGCGCAGCACATTGGTGATTGGCTCCAGGTCGGCGGCGCGAGCGCCGTGTACGTCGATGGCGCCGCCCGTGATCGCGGCGATCACGGCCCAGCTCCCTGCCTCTATGTAATCGCCCGCCAGACGGTGTGATGCCCCGCCGAGCGTGCCCCCACCGCTCACACGAATGGTCGGGGTGCCAGCCCCTTCGATAGGTACTCCCATCGCCGCGAGAAACATGCACAACTCCATCACGTGGGGCTCGCACGCGGCATGGCGGATTTCTGACTCTCCGGCCGCCGCGGCGGCGGCAAGAATCGCGGTCTCGGTCCCGGTGACAGAGGCCTCCTCCAGGTAGAGTGAGGCGGGACGCAGCCCGTCGGGCGCCTCGAACGTGTGCCCCTCTCCTGCGGCGTCACGCACCCCCATTGCGCGCAGAGCCTGCAGGTGCACCGCCAACGTCCGGCGGCCCGGAAAGTCACCGCCAGGCGGCGCCAGACGGGCGCGACCCATCCGGGCCAGGAGAGGCCCCACCAGCAGGACAGAACCCCTCAAGCGGCCGACGAGTTCCGGGTCCGGTTGATCGCCATGAATCGATTCGGAACGGATGCGCACCGTGGTCGTGCCGACCCCCTCGACCTCCGCCCCGAGGCCGCGGAGCAGATCCGCCATCACCACGACGTCCGTGATGCGGGGCATGTTCGTAAGCTCGCACGGCTGATCGGTGAGCAGGCACGCGGCAAGCAGCGGCAGCGCCGCGTTCTTGTTCCCCTCGACCGGGATCGACCCGCGCAGGGGATGCCCTCCTTCAACTACAAGGGTCGACGTCGGGTGTCGCATGGGTTCCGCCGCTCCGTGCACCACCGTACCGCTCATACCGACTCCAGGGCCGTTGCGGATCGGCCGAGGAAGACCACTTCCGGCCGCAGCGTAACGCCATACCGCTCCACCACCGCGGTCTGCACCCGCTCGAGCAGCACGCGGACATCGCGTGCGGTTGCTCCCGGCGCGGTAACGATGAAATTGGCGTGCGTTTCCGACACCCGCGCACCGCCAATCGCCCGGCCCTTCCAGCCGGCGCCATCGATGAGCGCTCCCGCGGTTGGTGGGAGCTCGGCCGGAACCGGATCGCGGAGCGGGTCGGGGTTCTGAAAGATGCAGCCGGCGCTCGGAAGCGCCAGCGGTTGCGTCTGCTTCCGGAAACGGAGCGAGTCGCGCGCCGCCGCCCGCAGACGCTCGGCGGGAGCCTGCGTAACGCCGAACTCTGACCAGACAACCACCTCGCCGGTGCGCATCAGCCGGCTCTCGTCGTAACCGAAGCCCATTGCGTCGCGCGGCGTCCGGCGGATCCCGGCCCCCGCGCCGGCGCCGCCCGTACGGACGAGACCAACATCGATTACAACGTCGCTAATCAGTTGATTCCTGAAGTGCGCGTTGCCGTGGATTGCGCCGCCCACCGTGCCGGGTGTGCCCGCCCAGGTCTCCAGACCCGCCAGCCCACGCCGGATCGTCCAGCGGACCAGCCCGTTGATGGTCATCCCGGCCGAGGCGCGAATCACACCGGGCGCCACCTCAGACACACCTCCCTGCCACGCACGGATCACCAGGCCGCGCACTCCCTCGTCCGCCACCAGGACGTTCGAGCCGCCTCCCAGCATCGTGACCGGCAACCCCAGCCTGCCTGCCGCCGCGAGCAGACGGACCAGGTCGGTCTCGCTCCTCGCCTCGGCCAGCCAATCTGCGCGGCCGCCCACCCGAAAGGTGGTGTAAGGGGCTAGGTACACGTCGTGGTGGATTCGCGCGTCTCCCACGACTGCGGCAATGGTGGCACGGACGTCTACGGCGGGCGGCAAGGGCGGCGGGCGGCGATCGGTATCGCCATCACCCGGATTGGCGCGTGGACCGAGCTCCGAAGTCACACCTTCACGCATGTCCCGACCGTTACGTTTGCGCCGCCAACGCGGCGCGCGCCACGTCGATGTCGCACAGGGCGAATTCGACCCAGTCATCGGGGGCCAATTGCCCCAGACGCGGAAGGTCGGCGGTGATCACCATGGCGATGCGCGGATAGCCACCGGCCGTATGACGGTCCGCCATCGCGATAATCACGCCCCCGTCCGGCGACGCCTGCACCGACCCGGACGGCAGGCCGTGCGACAGGAAACCATGCGGCAGGCTCCCGATGTCGCAACCCGGGATCGGAGGCCCTGCAAGACGATACCCCATCCGATTGGATTCGGAACGGACGGTGTAGCGGGACGCAGCCAGTGTGGAGAGCGGGTCGACGTGGCGAAACAGATCGAGATGCGGGCCCGGCAGGATCCGGACGCGCGCGCCTCCCTGCGCCGGCGCGCCGAGACCCGAGCCCGCATCGGAACGGACAGGCGAACCCGGTGCGATGGAAACTCGATCCTGCGGCGGACTCACAGCCAGGCGGTCGCCGCGGCGAACCGCCCTGCCCAGGTACCCACCCATACGGCTGCCGAGGTGCGTCGAACGGCTGCCGAGCACCACGGGAACATCGATGCCTCCCTCCACCGCCACATAGCTGCGCGCACCGCCTGTGCGCCGGCCGAAGACCAGCGTTTGACCCGGCGCGGCGCGCAGCACCGTGTCAGCGGACACGGGATAGTCGTCGAGTTGGAGTTCGAAGGTCGCCCCGGACACGGCGACGCGGCAAGCCTCCTCGAAACGGAGGGTTGGGCCGGCGAGAGTCACCTCAAGGGTGGCGGCGTTGTCGGGATTGCCCACCAGCCGGTTCGCTCGACAATGCGAGACCGGGTCCATTGCTCCCGACACGCCGACTCCGTGATGTTGCCAGCCCCAGCGCCCGAGATCCTGCACCGTCGACAACATTCCCGGTTCTTCGACCACGATCCCGCCGCGCGCCGTGCCCGCCATCACACGTGCCGGCCGCCGGTCTCATCCGCCGCCTGCTCGGTGCGCAGCGCGTCCATGCCTTTCGCCTCAGCCAGCATGTGTTCGTAGGTCGTTTGATCGATGGGATCGAAACGCACGCAATCACCCGCGTGCAGCAGGAATGGATCGTCCCAGTCCAGATCGAAGAGAGAGACCGGCGTGCGGCCGATCAACTGCCAGCCGCCGGGCGAGACGGCTGGGTAAACGCCGGTCTGGGCCCCCGCAATCCCAACCGAACGCGCCGGGACCTGGACTCGGGGTGTCGCCCGCCGCGGCGCCGCGATCGCGGGATCGACGGTGCCCATGTACGCGAAGCCGGGCTGGAAACCGAGCATGTACACCCGGTAGGTCCTGACGTGATGCCGCGTTACCACGTCGTTCTCGGTGCAGCCGCCGAATCGCGCCACGTCGGCGAGGTCCGGTCCGTATACGCCGCCGTAGCAGACCGGCAGGCGATGTTCGCATCGCGGCTCGTCCGGCGCGCCGCCGGCCGGCGCCTCCCGGATACGGCGCGCCACCCGAGCCGCGACCGCAGCCAGATCAGCGCGAAGCGGGTCGATGTGCACGGTCACTGCCGCGTAGGCTTCCACCACGTCGCGAATCCCCTCAACCGGGTGTCGCCGAAGCGATGTCGCCAGCGCGATCGCCCGCCGGTTGATCGCCGGGGCGATGCGCTGTTCGAACCGCACCAGGAGCGCGGCATCGCCGTCAGCCACGATGGTCCAGTTCGGGCCCGACGCCAGTGTCACGACGGCGCCTCCACGGCCGCGTCGCCGGTATCGACGCCGAGGCGTGCGCGCAACCGGTCACGCAGCCCACCGAAGTCGCCGTTCGACATCAGCACCACGACGTCACCTGCCCGTGCCTCGTCTGCGACCAGCGCGGCAATTGCATCGACCGAAGCGGCCTGTCGGGCGGGCGTGCCCGATGCGGTCAAGTCGGCGGCAAGCTGGCGAGTATCCAGACGCTCGCCGGCCGGAATGCCGGCGCGGTGGACCGGGGCGATCACCACCTGGTCCGCGCCAGCCAATGCCGCGGCGTAGTCCGCCTGGAATAAACGCCGGCACGACGTGGCGGAGCGGGGTTCGAAGAGTGCCCAGATCCGTCCCGGGGGTGACGTTGCGCGGAGCGCCGCGAGGGTCTGGCGCACCGCCGTCGGGTGATGCGCGAAGTCATCGTATATTGTGACGCCACCTCCGACGCCGCTCCGCTCCAGGCGGCGACGGACGCCGCGGAACGTCGCTAGCGCGCCCGCGAGCGCGACGGCGGACACACCGACGGCAGCGCCCGCCGCGACCGCTGCCAGGGCGTTACGCACATTGAACGCGCCAAGCAGCGGCAGCGTCACCCGAGCAACCGTCGCACCGCCGTGGCGCACGTCGAACACGGTCCGGTCTGACCGATAGTCGATGCCGTCCGCCCGCCAGTCGGCGTCGGGCCCCAGGCCGAAGGTCTCGACCGGACAATGCGCGTGGTCCGCGAGCTTCCCCGCCCCCGGGTCGTCCGCACCCAGGAGCAGCCTCCCGTTGCCCGGTACCAGCGCTACCAGCCGGCGGAATGCGAGCGCCAGTGCGTCCAGGTCGGCGTAGATGTCGGCATGATCGAACTCGAGGCTGCCCACAATCGCCACGAACGGAACGTACTTCAGGAATTTCGCCGTCTTGTCGAAGTACGCACTGTCGTATTCGTCGCCCTCGATCACGAACAGATCGCTCCGGCCCAGGTGGTAGCCGGCGTCGAAGTTCCGCGGGACGCCTCCCACCAGAAAGCCCGGGTCGGCGCCCGCGCTGAGCAAGGCCCAGGCCGTCATCGCCGTGGTCGTTGTCTTGCCGTGCGTCCCGGCAACCACGATGGGACGACGCCCCCAGAGGAACCGTTCACGAACCGTCTCGGGCAGCGACGCGTATCGAATCCGTCGTTCGAGCACTGCTTCCACTTCCGGATTGCCGCGCGACACCACGTTGCCGATGACCGCCAGGTCGATATCGTCCGTCACGTGCGCTGCGTCGTAACCGATCTGCGGCACGATCCCCTGCGACGCCAGAAACTGATCCATCGGCGGGTACGCCTGCGCATCGGATCCGGTGACGCTGCATCCCTGCTCCTGGAGCATGGCGGCGAGCGTTGCCATCGCGGTGCCACAGACACCGATCAGGTGGACCCGGTTCATATGACCGCCGCCTCCTCGACAACCACGCGCGCGGCGCCTCCGTATGCGCCGACCGTCACCTCTACGCCGAGCGGGACCGTGCACATCGGCGCCCCCGCCGTGTGCCCGGTCGGGAGACCCCAGACCACCGGTCCCTTGACCTCGGCCAGCCGGCGCGTCACGGCGTCGCGGGCCGCGAGCGAGCCATCCGGTTCGTCGCAATCCGGGAAACATGCGCACACGACACCGGCGGCCCGCGCCAGCACTCCCGCCTGGCCGAGCTGTGTCAGCAGCCGGTCTATCCGGTACGGCCGCTCCCCCACCTCGTCGAGCAGCAGGACGCATCCCGGCGGCGGATCGAACGCGAAGGGGGTCCCCAGCGATGCCGCGAGCAGCGACAGCGTGCCTCCAAAGAGCGGGCCGCGCGCCTCGCCGTCGCGCAGCACCTCCAGCACCCCGGATGCGAGGTGGCCGAACGGACGCGCCGCGGTGAGCTGATCGACGAGCGAGGGCCGGTCGTAGCCTGCCTCGCCATGCGCAAGCGTCACCACCATCGGTCCGTGGAAGGTCACGAGATCGCACTGCTGGGCGAGGTAGGTGTGAAGGACCGTCAGGTCGCTGCAACCGATGAACACCTTCGGCGTCCGCCGCAGCTCCGACGGATCGAGCAGCGGGAGCAGGTGCGCGCTGCCAAATCCGCCCCGCACGGCCATCACGCCGGCGACGGATGGATCGCGCCACGCGGCGAGAAACCGCGCGGCGCGCGCCTCGGCCGTTCCGGCCAGATAGTCATGCCGCTCGAAGATCGACTCATCGAAGGCCGGCTCGAAGCCGAGCCGACGCAGTTCCGCTACGCCCCGATCGAATGCCGCGCGGTCGAATGGGCTGGCCGGCGCGACGACGCCGACCCGGTCTCCCGAACGGAGCGCGCGCGGCTTCGTCATGCGTCCATCTCAGGCATCGGCGAATTCCCGCATCCGGCTGGCGATCGCCTGGTGTTCGTCGCAACCCAGCAACGCCTCCAGGCGCCGTGCGCGAGGTGGCCGCCAGTCCCCGTCACCGACCAGGAAGCGTTCCTTCGTGCGACGCTGCCGCGCCAGCGCCGCCTCCACCCGAGGCACCGGCACTTCCTCGTCCTCGACCGCATGGATCAGCCGTTCGATGGCCGCCGCCTGGGTCGCGGCGTCGGTACCGCAGAGCAGCAGAAGGTCGCAGCCGGCGGCCAGCGCCTGGACGCTGGCCTCTGCGATGTCCTGGTGTTTCGCGATGGCGCCCATTGCCATATCGTCGGTCGCCACCAGACCGTCGAAGCCGAGCTCTTCGCGCAGCAGATCGGTCACCACCCTGCGCGACAGCGTGGCCGTTGCGTCCTCATCGAGTGCAGGGTACCGAACATGTGCCGTCATCAGCATCGCTACGCCGGCCGCAATCGCGGCGCGGAAGGGTCGCAGCTCCACCGCATCGAGGTGCGGTCGTTCCTGCTCCACGACCGGGAGATCGTGGTGTGAATCGACCGAGGTGTCGCCGTGCCCCGGAAAGTGCTTCCCGCAGGCGGCAATTCCCTCCGCCTGCATCGTCCTGACCAGGATCGCACCCAGCTCGGCCACCTGTTCCGCGTCCCCGGACAGCGCGCGATCGCCAATTACCGGGTTTTGCGGGTTGGTCTGGACGTCAAGCACCGGCGCGTAGTCGAGGGTAATGCCGATGGCGCGCAGTTCCTGCGCCAGCGCGCCCGCGAATCGCGCGGCCAGCTCCGGATCGCCGCACCGGCCGATCGTCGCGAGCGCCGGCCACTCGGTGCAGGGCGCGCGTAACCGCTGGACACGCCCGCCCTCCTGATCGACGCTCACCCAGAGCGGCAACTCGCGCCCCAACCGCTTCGCCTCGTAGGCGAGCTCCGCCACCTGCAACGGCGCCTCGATGTTCCGGGCGAAAAGGATGACGCCTCCGAGGTCGAACTCCCGAGCGATCGCGGCCAACTCCACCGGGATCGTCGGACCGTCGAAGCCGGCGACGATCAACTGCCCGATTTGGCGCCGAACGGCTCTGGACATCCGGGATGAGCCGCCCCGGAGGATGGGGACCGGCGTGGTGCCTTATTATAATCCGCGCCGTGCGCGTAGAGGCGTCCACTCCCACCCGCATAGACCTGGCGGGCGGCACGCTCGACATCTGGCCCCTGTACCTGCTGCACGACGGCGTACAGACCGTAAACGCGGCCATCACCATACGCGCGGCCTGCACCGTCGCGTCCTTCCCCGGCGGCCGCGTCCGGCTGGCGGCGGGCGACACCGGGGCGGCGGCGGACGTCGCGGACGTCACGGAACTGGACGATACCCATCCTGCCCTTCGCCTGCCGGCCCGGATCCTCCGCTTTTTCCGCGCAGCCGGCGTCGAGGTGACGACCCGGTCGGATGCGCCGGTCGGCTCGGGCCTCGGCGGGTCATCCGCACTCAGTGTCGCGCTGTGCGCCGCAATCGCCCGCTGGCAGGATCGACAGATCGACCCGGAAGCGCTCCTCGATCTGGCGCGCGACATAGAGGTGCAGGTGATCGGCGTTCCGACCGGCGGCCAGGACTATCGCCCAGCGTTGTACGGCGGCGTCGCGGCGATCGAGTTCGGGCCTGCGGGCGTCCGGCGCGTGCCGCTCGCGGTCAGCCCGGCGGCGCTCGGAGCACGGATCGTGGTCGCGTACACCGGACAGTCGCGTGATTCCGGCATCAACAACTGGCAAGTTACGAAACGGCGGATTGACGGCGACCCCCGTCTATTGACGCTGTTCGACGAGCTCCGCGACACGGCAAGCCGCGTCCGCGACACCCTCGAGCGGTCGGACTGGACGGAGCTGGCGCGGTCCGTCGCACACGAGTGGGAGCTCCGGAAACAGCTTGCGCCGGAGGTGACGACCGATCGGATCGAGGCACTGATCCGGCGCGCTACCGACGCTGGCGCCGACGCGGCAAAGGTCTGCGGTGCGGGTGGCGGCGGTTGCGTCGTCTTCCTGGCGGATCCGGAGGCGGTAGCGCCGGTGGCGCGTGCGCTGACCGAGGCCGGCGCCGAGGTGCTCGACTGCGGCATCGACACAAACGGTCTCGATCTCACGGTGGGGTGAACGCGCCGCGGACGGCTCCAACCGTCCGGGCGACCTGATCCGTCCGGAACAGGCGGATGCCGGCAATGCCGGCGGCGCCCGTCCTGGCGACGCCAGGGGCGTTGGCCGCATTGACGCCCCCGATGGCGAGAACCGGTACCGGGGCAGCCGCCGCGACCACTGCGCGCAGGCCGTCGAGACCGAGCGGAGCACGGTTCGGCTTGGATGCGGACTCGAAGACCGTGCCGGCGATGAGGTAGTCGATGACGCCCGACGCGGCGGCCACGCGGGCGGTGTCCGGATGGTGGACCGAACGGCCGATTATCCAGCCGCGCGGCGCGGCGGCGCGAATGCGGGAAGCATCGCGGGTGTCGTCCTTCAGGTGACAACCCGCCGCACCAGCCGCCAGGGCAAGGTCGACCCGGTCGTTGACGACAATGCGCGTCCCGGTACCCGCCGTCCGCGCAACCGCCTCTGCCGTCATGGCCAGCAGTTGGCGGTCCGTCAAGCCGCTCTCCCGAATCTGTACCAGATCAACGCCGGCCCTGACGCAGGAGCCGATGACCGCGAGCATGCGTGACACCGCGGCATTGTCGTCATCTCCGTGGGCGGCGAAGACGCGGCGGTCCGTAACGAGGCAGATCATCGGCGTTGTACCGGCGCGGGCGGGAGATTACCCGAGTCCCAGGTCTCCGCATCCGGGATCGTCTCGAACAGGGTCGGCGGGCGGAACGTGCGGCGGTGCGCACCGGAGTAGCCATGGCGTGCGAGCGCGTCGATGTGAACGCGCGTACCGTACCCCTTGTGACGATCGAAACCATACCGATCGTCGAGCGAGTGCAGCCGGACCATTTCCCGATCGCGCGTCACCTTGGCAACGATAGACGCCGCTGCGATCGCGGCGCAGCGCCGGTCACCCTGACGGATCGCCTCGTGCGGAAGATGCAGATCCGGCACGCGAAACCCATCGACAATCGCGTAGTCGGCCGACGGTACAAGCGCCTCGATGGCGCGGCGCAGGGCGTCGAGGGAAGCGCGGTGGACGTTTAGCCGGTCTACGTCGGCGGCCGATACGAACGCCACCGCCCAGACCGCGCGGCTAGTAATGAACGGGTAGAGACGCTCGCGTTGCGGCGCGCTCAGCAGCTTGGAGTCACGGAGGCCCGGCACGCGGCGGGCTGGATCGAGAATGACGGCGGCAGCCACCACCGGGCCGGCAAGCGCGCCGCGTCCCGCCTCGTCGGCGCCGGCAATGCGAGAGTACCCGCGCCGCCGCAGCGCGTTCTCGACCGCCCGCGTCGCCGGCCGCGGGGAGGGCACGCGATCAGGTCTTGCGCCGCCGCTCGCGGAGGCGCGCTGCCTTTCCCCGGAGCTTTCGTAGGTAATACAGCTTTGCGCGTCGCACCCGTGCGGAGCGAACCACCTCGATTCTGTCGATCGTCGGCGAGTGGAGCGGGAATATCCGCTCGACGCCCTGGCCGAACGATACCTTGCGGACCGTCAGCGTCGAACTGAGACCATGGCGCCGCTGGGCGATCACCAGCCCCTCGAACACCTGGATCCGTTCCTTCTCACCCTCGCGTACCCTCACGTGCACGCGAACCGTGTCGCCCGGACGGATGTCTGGACGTTCCGTCAACTGCCCCTGCTCCACCGCCTCGATCGCCTTCATCACTCTGCTCCCGTCTACGCTGTTCCGGGCTGCCGGCGCGGCGGCGCCTGCAGCTCTCGGAGAAACTCCCGCTCTTCGTTGTCCAGGTCCGGGGCCGCCGCCAGCAGGTCGGGCCGGCGTTCCAGAGTCCGCCGGATCGCCTCACGCTTCCGCCAACGCCGGATCTCAGCATGGTTGCCCGACACCAGCACGTCCGGAACGTTGCCCGCGACGCCCCCATTAGGCGCGGCCGCGGCGGATCCCGCTTCGCCGCCCGCTCCGCCGTCCAGACTGGCGGGACGGGTATAGTGCGGGTGGTCCAGGAGGCGCCGGACGAACGACTCGGCGGCAACCGACTCCGTATTGCCCACCACGCCTGGCAACTGCCGCGCCACAGCCTCAATCACCACACCAGCCGGTAGCTCACCACCGCTCAGTACATAGTCGCCGATCGAGATTTCCTCGGTGGCGATGCGGGTCCGCACTCGCTCGTCCACGCCCTCGTACCGGCCGCACAGCAAGACGACGTGGTTGAGTTGACTGAGCCGTACGACCACCTTGTGCGACAGCGCCGCCCCCTGCGGCGAGAGAAGAATGATCGTGTCGGGATCGCCCTGCTTCGCCCGGATCCAATCCAGCGCACGAACGAAGGGCTCCGGCTTGAGCACCATACCGGGCCCGCCACCATAGGGTGCATCGTCCACCGTCCGGTGGCGGTCATCGGTGAAGTCTCGCAAATCGTGCACCGCGACGCGCAGGTGTCCCGCGTTGCGACCACGCCCCACGACGCCGGCCGACACGATCTGCTCGACGAGTTCCGGAAAGATGGTCACGACGTCGAACGTCATCGCTTCTCTCGCACGCGGTTCAGCTCCAGCAGTCCCTCCGGCGGATCGATCACAATTGCCTGCGCTCTCGGATCGACGGTGACGCAGATCGGCTCCACCAGCGGCACGTCGATCTCCACCCCGTCTCCGTCCACTACCAGACGCTGCGCGCCGGGCTGGCCCTCGACGGCGACCACCGCGCCTACCGCGTCGCCTCCCACCGTGCGAACTGTGCAGCCCATCAGGTCGTGCGCGTACCAGGTGCCGTCGGGCAATGGCCTCAGCGCCGTCTCCGGGATGCGCAACTGCGCACCGCGCAGCTTTTCCGACTCGCTCAGCGTTTCAAATCCGTCGAAGGCCACCACCGGACGGTCGCGATGGAACCACAATGCGCGGATCCGGAGCGGCCGTGGCGCCGGCGTCGCCTCAATGAACACCGTCCGGCCGGGTGCAAAGCGATCCTCCGGAAAATCGGTCTCCGGCTTCACGACTACCTCTCCGCGCCGGCCATGCGTCCGCGTAACGACGCCGACGAGGGCCATCTCACCCCACGTCTCCGGCTCGACGCCAGGTTCCGCATCCTGCCCGTGCGTCACGCTACTCGTCCAGGAACTCGACACTCGACCGGCGCCCGTCGAGACCCGCCGCCATGGCGGCGATCGATCGGATCGCGGAGGCGGTCCGGCCGCGCCGGCCGATCAGCTTGCCCAGGTCGTCCGGGTGCGCCGTCAACTCCAGTGCGTCTTCGTCACCCTCCTCGAACAAGTCGATCTCGACCTCATCCGGATGGTCGACCAGCTGACGAGCGAGCACTTCGACGACCGCGAGCGCGCGGCTCATGATGCGTCCTTCGCTGTTGCCGCCGCAGCGGCCGTCTCGCTCCCGTCCGGCGCTCCGGCCTTCGGATGCCGCGCGAGCAACGTCCGGACGGTGTCGCTCAATTGAGCGCCCTTGCTCACCCAGTGCTCGATCCGCTCGACGTTCGCCCGGAGCATCTCCGGCTGCACGGCCGGGTCGTAATGCCCCACGACCTCAAGCGCCCGGCCGTCCCGCGCCGCCCGCTTGTCAATCACCACCAATCGATAGAACGGCCGGGCCTTGGCGCCCTGCCGCCGCAGTCGAATCATCAACATTACGTTCGTCCCCCGTCTCCATCGACCCTGGGCGGAGCGCCCGCAGTCACCGTTACCCACCCGCGGAGCCGGCTAGCGCGGCAACGCGGTCCGCAAGGCCTTGCGCCTCCCGGTGCGGCCTGCCGCCGCCGCCCGCTTCATCATCTTCTTCATCTCGGCGAATTGCCGCAAGAGCTGGTTCACGTGCTGTACGCTGGTGCCGCTGCCGCGGGCAATGCGGCGCCGCCGGCTGCCGTTCATCACCGAAGGGTTGCGCCGCTCGCCCGGCGTCATGGAATCGATAATGGCCGCGGTCCTGACTACCGCGCCACCGTCCAGGTCGGCGCCCGCAGCGACGGGGCCGAGGCCCGGGATGAGGCCCAGCAACTGATCGAGCGGCCCCATCCGGAGCACCGCCCGCATCTGATCGCGCAAGTCCTCCAGCGTGAATTCGTTCCGGCGGAGCCGGTCCGCCATAGCGGTCGCCTCCTCTCGCGCGACCGCCTGTTCCGCCCTTTCGACCAAACTCAGCACGTCCCCCATACCGAGCAGGCGCGACACCAGGCGCTCGGGACGGAACGGCTCGAGGTCGTCGAGTGCCTCTCCAGTCGCTGCGAATACCACCGGCACGTTCACGACCGACACAACCGACAGCGCCGCGCCGCCGCGGGCGTCACCGTCCATCTTGCTCAGCACGATGCCGGTGACGCCCATCCGGTGATGGAACTCCCCGGCGCTCTTCACTGCGTCCTGACCTGTCATCGCGTCAGCAACGAACAGCACGTCGGTCGGTTGCACTGCATCCCGTATCGCGGCCAACTCCTCCATCAGCGCGTCGTCGACGTGCAGGCGCCCCGCCGTATCGATGAGCACGGCATCGAAGCCCAGGGTGCGCGCCTCGTCAACCGCGGCCGTGGCACGCGCAACCGGATCGCGGCTGCTCGCGGCTGCATGGACGCGGAGTCCCGCCTTTTCGCCGAGCATGGCGAGTTGCTCGATCGCCGCGGGACGACGCACATCCGTCGAGACGAGCAACGGGTGGCGCTGTTCCCTTCTGAGCCAGCGCCCCAGCTTCGCGGTCGTCGTGGTCTTTCCGGCACCCTGCAACCCGACCAGCAACACCACCTGCGGGCGTGCCCGGGTGGCAGCCAATCCGGGCCGCGGCTCGCCGAAGAGCGCCAGCAACTCGTCCCGGACGATCGCCAGCACCTGCTGCGACGGCGTCAGGCTGTCCAGCACGCCACGATCGATCGCCCGGTCGCGCACTCGGTCGATGAACGCGCGGACCACTCGGAAGTTGACGTCCGCCTCAAGGAGGGCCAGGCGGATCTCCCGGAGTGCGCGTTCCACCGCCTCCGGCGTCAGCCGCACCTCGCGGCGCAACGATCCGAACACCGCTTCGAAGCGCGATCCCAGGCTGTTGAACATCAGGCTGCCGGACCCGCGCCCGGACTCCCCCCGGAAAGTCGTTCCGGACTTACCACAAACGGTCTAGTGTAGGGGGCGCACGGACCAGCGTCAACGTCTCCGGGGGCGTCGGGCGCACTCCGAACGGGCGTTCGGCGCGGCCGGCCTACCCGCGCCCTCGACCGTTCAGACGGAGCGGAGGCGGTGGCCCAGCTTTTCCTTCTTCGTGCGGAGGTACCGTTCGGTGAACTCGTTCGGCGGCACCTCAAGCGCGACGGATTCGGTAACGGCGAGTCCGTACCCCTCCAGCCCGATGAACTTCCGCGGGTTGTTCGTCAGCAGACGCATGGTCCGCACTCCCAGGTCGCCCAGGATTTGTGCGCCGATGCCATAGTCGCGCTGATCCGGTTTGAAGCCGAGATGCTCGTTCGCCTCCACCGTGTCGAGCCCCTGATCCTGTAGCTCGTAGGCACGGATCTTGTTCGCGAGACCGATTCCTCGTCCCTCCTGATTCAGGTACAGGAGCACGCCGCGGCCCTCTTCGGCGATCCGTTGCATGGCCAATTCAAGCTGATGCCCGCAGTCGCAGCGTGACGACGCGAAGACATCTCCTGTCAGGCACTGCGAGTGGACGCGGACCAACACCTCCCGGCCATCGCCGATCTCGCCCCGTACCAGGGCAACATGCGTCCGGCCGTCGATCAAGCTGTCGTACGCGGTGACCGCAAACGGGCCGTGCTGAGTCGGCAACTGCGCCCGGGCCAACCGTTTGACGAGGCGGTCGTGGCGCATTCGGTACTTGATCAGGTCGGCGACCGTGATCATCAGGAGACCGTGCCGGCGAGCGAACCGGCTGAGGGCCGGAACGCGCGCCATGGTCCCGTCCTCGTTCATGATTTCGCAGATGACGCCGGCCGGGTAAAGGCCGGCGAGGCGCGCCAGGTCCACCGCCGCCTCCGTTTGTCCGGCGCGCACCAGCACGCCACCGTCCCGCGCGCGCAGCGGGGAGACATGGCCCGGCTTGGCAAGGTCGGACGGCCGAGTGTCCGGATCGAGGGCCACCCGAATCGTTGCGGCACGGTCTGCCGCCGAGATGCCGGTCGTCGTGACGTGCTTGGCGTCGATCGGCACCGCGAACGCCGTCTCGAAGCGGGAGGTGTTCTCGTTGACGATCATCGGGATATCGAGCTCGTCGAGGCGCTCACCGGTCATGGACAGACAGATCAGGCCCCGACCGTAGCGCGCCATGAAGTTGATCGCCTCCGGCGTTACCTTCTCGGCGGCAATCGTGAGGTCGCCCTCGTTCTCGCGATCCTCGTCATCGACGACAATGACGATGCGACCTTCGCGGAACGCCGCGATTGCCTCATCGATCGTCGCAAAACGACTCCTGCGGGGCCGCGCCGGCGGGCGGGTACTTTCCGCTCCTGCTTCCCTCGTCGGTGTTGCCGGCGGGGGGGTCGTGCTGGTGGTCTTCTTCGGCATCATCCGGACCATTCACGTGCGGTGGCGGCCCCGAGCGGAATCTCCATACGCCTCAACGGCCCGCGCGACATACTTGCCGATGATATCGCACTCCAGATTGGCCGGGTCGCCAACGGATGCCGCGTGGAGATTCGTCTCCTGCCACGTATACGGGATGATCTGGACATCGAAGCTGCCCGCGGCGAGGCTTGCCACTGTCAGGCTGATACCGTCCACCGCGATGGATCCCTTCGGGACGATGGCGCCGGCGAGCCCGGGAGGGAAAGTCACGCTGACGCGACGGAAATCGGCCTCCTCGGTGATCGCCCCGATTCGGCCGATCCCGTCGACGTGACCCTGAACGAAATGACCGCCGATTCGGCCGTCCGCACGGAGGGGCCGTTCCAGATTCACGAGGGCCCCGGTCCGCAGGCCACCCAGCGTCGTGACGCGGAGCGTCTCGGGTGAAACATCTGCTTCGAAGGCATCGGGCGTTACCCTGACGGCGGTCAGGCAGACGCCGTTGACGGCGATGCTATCGCCGGGCCCGGCCGTGGCGACCGGAGCGGCGGATGCCGCGATGCGGAGACGCCGGCCACCGGCGACGTCCCGTACATCGGCAATCCTGCCGACTGCTTCAATCAACCCGGTGAACATCGCCTTCGATGAGCAGGTCGGGGCCGCAGGCACGCAGGCGGCGGCGCGCGAGCGCCCCAAATATCTCGCGCCGGTTGATCCAGGGTACCCCGGCGCGACCGACCCGTTTCGGCGCAACGAATATCTGGACGCGATCGACGACCCTGCCACGCCATGCCGCCTCGTGCACTCGCCGCCCTCCTTCCAGCACCAGGCTGGTCACGTCGCGCGACGCCAGCCGCGTCATGCCCTCCCGCATCGTCCGGCCATCGGGAACCACCTCGATCTCCGCCCCGGCGTCGGCCAGGCGCCGTATGCGATCCGGATGCTGCTCCAGCGCCCGCTCCGCCGTCAACACGACGACGGGGCCGGCACCGAGTGTTCCGAACAGGCTGGCGGAGGCGGGCGTTCGCAGCCGCCGGTCGAAGACCACGCGGGTGAGCGGCCGTCCGCGAGGCGCAACGCGAGCCGTCAGGAGCGGATCGTCCACGAGTACGGTCGTCGAGCCCACACCGATCGCATCCACTTCCGCCCGCAACCCATGCACGAGGTCGCGCGTGGCGTCCGACGTGAGCTCCGTGCGCTCGCCCTCGCGCGCGGCAATGCATCCGTCGAGGCTGATCGCCACCTTCATCGTCACGAACGGGCGGCCCTGGACGACCCAGGTGAGAAACGACTCGTTCAGTCGCGCCGCCTCGTCGGCGCGCAGGCCGACCTCAACCGAGATGCCGCCGCGGCGCAGGTGCGCCATGCCCCGGCCGTCGACGCGGGGATTCGGATCGCGTATCGCCACCACCACACGCGCAATGCCCGCTGCGACGATCCGGTCAACGCACGGAGGCGTGCGGCCTCGGTGGCTGCACGGCTCGAGCGTGCAGTAGAGGGTCGCGCCGCGCGCCGCCTCCCCCGCCTCCGCCAGCGCGATCACCTCGGCATGGTCGCTACCCGCCCGCTCGTGGTATCCGCGACCGACGACCGCTCCCTGTCGATCGACGATGACCGCCCCCACCATCGGATTCGGACTCGTGCACCCGCGACCCCGCTCGGCAAGCTCTAGCGCCTCCAGCATCCGGGCCTTGTCGTCCACCGTCCAGTTAGCCATCGGGTCCCATGTCTGGCGCCGGATATCGACCTATCGCGGAGTCGAAGGCTCTGGCTCGCCACTCATCCAGGACGTATCGAAAAGCGCGTCCACGTAGTCGTCCCCCGAAAACGGAATAAGGTCGTCGATCCCCTCGCCGACGCCGACATAGCGGATCGGCAGGTCCAGGTCGGCGGCAATAGCAACCGCGACCCCACCCTTCGCCGTGCCGTCCAGCTTGGTCAGCACGATTCCGGTCACCCCGGCCGTTTCCAGAAACGCACGTGCCTGTGCGACGCCGTTCTGGCCCACCGTCGCGTCGAGCGTCAAGAGCACCTCGTGTGGCGCGCCCGGCAGCGCGCGACCGGCGACGCGCCGGATCTTTGCCAGCTCCCCCATGAGGTCGGCCCGCGTGTGAAGCCGCCCGGCCGTGTCGACAATCACGCGATCGCGGCCACGCGCCCGCGCCGCGTTGATGGCATCGAACACGACCGATGCCGGGTCGGCGTTCGCGCCGGCTCGGACGATATCCACGGACGCCCGCCCCGCCCAGATCTCCACCTGATCCACCGCTGCCGCGCGGAACGTATCCGCCGCACAAATGAGGGGGATAGCCCCCTCCGCGCGAAAGCGGTGCGCGAGCTTGCCGACGGTCGTCGTCTTGCCCGCCCCGTTGACACCGACGACGAGCACGACGCGCAGTGTGCCGACCGCGGCGCCCCCATCCAGAGCGACCGGAGTATCGCCGTGTCCCCTCTCTGTCCCTACCACTGCCGGTGCCGCCATCAAGCGGCGTATCTCGGCCTTCACGCGCTCTCGCGTCCCCAAGCCGCTACTACTGCCACCCCGTTCGCTTCGGATCCCCTCGACGATTCGTTCCGCGGCCCGCACGCCGACGTCCGCCTCGATCAGCAGCTCCTCGAGGGCGTCAAGCGTCACGTCGTCCACCTTTGCGCCGCCGCCAGCCGCTGCGGGTCGTAACGTTTCGAACCGCGACGCCCAGTGCTCCGCCGTCCGGCGCAATCCGTCGCGAAGCCTCCCCAGCAGTCCGGCCGTCACGCGTCCAGCTCCGCCCGCTGCCGCCGGAGCATCAGCTCCTCCACCGCCTCGCGCGGCGTCCGGCGACCGGCCAACACTTCGGCCATCTGTGAAGTGATCGGCAGTTCCACACCTGCGCGGGCGCCCAGGGCCAGCGCAGCACGCGTCGTCCGCACGCCCTCGGCCACCATCGCCATGCTGGCCAGTACCGCGTCTAACGACTGCCCCGTTCCCAGAGCGATCCCTACTTGCCGGTTACGGCTCAGCGCACCGGTACAGGTAAGCACCAGATCCCCCAGGCCACTGAGGCCGGCAAGGGTTTCGCGCCGGCCACCGAGCGCGCAGGCGAGACGCGACGTCTCGGCGAGACCTCGCGTGATCAATGCGGATCGGGCGTTGTGCCCCAGACCCAGCGACTCGACAACTCCTGCGGCAATGGCGATGACGTTCTTCAGGGCGCCGCCGATCTCCACTCCCACCATGTCGTCGCTCGCGTACAGACGAAACGACTCCGACCGGAAGTCGTGCTGCACGGCAGCCACTTCCTCGGCCGCTCGCCCTGCCACCGCCACCGCGGTCGGGGCGCCGCGCGCTACCTCGGCCGCAAAGCTGGGTCCGGAGAGCACCGCCACCGCCGTGCCGGCGCCGTCGCGCGAGATCTCTTCGCCGATCACCTGCGACATCCGGAGCAGCGTGCCGTCCTCGATCCCCTTCGCGGCGCTGATCAACACTGCACCGGGCTCCACGGCCGGCGCAGCATGACGCACCACCTCGCGCGTGCCGTGCGAGGGTGCGGCCACGACAACGTACGCCGCACCCGCTACCGCTACGGCGATGTCGCCGGTCGGATGGACACCGGGCGGCAGGGCCACATCGACGAGATATACGGAGTTCGTGCGGTCGGCGCGCATCCGTTCCACCAGCGCGGCGTCGCGGCCCCAGAGACGAACCGTGCGACCTACGCGCGCGAGATGGACGGCGAGAGCCGTACCCCAGCCGCCGCATCCCAAGACCGCAATCGGACCCGGTCGAACCTCCTGCATGGCGCTGCCGAGTATGACGGATTCACCAGGGTGCGGCACGGCAACGGAAAGTAACGCGCATGCGGGATCAGGCAGCGTCGGGCGACTCGCCACGGAGCAGCCAGCGGCGCAGCAGGTCCAGCGCGGCCTGCGACGCCTGGAACTTCACCAACTCGCGCTCACCCGGCAGTTGGACTCGGCGAACGTGGACAGGCCCATCCCGCACGGCGAGAGCCAGGCAAACCGTGCCAACCGGCTTGCCGGGCGTGGCGCCACCCGGTCCGGCAATGCCAGTCACGGCCAGGCCGTACTCGACCCCGGCGGCTGCGCGCGCCGCGACCGCCATGGCCTCGGCCACCGGCTCGCTTACCGCGCCGTGGTCCCGGATCAGCCCGGCGTCCACCCCCAGCGCCACTTTTGCCTCATTGCTGTAGAGCACCCATCCCGCCTGGAAGTACGCGGAGCTGCCGGGGACGTCGGTCAGGCGCGAGGCGATCAGCCCGCCGGTGCACGACTCCGCCAGCGCCAGGCGGGCCCCACGCTCGGCCAACAGCCCGCCCACGACGACCGGCAGCGAACGTCCGTCGGTGCTCACGACGCAACGACCCAGGGCGACGGCGAGCTCGTCAACTGCCTCGTCAAGCATCCGCTCCGCGCTCACGGGATCATCAGCCACGAGCGACAGGTGCAGATCGATTTGCCCGAGCGAAGCAAGCACCGTGGTCTCGATCGGAGCCGCGAGTTCCGCCCATGGTGCGTAAATCGGACCGGCAATCGTATCCACCCGCGACTCGGTCCGACCGGTGGTCCGGAGCATGCGGCGATACAGACGTCGACCTCCGGCGATCGGCGCCAGGTAATGGACCACGAACTGATCGAACATGGGCTGCAGCTCGCGCGGTGGGCCGGGCAGCAGGAGAATGCGGGCCGCCCCCTCCGGAATCCACAACCCGGGCGCCGTCCCCGCGCGGTTCGGCAGCACCGTGGCACCGGCCGGCACTTCCGCCTGACGCCGGTTAATCGCCGGCATCTCCAAGCCGCGCGCCGCAAACCGGGCGCGCATGGAATCGATCAATTCGGGCGATTCGTCGAGCGGCAGGCCGAGGCTGTCCGCCACCACGTCACGCGTCACGTCGTCCGCCGTCGGGCCTAGGCCGCCCGTGAGAACCACCAGATCGGCAATGCCCATCGCGTACCGGAACGCGCTCTCGAGGACTGCCGGCTCATCACCGACCACCAGCTTCTGGACCAGACGGATGCCGACTCCGCCGAGCCGATCCGCGATGAACAGCGAGTTCGTATCGGTCTTGTACGGTGAGAGCAATTCCGAGCCAACGGCGATGACCGCAGCCCGCCTGGGCGGGGCATCCGGTCCGGCGGGCGCGTTCGCCATTGCAATCAACCGAGCATGATCCCCGGCGCCACCCAGATCAACAAACGGACCAACGCGTACGCGTACAGACCCGCCACGACATCGTCGGCCATGATCCCCCAGCCCTCCGGCAACCCCTCCATCGCGCGGGCCGGCGCCAGCTTCACAATGTCGAATAGACGAAAGGCGAGAAATGCGGCGACCACGCCGCCGGCGCCAAGCGGCAGCCAGAAGCAGGTGATGAGCATTCCCGCGACTTCGTCGATCACCACCACGCCCGGATCATGGCGGCCGGTATGCCGCTCGGTCACTGTGGCGCACGCGACACCCGCAACGAGAACGACTGCAAGCACGACCGGTTCGAGCAGCGGCACCTCGCGCACAAGCAGCCAGAGGGCGATCCCGACCGCCGACCCGGCGGTGCCCGGCGCCACCGGCATGCGGCCGGCGGGGCCGGCAGATGCCACAAACAGCGCTACACGGCGCAGGAACCGCGTCACCGGACGCCGCCCGACCCGCCACGGACCGGCAACCCGGCGATCATCTCGCCGACCGTGCGCCCGCTCAGTCCCACGAACGCGGCCAGGTAGCCCCCGTCGAGCACCAGAAGGAACGCGGCAAGGGGCACCAACGGCAACGAAGCCAGCTCCGACAAAGGCAGCGCCGCTGCCCGGAGCGTCAACAACACCACCAGCGCATCTATCCCGACCAGTATGAGCCCGTCGATCAGCGCCGCGCGCACCCGGTCCGCGACCGGTGCGCCACCCGGCGTTCGATGCGGATCACGTCTGGTGTCGTCCACGGCGAAGTCCAGCGTCGGCTCGACCGGATCGCGGAGCCGCGGCCGATCACGCCGCTGGCTAGCCCTGCGCGACGGCCGGCGTCGGGCGGACGAGTGCGACGGAAATAACGGCAGCGCCGAGCGGACCACACCGCGACGCGTCCGTGTAGACCGGAGATCCGCCTCCACATCGCCGGCCGCACCGCAGCCGGGGCAGATCCCGCCGGGTGTGACGTCCGTCTCCCCACAGGCCGGGCAGGTCACGAGCACATAATAGTGCGGGGGCCACGGGGAGCGGAGCCGAGACTTCGTGCATGACCGCGGACACCGTGACTCCCGTCACAACGGCGGGCAGGATGATCGAGGCGATTCCGAATATCAGCGAGGGACGGCGACCCGACGTTGTCCGCTCCATCGCCGACGCAGCGGCGACGGTGCCTGGCGCGGCGCTACTCGACTGCTCGTCCGACGCGTCGCACCACCGTTCTGTCATCACGCTCGCCGGTAGGGCCGATCCGCTCCGCGAAGCGCTCCTTCGCCTGTGCGAAGCGGCCATCGCCCGGATCGACCTGCGCGTGCACCGGGGCGCACACCCCCGCATCGGCGCGGTCGACGTCGTACCGTTCGTCCCGCTGGACGGCACGCCGATGGCCGCCTGCGTCGACCTGGCGCGCAGCACTGCCGCAGCCCTGGCGGCTCGGTTCGACCTGCCGGTGTACCTGTACGCGGAGGCGGCGGCCCGCCCCGACCGAGAGCGACTCGAGCTCATCCGGCGCGGCGGCTTCGAGGGACTGCCGGGGAAGCTGGGTAGCGCCGCGGGGACGCCGGATCACGGTCCGGCACGGCCGCATCCGACCGCCGGGGCAACTGCGGTCGGGGCGCGACGCCCCCTCATTGCGTTCAACGTAAACCTCGCCAGCAGTAACGTGGCAGCGGCACGGGCAATCGCGCAAGCCGTGCGCGAGCGCGACGGCGGCCTGCCCGCAATCAAGGCTCTCGGCCTCCGCCTGGCGGAACGAGAGCGTGCGCCGGTACAGGTGTCCATGAACCTGACGGACTATCGCCGGACCGGTATCGCCGCCGCCGTCGCGCGAGTAACCGCAGAAGCGGCGGCACGCGGGATCGGAGTCACGGGCACCGAACTGGTGGGACTGGCCCCCGCCGCGGCGCGGGCGGGCGCCGAGTCGTTCGTGCCGTTGGATCAGACCATCGAAGCGCGGCTGGAAGTCACTCCCGCGGTCCGAGCAGATCCTTGAGTTCGTCCATCACCTTGACGAACTCGTCGACGTCGCGGAACTCACGGTAGACAGAGGCGAACCGGACGTAGGCAACTTGATCGAGTGTCCGAAGCCGCTCCATGACAAACGCACCGACGTCCGCCGTCGACACTTCCTTCTCGGACCGGTCGTGCAGCACACCCTCAAGCTGATCGGCTACCTCTTCGAGTTGCCGGCCGCTCACCGGCCGTTTCTGGCACGCCTTGAGCATCCCGGCGATTACTCGCCCGCGATCGAAGGGCTCGCGACGACCGTCCTTCTTCACCACCATGTACTGAATCGGATCGATCCGTTCGTAGCTGGTGAACCGGCGACCGCAGTCTTCGCACTCCCGGCGCCGGCGGATGGCATCGCCTTCCTTCGTCTCGCGCGAGTCGACCACCTTGCTGTCGGTGTGGCTGCAAAACGGGCACTTCATCGCACTCTCCGAAACCCGTGATTCGACCCGACCGGCAGATGCACAACGGTCATCATCGCTCCTCCGGGAGCGGGGGTACTTGTTCAGCCGCCTCTTGCGCCATCCGGCGGATCCCACGCATCCGCACCCCTTCGCGCATCATCAGGAACAGTCCCCCCAGCGTAACTGGCAGGAATGCGAACGCGTGGGCGATCAGTCCTGCGCCCGCCGCCGCTTCCGCCGTCGCGCCGTAAATCAACGTCGCACTTACCTGGTACGCGGCATGATAGCCGCCGATGCCGGCCGGTGTCGGAATGGCGACCCCCACCGCGATGATGGGCAGGATGATGGCCGCGCCGCTAACCGGCATTCCGATGCCGAACGCCCGAGTGACGAACCAGATCCCGGCGGCGATCAGTGCCCAGACCGCGACGGACCAGGCGATGGACCACGCGAGCAGTGCGGGCCGGCGCATGACAGCCAGCCCGTCGACGAATCGGCTCGACAGGCGGCCGGCCAGAACACCCCATCGTTTTGGCAAAGGCGCCGCGAGGCGCGCGGCCAAACGCTCCACGCGCACGGAATTGCCGGCTGCAGCGTATGCCAGCCACAGAACCGCGAGCGCCGTGCCGCCGGCCACCAGCGCGCCGGCACGCGCCGCAGCCAACGGCCCCGGGTCCGATCCGGCGCCGCCGGGATCGGCCACCACCATCGCGATGCCGAACATCGCCAGAATCACTACGAGGTCGAGCAACCTTTCCACTACGACGGTGGCAAGCGCCGCGCTCACGCTGAGACGCTCCTCCCGAGCCAGCGCCCAAGGCCGGACAATTTCCCCGATCCGGCCGGGCAGGACCGAGGTTGCGGCAAAACCCATTACCGTCGCCCGCAACGCGGGAGCAAAGCGAACCGTCTGCAACGGCGCCAGAAGGTAGCGCCAGCGGATCGCACGGGCGACATAGGTGGCAAGCGTGACGATCAAGGCGATCAGCAGCAGATCACGGCGCGCGCCAACGATGGCGGCCGCTACGTCTTCGAGTTGCGCGCTCCGCAACACGAACACCATCAGGCCGACACCGGCCGCCACGACGATCAGGGTGTGGATGCGGGTCCGCATGCGGGTGGACCGTACACCATGTGCGCTGTTTTCCGCGAAATCGAGGCTGCGGATCGCGGATCGCCGTCGCTGCGCCTTGCGGTAGCTGATAAGATGACGCCATCCAACGGTACCGCCACGCGGGAGGACTGTACGCTTGTCGATCGCACCAGTTTCGTCCGTTGAATCGCTGTACGACACGTCCCCTCCGGGTATTGCCCCGCACCGCCGCGGCAAGGTCCGCGACATGCTCGAGGTGGGCGATGACCACCTGCTGATGATTGCGACCGACCGGATTTCGGCCTACGACGTCGTGCTTGGTTCCGCGATCCCGGACAAGGGCAAGGTACTGACGCAGCTCTCCGCCTTCTGGTTCGCCCGAACTACGGATCTGGTCCAGAACCACCTGGTGGCGATCGATCCAGACGACTTCCCCGACGTGTTACGACCCTACGCCAATCTGCTTGCCGGTCGATCGATGCTGGTGCGCCGGACCAGACCGCTGCCGATCGAGTGCGTCGCGCGAGGGTATCTCTCCGGATCGGGCTGGAAGGAGTACCAGAGGAACGGCCAGGTCTGCGGCGTCCGGCTGCCGACCGGCCTGCAAGAATCGGATTGCCTGCCCGAACCGATCTTCACACCGGCCACCAAGGCCGAGACGGGCCATGACATCAACATCACCGAGGCGGAGGCGGGTGAGATCGTCGGGCCGAACCTGGTGGCGCGACTGCGCGAGTTGACGTTGGCCCTGTACCGGCATGGGGCCGAACACGCGAAGTCGTGCGGCATCATCGTTGCAGACACGAAATTCGAGTTCGGCACGGTGGACGACGGGAGTGGAGGCGAGACGATTGTCCTGATCGACGAGGCGCTCACGCCCGACTCCTCCCGCTTCTGGCCCGCGTCGGAGTACTCGCCGGGAGGTGGACAGCCGAGTTTCGACAAGCAGTACGTGCGCGACTACCTCGACCGAATCAGTTGGAACCGGCAACCGCCCGCGCCCGCGCTACCGGATGACGTGGTCGCGAACACGCGCGCCAAGTACATCGAGGCGTACCGTCGACTGACCGGGCGGGCGTTGAGTCATGCGGCGGCTGGTGGGACGGACGACGTCTGAACAACCGGACGGACCTGACGGAGAAGACGTGGAGATGCACGAGCAACTGGGTCATCTGGTTGAGGAAATGCTGAACAAGGGTATCCTCTACGAAGACGTCCGGCGCGAGATCGAGAAGCACTTCATCCGCCGCGCCCTGAAGCAGTCGAACGGGAGCGTAGGCCGAGCGGCCGAGTTACTCGGCGTACACCGGAACACCTTGTCGCGGAAGATTGCCACGTACCGGCTGACGCGGACGGGTTGACAGTCCTGCAGCAGGTCCCCCTGTCCCCCGCGTCTGATCCATCCTTCCGCCGCTGGCGCCCTCCCTGTGCCCGGCCCGGCCGACTTGACACGCGCATGGCATCGCGGCGTATAATTAGCAGTCTCGTTTAGGGAGTGCTAACGCAGGAGTGAGCAAGGGCGCGGGTCCAACCGCGTGTCGGTCTTGCTCGGTTCCGCCAGTCGAAGGAGGGAGCAGAGTTCATGGCAGTCAAGGTACGTCCGCTTCACGACCGCGTTATCGTCGAGCGCATCGAGGAGGGGGAACAGTTGGTAGGCGGGATCATTATCCCTGACACGGCCAAGGAAAAGCCGCAGCAGGGAAAGATCATCGCCGCCGGCAAGGGAAAGGTCAAGGAGGACGGCACGGTGACGCCGCTCGATGTCAAGGCAGGCGATACCGTGCTGTTCGGAAAGTACTCGGGTCAGGAGATCAAGCTTGACGGCGACGAATACCTGATCATGCGCGAGGACGAGATCCTCGGGATCATCGAGTAGGAGAACCGTACCGCAGGAGGGACTGGAGTCGAAACAGATGGCCAAGAAGATCATTTACGGAGAGTCGGCCCGACAGAAGATTCTTGAGGGAGTCAATCAACTTGCAAATGCCGTCAAGGTGACGCTGGGTCCGAAGGGCCGCAACGTGGTCCTCGACAAGAAGTTCGGATCCCCCACGATCACCAAGGACGGCGTCACGGTCGCCAAGGAAATCGACTTGAAGGACCCGCTGGAGAACATGGGCGCCCAGATGGTCCGCGAGGTAGCCTCCAAGACCTCGGACATCGCCGGCGACGGCACCACCACCGGCACCGTCCTCGCGCAGGCAATCTACCGCGAGGGGGCAAAGAACGTGGTGGCCGGCGCCAACCCGATGGAAGTGAAGCGGGGTATCGAGCGCGCCGTCGAGGCGGTGGTCGATGCGCTCCACGACATGTCCAAGGACGTCAGCGGAAACATGATCGCCCAGGTGGGCACGATCTCAGCCAATAACGACGCCACCATTGGCACGACCATTGCGGAAGCAATGGACAAGGTGGGCAAGGATGGCGTCATCACGGTCGAGGAGGCACGCACGCTCGAGACGTCGCTCGATGTGGTCGAGGGAATGCAGTTCGACCGCGGCTATCTGTCGCCCTATTTCGTGAGCGACCCCGAGCGGATGGAGTGCGTCCTTGAGAACCCGGTGATCCTGATCCACGAGAAGAAGATCAGCTCGATGAAGGACCTCCTGCCGCTGCTCGAGCAGGTGGCCC
>CAZJYU010000009.1:30918-84316 GCA_964550305.1 uncultured Vicinamibacteraceae bacterium | reverse complement strand
TGCCGCCGATGTCGGCCGAGGCCACCGTCTCGCGCAACTACCTCGACTGGCTGATTGCCGTCCCCTGGCACAAGAAAACCCGCGAGAGCCGCGACCTGAACCGCGCCGAGCAGATCC
The DNA here is from genome assembly GCA_964550305.1 of uncultured Vicinamibacteraceae bacterium. GTDB lineage: Bacteria > Acidobacteriota > Vicinamibacteria > Vicinamibacterales > UBA8438 > VXRJ01. The sequence goes on along the minus strand of CAZJYU010000009.1, from coordinate 84,199 downwards.
TCAACGAGGATCACTACGGTCTGGAGAAGATCAAGGACCGCATCCTGGAGTTCCTCGCGGTGCGGTCGCTCGTCAAGAAGCCGAAGGGAACCATTCTCACGCTGACCGGCCCGCCCGGGGTCGGGAAGACGTCGCTCGCGAAGTCGATCGCGCGCGCCACACGCCGTAAGTTCGTCCGGTTGTCGCTCGGCGGCGTGCGCGACGAGGCCGAAGTGCGCGGGCACCGCCGTACTTACATCGGCGCCTTCCCGGGCCAGATCATCCAGATGATGAAGAAGGCAGGGACGATGAACCCGGTCTTCCTGCTCGACGAGGTAGACAAGATGTCGATGGACTTTCGGGGGGATCCGTCGGCCGCCCTCCTCGAGGTGCTCGACCCGGAGCAGAACAACACATTCCTCGACCACTACCTCGATGTCGAGTACGACCTCTCGCACGTCATGTTCATCTGCACCGCGAACGTGCTGCACACCGTGCCGCAGGCACTGCGCGATCGCATGGAAGTGCTGGAGCTGTCGGGCTACACGGAGCTCGAGAAGATCGAGATCGCCAAGCGCTTCCTCCTGCTGAAGACCATCAAGGCGACCGGCCTGGCACCGGAGAACGCCACGTTCACCACCGACGCCTTCGAGGCGATCATCCGCCGTTATACGCGCGAGGCGGGTGTACGGAGTCTCGAGCGCGAGATTGCCTCCGTCTGCCGGAAGATCGCCCGCCGCGTGGTAGACCAGGGCGCGACGTTCAGCACGGAGGTCAACGCCACGTCGATCACCGAGTTCCTCGGCGTCCCACGGTTCCGACCCACCGACGCCGGCGAGCGGAACGAGATCGGTATCGCGACCGGCCTCGCCTGGACCGAGGCGGGCGGCGAGTTGCTGTTGACCGAGTCCACGCTGATGCCGGGCCGGGGGCAGTTGACGCTGACCGGCAAGCTGGGCGACGTCATGCAGGAGTCAGCGCAGGCGGCCATGAGTTATGTTCGCGCCAAGGCCGAGGAGTTTGGCATTCCGAAGGAGTTCAACCGGAAGACCGACGTCCATGTCCACGTCCCGGAGGGTGCGATTCCGAAGGACGGCCCGTCGGCCGGAATCACCATTACGACCGCGCTCGTGTCGACACTCACGCAAATCCCGACGCGGCGCGAGGTTGCGATGACCGGCGAGATCACGCTCCGCGGCAAGGTACTGCCGATCGGCGGCGTCAAGGAGAAAGTGCTCGCCGCGCACCGGGCCAATCTCAAGACCGTCATCCTGCCGAAGGACAACGAGAAGGATCTGGCCGACATCCCGAAATCCGTGCTCGATGCGGTCGATCTCCACCTGGTCGACACGATGGACGAGGTCCTGAAGCTCGCTCTCACCGAGCGGCCCGGACCGAAGCTGCCGGCTCTCGAAGCCGAAAAGGTGGAACCGGTCGTCGCGGAGGATCAGACTACCCACTGATCCGGGCGGGGCGGGCGCGCCCCCGGGGACCGCCCGTGAAGATCCTCGACGCCGACTTTGTCACCAGCGTCCCGGCGGGTGGAAGCTTGCCCGGCGACTGCGGAGCGACCGTCGCGCTCATCGGTCGTTCGAACGTCGGCAAGTCGAGTCTGATCAACGCGCTGACGAGCCGGCGCATCGCACGCACCGGTCAGAAGCCGGGCACCACGCGACTCGCCAATCTGTACGGGCTCAGTGTCTCCGGGCCCGGCCGCAAGCGGATGCGCGTGACCCTGGCCGATCTCCCGGGTTACGGCTACGCGCGGGGGGGTGGGAACGCCAGAATTCAGTTCGAGGAGTTGACGCGTACGTTCTTCGCTCAACTGGTCGGTCGAGGCGATCCGGAGGACGGCCCGCCCGGCGTCCCCTGGCTGGCCGGCACCCTGCTGCTCGTCGATGCTCGCCACGCCGGTCTGGAGAGCGACCTGGAGGCGTTCGCCTGGCTCCAGGGTCTCCAGGCACCGGTCACGGTGGTCGCTACCAAGATCGACCGGCTCTCGCGGAACGAACTGGCGATTGCCCGGAAGGTTCACCAGGCGGCGATGGGCAGGCCGGTAGTCCTGGCGTCGAGCCGGACCGGCGACGGGCTCCGGCCCCTTCCCGGTCTTCTGTGGGGCGGGCGTGGACCGTAGACGGTCCCGCTGGCTATGCTTGTTAGTGAAAATGTATCGTTTTCTGGTCCCGGTCTTGTTCTGCGTACTCGCCGGGGCTCCCGCCGGCGCGCAGAACAACCCTGAGCCCGCGGCCGACCAGAACGCCGAAGACGAAGAGGCGGTGACGCCACCGCCCACCTTTCTCGACTCCGTAACCGTCACCGCGACGCTCCGGCCAGCGCCGGTTCGTGATACACCCGGCACGGTGTCGGTCATCGACGCCGAGACGATTCAGGAGCGGCTCGTGCAGGACGCCGCCGATCTGGTGAAGTACGAACCGGGTGTCTATATCGAGAACCACGTGACGCGGCTCGGCCTGAATGGCTTCAACATCCGCGGCATCGGCGGCAACCGCGTCATGACGCTGGTGGACGGCGTCCAAGCGGCCGAGCAGTTTGACTTCGGCGTGTTCAGCGTCCACCAGACGAGCCTGGACGTCGACGCGCTGCAGTCGGTCGAGATCGTCCGGAGCGCAAACTCGGCCCTCTATGGCAGTGATGCCGTAGGCGGCGTCGTCTCGCTCTTCACGAAGGATCCGGCCGACTATCTTCGCGGCCGGCGGTCGCATCTCGGCGCGAAGGTTACCTGGGACGGCCGGGCCGACGGCCTGAGCGGCAATGTCGCCTTGGCGGGGGGCGGTGAGCGGCTGCAGGGATCGCTGTTCGCCAGCGCCAACCGCGGTCACGAGATTGGCAACCAGGGAGCGATCGACACGCGTGACGCGCGCCGGACGGTGCCCAACCCGCAGGACGTTGTGGGAACCCACCTGCTGGGCAAGGTCGTCGCAACCTTCACGCCCGGTAACGTGTGGCGCATGTCGGTCGAGCGGTACGACACGCGCGTCGAGACCGACTGGCTATCGGACCTCGGACGCGTCAATATCGGCCTGCTCCGGTACGTCACAACCGCGTCGACTGCGGTCGACACGCAATCGCGCAACCGCCTCTCGGTCGATCACACGCTCGCCGACCGCGGACTGGACCTCGTTACCTGGCGAATCTACGGCCAGACGAACGATACCGGCCAAGTCGTCGACCGCGACCGCGTGTCGTTCGGCTTCGGTCCCCCTAGCCCCACCCTGCGCCACGGCACGCTGGACTACACGCAAGCGGGTTGGGGCGCGACCGCCCAGGGTCAGCAGCGGCTGGGCGACGCCACACGTGGAGCGCTTCTCACGTTCGGCGGCAGCTACCGGCGCGACCGCTTCGATGTGCTACGCGACCGGACCGAGCGGCATGCCATCACGGGAGTCCCGGCGCCGACAGACTTGATCTTCCCCACGAAGTACTTTCCGGAAAGCACGGTGGAGGAGGCGGGCGCGTACGTGCAGGCTGCGATCCAGATCGGTCGCGTTAGCGTCGTCCCCGGTGTCCGTGTCGACCGGTACTCGCTCGACGCCAACCAGCGCGATCCGGTCTTCCTCGCGAGCCTGAACCCGGAGGCCACCGACTTCGTCGATACGGCGATCTCACCGAAACTGGGCGGGGCGGTTCGGCTGTCAGAGGTCATCACCGCGCACGCGCAGTACGCCGCCGGCTTCCGCGCGCCACCCCACAGCGCCATAAATACCGGCTTCGCGAGCACGCAGGCGGGCTACATTACGCTGCCGAATCCCGAGCTGCGCGCCGAGACAAGCGACAACCTCGAAGCGGGGCTCCGAACCACCTTCGCCCGGGCCAGCGTCGATGCGACGATCTTCACCAATCGGTACGACCACTTCATCGAGTTGACGACGCTCGGCGTCAATCAGGCGACGCGACTTCTGGAGTTCCAGAGCCAGAACCTCGAGCATGCGCGAATCGATGGCGTCGAGTTGCGCGGCGAGGCGTATCTGACCTCCAGCCTGATGATCCGAGGGGGCTACGCCTGGATTGACGGAGTAGAGATCCCGAGGGAAGTGGCCGTGCCGGAACTCGATGCCGTGCCGGTCGTCGTTTCCGAGATGCCGCTGGAATCGATTGCGCCGAACGAGGGTGTCGTGGGCATCCGCTACATCCGCCCGTCGGGCCGCTGGGGAACCGAAGTTTCCCTGCGGCTGGTCGAATCGCGCCAGGCGCCGAGGGCGCAGAATCAGTTTTCGCCCGACGCCTACACCGTGGTCGACCTGACGGGTTTTGTCACGCTGGCGGACGATCTGCGCCTGCGGCTCGGCGTGCTCAACCTGACCGATGCGACGTACTTCGAGTGGTGGAACATTCGCGGCCGGCCGGCAGACGACCCCGCGATCAACCGCTACAGCAGCCCCGGGATGAACGTCATAGCCTCGCTGGGATACGACTGGTAGCGCGCGCCGGGCCATCGGCGCCAACCAGCCAGCCCTTGCCGCGCACCAGCCCGGTTTTCCGGCGTGCGTTATAATCCGCGTTTGGGTACAAGAGCGAGGAACGAACCGTGAGGGCCGACATTCACCCCCAGTACCACGAGGTCGACGTCCGCTGCGCCTGCGGCGCCACGTGGAAAACCCGGTCGACCAAGAAGGAACTGCACCTCGAGATCTGCTCGAGTTGCCATCCCTTCTTCACCGGCCGGCAAAAGCTGGTGGACACCGAGGGCCGCGTCGAGCGCTTCATGAAGAAGTACGGCGCCGTCACCGTCGAGAGCCGCCGCAAGCAGCAGCGCACCCGCCGCTAGCCGGGCCGACCGGGCGCGCGCACTCTCGTCTTCCAAACCGGCGGAAGGCCGGCCCTGCATCTCAGATCAACGAGCGCGACTGGCAGCCGTCGACGGTGACGGTCGCCCCGCTGACCCAACTCGCCCGATCGGAGGCAAGGAACGCCACGACGTTCCCTACTTCCTCCGCCCGCCCGAACCGACCGAACGGCAACTGCGCCCGCACGAACGCGGCCATCCCCTCCGGATCCTCCTGTTGCCGCCGGTGCCACGAGCCCCCCGGGAAGGATATCGAGCCGGGACAAACGCTGACAACGCGGATCCCCGCCGGCGCCAGCTCCAGCGCCATCGACTTCGCCAAACTGATCTCGGCCGCCTTTACCGCGTTGTAGGTCATCCGTCCGCCTGACTCGCGTCCCCAGATCGACGCAATCATGATGATGACCCCCGCGCCGCGAGCCCGGAGGTGCGGCACAGCCAGCCGCGACGCGCGAATCGCCGGCCAGAGCGTCTCGTCGAACGCCGCCCGCCACTCGTCGTCGGTGGCGTCGGTAATGCCCCCGCCTCCGGCCCGCCCGACGTTATTGACGAGGATGTCGAGGCCGCCGAGTGCTTCGACTGTGCGCTCGACGACCCGAGTGGCCCCCGCTTCGGTCGCCAGATCCGCCTCGACCGCCAGCACGCGCTCCGCTTCCCCGCCCGCCACGGCACGTAGTTCGTCCGCCGCGTCCGCCAGCCGATCCGCGTGGCGCGCGCAGATGGCCACCCGCGCGCCCTCCGCCGCCAGCGCCCGCGCCGACGCAAACCCGAGTCCGCGACTCGAGCCGGTGACAAGCGCAACACGATCCGTCAGGTGGAAGTCCATGTTCTTACTTGAGGTACGCGTAGCTGGTGTGTCGGCCCCCAGGCCGGGAATCACCGCAGCGCGGCATGATACAACATGCCCTCATGCTACAGACCGCCGCAATCGGAATGTTCCTCTATGGCCTCTACGCCATCATCGCGGGCATCGCCGACGCTGTCGTCGTCGGTCAGCTCGAATGGTGGGCCAATGCCTGGGGCATCCTCTCGGGCCTGATGCTGGCCGTCGCCGCCGCCTTCGTCCGGATCTCGCTGCCCGGCGGTCTGGCCCTCGCAACGGCCGCCCTGCTGGGCCTTCAGTCAATCAGCCTGCACAACGACGGCCACTACTACGATCAGCTCTTGCACTGGACCCAAGTGATCCGAAGCACTTTCTCGCTGCTGCTAATCGCACTGGCCTGGTACGGCTGGGAACCAGTCCCCGGCGGGCGGCTGCCCGAGGAGCAGTAAGGGAAACCTACGCGCAGCCGCTGGTGGCGCCGCAATTGAGGCACTTGTAGCAGGCGCCGTTGCGGATCATGATCGCGCCGCAGGTAGCGCACGGTGGGGCGTCCTGATCGTTCTGGATCGCAAAGTTGGTTGCCGTCGACGGGGCCTTGGCGGCCCGGGTGTCGGCAGCCTCGGCGGGAGCCTCGCCGCCGCCATTCACCGGCGGCGGCGCGTCACTGAACGAGAGCTGTTCGTCGTCCCGTTCCGCGGTTGCCTCGGCAACGTTCACGCCGACCGCGTGCTGCGCCTCGACCGAAAGGAACTTCGAAGCCATCCAGCGGAAGATGTAATCGACAATCGACTTCGCAAACCGCACGTCCGGGTTCTTCGTCAGCCCGGCCGGCTCGAAGCGGACGTGGCTGAACTTGTCCACCAGCACCTGGAGCGGCACGCCGTACTGCAGCGAGTAGGAGATCGCCTGCGCGAAGGCGTCGGCAAACCCGGAAATGGTCGAACCCTCCTTCGCCATCACCAGGAAGATCTCGCCCGGCGAACCATCTTCGAACAGGCCTACCGTGATGTAGCCCTCGTGGCCGGCGATGTCGAACTTGTGCGTGATGGCGTGGCGCTCGTCCGGCAAACGGCGCCGGACCGGCTGGCCGGGCAGGGCGTCGACCGCCGCCTCCGCCGCCGCCCGCGCCGTGTTGAGGGGCTGCGTCCGCTTGCTGCCGTCACGGTAGATCGATACCGCTTTCGTCCCGAGTCGCCACGCGTCGACATAGGCCTGCTCGATGTCCTGCGTCGTCGCGTCGGTCGGAACGTTGATCGTCTTCGAGATGGCGCCCGAGATGAACGGCTGCGTCGCCCCGATCATCTTGACGTGACCCATGTAATGGATGAAGCGGTCACCGTTGGCAGGCTTGAACGCGCAGTCGAAGACAGGAAGATGCTCGTCCCGCAGGTGCGGCGCCCCCTCGATCGTGTCGCGCTCGTCGACATGGGCCACGATCGCTTTCACCTCGTCGTCGTCGTAGCCGAGCCGGGCGAGCGCGGTCGGGACCGTCTGGTTGACGATCTTCATCATGCCGCCGTCGACGAGCTTCTTGTACTTGACCAGCGCGATATCAGGCTCGACGCCGGTCGTGTCGCAATCCATCATGAAGCCAATGGTGCCGGTCGGCGCCAGCACGGTCGCCTGCGCGTTCCGGAAGCCGTGCGCTTCGCCCAGTGCAACGACGTCGTCCCACGCTTCCGCCGCGGCGCCGTACAGGTCGTCAGGCACGTGCGCCGCGTTAACGTCCCTGAGCGCGTCGCGGTGCTTGCGCATGACGCGGAGGAAGGGCTGCTCGTTCCTGGGGTAACCACTGAACGGCCCACCGCAGTCGCGGGCGATCCGCGCCGACTGCGCGTACGCCTCGCCGGTCATCAGCGCCGTGATCGCCGCCGCGTAGTCCCGCCCCTCCTCGCTGTCGTACGGCACACCGCGCGACATCAGCAGCGCACCCAGGTTGGCGTAGCCGAGCCCGAGCGGGCGATACGCGTCGGAGTTCTTCGCGATCGCATCGGTCGGGTAGCTGGCGTTGCCGACGATCACCTCCATGGCCGTGATCAAAGTCCGGACCGCAGCGCGGAATGCGTCGACGTCGAACTCCCCTGATCCGTCTTCGCGGACGAACTGCATCAGGTTCAGCGACGCCAGGTTGCAAGCCGAATCGTCGAGAAACATGTACTCGGAACAGGGATTCGACGCATTGATCCGGGCCGTATTCGGGCAGGTGTGCCAATCGTTGATCGTCGTGTCGAACTGCATACCGGGATCGCCGCAGACGTGTGTCCCTTCGGCGACGAGGTGCATCAGGTCGCGCGCACTGTAGGTATCCATCACGCGGCGGTCCTCGGTGACCGCACGCGTTTGCCACTCGCCGTCATCCACCACTGCGCGCATGAACTCGTCCGGTACCCGGATGCTGTTGTTCGAGTTCTGGAAGAAGACCGAGCCGTAGGCCGTGCCGGTGAACGAGCCGTCGTAGCCGGCGTCGATCAGGGCCCAGGCTTTCCTCTCCTCATCCACCTTGCAGTTGATGAAGTCGACGATGTCGGGATGGTCCGCGTTCAGGATCACCATCTTCGCGGCGCGCCGCGTCTTGCCTCCGGACTTGATGACGCCGGCGAACGCGTCATAGCCCTTCATGAACGAAACCGGACCGGACGCCGTGCCGCCGCCCGCCAGCAACTCCCGCGACGACCGGATCGGCGAGAGGTTGGTCCCCGTGCCCGAGCCGAACTTGAACAGCATCCCTTCGGTGCGGGCCAGGGTGAGAATCGAGTCCATCGTGTCCCGAACCGAGTTGATGAAGCAGGCAGAGCACTGCGGGTGCTTCTCGAAGCCGCAGTTGAACCAGACCGGACTGTTGAATGCCGCCTTCTGGTGCAACAGAAGGTACTTCAGGTCGCCGCTGAAGGCGTTCAGGTCCTCCGACGTAGCGAAGTAGCGCTGCGCCTCGGCCCAACCGGCGATGGTATCGACCACCCGGCCGATCAACTGGCGGACGCTCCGCTCGCGCTGGGGGGAGCGCATCTGGCCGCGGAAGTACTTCGAGACAACGATATTCGTCGCCTGCTGCGACCAGAACTTCGGAATCTCGACGTCGTGCTGCTCGAAGACCGTCTTGCCCCTCTCATTGGCGATCACCGCGGACCGGTTTTCCCAGAGGATGTCGTCGAACGGGTCGACGCCCGCGCGGCCAAAGACGCGCGGAAACTCAAGCCCCTCGGCCTCAGGCACTTCCGGCAGCACTACTTCTGATTCCTGTGCCAATGCTCTCGCCACGCCTACCTCCTCCCGTAGCCCCCAAAGGAACCTGAGCCGTCGCGCGCGTCACCCCGGCTATCGGCCGCCGTGCAGGCCAAGCGGGCCGCCGACAGATGCCAATCGGGGACCTAACCACTACATCCAGTGTCTGCCACTGCCGTAGGGCGCAATATATTACCACACTGCGGGTCTTCACGAGGGCGAGACATCCACCCCGATGTAACATTCTCCTTCAGTGATCCCGCTTCGGGAGACCATGCTCGGCTCGTGGAGCGAGGTGCGGGTGCCGCATGACGCGTAACGCGTGGGTAGGACCGCCAGTGGCCCTGGGAGCACCGCCCGCCTCTCGGGCCGACCGGCGCGGGAGGATGCTGCGGTCTCTCGGCGAAGTGGTCCTCTGCTCCGGCTTCCCCACCCAGTTCGCAATCGCGGTGTTGCTGAGCGGCGCGGGGCTGGCCGTGCTCGGGCCGACCGGAGACCCGTCCTTCACCTACGTCGTCACGCTGTCGCTGGCCGACGCCGGCATCGTGGCGCTCTTGATTGTCCATTTGCTCCATGCCAGAAACGAGACGGTCAGCGGGCTGATGCTGGGTGTACGACGGGTGCGGGCGGAGGTGACGCTCGGCCTGATTCTGACACCCCTCATACTGGCCGGCGCGACCGGCGCCATTCTGCTGATCGCCGCCCTGGCGCCGGCGCTCCGCAACGTGCCGGAGAATCCCTTCGCCACCATGCTCTCCACTCCCGCGCAGGTCGCCCTTTTCGCATTTGTCGCGGTCGTGGCAGGCGGACTCCGGGAGGAACTGCAGCGGGCCTTCATCCTGCGCCGTTTCGAACAACACCTCGGCGGCGGCTGGCTCGGCCTGGCGATCTTCAGCATCGCGTTCGGACTGGGCCACGCGCTTCAGGGGTGGGACACAGCAATCGTCACCGGCCTGCTTGGCGCCGGCTGGGGCGTGCTCTATCTCACTCGCCGCAGTACGGTTGCCGCCATGGTAAGCCACGCCGGTTTCAACCTGTTGCAGATCGCGCTGGCGCTCTCCGGCGCCTGACGAGCGGCTCCGCTTCCGCTCAGCGCTGGCGATCGAAACGCGCGACGCCCGCGCGTCGTTCAAGACCCGCAAGCCAGTCGGCCACGGCAGCCGGTCGTGGCGGATCCATCCCCCCCGCATCGCCAAAGCGAGCGGCGAGGTATGCGGTGAGCCGCGCATCGTCCTGCACGATCTGCCGCACGTCGTCGAGATCCAGACCAACCAGCTTCAGGACCTCGTTGAACGCCGCCTCGTCGGCGAACCGCGCACGAATCGCAGCCAGATCCTGTTCGATGCGCGCCGGAGAAGGGGACGGCGGGCGATACCGGCCGACCTCGTCCAGCGCCAGCCGGCGTTCGATCAGACGGGTGAGCGCCACTTCCTCGGGTGCGAATCGATCCGGCGTGTCGACCGAGATCAACCCCAGTTCCAAAAAGGCCCGAACGTCGGACGCCAGGATCACGTGTCCCGAGACGACGGCCAGCACGCGGTCGAGCGTCTGCGCCGCCGGCGCAATCGCAGCCGCCGCAACCCCCATCGAAAGCAGGAGGCTCCCGAGAACAGTAGTCGCCGTCGGATCAGAACGCCTGCCCGAAGCTGAAGTGCAGCGCCCAGCGCTGTTCCGGTTCAGGGTTCTGCTCGTCACCGAAGAAAAACCGCTCGCCCAGCTTGAAACCGATATCGAACCCGAGCGGGCCGACCGGCGAGTTGTAGCGGATTCCGAAGCCAGCGCCGGACCGGACTCGCCGCAGGTCGAGATGCTCGACCCGATCATAGACGTTCCCGGCGTCGATGAAGGTAACTACGCCGAGCGCTCCCGTGACACGGATCCGGAGCTCGGTGTTGAAGACAAGCATCGCGTTGCCGCCCTGCGGGAAGCCGTCCTGATCGATCGTGCCGCCCGGCCTGGTCCTGGGATCACCCAGCCGGTCCAGGGCGAAGCCGCGGACGGTGGTACTGCCGCCGGCGAAAAACCGCTCGCTGATCGGCAGCGCGAGGCCGCCGCGAGCAGTGCCGTCCGCTCGCTGGTTGACGGCGTGAGGGAAGCCCCAGGCCACCCCCAGCCGCGCGCCTACGGCCACGACCAATCGCGAGATGCCCGGCGCCCGCCGGTACCAGGACGCAGCCGCGAAACTCTTCGTGAAGCCCACCTCGGACCCGATCGCGCGCGCTGCCACCTCGGTCTCTAGGCTGAGGAACGTGCCGGCTGCGGGATCGACCGGATCGTCCCGCGTATCACGCACCTGGGTCGCGGTGAACGACGAAAGCCTGACGTTCGGAAAGAGCCGGTCGACAATGTTCTCGTCCTCGCGATTGAGCACCCGGTTGGACGTGTCGTTGTTGCCAAAGCGGTAGCCGACGGTGGTGCCCGCCGTCGGACCGCCCGAACGGGTCAACTGCGCGGTCACGCCGCGGCTGAACAGGTCGAAGCCGGGCCGGATCGCCCGCTCCGCGTAGCCGGTCATCACGAGGTTCCAGTCGAGACCGACGGCGCGCGGCTCGCGGTAGGTGGCGAGCACCCGGTACTCGTTGAAGCCGAGCGTCCGTTCGCTGGCTTCCGACGTGAGCAGCGGGGCGTCGTTCTTGCGCCGGACGCTGACGCGCGTGAAGAGATCGATCGACCGGTTCTTTCCCCAAAGGTTCCGCCGGCCGATCTCGAATGACCCGCGAGGCGCAAACTCGATCCGTTCCACTGCCGGGCTGCCGCCGCCCCGCAGCTCGCGCCGGAGGCGCTGCGACAACTCGAAGCCGCCGCCGTACGCCACGCGGGTCGCGGGCGCCTCGTCCACCTCGATGATCACGTCGCGCCGGTCATCCCGCCCATGACTGAACTCGCGGAAGTCGACTCGGCGGAACACCCCGAGCGCGTTCAACCGGCGGCGCGTCTCCGCCACGTCGTCGAGGCCGAGCGGCGCGCCCGGCGTGAGAGTGACCTCCTGCCGGATGGTGGCGGTGTCGACCTGCCGGTTACCCACGATCAGCACGTGATCGACCAGCACCTGCGGTCCCTCGGCGATCCGGTAAAGCAGATCGACCGTGGCCAGATCATCGGCGAAGCTGGCGTCCACCGACACCCGCACCTGCTCGAAGCCGTCGTTGAGGTAGGACGTCAGCACGGCGTTGCGGTCGCGATCGACCTGGGGCGCATAGTACGGATCGCCGGCGCGCGAGCCGACGATCGCGGCAAGCATCTCGTCTGACCGGGCCGCCGCCCCGTCGAATGTCAGGGAGCCGATGGTCGTCCGGGCTCCCTCCACGACGCTGATCTCGATCGCCTGACTGACGGCGCGAGCTGGCACACTACTGCCGTTGCCCGTCGTTGCGGCAGGATCCGCCTCCGCGGCCCCCGACCAGACCGCGCGGACGGTGGCGTATCCGAGGCGGGCGTACCGCTCTTCGATCTCGGCCAGCCGCGCGTCGAGGTCGCGGACCACCAACGGATCGCCCGAAGCCAGAGCGACCGATGCATGAATCTCTTCGGTCGGTACTGCCTGGTTCCCACTGACCGACACGCTGCCCACGCGGTAAATCGGGCCGCGCACAACCTGAAACACAATCGACAGTGCGTTGGCAGTGCCATCGCGCGTGTGCGTCACCGTGGCGTCACGGTAGCCGAGCGCCTGCAGGCGCGTGGTAATCCGCTGCTCCGCATCCTCCAACAGGTCCTCGTCGGCGCTCGCCTCCGCCGCGACCGGCACCAGCTCATCCAGCGTGGCCCCCGGCACCGGATCTCCCTCCAGCGTGACCGTAATGCGCGGACCACGCCGGGCGATCACCCGGACGTCGAGGTCACTGTCGCCGAGTGGATCGATCTCGTGGGACAGGCGCGCCTCGTAGTAGCCTTCCTGCCGCAGTTCCGCTTCGTACTCGGCGAGGTCCTGATCAAGCGCCTCGCCGTCGTACCGTGCGCCGTCGGTCAGGCCAAGACGAGTGCGAACCGCGTCGTGAAACGCCAATGGTCCCGTGATCGACCAGCGCCGGACGCTTGCCGGCGGACCCGCCTCGATGGTCAGGCGCAACTCCCAGCGATCGTCACGTCGGGTCACCTCCGGCGTTACCTGTGGAACCAGGTACCCGCGCCGGGCGTAGCTGGCGCGCACGGTCTCGACCACCGCCGGGACCGCGGCGTCGACGAAGGCATCGCCGTACACGCGCGCGATGTCCTCGCGTAGCGCGTCGTCGGAGAGCACGCGCGCGCCAGCGAACGTAACGCGTCGGATCAGCACGATCGGCCGCAGGTCGTACAGCAGCCCGACGCCGCCCGGCTGAACGCTCGCCGCCACCTCGGCGCCGTTGTAGCGGCCCAGGCTGATGAGATGAGTCAGGGTTGCACGCACCTCGCGCATCAGCAGGGGTGCGCCGGAACGCGTCTCGATCAGTTCAGCGACCGCCGGGTCGGTCACCTCCTGGCCGTCGCTCGCGACGCGAACCTCGACCACCGGCTGACCGACGAACAGATCAACCTGGTTCGCCGCTGTCGCAGGGGCCGGGGTACCGAGCAGGGCGGCTGCAATCAGGATCGGAGCGATCCGCATCAGAAGGCATGCCGGACGCGCACGTCGAGCGCGTAGGTCCGATCTTCGTTCTGGGAAAGCACCCACGATAGACGGTCGCTGGCGTCGTACTCCAGCATGACGATCAGATCCTGGTTGCTGCCGCTGACGGCGCGCGAGAAGGTGAGATACGCCCGGTCGGAGATCCGCTTGCCGATCCGAACGCGCGCGGTCGGCACAATCTGCGTGGACTGCAGTGCCGCCGGATCGTCGAGCGCCGGCGTGATCTCGAAGGTGTCTATTCCGAACTGTCGCTCCACGCCGGCCGAGAGTGGGTTGTTGAAGAGCCCGGCGCCCGCCGCCTGCAGCAACCGCTCCTGCTGGGAGGTCTCCGGCGCCCGGAGCGTCCGGATTTCCGCCTGTTGGGGATCGCGCCGGTCCCCCAGGAGCAGGCCGATGATCTCGAACTGCTGCAGTGGCGGGTCCGATTCGAGCGTCGGCTGCGCAAGGCGGTCGAGCGTGCCGTTCAAGCCCAGCGTCACGCGATAGGTCTGACCCGGCACCCGGATGTCGGTCTCTGCCTCGATATCGAAGCTCGGCTCGATCGCGATCGGGTTGGCAAACCCGATGACGCCGCGCGTGATCCGGTAGCGGTTCCCTTCGAAGTAGATCTGCCCCCGGTCGATCTCGGCGTTGCCGAGGATCGAGGGCCGATCGTAGGTGCCGGTGAGGGTCAGGTCGGCGCTGGCGACGATCTGCGCGCGGTTGTCCGAGAACCGGAGACTCGACGGCGCCTCGATCCGGACATCAAATCGCAGTGGCACTGCCTCCGCTCCGGCGTCCGCCGGTATATCGGAGACGCTCAGCGTCTCGAACAATCCGCCGTCCGCCTGGAACAGGTCCAGCCAGATCGCATCCCGCACGGTGACGACGCCGCCGAGCGTCGGGGCGTCGACCGTGCCAGTGAGCGTCAGTTCGCCGTCCACTTGCGAGCGCACCCCCTCCGGGTAGCGAAGCGCGATGTTTCGGCCGGACGCCGTGACATTCAGGTCGCTGATGCCGTAGCCGTCGAGGCCTATGCGGCCACCGAAGGCAATCGGGCCGCCCCCGAGTTCCGCCACCAGGTCTTCGAAGCGGATCCCCCCCGGTTCGAGCACCACGCGGCCGTTCACCGCGTCCAGGGCATGCGGCAGCGCGAGGTGGCGTAGCCGGCCGTCCGTTATCCGCGCCTCGCCGGTGACGACGGGCTGATCGAACGCGCCGCCCACTTCGGCGGTGAGCCGCATGGCGCCCCGGCTCCGAACATCCGAGACGACGCCCTGCAGAATGCCGAAACTGGCGTCCCCCTCGACGCCGAGTGTGATCTGTTCGTCTTCCAGGGACAGCGAGCCGGTCACCTCCAGCTCGGTCCCCTCCCCCGCAAGCCGCATCTGGTCGACCCGCACGACGCTATTGGCAAGCGACAACTGCACCGGTCCGTCGTTCGTGACTACGTAGTCGAACAAACCGAGCGTCAGTTGGTCGACCGTCATGTTGACGCCGAGCTTTTCCAATTCACCGAGCGGACCCTCGACATGGATCGTGCCGCTCGCCAGGAGCGTTGCCCCGTTCCCCAGCGCCGGGTACCGGGCACGGACGAAGGGATCGATCCGTGTGTTCGTGACGTTGAACCGGAGATCGGACGACGTCTCCTCCGCCAGGCCAATCCGACCGGCACCGGACACCGCCACGTCCGCCGACGCCGCCTCGAGCTCGACCGCCATGACCCCGGCGTCCACGCCGATGCGACCGGTCACCTGGCCGAGCGGCGCACCGTCCACGGAGACGTTGCGCATCGTGCCGCGCACCGTGTAGCGCGGATCGTCGAAGGCGCCGGCGCCGGTGATTGCCGCATCCAGGCGTCCGTCGACGGGCATGCCGAAGCTGCCCATGAAGTTCGATGCGGCCAGATCGAGATTCCGTGCGTCCGCGTTCACCGAGTACGTGGCGTTCCACCGGATGTACATCGCCCCGGTCACTTCGCCGTCGCCCTGCCTGATGGTCAGGCCGTCGAGCCACACACCGTTCCCGTCGAACCGGAGGTCGGCCTCGGCTTCGTCGAACGGCTCGCCGTACGCCACCCCACCCGTCAGGCTGAGGCGGCCGAAACCGAACGGCTCGCCGTACGCCCCGTACAGCCGGACCTGCCCGTACGAGGGCGCATCGATCGCATAGCCCTCCAGTCCGAACGCGGCGCGCACCCGCCCGGTCGGCAACCCCTCCAGCTCGAAGCGGACGTCCAGCTCCTCCCTACCCGGCGGAGGCGGCCCGATCGCGAACGTACCGTCGATCGCCAGCACCGAAGCGCCGTCGTCGAATCGACCGCTCGTGACATCCAGGATGTTGTCCTCGAGGACGAAGTCCCCCTCGCCGCGGCCCCAGTCGACACTCCAGGCATGAATCCCATCGCCCTCGAAGCGGGCTTCGACGCGGGGCGAGCCGATGTCGCCCAACAGCAGTCCATTCATCGATCCGAAGCCCGCCAGTGCCAGCTCGCCCGTCGGACGGCCGAAGGCCGTGAGCATCGCCGCGAGCACCCGGTCGCTCTCCTGCCAGTCGGCGCTGACCACGTGGAACGGGAAGCGAGTCGTGTCCGGGTCATCGATCCGTCCGGCGTCGAACCGGATCCCGGTCAGTGGCGTCGCCATCCATCCCGGCTCGACGAGTACGCCCTCGTGGGGGCCGAAAGTAAAGCTGGCCTCCCCTCCCATTGGGAATCGCCACACGCCGCCGTCCGGATCGAACGCCTGCGCGGCATAGGTCCAGCCGGTCACCTGCGATGCCGGACGGATGTCGACCGGCCGCAACGCGACGCCGTCGGGAGGATCGATCCTTATCGACGCCTCGCCATACCGCTCGGCGATCGCGCCGAGCGGCCATTCCAGACGCGCCTCGCCGCCGACGCGCCCGAGGGGACGCACACCCCGCACCTCGAGTGCGTCCAGCAACGGATCGAGGCTGGCGCCGGTGACGCGCGGCAGGAACGTCGCGACGCCGGGATCCGGCGCACCCAGCGGTTTCATCGCGTAGGTGAAGTCAAGCGTGCCGTCGTAGAACGACGAGCGCGCGCGCGTGATCTCGAAGCGGTCGCGGGTCCAGATCAGGTCGCCCTCGAGGGACGGGAACTCCAGGCCGATGAGGGTCGGTTCCGGCGCCGCGAACGTCCCCGTCAGTTCGCGTCCGCCGTCGAAGATGTGCCAGGTGCCGGCAAACGTTCCCTCACCCGTCACGGTGAAGTTGTCGCGCGCAAAGAAGATCGACTTCATCGCCGGCAGGTCGATCGCTGAATCCCGCACGTGGTACGTCTGCTCCGGCCAGTTCAGGAAGTCGACTCGACCGTCTACGTAGGCATCGAAACCCTCCGCCGTCACGTCGACCCGGATCAGGTCGACGAGCCCGCCGTCGAGCGTGTAGTCCGCCTCCATGCCGATGGTCATCGGCGCGTAGTCGCCAATCGCCAGCGTGCCGCCGCTGAAGGTCGCGCGGCCGCCGTACCCCGTGGTCTTGGTCAGGGTCAGGTCGATGTTCGGAGCGACGATGCTCCACGGCGACCCATGGTCCTCGTAGATGAACGCGCCGTCGTGCGCGCGTAGGTACTGCACCGTCGTGACGATCCGCCGGGCGTCGTCCCCCTCGTCCGCGGGAACGGCGGCCGCGTCCGCTCCCACCGCATCGCCATCGCCGCCATTCACGAGCGCGGGAAAGGTGTGGCGCCCTCCCTCAAAACTCTCCACCAACATCCGCCAGCCCTGCAGGTCGACCGAATCGACCAGGATCTCCCCCTGCAGCAACGGCAGCCACTGCGTCGTGATCACGAGCCGGTCCGCCGTGAAGAAATCTCGATCGCCCGGGTATGGACCGCCGATCACCAGGTCCTCGACGAGGAAGCGGCCGGGCAGCAGGTACGTGCTGAGGCGGCCGATCGTGACCGGGCGGTCGAGCGCGCTGGCCAACTGCTGCTCCGCCTGACCGCGGAGGCTCGGGCCGAGATCGATGGTGACGGCTGACACTACGCCGCCGGCGATCAACGCAACCACGCAGATCACCGCCCACTTGCCGCCAAGCCGTACCGGATGCCACGCCGACCACCAGCGCCGGAGGGTGGCCAGCCGAGTCCCGGAGACGGCCCCGTCCGAATCGCTCGCGCTGTCCCGGACCGGCTCTGCGGTATCGGCTTGCGTCGCCTCTTGCGTCATCGTCGATCCGTCGGACTACTTCCTAGTCAATAGCAACAAGCAGCCGACCTGCTTCCACCGACATTCCCTCGCCGACCGTCACGTCGGTGACGGTTCCCGCCCTCGGTGCGGTGAGCTCGTTCTCCATCTTCATCGCCTCGACGACCACCAGCGGCTGCCGCATCTCGACCGCGTCGCCGGGAGCGACCAACACACGGACCACCTTACCCGGCATTGGGGCCGTCAGCCGCGCGGTGCCGGACGCCTCACCCTCAATGCCACCGGCGGCGCGAGCCCGGCTGCCGTTGATCACCGCCTCTATCACCGCGCCACCCACTTCGAGCACCGTGACGGCGGGCCGATCGGTCGGTGCGCAGCGCACCTGGCGGCTCACCGCGGCGCCACCACCGGTCCGGACGAACGACAACACCAGGCCGTGCCGGTCGCGTGTGACGACGCGCGCGTCCACCTCACGCGACGTCCCGTCCCATGACACGCGGTAGCGCCCGGGGTGCCCCGGCACCGGGTCGACCGTGACGTCATGCGTCGAGCCGTGCACTTCAACCTCGATCCGCATCCGCGTATCCGAAATCCTCCCCCACGCCGCTATCGCCGGGCGTCTACGCGCGCCGCCCACCTCCACCGGCTGTGGCGCGGTCCGCGCGCTGCCGCCGCCTCTGCGGCGGCGGACGACGCCTCGCGTGCCCCGCCGAGCGCCACCGAGAGCGCTGCCGCGACGATAGCCGTGTCCTTGCCGTCCTCCGGTGGATCGACGAACGGCTCGCCGTTCCGCGTCGCCAGAACGCGATCGAGAAACGCCGTGTCGAAGCGGCCCGCCACCACGTCGTCATGCGCGAGCAGCCAGCGAAACAGGGGGATCGTCGTCGGCACGCCACCGATCTCGTATTCCTCCAGCGCCCGGTTCATGCGGGCGATCACCGTAGCCCGGTCCGACGCGTGCGCGACGAGCTTCGCCACCATCGAGTCGTAGTAGATCGGCACTTCGAAACCCGCCTCGACACCCGCGTCCACTCGAACGCCCGGTCCCGCCGGCGGCCGGTGGGCCGTCAGGAGCCCCGGGCATGGCATGAAGCCGGCGTTTGGATCCTCGGCATAGACGCGACACTCCATCGCATGTCCGTCGGGCGTAAGCGCCCGTTCGGGATCGATATCGAGCCGTTCGCCCTGCGCGATACGGAGTTGCCAGCAGACGAGATCGATACCCGTCACCATCTCCGTGACCGGATGCTCCACCTGCAGGCGAGTGTTCATCTCGAGGAAGTAGAACGACCCGTCGTCCTCGTACAGCATCTCGATGGTACCCGCGTTCGTATAGCCCACCTCGCGCGCCAGGCTCGCCGCCGCCCCGGCGAGGGCGCCGCGCGTTTCGGCGCTGACTACCGGCGACGGCGATTCCTCTATCACTTTCTGGTGGCGCCGCTGAATCGAACACTCGCGCTCGACGAATGGCACCACCGTGCCATGCGTGTCGGCGAGAAGTTGCACCTCGACGTGCCGACCATGCTGGATGCAGCGCTCCAGGTAGACGGCCCCGTTGCCAAACGCCGAGGCCGCTTCTGATCGTGCTCCCTCGATCGCGCGAAGCAGCGCGCCCGGCTCTCGCACCAGGCGCATCCCCTTGCCACCGCCGCCGGCGACCGCCTTGACGAAGATCGGATAGCCGACGTCGTCACCCGCCGCCTGAAGCTGTTCCGGCGTCGCCTCAACCGGCAGCGGGCCGCCGCTCCCCGGCACGATCGGCACGCCGGCGCGGTCCGCCGCGGCGCGGGCCGCGGTCTTTCCTCCCATGAGCTCGATCACGCCGGCGGATGGTCCGACGAAAGTCAGTCCCGCGTCGTTCACGGCGCGGGCGAACTCGGCGTTCTCCGCCAGAAAGCCGTATCCGGGATGGACGGCGTCAGCCCCTGTCCGCTTCGCGGCGTCAACGAGCTTGTCGATGCGAAGGTAGCTCTCGCCGGGCGCGTCGGCCTCGAGTCCCACCGCCTCGTCCGCATACCGTACATGCGGAGCCAGCCGGTCGCAGTCGGAATAGACGGCCACCGCCGGCAGCCCCATCTCATGGCAGGCCCGCATGATCCGCACCGCGATCTCGCCCCGGTTGGCGACGAGGACTTTCACTGAAACTCCGGCCCCGGCACACCCCTCTCGGGCCACGCGCCGATGGGCGCATCTCCTTGGAAGTGTAGCACTTGGCCCGCTTGGCCGCCCGGTTCCGGCTAGAGCGGGATATTGCCGTGCTTCTTTGCCGGAGTGTAGTCCCGCTTCCCCTCGAGGCTGGCCAGCGCGGTAATGATGCGCCGCCGGGTAGCGCGGGGCGTGATCACTTCGTCGAGAAAGCCCCGGTCGGCCGCGACAAACGGGTTCGCCAACCTCTCCCGAAACTCCGCTACACGCGCGGCGCGGAGCGCATCCGGATCTTCCGCCGCGTCCAGCTCGCGCTTGAAGAGGACGTTGACGGCGCCCTCTGGACCCATCACGGCAATCTCCGCCGTCGGCCAGGCAACGTTGATGTCGGTCCGGAGATGCTTGCTCGCCATCACGCAGTAGGCGCCGCCGTACGCCTTGCGCGTCACGACCGTGACCTTCGGCACGGTCGCCTCGGCGAAGGCGTAAAGCAGTTTGGCGCCATGCTTGATGATGCCGCCGTATTCCTGCACCGTGCCTGGGAGGAACCCGGGCACATCCTCGAAAGTAATCAGCGGCAGGTTGAACGCATCACAGAAGCGGACGAAGCGGGCCGCCTTGATCGACGCGTCGATGTCGATCGCGCCGGCCAGGTGTGCCGGCTGGTTTGCCACCACGCCGACCGACCGGCCCGCGAAACGGGCAAAACCGACAACGATGTTCCGGGCGAAGTGCTCGTGCACCTCCAGGAATGCGCCGTCATCGGTGACCGTCCGGATAAGGTCCAGAATGTCGTAGGGCTGGTGCGGCGATTCGGGCACCAGGCTGTCCAGCTCCGGGGACTCGCGGTCAGCGGGGTCGTCAGTAGAAACGTGCGGCGGATCGTCCAGATTGTTGCTCGGGAGATAGCCAAGCAACTGCCGTATGAGGGCCAGGCAGTCCTGGTCGCTGGGTACGGCGAAGTGGGCCGCGCCACTCCGCGCGTTGTGGGTCATCGCACCGCCCAGCTCCTCCTTCGTCACCTCCTCATGCGTGACGGTCCGGATCACATCCGGCCCCGTCACGAACATGTAGCTGGTCTGATCCACCATCACCGTGAAGTCGGTAATGGCCGGCGAGTAAACGGCGCCGCCCGCGCACGGGCCCATGATTGCGGAGATCTGCGGCACGACGCCGGAGGCGAGCGTGTTGCGGAGAAAGATGTCGGCGTACCCGGCGAGCGAGGCCACCCCCTCCTGAATCCGCGCGCCCCCTGAGTCGTTCAGGCCGACCACCGGCGCGCCATTTCGCATTGCCAATTCCATGATCTTCACGATCTTCGCGGCGTTCGTCTCCGACAGCGACCCCCCGAAGACCGTGAAGTCCTGCGCGAACGCGTAGACCCGCCGGCCGTCCACCAGGCCGTGTCCCGAGACGACACCGTCGCCCGGGATCGACTGCCGTTCCATCCCAAAGTCGCGGCAGCGGTGCACGACCAGCTTGTCGAGCTCCTCGAACGTGCCAGGGTCGAAGAAGAGGTCGATCCGCTCGCGGGCCGTCAACTTGCCGGCTTCGTGCTGGCGCTGGCGGCGCTTCTCGCCACCTCCCAGCTCGGCGCGGCGTTCGTAATCCGCCAGAACCGCGTTCTTGTCCATGGGGTACTTCGTGCGGCCGTCCGTGCGGCACGCGCCGCGACCGGGCTCGCCGGCCGCGCTCACCCCTTGAGCGCCTGGGCTTTCTCCCAGTCGGCCAGGAACTTCGCCAGACCGATGTCGGTCAGGGGGTGGTGGAAGAGTTTGTCAATGACGGCCGGCGGACAGGTGCAAATGTCAGCCCCCATCCGTGCGGCCTCCACGACGTGAATCGGGCCGCGGATGCTGGCCACCAGTACCTCGGTCTCGAACTCGTAGTTCTCGAAGATCTCCGCGATCTGTCCGATGAGCGCCATTCCCTCGGTGGCGATATCGTCCAGGCGCCCGACGAACGGGCTCACGAAGCCTGCCCCCACCTTGGCGGCCAGCAGCGCCTGCGCGGCCGAGAAGCAGAGGGTCACGTTCACGCGGATGCCGTCCCGCGTCAGCGCCCGGCATGCGCGCACGCCCTCGCGGCCGAACGGCACCTTGACGACGATGTGCTCGTTCAACGCGGCGAGCACGCGCCCCTCGCGCACCATGCCGTCGGCGTCGGTCGCCACCACCTCGGCGCTTACCGGTCCACCCACCGCGCGGCAGATATGGCGAAGTGTGGCGTGCGGATCACCCGGCTCCTTCGCCAGCAGCGAGGGGTTCGTGGTCACGCCGTCGATGATGCCGAGCGGCACGAGCGCATCGATCGTCCCGGTATTCGCGCTGTCCACAAAGAGTTTCACAGTCGTACCTCCCAGCCCTTCAGCCGGTCGCCCCATCACGCCGCGACGACGTCGTTCCCCAGATCGCCGATCCCTTCGACGGCAATTACGACCCGGTCCCCCGCGGAGAGCGGGCCGACGCCCGGAGGTGTGCCGGTGGCAATGACGTCACCCGGGTGGAGCGTCATGACGTGACTGACGAACTCCACGAGTACATCGAGCGGGAAGATCATCTCGCGCGTATTGGACGCCTGACGTGTCTCGCCGTTCACGGTCGAGCCGATGGCGAGCGTGCTGCCGTCGAGGCCGACGGCGACCGCCGGGCCGATCGGCGCGAAGGTGTCGAATCCCTTGGCACGCGTATACTGCACGTCCTTCCTCTGGAGATCGCGGTCGGTCACGTCGTTCACGCACGTCAGTCCCAGCACGTAGTCCGCCGCCTCGGCCGCGCGCACGTTCCGGGCCTCCCGCCGGATCACGATCCCCACCTCCGCCTCGTGGTCCACCCGACCGTGTCCGGGCGGCAGGACGATCCGGTCGTCCGGGCCGATCATCGCCGACGGCGGTTTCAGAAAGAGCAGCGGCTCGTCCGGCAGCACCTTGCCCATTTCCTTCGCATGGTCACGATAATTCAAGCCGACCGCCACGATCTTCGACGGCGTTACGGGCGCCAACAACCGGAGACCACCCGCGGCAACCGGTGCGCCTGGCGCATACGTCCCAAACGGGTCGCCCTCGAGCTCGCTCCAGACGCCGTCCCGTTCCAGCACGAGACGTGCCCCGCCGTTCGTCGCCGCCCGGTACACTCGATCCATCCGCCGCCGTCTCCCTCGGGGCCGCACCCCGCCTAGCGGGCCGTCTCCGTCACCGGCTCCGACGGCGCGCTGACATTCGGGGGAACCGCGGTATCGAGCGCCGCCAGCCGGTAGACATAGCGCTCGCCGGCGATAACCTCGGTGTCCTGGTACGCCGTCGCCGTGAGCGGCTCGGCCGTGAGCCGTTGGAGTGTCGCATCACTCGCGCTCCCGCGCAAGACCACGTAGCCCGCCAGGTCCGTCTCGTCGTTCGGATCCCATACCAGGCTGATGCCGCTGTCGTCCGCCACCGCTATCAGCCCCGCCGGCGTTGCGGGTGGAAACGTGTCGCGCAGCTCGACGCAGGCGGCAAGCGATGCCGGCCCCTGGATCGGCGTCGTCTCCACGTAATCCACCACCCGGACCGCGTAGCAGCGGGTGTCGCCGAAAGTGACGTCCGAGTGCGTAAACGACTGCTCGCGGCCGGGTGGCCCGAGGGGCTCGGGGAGGGCGCGGCCCAAAGCGGCTTCCGTGTGGTCGTACAAGACGTAGTCCGACGGCGGCGCACCTCCGATGCCCGTGCTCGATTCCAGCGTCGGAGGCTCGGCCTCGGCCTGCACCGGGCGCCGGAAGGTCCGAGGCGCCCGCCACCGCACCTCGATCGCCTCCTCGGTGTACGTCACGGCCGGCAGGCCGGGCGGAGGCCCCGGCGGCGCCACGAGCGGCACCATCGCGACGGGCGACGGATCGCTCATGCGTCCCCGCGACGAGATCCCGAACGCGACGTAGGACCGGACCGGCGCCGGGGGAATCGGCGGCGAGGCAAGCGGGCCAGGGGGAGCAGGCGCCGCCTCCGCATCCTCCGCCGGTTCCTCGTCCTCCTCTGGTTCCCCGATGACGACCGGCTCGAGCGCTTCCGGCGTCAAACGCTCAACCACCGTCGCGTCTTCGCCCTGCACGACGATCGGCGCGCCCCCCGTCATGTCACCCGCTCCGGCTGCCGGGGGCGGCGCCGCCCCCGGCGGGGCCACGAACAGCTCTCCCACCAGCGTCGCCGCGTCCAACCAGTCGTCGTCCACCGGCGCCGGATCCTCCCCGAGTACCGGCTGCGTAGTGACGGCGTACACCTCAACGCGGACGATGTCGCCCGGCGTCGTGCCGTTGGAATCCTCCGCAGGCACGGTGAACTCCAGGTAGACCCGTTCCGCGATGCGCGTTGCAGCAAGCGGCGTAATCGTGGCGGGAACGATTCGCAGGGGCGGCAGCGGGCTGGCGCGTGATCCGCAGGCGACCGCGGCCAGCAGCCCCAGGAGCGCCATGCGCCGGACAGCCGGACGAACGGGGGTCACAGCGACACGACCCAAATCACAGAATGTAGTGGGAAAGATCCTCGTTCTGGACGATGTCCGCCAGCATGCGGTCGACGTAGGCGGTATCGATGACGATGCGCGTTTGCCCCAGGTCGGGTGCTTCGAACGAGATGTCGTCGAGCAGTTTCTCCATCACCGTATGGAGGCGGCGTGCGCCGATGTTCTCGCTCCGGTCGTTGACCACGTTCGCCAACTCCGCGATCCGGTGGATCGCTCCCTCGTCGAACTCGAGATCGATCCCCTCGGTGCCGAGCAGCGCGCGGTACTGAGTTACGAGCGCTCCCTGGGGCTCGGTCAGGATCCGGACAAAGTCGTTCGCACCCAGCGCGTCGAGCTCCACGCGAATGGGGAATCGTCCCTGCAGCTCCGGAATCAGATCGGACGGCTTCGACACGTGAAAGGCGCCCGCGGCGATGAAGAGGATGTGGTCGGTCCGGCACATGCCGTGCTTCGTGTTGACGGTCGTTCCTTCGACGATCGGCAGGATGTCGCGCTGAACTCCTCCGCGACTTACATCCGGCCCGTGCGTACCCTCACGGCCAGCGATCTTGTCCATCTCGTCAATGAAGATGATGCCCGCCTGTTCCACTCGTTCGATCGCCGCCCGGCCGACGCTCTCCATGTCGACCAGCTTCTGTTCCTCCTCGCGCGTCAGATGTTCGATCGCAGCCGGTACCTTCAACTTCCGCTTCCGGTTCCGCCCGAAGAGGCCGGGGATCATCTCCTTCATCTTGATGTCGATATCCTCGATCGACGAACCGGCAATCACCTCGAACGAGGGTAACGCCGTCTCGCGCGTATCGAGCTCGACCACCCGCTCGTCCAGCCCCCCTGCGCGGTACTGGGACCGTAGCTTCTCGCGCGTCCGCCCGGCAGACTCCCCCACCGGTCGCGGGCGGTTCGGCGGACCGTCCGCACCCAGCGTCGGCGGCGGCACAACGGCGGATGGCCCCGGCTGGGGCGCCGGCATCAGCAGATCGAGCAGCCGCTCCTCGGCATTGACGCGGGCCTTGTCCTGCACCTCGATGATGCGTTCTTCGCGCACCATGCCGACCGCCAGCTCAACCAGGTCGCGCACCATCGACTCGACGTCGCGGCCGACGTAGCCCACTTCCGTGAACTTGGACGCCTCCACCTTGATGAACGGAGACTGCGCCAGACGCGCCAGCCGTCGCGCCACCTCGGTCTTGCCGACGCCGGTCGGTCCGATCATCAGGATGTTCTTTGGCAACACCTCGCTCGCCAACTCCGCCGGCAGCTTCTGCCGGCGCGTCCGGTTGCGCAGTGCAATGGCCACCGCGCGCTTGGCGTTGTGCTGGCCAACGACGTGCCGATCGAGTTCGGCGACGATCTCGCGCGGCGTCAGCGCCTCGGTCGTCGAGGAAGTCGTCTCGGGGAGATAAATCGGCACGGTCAGAGTTCCTCGATGGTGACACTGGCGTTCGTGTAAATGCAAATCTCCGCCGCGATTCGCATCGCCGCCTCAGCGATGGCGCACGCGTCGAGTTCGGTCTGCCGCGCAAGCGCCTTGGCCGCGGCCATCGCGAAGGCGCCACCCGATCCGATCGCCACAATGCCGTCGTCCGGCTCGATCAGGTCGCCGTTGCCCGACAGCAGCAGCGTCGTCGTCGCGTCCGCCACGATCAGCATCGCGTCGAGGCGTCTCAGCGCGCGGTCAGTCCGCCATTCCTTGGCGAGTTCGACGACGGCGCGTTCCAGGTTGCCGCGGTACTCCTCCAGCTTCGCGTCGAAGCGCGAGAACAGCGCGAACGAATCGGCCGCCGAACCCGCGAATCCGGCCAGCACTCTGCCGTTGTAGAGCCGGCGGATCTTCCTTGCGGACTGTTTCACAACGGTGGCGCCAAGCGTTACCTGGCCATCGCTCGCCATCGCGGTTCGTGCTCCGCGCCGGACGGCAAGGACGGTGGTGCCGCGGAAGGTCTCGTCGTCAGGTCGGATCGCAGTCATTACGGGCTCCGGTTCCATGCGGCGCGACGGCGGAAGACCGCATAAAGCGGCAGGCCGCCCGCGATCAACAGCACGCCGGCGCCCGAGGCGAGCGGTTCGCGCCAGACCGCGTTCACCACCATCGCGGCGCTTGCCGCGACAAATACGGCCGGGGCCGTCCACCCGAGGAATGTCACTCGAGGTCCTGCTGATCCGCCGCGCCGCCGCAGGACGAAGAGGCCCGCTACGGCCGCGCCCGAGAAGGTCACTACCGCAAAGCCAGTATAGAGAAGCAACTGATCGAAGGTTCCGGCAAGCACCAGGAGGGCACTCCAGAGACTCTGCGCCACAATCGCCACGACGGGCGTGCGCAGGCGCGGGTGCACCCGCGCCGCCGCTCCGAAGAACTGGCCATCGCGGGCCATCGCATAGTAGACGCGCGGCCCGGCAAGTATCATGGCGCTCAGGCTCGCGGCGATCATGACCACCGACGCCGCGGCGAGCAGTACCGCGAATCCCTCGCCGAACAGTCGCGCGCCCGCAGCGTCAATCACGCGGGCGTCGGCGGACGCGAGCGCGGCCATCTCCCCCACCGGAATGGCGTAGACATAGAGGAGGTTGAGGAGGAGGTAGATTCCGACGACGACCGACGTTCCCATTGCCATGGAGAGAGGCGCGTTGCGTTCGGGGTCGCGGAGCTCCTCGGCAACGTACGCCGCGGCGTTCCAGCCGGAGTAACTGAACATGATCGGCACGAGCGCGAGCAGCCAGAGCGCCGGCGTCACGTCAGCGCCGCCCGGCTGGGAGAAGTTGCCCGCCGATCCGCTGCCGAAGGTGAAGCCGAGCGCGACTACCAGCACGAGGAACGCCACCTTCGCTCCGGCCAGGAGGTTCTGCACGATCCGCCCCGGACCGACGCCAGCGACATGGACCGCAGTCAAGACCGCGATGGCGGTCAGGGCCACCACCGCGCGGGGAGAGATGTTCAACGTCACCACCCCGAGTGGCAGGCTGGCGAACGGCGTCGGATCGGCCACGGCCGGCACCAGCCGTCCCAGGTACGTCGCCAACCCGACCGCTCCGGCCGCGATCGCACCGGAAAAGCCGGCGACGAATGACGTCCAGCCGGAGAGAAACCCCGCCGCCGTCCCGAACGCCTCCCGGAGATAGACGTACTCGCCGCCGGCGCGCGGGAGACGGGCCGCCAGCTCCGCGTAGGCCATCGCGCCGGCAAACGCCAGCAATCCCCCGACAAGCCAGGCGCCTAGCATCGCCCAGACGTTCGGGACCCACAGGGCGACCAGTGCGGGAACCAGGAAGATGCCGCTGCCGATCACATTGGAAACGATGATCGACGCTCCATCGAGCGGACCGAGGCGGCGGACGAGCGACGGCGTGGAGGCAGTCACACGGGCAGCGGGTACGCTACTGGGTCAGCAACCGCCGATCGATCGGGAACTCGCGCACCTTCGCCCATTGTTCACCGCGGTGCTTGATGTACAGCTCCACCTTCGCGTCGACGAAATCGCGGTGCGCCAGCATCTCCGGGAGCGTCTGTTCCCCGGTGTAGCCGAGGCGCGACTCCAGGGTGAACGGCCCGAGCGTGCCGCCGGACTCAAGGCCGTCGACACCGGCGGCGCGAATGAGCGGTGCGCCGCCCCATTCCTGATCCTCGGCGAGGCAGGTGCCCGCCTCGCCGTCGGCGGGCGACACCGGATCCTCCGGCGGCTCCTGTCCCTGGTAGAGCACCAGGCAACGGCGGAAGACGCCGTTGAGCTGCAGCATGCCCAGCGCCTCGTCCGAAATGTTCTCGATCGTGAACTCAATGGCCGGTACCAGCTTGTTGCGTCCCAGGTCGTCGAGGCCTACATCGAGCCAGCCGGTGGTGACGTCCTTCACTTCGAGGGCGGTCCGCAGGTCGGGTGGCGGACCACACGCCGCCACCAGCACGATCGGCAAAACCAGGTAGACGAGCCTCGGGGCACGCAACCGCATGGTGGATTGTAGATCGCGGAGGTCAGCGCGTGGGGATAGCCACCACCGGCTGGGTATCGCCCGGCCTCCCCGCCACGCGGACAATGAAGTCGGCAAAGTCCTCCCGCACC
This sequence comes from uncultured Vicinamibacteraceae bacterium, assembly GCA_964550305.1. Taxonomy (GTDB): domain Bacteria; phylum Acidobacteriota; class Vicinamibacteria; order Vicinamibacterales; family UBA8438; genus VXRJ01. Next base: position 55,927 of record CAZJYU010000009.1, on the reverse strand, counting down.
CGTGCCGGATCACGTTCCTGTGCGAGCCGGAATCGCTGGGCGATGTCGGACCACCCCGGCTGCGGCGGCAGCGCGCGACCGTCCATCCTGCGCCAGATCTCCTCGAGCAGCGCCTCGGGCGACCCAGGGCCGAACACGAGCAGTCGGTCCGAAGCGTTCTCGTCGCGGCGCCCTACGATCGGGGAGCTGTTGACGAGGGTGAACTCCAGCCCCGATCCGGAGGAATCGATCGGCGGGGACAGCACGATGTCCGTCTCGCGCTGCGCCAACTCCTGAGATGCGCCCAGCTTGCCCATCATGGCCGGCCCGGCCGGCGCCGCCGTTCGCTGCGCATCGAGCTGCAACCCGTCACCCAACGCCAACTCTGTCGCGGCAACTTCCGGTATCGCTGGTCTTCCAACGCTCACCGCGAACTCTCCGTAGCGCAACTCGAAACCGTTGACGGCGGCCGCTGCCGCGCCAATCACCAATGCCAGCGTCGCGACGGCAGCAAGTCCCCAAGCAGGCGCAGGCGACCCTGTGCTCCAGAAGGATCGCCGACCCGAACCGTCGCGGTCCGCCGCCACCGCCGGCCCTGGCACGCTCCGCCACCGGTCGAACCGCTGATCGACGGCTGGCGCGGTCCATACCGACAGCGTCTCTTCCACCGACCGGAACGAGGCCAGTTCGTCGGTGCACGCGCGACACGTCGCGACGTGCGCGTCCATCGACTTACGCCGGTCGGTCGAATCGTCTCCGAAGAAGTACGCCACGAGCGCGGCCTTGTCGGGACACTCAGCCATCGGACTCTCCTCGTTGCGTCGCCAGACGCAGATGAGACAACTCGGCGACAGGCGGGGAAGTCTCCGCGCGGTCCGTACGCGCGGGTTCGGCCAACAGTTGTCGCAGGGTGATCAGTCCCTGGTACACCCGCGTCTTGACGGTACTCAGCGGCTTGTTGAGCACATCGGCGATCTCCTGAAGCGTCAAGCCTTCGAACACTTTCAGCGTAATGGCGCGCCGCTGCTTCTCCGGCAATTGCCGCATCGCTCGCCGCACCGCCTCCACCTCGAACCGCCGCGCCAAACGCTCCTCGACAGGTTCAGCGGCAAGACTGGCGCTTCGCTCCGCCGCCCTGATCGCGTCGTCCACCTCCCGCCCTCCCCGGTTGAAACTGACCGTCCGCACGCGCTTCCGCGCCCTGAACCAGTCGCGGCACCGGTTGAGCGTGATGCGATAAATCCAGGTGGAGAACTTCGAGTCGTTCCGGAAGGTTCCGATCGATTGCCAGGCGCGCACGAAGACATCCTGCACGATCTCGACCGCTTCGGCCTCGTCCTGAACCTCCCGCCAGGCGAGACGGAACATCTGCTCGTGCCAGCGCCGCACGAGTTCTCCGAAGGCGTCGTGATCCCCCGCCTGCGCACGGGCGACGAGTTCGGCGTCGGTCACCGTAACGTGGCCGGCGAGCGCCTTCCCGGGCAACGGGTCGACTTCTTCCGGCTGGGTGTTGCGTGCCATCGCGGCGATCACCTGCCTCTCCTTCATTCTGTTGGACGCAACGGCCGAAGAAATGGTTTGCATCAGCCGGGGTCAACAACGCGGAAGGCGAGCCGGTAGCCGTCCCCCTCGGTGCCGACGACAATACGTCCGTAGTCGCGCACCGGCGCAGACGCCGCAAAGAGCACCTTCGTCTCCGTTCCGCCCGCGAGGCGCCGCGCGACCGTGGCCTGCATGTGCTCCGCCAGCGAGCCGAATGCGTCGCCCGCCGCGCCGCCCGCGAGGGGTACGTCACGCGTCTCCGCTTTCGCCCGCCGCGCCGCCCGGTCGATGACGCCACCTGCGAACTCCGAAGCTGCATTCACCAACGCGTCCCACCAGTTTCGCCGGTTGACATCGATAACGGTCACCTTCAGGCGGTGGAGTTGCAGTGCCCGGAGCCGAAGCACCAGACGGTCCCACGCATCGATGCGCTCGATTTCCACTTCGGGCAGGTAGTACGCCGTCGATCCCTTCCGCTTGCCTCGACGTGCGGCGGGGGGTTGCTCCTTGCGAACGAAGTTCTCCTTCGCATGCGCGTCGGGCTGGCACTCCCAGAACGTGTCGAGCCCCGGAAGCACCGCCGACTCGGTGTCGAAGTCACCCCGCTTGTTCTGATAGCGGAGTTCGACGATCAGACGGAAGTTGGCTTTGCGTCCCGGAAGACCGGCCGGAAAGCGAAACTCATCGAGTGTGATCTCGTAGTCGTGGAGGGGTTCTTTCTTCGCCATCGCTTCTTCTTCGTCGCGCCGGGGCCGCCCGGCCACTGTTCACCCCGCAAGGACGGCCACGGCAACATCCTACCAGCCGAGGCTGCGCGGACACTTCCTCGTCGCCGGCTGCACCTCCCATCAGCGGCGCGCCGAGAAACGCGGGGCGAATGCCACACCCAGCGCGCGGACATCGGAGGCGCCCGCCTCGCGCAACAGGGCGGCGCATGCCTCGACCGTCGCGCCAGTCGTGATGACATCGTCCACCACCAGCAACGTCCGCTTGCGGATCGACCCAGGCCCGCCGTCAGCGGCGCGCGGCGCCAGGGCGAACGCCTGGCGCACGGCACGAAGGCGTACACCCCGCGAGAGCTCGGCCTGGGGTCGGGTATGGCGCGCGCGACGGATGGGGTGGATGACCGGGACTCCGAGTCCGGCCGCCAGATCATTCGCCTGGTTGAAACCCCGGCGCCATCTGCGGACAGGATGCAGGGGCACTGGGACGACGGCGTCGGCGTCGTGCAGCCAGTCGCCCGCGGCGTGACGTAGCATGGCGGCAAGCGGCGCCGCAAGCGACCTCCGGCCACCGTACTTGAACGCGTGGATCATTGCCCGGAGCGGTCCCTCGTGCAGGCCGGCAGCGCGGCGAGGCGTTGGCGGCCCTCCATGACGCCGGCAGCCGGCGCAGCGTGACCGGTCAGCGGGGCCCGGCCTGATCTCGGCGGGCGCGACCGGAAGGCCGCAGCGATCGCAGACCGGCGGTTCAAGACGCGCCATGCGCCGCATGCACTGCGGGCAGACCACTGCGCGCGTCGGAGTGTCGAGTGGCGTCTCGCAGGCGATGCAACGCGACGCCCAGGCGACGGCGAGCAATGCGTCGGCCGCGCGGCGCGAACGGAAAAGCCATTCCCCCGCGTGCGAGTGCGAATCAGTCGCCGGCGGCGGCGTTACCGAGACCGGTGTCGGGGATGGCGGTCCGGATGGCATCTCCCCAGAGGCGCTCGAGGTCATAGACTTGCCGGGTCTCGAGCGTGAAGATGTGGACGAGGAGATCGAAGCCATCGATCAGGATCCACTCCGCATGATCGTAGCCTTCGACATGGTTCGGACGCGCCCCGATTGTACGGAGCCGCTCGTCGACCGCATCGGCTATTGCCTGCACCTGCCGTCGGGTGCGGCCGGATCCAACTACGAAAAAGTCCGTGAACGCGCCCGACTGCCGCAGGTCGAGCAGGACTACATCAAGCGCCTTCTTGTCGGTCATCGCCGCGATGGCCTCACGGACCTCCGGCGGCAAGTCAGGCCTGGTGTCTGTCATGCGAGGAACGGGCGGGGCCGCCCGGCCCCGTATAGCCGGCGCCGGACGATATAGGCCGCGACCGCGGGCGGCAGCAGATGGTCAGGGTTCTCGCCCCGCGCGATGCGTCGGCGGATGGCGGACGATGAGACATCCCGCGTGTCGGCATCGACCAGCCAGATCGCGGGCGGGCCGGCGGCGGCCGGATCGGCCGGATGCATCCGCTGCGCCAGGTCCGGCATGCGAGACTGCATCGGCGCTTCTGCAGCGTCCGGGCGGGAAACGACTACGAAATGGCCGCGGTCGAGCAGCGCGGGATAGTCGCGCCACTGCGCGATGTCGAGAAACGCGTCGCTTCCCAGGACGAAGAAGAGCCGCGCCGGATCGTGTCCCTCTTCATCGGCCAGCCGCCGTAGCGTGACTGAAGTGTACGAGGGACCCGGGACGCGCAGCTCGAAGTCGCTCGCCGAGAGCCGGTCGCACCCCTCCACCGCGAGCGCCGCCATCGCGAGCCGGTCCTCCCCCGGCGCCCGATGCGCCGGCGGCTTGTGGGGCGGCTCGCGTGAAGGCATCAGCTGCACTTCGTCAAGGCCAATCGCTCTCTGCGCCGCAAGCGCCGCGTCGAGATGGCCGTAGTGCACCGGGTCGAACGTGCCTCCGAGGATTCCGAGTCGCGTCATCCTCCTCAGGCCGGCGCCTCGCGCCGACGGACGGCGGACCACATGGCCTCGAGGAGTGCGGGCAGGCCATCGCCGGTCGCGGCGGAGATCGGATAGAGCGGAATCGACCGCGCATCGAGGTGACCTCGGAGACGCAGAAGGCGATCCGCGTCGTCGAGCGCGTCCATCTTGGTGGCGACGGCCAGTTGAGGCTTCGCGGCGAGCTCCGACACACCTCCGGTCGCGGCAACCTCGTCTGCGGCGTCATTGCCGTCCCGAAAATGGGCGAGTTCGGTGCAGATCGTCCGGAAATCGTCCACCGGATCGCGGCCGTTGGCAGATGACACGTCGATGCAGTGCACGAGGACCCGGGTCCGCTCCAGATGGCGCAGGAAGCGGTGACCGAGGCCGTGCCCCTCGTGGGCGCCCTCGATCAGGCCGGGCACGTCCGCCAGGACGAAGCTGCGCTCCTCGTCCAGACTGACGACGCCGAGGTGGGGCGTCAGCGTGGTGAATGGATAGTCGGCCACCTTGGGCCGCGCGGCCGACACACGCGCGATGAGCGTTGACTTGCCAGCGTTCGGGAAACCGACCAGACCGACATCCGCCAGGAGCGTAAGCCGAAGCCGGAACGTCCGCTCCTCGCCGGGCTGACCCGATTCCACCCGGCGTGGCGCCTGGTTGGTGGCGCTCACAAAGCGCCGGTTGCCGCGCCCGCCTCGTCCACCCGCCGCCGCCCGCCAAGTCTGTCCGTCCGCCGTCAGGTCGGCCAGCGGTTCGCGCATCGAGCCGTCGTCGGCGATGGCATGGACCACCGTGCCGGGCGGGACTTCGACGTAAAGGTCGCGACCGGCACGGCCAGTGCGGTTCGATCCCTCGCCGTGCGCGCCTCGCTCGGCGCGGCAGAGCGGATGGAACTTCAGTGAAGCCAGTGTGTTGAGATGTGCGCTCGCACGCAGCCAGACCGAACCGCCCCTGCCGCCGTCGCCGCCGTCCGGACCGCCCCGCGGCACGAACTTCTCGCGGCGGAAACTGACACACCCATTGCCGCCATCGCCGGCTGCAACCCGGATGTCGACGTCGTCGACAAACATGCGGAGACTGTCAATCGATCAGGTCGGATCGGCAGCCGAAGCCCAACGGCGGCGCATCACCGTCACACCGTGTCGAGCGGCAGGACACTGATGACTTTTCCGCGGGAGCCGTGGTCCTCAAAGCGAACCCGACCGTCAATCATCGCGAACAACGTATCGTCCTTGCCGAGGCCCACATTCAGGCCGGGGCGGAAGCGCCGACCCCGCTGCCGCACGAGGATCGCCCCGCCCGGCACCAGGTTGCCGTCGAACCGCTTGACGCCCAGCCGCTGGGCTTGGCTGTCGCGGCCGTTGCGTGAACTCCCCTGTCCCTTCTTGTGCGCCATGCTGGTCCTGTTTGACTAGACGTTCGTGCGATCAGCCGGTCGTGATGCCGGTGATGCGGACTTGCGTCAGAGCGCTCCGGTGACCCAGAGTGCGGCGCCAAGCCTTGCGCCGCCGCTTCCGGAAGATACGCAGTTTCGGACCGCGCGCCTGGCTGTCAATGACACCCGTGACCCTCGCCTCCGGCACGTACGGCGTGCCGGCCGAGGCCTCGCCATCGCGGCCGACCAGAAGCACGCGGTCGAAGGTGACCTCGTCCCCGATATCCTGTGCGAGGCGGTCGACCGTCACCAAGGCTCCTTCTTCGACCCGAAGCTGGCGGCCACCACTCTCGATGATTGCGAACATTGCCCTAGCCACTCCTCCAGCACTTACCGAAACAGTGGATGATAGCTTCCCCGTCAGGGTCTGTAAAGCCGGCGCCGCCAGGCACTGGCCTGGCCGCCGCGCCGGCGGCCTACCGCAGCATGATCCGCGTCCCGCGGATGCTCTGGTCGGCGAGGGCACCGAGGAACGACGGCATCAGGCGGTCCATCAGTTCGAAGTACGACGAGAGCGCCGGAGTGTTCTGGCTGCTGTCATACAGCACTTCCTCGCGGTGACGCTCCGTGTACAGCGTGACACCCGTCTCGCCGTCAACGAAGATGAAGGTCGAACTCAGAACGAAACCGCTCCGGTCACGGTAGGTTCGAACCGGCACGACCCGCCGGCGCCCGAACTCGTCGTAGATCTCACGTTCCCGAGTCACCATGCCCGAGCGCTGATGGGGAGTGAAGTGAACCGTGCCAGTGACGATCAATGGGTTCTGATGCTCCTCGCCCAGCTCCCTCCAGTAGCCCACGTTGGCAAAAATGTGCTCGAACGACTCGAGATCCTCCATGGTCAACTCGGCGCGCGCTTCGTCGTCTCCATTCTGCGCGCGGAACTCCGCGTTGCCCGGTGTGCTCCCCGCTCCGTCGCCGTCGATCTCCTCCGGCGCGCTGCTCTGGGACTCCGCAATCGTGAGCAGATCGAGCACCTCGGCGTCGATCACCTCGAGCCGGGACTCCGAGCGAAGCTGGCTGCGAAGAAGGCGAGCAGTCTCCAGGTTGGCGTCGACATCCTCGCTGCCAGCCGAGAGGAAGCCGGCGACGAGAATGCGCTGGAAGCGCGCGACATCCAGCTTCGGCTGGAGCGGCGTCTCGATCGCCACTTCGTAATAGCTGGTGCTGCACGCCGCCACGCCGAGCAACAGGCAGACGCTACTGATCAGCTTCCAGGATGCGGTCATGGATCTCTCTGAAGAGGTCGTAGTTTTGCTGGATGTTGAGGTTGTTCGGTTCCAGATCCAGGGCGGTCTCGTATGCATCGAGTGCCTCCTCGAACCGACCGTTCTGTTCGTAGGCGATTCCCAGATTGTTCCAGGCGGCGGCGTAGGTGGGATCGATCTCGGTGGCCCGCTTCCAGCGGTACTCCGCCTCGGTCCACAGTCCCACTCGCGCCACCGCGATCCCGAACTCCACCTGCGCGGCCGCGTCGTCCCGCTCGTTCGCCTCCGCCGCAACCGGCGCAAACAGGAACACCAGCAGCAACGGTACGAAAACGAGCCGTTGAGTCGTGACCAGCACCTTCGGTTCGCTGCAGACGCCTGATCGAATATAGCCACCCGCGACAACCGGTTGCAAGTCCGATTCGGTATGGCCGAGGCGGTACGGATCTTGCATACCCGCTCCGTGTGCCTTGCGACGACGATCTGGTCAGCGCCGTCACGCTGTCGCTCTGCCTGATGCGGGCCAGGCTGCGGCGCGCCCTGCAGGCACCCGACGCCGGGCCGGAGGGTGATCAGCGGCGGCAGTTCGATTGGGCCAGCCTGGTGTCTCGGCTCAAGCAACTCCCCGTGCCGCTGGCGGCCCAGCGGAACGCATGCCGCGCGAAGGCGGTTCGTGCCCTTGACGCGGCGGCGAAGCACGGACTCATCCCTCTTGTGTGGGGTTATCCCGGCTACCCCGAGCATTTGAAGGAAATTCACGATCCCCCCGCCGTGCTCTGGCTGCGGGGCGATCCGTCGGCGTTCGAGCGACCAGGTGTAGCCGTCGTCGGCTCCCGCTCGGCCTCTTCCTACGCGGCGGCGGTGGCCGAACGCGTGGCCGCCGATCTCGGCCGGCGCGGGATCGCGGTGGTCAGCGGCCTGGCCCGCGGGGTCGACGCGGCCGCCCATAGCGGCGCGCTCTCGTGCGGCGGTGCGACAATCGCCGTCCTCGGGTCCGGCGCCGACGTCATCTATCCGTCGGAGCATGCCGCACTCGCGAAACAGATCGCGGGCGCCCCGGCAAGCGCCATCGTGAGCGAAATGCCGCCTGGCAGCCTTCCCCTGCGGCGCCACTTTCCGCGTCGGAACCGGTTGATCAGCGGGCTGTCGCATGCCGTCGTCGTGGTGGAAGCGGCAATGCAGAGCGGGTCGCTCATTACCGCGCGCTTCGCAGCCGACCAGGGGCGGGAGGTAATGGTCGTACCGGGTAACGTCCTGAGCGGCCGCAACGAGGGTGCGCATGGACTGCTTCGGGACGGCGCACGGCTAGTCGAGACGGCGGCGCATATTCTTGAAGACCTGAACCTGGCGACGAAGGACACGGCTGCGGGCTCGGCGGCCGCTGCCTGGGGGACACTGGATCCGGTCCTGCGCCACATGGATCCCGCCGAGCCCTGCTCCGTGGACGATTTGGCGGCGCGGTGCGGACTTGACGGAAAAACGCTGCTGGCGAGGCTGACGGATCTTGAAGTGGAAGGTCGCGTCGTGCGGATGGCCGGGGGCCGGTTCGTCCGCACGCCCGATCTGATGCTAACGTAACGGCGGTTCGCAGCGGCCGGGGCTGGTCGCCACCATAGGGAGGATCATGGCGAGATCGTTGGTGATCGTGGAGTCGCCGGCAAAGGCCCGGACGATCAACCGGTACCTGGGAAAGGAGTACGTGGTCAAGTCGAGCGTCGGACACATCCGCGACCTGCCGGTTGGCGGCAAGGGCCGGTCCGGTGACAAGGCCCCGACGAACGGTGGGAAGCCACTGGCACGGAAACGGAAGCAGACGGCCGCAGAGCGCAGGAAGCGGGCACGGCAGCAGCTCGTCCGCCGGATGGGAATCGATCCGGACCGCGGCTGGCGCCCCACCTACGAGGTCGTGCCGGGCAAGGAGAAGGTAGTCCGGGAGCTGAAGCAGCTGGCGGGCCAGGCGGATCAGGTGTACCTGGCGACCGACCTCGACCGCGAGGGCGAGGCGATCGCCTGGCACCTCAAGGAGGTGATCGGCGGCGATCCGGAGCGTTTCCGCCGCGTCGTCTTCAACGAGATTACTCGCGATGCCATCCGCCGGGCGTTCGCCAACCCGGGTGAGATCGATCAGAACCGGGTGAACGCGCAGCAGGCGCGCCGGTTTCTCGACCGCGTGGTGGGCTACGAGGTGTCACCGCTCCTCTGGGCGAAGGTGGCGCGCGGCCTCTCCGCGGGTCGCGTGCAGTCGGTGGCGGTCCGGCTGATCGTCGAGCGCGAGCGGGAGATCCGCGCGTTCGAACCAAGGGAGTACTGGGAGGTTTTCGCGGAGCTGCTGCGCACCGGGGAGGACGCCCGCAGCGACGGCGAACCGGCGGGCGGGAGCGCCGCCGCATGCCGTTTCCAGGTGATGAAGCAGGATGGGACCATCTTCCGGCCGGCCAACGAGGCGGACGCCAGGGCGGCAGTTGCGGCTCTCGGAGACGAGACCTTCATGGTTGCGGGGGTGGAGAACAAGCGCTCGACCACGAGACCGCCGGCGCCGTTCATCACCTCCACGCTCCAGCAGGCGGCGTCCTCGCGCCTCGGTTTCGGCGTCCGGAAGACGATGACGCTTGCGCAACGCCTCTACGAAGGAGGATTCATCACCTACATGCGCACCGACGCGACGACGCTTTCGGCCGACGCCGTGGCAGCCGCGCGCGCATACATCGATTCGTCGTTCGGGAAGACGTACCTGCCCGGGATACCCAACATTTATGCAAGCAGGGCGGGTGCGCAGGAAGCACACGAGGCGATCCGACCCACCGATGTGGCGCCCGACCCGGCGTCGCTTCGGATTCCTGACGGCGACGCCCGCCGACTGTACGATCTGATTCGACGCCAGTTTATCGCCTGCCAGATGACACCCGCGGAGCACCTCGGGACGACGGTGACCGCGGAGGCGGGCCCCTTCGAACTGCGCGCGCGGGGTCGGGTGCTGCAGTTCGACGGCTTCACGCGCGTCCTGCCTCCGATATCGCGCAAGGGGGACGACGTCGACCTACCCGCCTACCGCGCGGGCGAGACGCTCGCCTGCGCCCGGATCGAACCGGCGCAGCACTTCACGAAGCCGCCCGCCCGATACAGCGAGGCGATGCTGGTGAGAGAGCTGGAGAGGCGCGGCATCGGCCGGCCGTCCACCTACGCTTCGATTATCTCGACGATTCAGGACCGAGGCTACGTCACGCTCAAGAAGCGACGCTTCCACGCGGAGAAGATCGGTGAAGTAGTGACCGACCGCCTCGTCGAGAGCTTTTCCAACCTGCTCGACTACTCGTTCACCGCCGGCATGGAAGAGACGCTCGATGGGATCGCCTCGGGCGGCCGCGAGTGGCTGCAGGTGCTGAATCGCTTTTATGCCGACTTTCGGGACAAGCTGGAGGCCGCGGCACGGCCCGACGGAATGCGGCCCAACACCCCGACTACGACCGGCATCAAGTGTCCTGCCTGCAACCGGTTCATGCAGATTCGTTCCGCCAGCACCGGTGTCTTTCTCGGTTGCTCTGGCTACGCGCTGCCGCCGGCGGAACGCTGCACGCAGACGATGAACCTCTTGCCCGCCGACCGCGTGGCTGACGCCGATCGGGACGACGAGGAGGAGAGCCGGCTGCTGCGCGCCAAGCGCCATTGCGGGACATGCGGCACGCACATGGACGCCTACGTGGTCGACGCCGAACGCAAGTTGCACGTCTGCGGCAAGAATCCGTACTGCGCCGGAAACGAAGTCGAGACCGGATCGTTCGAGAACCTGCTTCCCAAGGCGCGGACGATCGCGTGCGACAAATGCGGCGCGGAGATGCCACTCCTGACCGGACGCTTCGGAAAGTTCTTCGGCTGTTCCAACTCGGAGTGCAGGAACACACGGAAGCTGCTGAAGAACGGTGAGCCGGCGCCGCCGCGCGTCGATCCGATCGCCATGCCGGAGCTCCGCTGCCGGACAGTGGACGACCACTATGTCCTGCGCGACGGCGCATCCGGCATTTTCCTTGCCGCCAGCCTGTTTCCCAGATACCGTGAAACCCGCGCACCCACGGTACCGGAACTGAAGGCGCATTCCGGCGAGCTCGATCCGAAGTACCGCTACCTGATCGAGGGGCCGGAGACCGATCCGGAAGGGCGCCCGGCGGTGATTCGCTACTCGCGCAAGTCGCGCAGGCAGTACCTGATGTCGGAACAGGACGGGAAGGCGACCGGTTGGCGCGCCATCTATCAGGACGGTCGGTGGGTCGAGCCGGACGCGGTCGCGCGAGCGCCGTCCGGAGCCGCACGACAGTCGTCGCGGACAGGAGCAGCGAAGGCGGGATGATCCGCATCATCGGCGGCGGTCTGGCCGGGTGCGAAGCGGCTTGGCAAGCCGCCGCGCGAGGCGTTCCGGTCACGTTGCACGAGATGCGGCCCGTCCGCACAACACCGGTCCACCGGAGCGACCGCCTCGCGGAGCTGGTGTGCAGCAATTCCTTTCGGGGAACGGCGCTCGACAACGCAGTCGGCCTGCTCAAAGAAGAGATGCGGCGGCTCGACTCGCTGGTCATGCGTGTCGCCGAAGCGGCGCGCGTTCCGGCGGGGGGCGCGTTGGCGGTCGACCGCGAACGATTCGCACGCGGGATTACTCAGGCGATCGAGAACGAGCCGCACATCACGATCGAGCGGGGCGAAGTGCCCCGGCTGCCTGCGTCGCCGGACCGGTCCTCACCGGTCATTGTGGCCACCGGGCCCCTGACCTCCGAGTCGCTGGCGGCCGATCTGACGCGGTTCGTGGGGCGCGAGCGGCTGTACTTCTTCGACGCGATCAGTCCCATCGTCGAGGCGTCGACGATCGATCGGTCGAAGGTGTTCCGGGCGACGCGCCGCGGCCGCCACTCGCGGGCGGGCGCGCCGGAGGGACCGGCGTGCGGGATCGGTCCCGACGAGGGTGACTACCTGAACTGCCCGATGACCGAGATGGAGTACATCCGCTTCCACGAGGCGCTGGTGACCGCCGAACGGGCGGAACTCCATGATCTCGATCGGACGCCCTTCTTCGAAGGCTGCCTTCCGATCGAGGTGATGGCGCATCGCGGGCTCGACACGCTTCGCTTCGGGCCGATGAAGCCGGTCGGGCTGACCGATCCGCGAACCGGGCGGCGGCCATGGGCCGTGGTCCAGTTGCGTCAGGACGACCTGGCGGCCGATCACTTCAGTCTCGTCGGCTTCCAGACTCAACTGAAGTGGGGCGAACAGACGCGGGTGCTCCGACTCGTGCCCGGGCTCGAACGGGCGAAGTTCGTGCGTCTCGGCATGCTGCACCGCAACACGTACATCAACGCGCCAGCCGTCCTGACCTCCACGTGGCAGACCCGGACCCGACCCGACCTTTTCATCGCCGGGCAGGTGTCGGGGGTTGAAGGCTACGTCGAGTCGGCCGCCTCCGGCCTGGTTGCAGGACGGAATGCCGCCGCGCTCGCGCTGGGCGAGACCCCTCGCGCCCTGCCGCGGACGACGGCGCTCGGCGCACTCGCGTACTACGTTTCGCACGCCAACCCGCAAACTTACCAGCCAACGAACATCGCGTTCGGATTGATCCCGCCGCTTGCCGCATCGCCGCGCGGGCGGCAGGCGCGCCGGCAGGCCATGGCCCGGCGGGCGCTGGACGATCTCGACGCCTGGATGCTGGGAACCGATCCGACCGATATAACGGGTGGCGATGCCGCAGCCATTGCAGCAGTACCGTAAGGCATTCCTCGAGTTCCTCGAGCTGAACCGAAACGTCTCTCGGCACACGCTCCGGGCCTACCGGAGCGACCTGGCGCAGTTCGCGACATTCGCGGCCGGCCGTCTGGAGCGGACCCCGACGCCGGCCGACCTCGATCACCGGCTGATTCGCGCGTTCCTCGCCGCACTCTATGAGCGCGGACTCACGCGCGGCACATCCTCCCGGAAACTGGCGGCGATCCGTTCGTTCACCCGTTATCTGCGGCGCGAGGGCCTGATCGACCGGAACACCGCCGCGCTCGTCGACTCGCCGGCGGTTGAGCGGCGAATGCCGGCCCACCTCGGGCGAGAGGACATGGAGGCGCTGCTCGAGGCGCCCGACTCAGGAACGCCGCTCGGCCGGCGCGACCGGGCCATCCTGGAGCTGTTCTACGCATCGGGGTTGCGGCTGAGCGAGCTGGCGTCGCTCGACCTGGACGATGTCAACCTGAGCGGCCGGTTGGTGCGCGTGCTGGGCAAGGGCGGCAAGGAACGGATCGTGCCGTTCAATCGTCCGACGGCAGCGGCGATCCGAACCTGGCTGCCGGACCGCGAGCGGCTGGCCCGTGCCGGCGGCGGGCGCACCGCCCACCCTCTCTTCGTCAACAGACACGGCGGCCGACTGTCGACCCGCAGTATCGATCGCCTGGTACGAAAGTACGCCACGCTGGCGGCAACGCAACGCGGTATCTCACCGCACGCGCTGCGACACTCGTTTGCGACACATCTCCTCGACGCAGGGGCTGACCTGCGGTCTATTCAGGAACTGCTCGGCCACGCGCGCATCAGCACCACGCAACGCTACACGCACGTCAGCATCGGACAGATCACCGAGGTGTACCGGAAGACTCACCCGAGGGCGTGACCGCTTCCCGTTCGCGCTCGGAGGCTTCCCGCTCAAGCGCCTCCCACTGGTTCATCAGATCGCCCACGTCCCACATCAGCGTCTGGTGGCGCCGGACCAACTCGCTTGCCGCCGACTCATCCGCGTACCAGTCCGGGGCCGCCATCTCCGCCTCGACGGTGCGGATCTCCGCCTCGCGGTCGGCAATGCGGCGTTCCAGCTCCGCAATCCGCCTGCGGAGCGCCTGAGTCCGGCGTGTCTGCCGGCGTGCCTCGACCTGCCGCCGCTTATGCGCGGCGGCGCTGGTCGGCGACGCCCCGCCCGCGGCGGGCGGCGCTGACGGCGCGGCCGGCGGCGTGGGTGCCTGGAACCGCGTCTCCGCCGGCGCGGTCGTCCGCATCCGACTCCAGCGGAACTCCTCGTACGTGCCGGGATACAGCACGGCGTCGCCGCCGCCGATGTCGAGGATCTTCGTTGCCAGCCGGTCGACAAAGTAGCGGTCGTGCGAGACGAAGATCAGCGTCCCGCCGAAAGCGGCGAGCGCGTCGAGCAGAACATCGGTCGAGTCGATGTCCAGATGGTTGGTCGGCTCGTCGAGGATGAGGGTATTCGACGGCCGGAGCAACATCCGCGCCACCGCCAGCCGCGTGCGCTCACCCCCGGACAGCACACCTACCCGCTTGTAGACATCGTCTTCCGTGAAGAGGAAGCCACCCAGGATGTTCCGGATTGCCGGCACCATATCGACCGGCGATCCCGTCGCGAGCGTCTCGTAGACGGTAAGGGTCGGATCGAGCCGCGTCGCCTCGTCCTGCGCGAAGTACTGGGTGTGGACCCGATAACCGACAGCCCGTTCCCCACTGTCGGGCGCTTCGGCACCGGAGAGCATCCGCATGAGGGTCGACTTGCCGGCCCCGTTCGGGCCGACCAGCGCGAGCCGGTCGCCTCGCTCGATGTGAAGGTTGACCCGTCGAAAGACGCGGATGTCGCCGTAGGCCTTTGCCGCGTCGCGCAGCTCGATCACGGTGCGGCCGCTCTGCGCACTGGCGGGAAAGGCAAAGTGCACCCGCTTCCGCTCGGGCGGCACCTCGATCGGCGCGATCTTCTCCAGCATCTTGATCCGGCTCTGCACCTGCTTCGCTTTCGACGCCTTGTAGCGAAAGCGGTCAACGAAGAGCTTCATCCGGGCGATGTCGTCGTCCTGTTGCTGCTTCGCGGCGCGGAGCCGGGCAACGCGCGCGTCACGTTCGGTCAGGTAGGCACTGTAGGTGCCTGGATACGTGTCGAGGGTGCGGAGGTTGATATCGACGATGGCCGTAACCACTGCGTCGAGGAAGTAGCGGTCGTGCGACACCAGGACGACCGGGTGCGGATACTCGACCAGGAATTCCTCCAGCCAGTTACGCGCCTCGAGGTCGAGGTGATTCGTCGGCTCGTCGAGCAACAGCAACTGCGGCCGGGCAAGCAACAACTTGGCGAGGGCGATGCGCATCTGCCAGCCACCCGAAAAGTGCTCGGCCGGACGATCGAAGTCGTCCGGCGCAAAGCCCAGGCCGCGCAGCACGGCGTCCACCTTGGCCTCGATGCCGTAGCCATCGCCATGCGTGAACGCTTCCTGCGCCTCGGCATAACGGACCAGCAGCGCGTCGTGCGATTCGCCCGTGATCCCTCGGTCCGCGAGCTTCCCCTCCAGACGCAGCATCTCCGCCTGCAGTTCCAGAAGCGGCGAGAAGGCGAGCGTGGTCTCGTCGCGCAGCGTCCGTCCCTCGTGGGCCAGTCCGTCCTGCGGCAGATAGCCTACCGTCAGGCCGGACGGGCGCACGATCTCCCCGGCATCCGGTTCGACCTCACCGGCCAGCATGCGGAGCAGCGTTGTCTTGCCCGATCCGTTCGGGCCGCAGAGGCCAACACGCTGGCCGGACTGAACCTGCCACGCCGCGCGCTCGAACACCACACGGTCGCCGAACGTCTTGCGCAGACTCGATACCTGAATCACGGCGGACTACCCGATCGGTACGATAGCGGGCGGATCCGCACGTGTCGAGGCTAAGGCAACGTCGGCAGGTGCGGTTCCAGCGCGGAACCCAGGGCGGCGGCCACGTCGCCAGGTGGCTGCTCACCGTCGATCCGTAGCCAGCCGGGCTGGGCGGCAAGGCGCTGATAGCTGGCCCGCACGCGCGTAAGCAGGGCGAGGTCGCGCTCGTAGCGGTCACGCCCCACTGCCTTGCGCGCCATGGCAGTCTCGGGCGCGATGTCGAGAAAGAACGTCAGGTCCGGTTGCGGCAGGTAGATCTGCAGGTTCTGGAGCCATTCCGGGTCGAGTCCCTGCGCTTCGCCGTAGGCGACAGCGGAGGCGACATAACGATCGAACAGGACGATGAGCCCTCCCGCCTGCCACCGATCGATGTCGGCCTTCCGTTCGAAACGGTTGGCGACGTACAGCAGTTGCATTGTCTCCGGGCCGTACTCCCGTTCGCCCTGGAGCGCGCGCGCTATCTCTTCACCGATTGACGTGCCGTAGTCGGGAAACGAAACTACGCGCGACCGGTAACCGGCCGCGCGGAGCCGGTCGCGCAACTCGCGCGCCTGCGTCTCCTTGCCGCTTTGATCCAGCCCCTCGATCGCTACCAGCATGGTCTCATCCCCGCCATCGCGGCCCGACTAACCGGTCCAGTATTACACCTCCGGTGCCAGCATCTCGTCGATTGACTGCCGGCGGCGGATCACCCGCCACCTGCCGTCCGTGATCAGCACTTCGGCAGGCAGTGGGTGGCGATTGTAGTTCGACGCCATCGCGGCGCCGTACGCGCCAGCGTCCTGGACCAGCATCCAGTCGCCTACTTCCGGTAGCGGCATCACCCGTCCCAGGCCGATGACGTCCGTCGTCTCGCAGATCGGTCCGACCACATCGCACGTCACCGCGGGTCCGCTCCGCGGGGCAAGGAGCCGCAGCCGGTGCACCGCGTCGTACAACGCCGGACGCAGCAGCTCGCTCATTCCAGCATCGAGCACGACGAAGTAGCGGCCGTCCGCCTGCGGCTTCACATCGACCACGGTGGCGACCAACACGCCCGCCGGTCCCACGATCCAACGGCCCGGCTCGACCAGCAGCCTCAGGCCGGTCGGGCGTACCGCGTCGACGAGCAGCCGGCCGTACTCTTCAACCGACGGCGCCGCGGCGCCGTCGTACGCGATCCCCAAGCCGCCTCCCAGGTCGATCTGCGTCAGTGCGATGCCATCGGCCTGCAGCTTCTGCGCGAATCGGGCGACCGTCGCCGCGGACCGGGCCATGTCATCAAGCGCCAGGATCTGCGACCCGACATGTGCGTGGATACCGACCAGATCGAGGAACTCGCGGGCGGCGACGTCGCGGCACAGCGCACGCGCCGCACTAAGCGGGACACCGAACTTGTGCGCCCGGCCGCCCGTTGCAATTCCCGGGTGCGTCTCCGCCACGACATCCGGATTGACGCGGAGCGCCACGCGCGCCCGCAATCCGGCCCCCGCCGCGATATGCCCGATGCGGTCGAGTTCGCCCGCGGACTCCGCATTGATGGCGCCGACACCGAGCCGTACCGCCGTCGCCAGCTCCGCCTCGGTCTTCCCAACGCCCGTGAAGACCATCGCCTCCGGCGGCACGCCGGCCCGGAGCGCCACGCTGATCTCCCCGCCAGAGTTCGCGTCGAAACCGCTCCCCGCCTGATGCAGCAGCCGTACCAGGCCGAGCGTGGAGTTGGCCTTCATCGCGTAGTGGACGCGGTGCGGGTAGTCTCCCAACGCCGCCTCCAACGCGCGGTAGCGCTCGACTACCTGCGCGGCACTGTAGACGTAGACGGGAGTGCCCACCGTGGCGGCCACCTCGGCAAGACCGACGCCATCGCAGGTGATCGGGCCGTAGGAAGGACGGTCGAATCCTGGCATGCGGAAATAATCGGGTGTCGCCGGCGGTCCACGTCCCGGGAGATCAGCCTGACAGGATCGGCCCGTTCCGCGCAAGCCGGAGCCGATCGGGTAAGATGAGAATTGCCTGCAGCCCGCGAGGGAATCGCATGATCTGGAATCCCCCCCGACGTCGATACGGACGGCCGGTGGCCATCGTGCTCACCGTGATCCTGCTGCTGACGTCAGCCGCAGGAGTCGCTTCCGCGCAGTTCGCTCAGTACTGGGGCAAGAACCGCGTGAAGTACGACAAGTTCGCGTGGCACATCTACACCACTGACCACTTCGATATCTACTACTACCCCGAGCTTGAGGAGCATCTCGAACGGGTGGCCAGCTACGCGGAGAGCGCCTACCAGCAGATCAGCGCGGATCTCCGTCACGACCTGGCGTTCAGCGTACCGCTCATCGTCTTCAAGACGCACAGCGAGTTCCAGCAGCAGAACCTGCTGCCGGGCACGGTCCCGGAGGGCGTGGCCGCGTTCGCGGAGCCCCAGCGGAACCGAATCGTGCTCCCGATCGACGAGCCGCCCGACGGTCTGTACCGACTGATCACGCACGAGCTGACGCACATCTTCGAGTTCGACATCATTCCCCGGTCCATCATCCGGCAGAGTGTCCCGCTCTGGGTGGACGAGGGACTCGCCGACTTCATGGCGGGCGTGTGGCGCCCTCTCGATCTGATGACGATCCGCGACGTCGCGATCGGCGACGCCGTGCCGTCGATGACCACCTTCGAGGGCTACGGTGGTTTCGCCAATGCGCGGGTCGTCTACAACCTGGGCCACGCGGTGTTCGAATTCATCGAGGCGGAATGGGGCCTGGAGGGCATTCGGCAGTTCCTCTTCGCGCTCCGCCGCAACGCCATCGGCGGGGGCGAAGATCCGTACGAGGAGGCCTTCGATCTGGACGCAGAGGAATGGGACGAGGCCTTCAAGGACTACCTCGATGATCGGTTCGAGGCGTTCCGGGAGAAGGAGCGACCGTCGGACTATGGCCGTAACCTCGCGCCTGACCCGCTACGGAGCCGCTATCCCGTCGTCTACTCGCTGGAGGCGTCGCCGTCCGGCGAGGTGATCGCCGCCCTCGGGCTGAACCGGCGGGATCGCGAGGCCGACATCGTGCTGCTCTCCTCCCAGACCGGCGACGTAATCCTGAACCTGACCGAGGGCTTCGATCAGGACTTCGGCTTCGAATACATCACGCAGCCGGGCGGCCTGCGGTGGAACAGCGTGCCGTGGATGTCATGGGCGCCAACCGGCGATCAGCTCGTGTATATGGTGCGGAACGGGAAGGGCAAGTCGCTCGCCATCCACAACGTGGTGACGCGCGAGATCGAGCAGGTGATCGACCTCGACATGGTGGACGAGCCGGAGTCGCCCGACTTTGCCCCCGACGGCCGCTCGATCGCCTTCTCGGCGCTGCGCAACGGTATCGGTGATATCTACGAGATCGACCTGGCGACACGCGAGGTGGTCAATCTGACGAACAGTACGTTCGCCAGTTACGCGCCCTTCTACTCACCGGACGGCCGGCACATCGTCTATATCTCACGGGTCAGCGGCAACGACAAGCTGTTCCGGCTCGACCGCGAAACGGGCGAACAGACCCAGATCACCTTCGGCACCCACGACGACGCAGGTGGCCAGTTCATCGACGACCGAACCATCGTCTTCGCGTCGACCGCCGTCGACCCGGCAGAGCCGCTCGATCCCGAGACGGCCCGCGATGGCGAGATTCTCAACATCTGGACGCTCGATGTCGAGAACGGGGCGCTACGGCAGCTGACCGACAATGCGACCGGTGTCGTGAACCCGGTCGTCCTCTCCCCGGAGGAGGGCTCGGCAAACCCGCGCATCGGATTCGTCACCTACTACCAGGCGGAATACGGGCTGCATACCATCGAGTACGGTGGGGATCCCATCCTCGAGGCAACGACGACTGATTTCGGCGGCCCGGGGCCGTTGATCGACTTCCAGGCGCCGCTGGGCCACACCCTGAACCTGGACAATCAGCGCCGCAAGGGCCGCTTCGAAAACATGTACCTCCAGGGCGTCCCCAACTTCGGCGTTGGCCTCACGAGCAACGGCGACCTGCTCGGCGGGACCTTGATCAGTTTCGCCGATATCCTGGGTGATCAGCAGTTCAACATTCAGGCGTACTCGGTCGCCACCTACCGGACCTACGGGGCCTCCTACGTCAATCTGGCCGGCCGGCTGCAGTACGCGGTGCAGGGAATCTCGTCCGAGCAGTACTATTACGGCCTCGGCGCCTACTTTTCGCCCGCGTTCGGTTTCCTCGATCGGGATGACGCCGTCGCCACACGGCAGTCGAATGGCGGCAGCTTCATCGGCATCTATCCGCTGAACCGCTTCCAGCGCCTTGAGCTGTCCGCTGGTGTCTACAACTACCGGGAGCGCTTCGCCAACGATGCGCTGCGGCAACAGTCTGACGCGTTTGAGCAAGCGCAGTTCGGCACCACCCTGTTCCGGGACGGCACCTTCATGCCGTTCGGCGTTCGGTTTGTGCAGGAGACAACCGTCTTTCGCGAGTACGGCCCCCTCAAGGGCAACTCCGTCATGTTCGGCTACGAATACGCGCCCGGTTTCGGCAACTTCCTTTCCCGCCAGACGCTTGACCTTGATGCGCGGTACTACCTGCGGCTCGCCGCGAACGGCGTTCTGGCGTTTCGGGGACGGGCGTTCCAGAGCTGGGGCGACTTCCCGGACTTCTTCTTCTTCGGCGGACAGTCCGAAATGCGGGGCTACGATTACCTGCACTTCCTTGGCCACAAAGCGTTTTACGGCAACCTGGAACTCCGCTTTCCGCTTGTCGAGGCGATGGCCACTCCGATCGGGATCCTGGGCGGGATCCGCGGCACCTTCTTCTTCAACTTCGGCGTGGCTGCGATCGATGGGCAGCCCTGGAATCTGTGGTCCACCGATTCCGCCGTGGTACGCCCCGCGACCGGCTTCGTCACGAACCCCGTCACCGGCGCGCCGGAGCTGAGCTACGGGCCGCCCGTAGCAGTGAGCGGGTTCCGCCTGAACAACGCCCGCGCCTCGTACGGGTTCGGACTCACGACATTCGCCATCGGCTTCCCGATCCATCTCGACTGGTCCTGGCTCACACTGTTCAACCGGGAGTGGGAGAACGCAGTATTCGCCCAGGAGGCGACGCTGAACGGCTTCTTCAACGGGAGCGACTACTTCCGAAGGCTCCGCTTCCAGGTGTGGATCGGCTACGACTTCTAGGAGCCCATATGCCAGGGCTCCCAGCCGCCGTGCGACCGATCAGCTCTCGGTGAGTCGGAAGACGCTGTCGGACAGGTCCAGCGCGATCCGGTAGTCCCGCAGGAATCGGTGGCCAATGATCCCACCGATATGGAATCCCAGCAGCGCGCTGGGCCGATGGAGGTTGAGCACGACGACCGATAGGTTGTCGTAGCTGAGGCGATCGAAGCCCAGGTCCACCCCCGGCAGGAGATAGGCAGTGTCGTCCCAACCCGACGTGCCGAACACCCGCAGCGGGATGTGGCGCGGAGGCTGCATCCCAAGGGTCATGGCGGTACTCAGGCTGATGGACACGACCTCCCCGCCCGTGTCGACGATGAAGCTCTTCCGGTGCTCGCCGTTCAGCACCCCCTGCACCAGCGCGAGTCGCTGAAACCGCATCGACAGTTCTATGTCCGCCGGCTGCGGCGGTAACGCTTCCGCGACCGTCATGAGACCACTCTCGTAGTCGATGGCGACCGACATCCCGAACGCCAGCGGTGAGAAGGCGTTCTTGCTGCGGGTCTCGGGCAACCCCTCGAGCGGAGGGTTCTTGATCAATGCGGGCAGGTTCTCTACGGTCAGGGTACCCACCTGAAGCCGGTCGGCGCGGCCCATCTCGAGGCTGCGCAGACCGATATCGCCAACGCCGGCGCTGAGTATCGTCGTGATGGGACGGACACCGACCATTTGGGCAGTCTCCTGGGCCAACACCATCTGCTCGGTTCCAGTATCGACCACCAGGTCGATGGGCCCCTCGCCGTTCACCCGTGCTTCCACGATCACCTTCTCGCGCTCCAGGCGGAACGGAATCGTGTGGACCCGCGCCCGCAGGTCGGGCGCAATCAGAACCGGTTCCAGATCCCCGAACGACCGCAGGAACCGTATCTCCGACTGCATCCACTGCACCTTGTCCTGCTGGCGTGACGGCGAGAGCCTTGAGACGTACTGCTCGAACGCATCGGCCGCGAGAACGTAATCGCGCTGACGCCGGTAGATGCTACCCAGCGTGTGAAAGAACTCGGGCCGATCGTCGGCGGCGATCGCCGCCTGCACCTCAACCAGAGCCTCGTCCAGGTATCCTCGGGCGGCGAGTCCCCGGGCATGGCCGTGCCGCGCCAGCGGCATGTCGGGCGTCACGGCGAGCACCTCCTCGTACACGCGTTCCGCCTCCGGGAACACGCCCAGCGCCCACAGTGCCTCGGCGTAAAGCGCCTTGTGCTCGGGCTCAGCCAACCCGCCGAGGCGTCGAAGGGACTCCGCCTCCCGCTCGGCGCGGACGAACTCGGCGACATGCAGCAGCGAACGCAGCAGACCGGACGACGCCCGCAGAAGCTGCTCAGGACTCGCGCCCTCCTTGGCGCGGTCGTAGGCCTCCCCCGACTCCCAGAAGCGCTGATCCCCGTAGAGGAGATCACCGAGCTGCAGACGAGTCTCGACGCGGGCCGAATCGGGCGTGGAGTTGGCCGCCAGGATCAGCGGCCCCGCTACGCCGAGTGCGAGGGCCAGCAACGTGGCCCGAGCCGCTAAGCGCATTAGTCCTCCCCTGACCTAGACGCCGGTCACCTGGTGTAGTGCTCGATCGGCACGCCGTCGTACATTTCGTCGACGCGGAGGATCTGCGCACTGCGGCTGTAGGTTCCGAGTTCGTAGTCCTCGCTCATGATGAGTGCCTTCACCGGTTTCGTCGGGCACACCTCGGAACAAAGGCCACAGAACGAGCAACGCGACAGGTTGAAATCGAAGTAATCGAGCACCTTGATCTTGTGCCCCGGTTCGCGATGCCCCCCCAGATGGATCAGTTCGTCCGGGCAGACCTTGGCGCACTGATCGCAGACGATGCAGGTCTGGGCACCGGTCTCGGGTTCCACCTGCAGGCGGAGCACGCCGCGGAAGCGGGGGGCCACCGGGCGCCGCTCCTCCGGGTACTGGAACGTGAAAGCGGACTCCGGGGTGTATTTCAGCGTTACCAGCAGCCCCTTGATCAAGTCAACGAGGAAGATCGTCCGGAAGAACTTCGCCAGCACGACCTTACCTCCGTTCCTCAACAAGAATCGGCTCGGTCCCGCCCACCGGGATTACCCGCTGCCGCCGAAGTACGGTGCTCTCCTTGCGGATCTTGTCCTGCAGCCGCATCAGCCCGTAGAGCAGGGCCTCGGGACGAGGTGGGCAACCGGAGACGTACACGTCGACCGGCACGATCTTGTCGACCCCTTGCAAAACGCTATACGTGGGGAACGGACCGCCCGCGTTCGAGCAGCTCCCCATCGAGATCACCCATTTCGGCTCCGGCATCTGATCGTAGAGCCGCCGCAGCACCGGGGCCATCTTCTTGGTTACGGTACCCGCCACGATCATCAGGTCGGACTGGCGTGGCGAGGCCCGGAACACCTCCGCCCCGAATCGCGCAATGTCGTACCGGGAAGTTGACGTCGCGATCATCTCGATCGCGCAGCAGGCCAGCCCGAATCCCATCGGCCAGAGCGAGGATGTGCGCGCCCAGGTCAGGACCCGGTCAAGGTTGGTCGTGATGAAGTTGTCTTCGAACCGATGATCGATCAAGCCCATCTGGCTGACACTACTTTCCCTCGTACCACTGGGCGTTCGTATCGATGAAGCTCTGCCACTGATCGGGCACCTCATCGTTGGCGAAAATTGCCTCCACCGGGCACGCCGGGACGCAGGCGCCGCAGTCAATGCACTCCTCGGGGTGGATGTAGAGCATCGTCTCCGCTTCGAATTCGTCCTCGTCCTGGCGGGGATGGATGCAGTCGACCGGGCAGACATCCACGCACGCGGTGTCCTTCGTGCCGACACACGGTTCACAAATCGAATAGGCCATGCTTCCTCCGGTTAGCCCAGCCCAGTGGCTGCGCCAATGGTGTCGGCGACAGGATACACGGCTGTGAAGTCAAGGATCAAGATGTTGCCCGACTCCGGGGGGCTCGAACCGGATCGCGGCGCGGTAGCGAAGCTGGCCGTTGTGCGCCAGCGCCGCAATGCAGGCGCTCCAAACCTCGCCTGGCAGCGACCGTGGCGCATTCCCCCCGTCGAGGATTACTACGACGCGGGCGGCAGGTACGATCCGCGCGTCGCCTTCCACTACTACGCCGGCGGACGTCCAGGCAATCAGGTCCACCGCCCCACCCGGGCGGAGCCGCACACCGGTAAGCCAATCGGGCGCGCCGGCGGGCCGACTCACTGCAGGCGATTCCCTCTCGTTCATCGAATACGCCACCGCCCCGCTTGAAAGTCGAACCAGTGCACTTGCACTCGCGCCGTGGACGCAGACACGCGAACCGCCGCCTGGCGCCCCTGCCGGCTCCGAAGGTACACCGTGCCCGCGCGAGCCGTGCCGAGTGGCGTGACCGACAGGATGTCGGACGAACCGAATCGGACAGGGTCGGCGCCGGCCCCCGCCGGCGTCGCCGCACCGACCAGCGGCACCACTGGATTCAATGCAACCTGAACTCCTTCGAACAAGTCGCCGAACGCGAGCTCATCGCCGACGGGCCGGTCGCGGCCACTCGTAATGCCCGCGATACCGACGCCATTTCGGTCGCCGTCGCGGTAGGCGCGAAAACGGAACCTGCCTTCCCGCCGTGCGAAGTGGATCCCGACGGTGGCGCCGGAGCGTGCTGCATCGGCGCGGGCCAGCATTATGCGCCCATGCAGATATCGCGCTGCGCTCATGAGCCGCTGCTCGTCCCGCGCCGTACTGACCAGCGGCAGACTCAGACCGACGACGAGGGCAAAGATGCCGGCGGCCACCACGGCGTCCAACAGGGTGGCGCCGCGCTCGCCACGCCGGCGGCGGCCCAGGCCGGCGTGGCGGGATTCCGGTCCCCGGAATCCCGCCACGCCCAGCTCGTAGCGCGGGACGCGCGTTCCGCGAGCGGCCATGGGTCGGGCTCCGGCGTTACGGAGCCGCCGGCTCGTCGTCGCCGACCCGAATGAGAGGCCGGAGTCGCAGGAACGTCCGTTCACCGATGCCGCGGATGTTCATCAGGTCCTCGACCTTCGTGAACGGACCCTCTTCCTCGCGATACTCGATGATCAGTTCGGCCGTGCGCGGACCGATCCCGGGCAGAGCCTCAAGTTCGGCCGCCGTGGCGGTGTTCAGATTGACGCGTTCCCCGGAGGGTTCCCCCTCCGCATCCTGAGCCTGCCCCGGCACGGGCAGCGGCGCCGCGGTGGCGGGCACGGCCAGAACCAGGATCCCGGCGCAAAGCGCCAGCTGCAGCATCGTTCGCCTCATGATGGACCTCCATCTCCACTGCTGCACGCCGGCGGCTTGATTCCCGATCCGGTCACGCCGCCCTGCCGGGAGCAGCGGT
>CAZJYU010000009.1:0-30818 GCA_964550305.1 uncultured Vicinamibacteraceae bacterium | reverse complement strand
CACGCCGGCGGCTTGATTCCCGATCCGGTCACGCCGCCCTGCCGGGAGCAGCGGTGTCTACATGATCGGGCGCCGCCGGCTCGCGCCGGCAGGACGAAGGGATGCCGTAGCAAGATCCGCGCCAGGACGACGCCGGACCACAACAGTTGCATGAATGCGTGAACTGCCGCCTCCGGTACCGGACATGAGCGGCTATCGGCCGTACGACCGCGTGTCGCGAAGACCTGACGGCTCCGGCCCGACGCGCGACCAGCCCCGGAAGCGCAACGAGAGGTACCCGACCCAATGTCCTTGCATGCCGGTTCCCGGCGGGTGACGGCCCATGTCGGGCCCATGTCACAGGATGCACGGCCGCCGGACGCCCCGCCGCGCCCGGGGGTAACCGGTGTTGCCACCCCTCTCTGGGCCCGTCTGGCCCGGGTGATGGCCCCACCCGGTCAAGATGACCTGAACGGCGCCGGCGCCGCATGCAACCGGAGATGCCACGGCGCGCATAGCGTGGCCGCGCGCCGCTGTCCGCGGAGCGGGAACGAGGCCGCGGCGGGGATGGCAGCTATAATGCAGCCACGCATCCAACGCGAGGAGGCTCCCATGTCCCAGTATGTGCCGCGGAGCAACCGGCGCCGGCTCCTGCGCACCCTGCTCGCCGGGCTGCTCGTGCTGGCGCCAGCCATCGCCGAGGCGCAGACCGGTACCCTCGACATCTACTGGATCGACGTCGAAGGCGGCGCGGCCACGCTCGTCGTTACGCCCGAACGCGAGTCGGTCCTGATGGATGCGGGCTGGCCCCGACCCGACCAACGGGACACCGACCGGATTGTGGCCGCCATGGACGACGCCGGCATCAACCGCTTGGACTATGTGCTGATCTCCCACTTTCACACGGACCACGTGGGTGGACTCAGCGCACTGGCCGAGCGGGCGGAGATTGGCCAGGTGGTCGACCATGGCGACAGCGTCGAGCAGGATAGGGAGCGGGGCCGGGAACTCTGGGACGACTACCTGACCACGGCGGGCGACCGGCGACGCAGCGTCGAAGCCGGCGACAAGCTGCCTCTCCGCCGGATCGAGCTGTCGTTCGTTGCGTCGCATCGCAACCTGGTCGACCCGCTCGAGCCACGCGGGCCGAACCCGCTGTGCAGCGGCGTCACCCGCCCGGAACCGGACCTCGGCGAGAACGGCCACAGTCTTGGCTACCTGCTATCGCTCGGCGCGTTCCAGTTCCTGAACATGGGCGATCTGACACCCGATCGGGAGTGGGCGATCGCCTGCCCCGAAAACCGTCTGGGCGCTATTGACTTGTACCAGGCAGCGCACCACGGCGGCTACGGCGCGATCCGCCCCGAGCTGACTGCGGCCCTGCAACCCACCGTCGTGATGATCAACAACGGTCCGCGCAAGGGAGGGACGCCGGAGTCGTTGCGCGTGGCGCAGGAGACCGCCGGCATCGAGGATGTGTGGCAATCGCACCGGGCGCTCGCGGACGACGCCGCGTACAACACCGACGAAGCCCTGATTGCCAACCTGACGGAAGAAGACGACTGCGCAGGCCACTGGATCAAGGCAACCGTGGCAGCGGACGGCCGAAGCTGGACGATGACCAACGGCCGGACCGGCCACAGCCGCACATACGCCTCCCGGTAGCGCCGGCTGACGCGCGGCGGCTGCGATATAGTAGGCGCCCAACGGAGGGATCCGCCTGATGAGTATCGCGGTGCTTACGCTCCTGTCGTTGCTTCCGATCATCGTCGTGGCGGTTTTCCTGGTCGGCCTCCGCTGGCCGGCAAGCCGCGCCATGCCGCTGTCCTACGTCACCGCGGTGACGCTTGCCCTGCTGGTCTGGCAGGTACCCGGCCTTCAGGTCGTGGCGGCGAGCGTGAACGGCTTAATCGTCACCCTTACGCTGCTCTACATCATCTTCGGCGCCATCCTGCTGTTGAACACGCTTCAGGAAAGTGGCGCGATCAAGACCATCCGGCAGGGATTCACCGACATTACCCCCGACCGGCGGGTGCAGGTGATCATCATCGCCTGGCTGTTCGGCGCGTTCATCGAAGGCTCGGCTGGCTTCGGAACCCCGGCGGCGGTTGCTGTCCCGCTTCTGGTCGGCCTGGGTTTTCCGGGCATGGCGGCAGTTACCGCAGGCATGATCATCCAGAGCACCCCCGTCAGCTTCGGCGCCGCCGGCACGCCGATTCTGGTAGGAGTGAACACCGGGCTGACGGGCGGGCTCGACCGCGTGCACGAGGCAGGGTACGTCGCGAGTTGCACCGACGCCCAGGCCCTCGCCCAATGCGCCGAGTGGAGTAGCTTTCTGGCCGCCATCGGCCTGAAGGTGGCGATCCTGCATGCCATCGCCGGCACGCTCATCCCTCTCATTCTCGTCGCCTTCATGACCCGTTTCTTTGGCCGTAGCCGGTCGATCACCGAAGGGCTCCAGATCTGGCCGTTCGCGCTCTTCTCCGCGCTCGCGATGACGATCCCGTACTTCGCCGCCGGCTATTTTCTCGGCCCGGAGTTCCCTGCGTTGGTGGGAAGCGTGGTCGGTCTGTGCGTCGTCGTCGCGGCGGCGCGCGCCGGCTTCCTGGTGCCGCGTCCGGAAGCGGCCTGGGAATTCGACCGCAAGGAGAACTGGCCTGCCGACTGGACGGGATCGATCGAGGTGAAGGACATCGCGCATGCCAGCGGCTCGATGGGGATGGTCAAGGCGTGGGCGCCGTACGGCGTCGTGGCGCTTCTGTTGCTCGGGTCGCGCCTGATCGGGCCGCTCCGCACCGCCCTGCAGTCGTGGACGATTACGTGGCCCGAGATGTTCGGGACGTCAATCAACGCCAACGCCGTGCAACCGCTGTTCCTGCCGGGCTTCCTTTTCATCCTCACGTCGCTCATCACGTTTGCGCTGCACCGGATCCCGGCCGACGCATACAGGCGCGCCTGGACCACGTCGTTCCGCGTGACCGCGTCCGCCTCCGTCGCACTCATCTTCACCGTACCGATGGTGCAGGTCTTTCTGAACAGCATGGGCGGGGCGGCGGGCTACGAGCGGATGCCGATCGTCCTGGCGGAGGGCATTGCCGCGCTCGCCGGCGGCGCGTGGCCGATCTTCGCACCGTTTATCGGCGGCATCGGCGCCGCGGTCGCGGGCAGCAACACCGTCAGCAACATGATGTTCTCCCTGTTCCAGTTCGAGATGGGGGGACGAATCATGGTTGATCCCACGTGGATCGTCGCACTGCAGGCGATCGGAGGTGCGGCCGGCAACATGATCTGTGTTCACAACGTCGTCGCTGCCTCGGCCGTCGTCGGCTTGCTGGGACGGGAGGGAACGGTTATCCGGATGACCGTGATCCCGTTCCTCTATTACGCGCTGCTGCCCGGATCGCTCGGCTATCTGTTCGTGTCGTACGCCAGCACCGGCCTCATGAATATCGGCACTCTGCTTGTCGCTCTGATCGCCGGGTTCGCGGTCTACATGATCGCGCGGTACGGTGGCCGGCCGGCCACCGCCGCCTGACGGCGGCGCAACGCCCGAAGAACCAATGCGCACCGCGCGGCTGACCGAACTCGGCTCCGAGCCCTCGGACCCGAGCACCTTCGTCGGGCAGGCGCGCTTGACGCGGATGCCAGGGCTTTCGGACCAGCCGGTGGTTCAGGGCTTTCGTGTCGAATTCCAGCCGGCCGCACGCACGAACTGGCACACGCATAGCGGCCCGCAGCTCCTGATTGTCGTCTCGGGCACCTGCCGGCTACAGAAGGCCGGTGGGCCGGTAGAGGAGCTGGCGACAGGCGACGTCGCCTGCATTGCGCCGGGCGAGTGTCATTGGCACGGCGCATCGCCCGACGGCGTCATGACGCACGTCGCGATCAACATCGACTCGACCACAACATGGCTGGCGCCGGTGACGGACGCCGAGTACGGCGGCTGACTCACCAGCCGCAGGTGCGGCCAGCGTTCTGCTCGTCGAGCCAGCGGCTGAGCGGTGCAAAGTAATCGAGCAGCGCGGCCGCGTCCATCTCGCGCGTCCGCGTGATGGCCTCGAGTGCTTCCGGCCAGGGGCGGCTGGCTCCCATCCGCAACAGCATGCGGAGTCGATCCCCCGCCTCCCGGCTACCGTAGATCGAACAGCGATGCAGCGGTCCTTCCGCCCCCGCCGCCTCGCAGAGCGCGCGGTGGAACTGGAACTGCAGGACGTGCGCGAGAAAATACCGCGCGTAGGGCACGTTCGCCGGAATGTGGTACTTCGCGCCCGGATCGAAGCCCGCCTCGCCGCGCGGCGCCGGCGCACGCACCCCCTGGTACTCCTCTCGGAGGCGCCACCACGCCTCGGTGAACTGCCCCGGCGTCACCTCACCGCCGAAGACCTGCCACCGCCACTGATCGACGAGCAGACCGAATGGAAGGAACGCCACCTTGTCGAGCGCCTGACGCAGCAGAAAGGCGATGTCGCTCGCGTCATCCGGCGCCCGGCCAAGCAACTCCACCTCGACCAGGTACTCCGGCGTGATGGACAGCGTCACCGCGTCGCCGATTCCCTCATGGAACCCGTCGTGCGCCCCGGTCCGGAACAGCGGATCCTGGTGCCGATACGCCCGCTGATAGTAGGTATGGCCCAACTCGTGATGGATCGTCGCGAAGTGCTCGCCGGTCGGCTCGATGCACATCTTGATCCGTACGTCCTGGTCGTAGTCGAGGTTCCAGGCGCTCGCGTGGCAGACGACATCGCGATCCGGCGGCTGCACGAACAGCGAACGCTCCCAGAAGGTGTCGGGCAGCGGAGCGAAGCCGAGCGAGCTGAAGAACCGCTCGCCGAAGCGGACCATCTCCACCGGGTCGACTCGGCGCCGCGCGAGCTCCCGGGTAAGGTCG
Source organism: uncultured Vicinamibacteraceae bacterium (assembly GCA_964550305.1). Taxonomy (GTDB): domain Bacteria; phylum Acidobacteriota; class Vicinamibacteria; order Vicinamibacterales; family UBA8438; genus VXRJ01. Next base: position 25,951 of record CAZJYU010000009.1, on the reverse strand, counting down.
ATACCGGATCCGGCGCCGCGCGGCGTTACCAGATCGGCAAGGTTGCCCCACTGCTGCGCCCACATGTTGCCCAGCAGGTGCGCCGGAATCGGTTCGTCGGGCGGCACGATGGCGGTGCCGTAGGTCTCTCCCAGCTCCGCGCGGACCAGGCAGTGGAGCGACTCGTACAGCGGCTGGACCTGCATCCAGAGCCGGTCCAGCTCCTCCCGGAACTCCTCGGGGGGCATGTCGTACGCCGAACGCCACATGGCGCCCGCATCGGCGAATCCCAGCTCCGACGCACCCGCGTTGGCAATCTCGACGAACCGTGCGTAGCGGGGACGGAGCGGCGCCGCCACGCTGCGCCATCCCGCCCAGACCGCGTTGAGTTCGTCGGTGTCACGCGACTCCGCCAGGATCCGCTCGAGCGCCGGCAGGTCGAGGCAAGCGCTGTCATCCGGGTCGGGGCCGTCCGGGCACCAGGTCCCCCGGCCGTACGCCGATTCCATGTCCGCGAGGATCCGCGCCAACTCCTGCTGGAGCGCAACATCGGCGGGCGCCACGGCCGCGAGTGACGTCCGCAGCAGCATCAGCTTGCGGGCCACGTCCTCCGGAAGCGCGGCGCCGTCGAACCGCGCCGCCGCCGCCGCCAGCTCCGCCGTCGCGCCCATCAACGCGGCGTTCGCCTCGGCGGACAGTGCGGTCGTCTCGTCCGAGATGAAGTTCTGGTGGACCCAGGCCGCTCGCTCAGCCGCGCTCCGGAGGTCGAGCAACCGGGCTTCCGCCGCCCGGACGAAGGCATCCGCTTCGGCGATCGGCGACGGCGGATCTGGCGCGCCGCACGCGGCCATCAGCGCCGCCCCGGCACACGCGGCGCCGAACCGCGGGGCAGACGATGCCAGCCGCCTCAGCGCCATCGAAACACCCGAAGTGCGATCCAGAAACAGCCGCCACCCCAAGCTACCAGGTTGAACAGCTCCGCCCAGAGCGCCGCCATCCCTGCGCCCTCCAGCATGACACCTCGCAGCGCGTCGATCAGGGCGGTAAGGGGCAGCGCCTGAATGAACGGCTGCATCGCGTCGGGGAAATTCGTCGACGCGAAAAAGACACCGGAGAGCAGCCACATCGGCGCCATCACGAAGTTCATGATGCCAGAGATCCCCTCGATGGTCCGCGCGCGGCTGGCGGTCAGCAGGCCGAGACCACCGAAGGTCATCGCCCCGAGGAAGGCGATGACGGCCAGGGTGACAAGCGAGCCCTCGATCGGGATCCGGAAGATCACGCGAGCAAACACCAGCAGAACCGCCACCTCCAGGCCGAGGAGCACCAGCCGGGCCGCGATCAGCGAAGCAAGGAAGTGGGCACGTTGCATCGGCGTTGCAATGAGCCGCTTCAGCAGCTTGCGCGACCGTTGCACCACGACGCCGAAGCCGATGCCCCACATACCGGTGCCCATGATGTTCATGCCGAGCAGTCCGGGAATCAGCCAGTCGATGTAGCGAACACCCGGCGCCGCCGCTGCCTCGCCCTCACCGCGGAATGCGATACCCAACGCGAGCGCCATGAGGATCGGAAAGATGAAAACCCAGAAGATCATCTCCGGTTCGCGCACCATCGTGAGCAACCGCGTGATCGTCAGCTCCACGAATGGATGCCGTACAGCCCGGGTGGCGGGCCGTCCCGCGGTCCTCGCCTGCTCAGCCGCGCCGCTTGCCGTTCCGGCCACCATCAGTCGTCCCGGAGACCACGGCCGGTGAGGGCCACAAATACGTCCTCAAGCGTCGCCTTCGGCGGGGTCGGCGTCGTCACGTGCACCAGGCCGATGGACTCAATCAGGCCGTCCGGACTCCCCTGCGCCACGATCCGCCCCGCATCCATGATCGCGAGACGGTCGCAAAGCACGTACGCCTCGTCCATGTAATGCGTCGTCAGCAGGATGGTTCCACCGTCGGCGCGGAACCGCTCAAGCAGTGCCCATAGTTGGCGGCGTGACTGCGGATCGAGCCCGGTCGTCGGCTCGTCGAGAAACAGAAGTTCGGGATCACCCACCAGCGCGCATCCAACCGCGAGACGCTGCCGCTGCCCGCCCGATAGGGTGGAAACCCAACTGCGGCGCTTGGACTCCAGTGCGAGCCGCCGGATCACGTCATCCACCGCTTCGCCATCGGGATAGAAGGCCCGAAACAGGCGGAGCGTCTCCGCCACCGACAGCTTCTCGTCGAGCTGCGCCTCCTGCAGGTGGATGCCGAGTCGGGCGCGCAACGCATGGTCGCGCCGGCCCCACGTCTCGCCGAGGATGCGAACCTCGCCCTCGTCGGGCGGCAGAATGCCCTCTATGATCTCGATAGTCGTGGTCTTTCCGGCGCCGTTGGGTCCGAGCAGGCCGAAGCACTCGCCCCGCCGCACTTCGAGGTCGACACCCGCCACGGCCAGAACATCGCCGTATCGCTTGACAACGCCCGTGCAGGCGACAGCCGGGGAACCAGCCGTCACACCACCTGCCCGAGCCGCCGTCCGACCGGCGTGTCGGGGCGGACGATGGTGTCGCGGCGGTCCGACCCGGTGGAGACAATCGCCGCTGGCACGCCGGTCAACGCCTCGATACGCGCCAGGTACACGCGTGCTGCCGCGGGAAGGTCGGCCTCACGAGTCACGCCGGCCGTTGTCCCCTCGCCCGCCCAACCAGGGAGTGCCTCGTACACGGGTCGGCACGCCGCCAGACGAACCGCGTCCGCCGGCGGATCCTGCAGCAAGTCGTCGCCGCACCGGTAGCCCGTGCAGATCTTGAGTTCGTCCACCTGATCCAGCACGTCCAGCTTCGTCACGGCGAGCGCTTCGATGCCGTTCACGCGGACGGCGTAACGCACTGCCGGGGCGTCGAACCAGCCGCAACGCCGGGGTCGACCGGTCGACGCCCCATACTCCCGCCCCAGTTCCCGCAGGCGCTCCGCCGCCGCGCCGTCGAGTTCGGTCGGCAGCGGTCCTTCACCCACGCGGGTCGTGTACGCCTTCGCGATCCCGAGCACGTGACCTATGGCCTGCGGTCCCACACCCAGCCCCGTGCAAACGCCTCCGATGGTGGAATTCGACGAAGTCACGTACGGATACGTGCCGTGGTCGACGTCAAGCATCGTCCCCTGGGCGCCCTCGAACAGGATCGGGCGGCCGGCGGCCATGGCGCCGCACAAGTAGCGGGACGTGTCGGTCACCAGCGGCTGGATCCGCGACCAGGCCGCAGCCGCGGCGTCGCGGACCACCCGCCAGTCGACAGACTCTCCCCCGACGGCACGGTTACGCGCGTCCACGCTCGCCCGTATCAGTGCGGCGAGACGGCCCCCATCGCTTCCGTCCGCGAGGTCACCGATCCGGACGCCGCTGCGGGCCGCCTTCTGCTCGTAGGCCGGTCCGATGCCGCGGGAGGTCGTGCCGATCCGATGCGGGCCGAGCCGATCCTCGGACGCCGCCTCGAGATGCCGATGGTACGGCAGGATGACGTGCGCCCTGTCGCTTACCACCAGCCGCCCAGTGGTGTCGATACCGCGTGCGTGAAGGTCATCGACCTCGGCAAAGAGCGCATCGGGATCCACGACGACGCCGTTACCGATGACGCAGGTGACGCCCGGGTGGAGTATCCCCGACGGGATCAGATGGAGGATGAACTGGTTGCCGTCGACGAAAACCGTGTGGCCAGCGTTGTGCCCCCCCTGTGAGCGAGCCACGACGGCGAACGTGGGCGCAAGGAGATCGACAATCTTGCCCTTCCCCTCATCTCCCCATTGTGCGCCGAGAACGGCAAGGTTCCCTGTATGCACCATAGGACGTTGGCCAAACGCCCGATCATATCGCAGACGGGACTCGCGGGCGGCTTGACAGCCGGCCCGCCGCCACCGCATCCTAACGGTTCGAATGGTCGACTCTGCCTCGCAACCCCTCTTGCAGCGCGGCGTACTCGGGGTGCTGCACGTGGCCCTGTTCTTCGTGGTGGCGCTCTTCCCGTCGTACCAGATGGCAGCGTTGCAGGCGGACAGCACCGTTCACTACACATTCCTGTTTCTGCTATCTGTCGTGCTCGGGCTGTACTGGCTGGCGGCCACCGAGGCGCGTCTGCCGGCCGCTGCACTCGCCCTGGTGGGTGCGCTCGTCGGGTTCCTGTTCCGTCCATCCGCGCCTGACATGGGGCAACTGCCATTCTCGACCGTCATCACGCGGGGCGCCGGAACCCTGTTCGAAGAACTGGATCCGGCGGTCGTGGCGGTAGCGCAATCCTCCTTCAACATCGTGGTCGCCGGTGCGGTCATCGGCGTTCTCGCGGGTGTCGGCATCAGCGTCCGCGCCGCGCGGCGGGGCCGTTCCGGCGCCTGACGTTTTGTTCGTACGGCGGCTCGGCGGTACTATCGCGTGGTCGCGCGGCTCACGCACGCGCCAGGGAGTCTTGGACATGTTCAACCGACACGCAGGGATGCTCGTCGCGGCGGCCGTGGCGGGGATCGTGGCGTTCGCGCCGCTTCCGGCGGGGGCGCAGGCGACAGACGCTGCCGTGGAGATGCGCACACCCGACGGGCAGCCGGACATTTCCGGCATTTTCACGTTCCGGACACTCACGCCGTTCCAGCGGCCCGAGCAGTTTGCGGATCAGGACCGACTCGATGTGGAAACGGCGGCGCAGTTCGAATCATCCGAGCGCATCCGGCTGAACCGCGACCTGTTCGACCCGGAGCAGGGGGCGCCATCGGCCGGCTACCAGCCCCGGGCCGAGGGGGGCGTGCTGTCGTACAACGAATTCTGGTACGAGCGCGGCATCGAGCTGACCTCCGACAAGCGGACCTCGCTGATCGTTGACCCGCCCAACGGCCGGCTGCCGCCGATGACCGAAGCCGGGCGGCGCGCGCGTGATGAGCGGCGCGCCTGGCTGGAGGAGCACCGTTACGATTCGTACGAGAGCCGGAGCCTGTTCGACCGGTGCATCATGGGATTCAACTCCGGCCCGCCGATGCGTTCAAGCGCCTACAACAACAACGTGCAGATCCTCCAGGCGCCGGGCTACGTCGTCATCTTGAACGAGATGGTCCACAACGCCCGCATTATCCCGCTCGATAACGATGCGCCAAAGCACGGCCTGCAGCAATACGCGGGCGACTCGCGCGCACACTGGGAGGGATCCACGCTGGTGGTCGAGACCACTCACTTCAAGGGTGGCCAGAGCGGCGGCACCGGACCGAACATGCACCTCGTCGAGCGCTTCACCCGGATGGACGAGGACACGGTCGCCTACGAGTACACGATCACCGACGAGACGGTTTACACGGCGCCCTACACCGTGCTGATGCCGCTCCGGCGGTTGGATGGCGTCCTCTATGAGTACGCCTGCCACGAGGGAAACTATGGCCTGACCGGGATCCTCGCGGGGGCACGGCAACTGGAAGCTGACGGTCGGCCGCTACGTCGCTGAGCCGTGCGCGGCGGCACGAACCGGTACGGGCTTACCGCCCCGGAGTCGCTCCGGAGATTCCAGTGACGCCGGCCCCGCCGGGACTGCTGCCATCACTGCCGAGCGGATCGAGGTTCAACCAGATCTGCCCGGCGCCGAAGGACTCGTTGTAGGTCTCGTAGAGTTGTTGGGCCTCATCCGGGTAGGCCTCGGCCAGAATCTGCGGCACGGAGTAGTCGCCGCCCCCGACCGCCGGATCCAGCAGCCAGATATAGACGGCCTGGTTGTTGGGGCCTGGCTCGCGCGCCCGGTAGATGCGCCAGCCTTCTGCCTGCGCGCGCAACTCGGCATCGTCACCCTCGGCAAGTGCTTCCAGGAGGCGGGTCATTACCGATTCGAAGTCACCCGTGCCGGCCGGCCGGATGTAGTTCACAACCAGGCCAACCGGCGCGTCGAAGGTGGGGGCCGCCTGTTGTGCGCCCGACGCTGATGCATGCCCGATCACCAGACCAACCGCCACGCCACCCGCCGCGGCGGCAATGGCCGAGGCCACAACCCCTCTGCGCCACCCCTCGGCCGGTGTCTTTTGACGTGGCACCGCGTCGCTCAGCGGAGGACGTTCCCTATCGGCATGCGCGTGCGGGGCCGTCGACGCAGCCCCTGGAGATCCTAGAAGCCGGCGATTGCGGTAAGGCTGGTCCGCCAGATCGTCGCGCCGTCTTCCTGAATGCTCCCGGCGTACGTCTCGTAGAGCGTCTGCTGCTCCGCCGGATCCGGCACTACCTCGGCGATGATGTTCATGGCGCTGTAGTCGGCGCCCTGGAGAACCGGATCGATGATATGAACGTACATCGCGCCCCGGCCGGTCAGATCATCCGTCGCGCGATAGACCTTCCACCCCGTCGCCTGGTTCCGCCGATCCGTTTCCTCATTGCCGCTGGTCTCAAGTGCCGTGCGGAGTTGGTCCATCACGCGCTCGTAGTCTGCGGTTGAGGCCGACTTGACCCAGTGCAACATCACCGTCGGCGCATTCAACACCAAGTCCTGCTGGGCGACGGCCTGACTCGACGTAAACAGCGTACCCAGAACGACTCCCGCGGCTAGAGTGGCAACAAACGCCCCTCCCACCAGGATCCGCCGAACCGACCGAGGCTTGCGAGACAACTGCATGACCCTTCCTCCTTGGGATCTAGGTAACGGCCGAAGGCGCGAATTCTACCGTACCGGACTGGCTAGACAAAAGTACCCAGAAGCTCGTTGGACACCAGCATACCGGATCGAGTGAGACGCCAGCGGCCGGCCGCATCGGCGAACCAGCCCGCGTCGATGAAGGATCGGACGTCCCGTTCGAACCGGGCTCGGACGTCGATCCCGTAGCGGCGGCCCAGGGCGGCTGGATCGATGCCGTCCGAAAGACGCAGGCCCGTGATGAGGGCATCGCCCAACCGCTCGTCCATCGTCCGGACACGCCGGCCCTCCGCGACCGGATGACCGGAGGTGACGGAGGCGACATAGCGCGCAGTCTCCGCGACGTTGCGCCACCGGGCGCCGTTCCGCGTGGAATGCGCGCCGCACCCGAAACCGAGCCACTCGCCGTCCTGCCAGTACTTGAGATTGTGGCGCGAACGGCGACCGGGACGCGCAACGTTCGAGATTTCGTACTGCACGTAGCCGGCTGTGTCGGTCCGGTCTAGGGCGTCGAGGTACATCGCCGCGGCGTCCTCGTCGGGCGCAAGCGACCAGCCGGCGCGTGCCATTTCCTCCCGGAGCGGTGCGTTCGGGTAGAGCTCGAGCAGGTAAAGCGAGAGGTGATCCGGCGCCAGCGCGACCGCCGCCTCGACCGAGGCGGTCGCATCGGCGCGGGTCTGTTCCGGCAGCCAGAGCATCAGGTCGAAGCTCAGGTTGTCGCAACCCGCGTTGCGGATTGCCTCGGCCGCGGCATGGGCGCCCGCTGCGTCGTGCCGCCGGCCGAGCCGTGCGAGTTCCCGGTCGTCGAACGACTGCACGCCCAGACTGATCCGCGTAACACCGGCCTTGAGCAGATCGGCGACGTAGCCCGAGGACGCCGACTCCGGATTCATCTCGAGTGTCACCTCGGCGTCGGCGGCGACATCAAACGCGTCGTGACAGGTATCGATGAGTGCCGTAACGTCGGCCGCGTCGAGCAACGAGGGGGTGCCGCCACCAAAAAAGATGGTGTCGACCGGGCTGCCGTCCCTAGCGAGAGCGATCTCGGTTCGGAGCGCCTCCACGTACCGGTCTTTCAGGCCGTAATCGAAGAGACCGCGGTTGAAATTGCAGTAATGGCAGATCGACGAACAGAAAGGAATGTGGAGGTACAGGCCGAGCCGTTCCGTCGACACCGATGCGCCAGCCCGCGCGCGATCGGGCATCCCCAGGCGCTTAGCCGTTGCCCGCGCGGCCGCCGCCCCATCCCAGGTCGAGCTGTTCGCTCTTCCCGGCCGGCCGGGTCTTGCGGTGGCTGCCGTAGGTGGCCGCGCGCGCCTTGGCCACGGTTCCTGCCGGGGCCGGCAAACGACTGCGCGGGCGATGCTTCCAGCGGCGCGCCAGATCGTCCGCCGTGGGGCGGTGCTCGAAGCTTCGATAGTCCGGGCCATCGAACTCGAGGAATTCGCACATCTCACGCAGGCGCGAGTGCATTCGGAAACCGACGCGCGCACGGAGCGAATCGATATCGTCGCTGTCCGGCCGGTTCTCGTAGTTGGTTGTGAAGACGGTCGGACGGTTCTGGTTGTAGCGGGTGTTGACGATCAGGTTCAGTGTTTCTTCCACCCACTCGGTCGCCCGTTCGGCTCCCAAATCGTCAAGCACGAGCAGGTCCGCCTCCATGACTTCGCCGAGAATGGCGGCCTGCGACGTCCGAGTCACCGGGTCGAAGCTGGCGCGAATCTCTGCCAGCAACGAGCGCGTGTCGTGGTAGATCCCCCGCAATCCCTTTCGCACCACCACACGCAGAACCGACACGGCCAGGTGAGTCTTGCCGATGCCGGGGGGACCGATGAACAGAAGCCCCTTGTCCACGGCGGGAAATCCCCCCGCAAACCTCTCGGCTCGCGCGACGGCCCGTTCCAGTTGTTCGTTCGGGTACCGCAGAAACGTGTCGAAGCCGCACTTCGTGTAACGGCCCGGGATGCGCGCCCGCGCGAGCATGTCGCGGGCGTGGGCGTCGTGCCAGCAGTGGCAGCGCTCCACACGGCGCACCCCATCCGCGTCACCCAATCGCCAGCGGGTACCGTTGCAATCCGGGCAGGGGGCGTCCCCCGGGGGAGGCATGGCCGCACAAGCATACCCGACCACGGCCGGCTCGACAGCCGGCGCGGCGCGTGCGGGGCGGCCGCCGCGTCAGGGTTTCGCCGGCTTCTCCGGCGTCGCCGGACGCACGCGGTCGGTGACGTCCGAACGCACGAGGGCAGTCCCGAGACGCTGTTCCCAGTCGCCGACGCCGCGCGAGAGCTCCTGCTTCACGTAATTGACGAACTCGTTCACCTCGCGCTGCATCCGATCCATCTTGTCGCGCATGTTCAGGATGATCTCGACGCCCGCCAGGTTGACGCCCAGATCGCGCGTCAGCGAGAGGATCGTCTCGAGGCGTTCCAGATCCTCCTCGCCGTAGAGGCGGGTGTTGCCCTCCGTGCGCGAGGGGGTGAGCAGGCCTTCGCGCTCGTACAGCCGGAGCGTCTGCGGATGAATCCGGTAGCGCTGCGCAACCGCGCTAATCATGTACGGGCCTTCGCCCGTCGGTCGATCTGGCATGGTCATTACTTGTCGAACATGTCGTGACGGACATCGTTCGCGTGAATCTCTCCGAACTCGCGCAAGAGCTTGCGTGAGCGCTCGTCGGTGACTTCCGGCAGGACCACCTGCACGGTCACCAACAGATCGCCGCGCCGGGACTCGCCGCGCGGGCTGGGCGCGCCCCGGCCGCGAAGGCGGAAGCGCTGACCCGATGTGGTGCCGGCCGGCACGTCCAGGATCGTGCTGCCGTCGAGCGTCGGCACTTCGATCCTCGCCCCCAGCGCCGCCTCGTGGATGGCAATGGGCACGTCGATGAGCAGATCGCTCTCGGCGCGGCGGAAGTGGCGGTGCGCCGTCACGCGCACCACCAGGTACAGATCGCCCGGGGCGCCGCCGTACTTTCCCCGGTTCCCCTTCGCCCCGACGCGCAGGCGCGTGCCGTCGTCGACGCCCGCCGGCACCGCCACGGTAATCTCCTCGTCCCGTGGCGCTACGCCGCGCCCGTCGCACGCACGGCAGGGCTGGTGCCGCAGGCGCCCGCTTCCACCGCAGTCGCCGCAGGCCGTCGAGAAAACCATGTGGCCTCGCCGCCACTGCTGCGAGCCGCGGCCGCGGCATCGCCCGCAGTGCGCCTCTGCGGCACGCCGCCGGCCACTCCCGCCGCATCGCTCGCAGGCGTCAAGGCGCGAGACGGTGAGTCGCCGCTCGACGCCCTGCATCGCGTCTTCAAAGGAAAGTACGAGGTCGGCGAAGAGGTCTCCACCGCGTTCCGCCGGGCCGGTTCGACCATCCGGGGCGCGGCCGGTACTCGGCAGCATGTCGGCAAACAGGTCGGTGAACGTGGCGGATGGCCGGGCGCCGCTCCCCGCCGCCGAGAAGTCGAAGCCCTGGAACTCGACCGACGCCGAGGGTGTATCGTTGGCGCGAGGCTCGCGGCGGGTCTCGTTTCCCGCGTCGTACGCCTGCCGACGGCCGGGATCGCGGAGGGTCTCGTACGCCCTCGTCAGCACGTCGTAGAACGCCGCCGCGGCCCGGTCGCCCGGGTTGATGCCGGGGTGGTAGCGGCGCGCGAGCCGCCGGTAAGCACGGCGCACCTCCGCAACCGTGGCCGTCCGCTCGATGCCGAGCACGACGTAGTAGTCCACCTGTGCCACACCCTGCCTCCAGGCGCCTGGCGCGTCGCGCGCAGTTACGGCTTCTGGTCGTCCACCACCTCGGCGTCGATCACCTGATCGTCGCCACCGTTGGCCCCGGGCGGCGGCGTGGTGCTTCCGGCGGCACCGCCGGTCGCGCCACCGCCGCCGGCCGGCTCCCGGGAGGCCTGCGCGTAGAGCTTCTGGGACACGCCCTGCATGGCGGCCGTCAAGCCTTCCAGCCCCTGCGTGATGGCGGACGCGTCGTCCTTCTCCATTGCCGACTTGAGTGTCGCCATCGCGTCCTCCACCGGTTTCCGGTCGTCCGCCGTCAGCTTGTCGCCGGCGTCGGTCAGCAACTTCTCCGCCTGGTACACCGTCTGGTCGGCCCGGTTCCTCTCCTCCACCGCTTCGCGGCGCGTCTTGTCCTCGGCCGCGTGCGACTCCGCCTCGCGCACCTTGGTCTCCACCTCCTCCTTCGAAAGGCCGCTCTCGGCGGTGATGGTGATGTGCTGCTCCTTACCGGTGCCGAGGTCCTTCGCGTTGACGTTCACGATACCGTTGGCGTCGATGTCGAACGTCACCTCGATCTGCGGCATGCCGCGCGGGGCAGGCGGAATGCCGTCGAGGTGAAAGCGGCCGAGCGTGCGGTTGTCGGACGCCATCGACCGCTCGCCCTGCAGCACATGCACCTCGACGCTGGGCTGGCTGTCGGCCGCGGTCGAGAACACCTCGCTCTTCTTCGTTGGGATCGTGGTGTTCCGCTCGATCAGCGCCGTCATGACGCCGCCCAGCGTCTCGATGCCGAGCGACAACGGCGTAACGTCCAGCAGCAGCAGGTCCTTCACCTCCCCCGCAAGAACGCCCGCCTGCACCGCCGCACCGATCGCCACCACTTCGTCCGGGTTGACGCCGCGGTGGGGCTCCTTCCCAAAGAGCTCCTTGACAATCTGTTGAACCTTCGGCACCCGCGTCGAGCCACCCACGAGCACCACTTCGTCTATCTGTGACGGATCGAGGTTGGCGTCGCTGAGCGCCTTCCTGACCGGCTCCACCGTCCGCTGCAGCAGGTCGTCGACAAGCTGCTCGAACTTCGCGCGGGTCAGCTTCTTCTGCAGATGCTTCGGTCCCGACTGATCCGCCGTAATGAAGGGCAGATTGATCTCGGTTTCCGCCACCGTGGAGAGCTCCATCTTCGCCTTCTCGCCCGCCTCCTTCAGCCGCTGCAGCGCCATCCGATCCTTGTGGAGGTCGATCCCCTCGTCACGCTTGAATTCGTCGACGATCCAATCGATCAGACGCTGATCGAGATTGTCCCCGCCGAGGTGGGTATCGCCGTTGGTTGCCTTTACCTCGACCACACCCTCGCCCACCTCCAGAATGGAAATGTCGAAAGTGCCCCCGCCGAAGTCGTAGACGGCGATCGTCTCGTCCGTCTTCTTGTCGAGGCCATAGGCGAGCGCCGCCGCGGTCGGCTCGTTCACGATGCGAAGCACATCGAGCCCGGCAATCTGTCCCGCATCCTTCGTCGCCTGCCGCTGCGCGTCGTTAAAGTAGGCGGGGACGGTGATGACCGCCTGGGTCACCTTCTGTCCGAGGTACTCCTCCGCCGCCTGCTTCAGTTTCTGCAACACCATCGCCGACAACTCGGGTGGTGACAACTCCTTTCCCCCCGCCCTGACCCGCGCGTCGCCGTTCTGCGCACGAACCACGTCGTAGGGGACCATCGTCATCTCCTCGGTCACCTCGTCGCGGCGGCGCCCCATGAGGCGCTTGATCGAAAAGACGGTGTTCTCGGGATTCGTGACGGCCTGCCGCTTCGCGACCTGCCCGACCAGCCGTTCGTCCTTTGCGAACGCGACGACCGACGGCGTCAGCCGGTTCCCTTCCGAATTGGTGATCACGGTCGGCTCACCCCCCTCGATGACCGCGACCACCGAGTTCGTCGTGCCGAGATCGATACCGATAATCTTGCTCATGTCCCTGCTCGTTGTCTCCTGATGACTCACCGCAGCCGGCCTCGAAGCCGGCTATTTCCTACGTCCTAGGGAATAATAAAATCTTAGTCCTATAATGTCAATACGGCCTCCGGGGCTGGCCCGCGTCCTCGCTTCCACCACCCCGTGGCGCGACCCTCCGGGTGCTACAATGAGGCGTGTCACCCCCGAACCGTTACGTCCGCCAAGTCATCATCGTCAGTTGTTTCGCCGCCGCCGCGCTGTTCGGCATCGTTACCGGCGTCCTGTTCGCCTACTCCCCCGACCTTCCGGAGATTGCGGCGCTCGACGACTACACCCCCGGCACGATCACCCGAGTGCACGCGCGTGAAGGCGAGCTGATTGGCGAATTCGCCACGCAGCGCCGCGTGATCATCGGGTACGACGACATTCCGGAAGTACTCCGGAATGCCATCGTCTCGGCGGAAGACGGGGACTTCTTCGAACACATCGGCATCAACATCCCCCGGATTCTGATCACGCTGGTCAACAACGTCCTGGTGGGCGACCTCCGGGCGGCGGGTGCGAGCACGTTGACGCAGCAGCTCGCCCGGAGCATTACGGTAGGAGGCGAACAGCTAGGCCTCGAGAAGACCTGGCAACGGAAGCTGCGCGAGGCCTACTACACGTTCCACATCGAGAAGCGGTACACGAAACCCGAGATTCTCGCTCTCTACGCCAACCAGATGTTCCTCGGTACCGCGAACCACGCGGCCGACGGCGTCGAGGCGGCGGCGCAGCTCTACTTCGGCAAGTCGGCCAACGACCTCGAACTGGGCGAAGCGGCAATGATCGCGGGGATCTTCCAGAGCCCGGCGCGGCAGAGTCCGCTGGTGAGCATGGAGGCGGCGACGCGGCGGCGCAACTACACCCTCCGGCGAATGGCCGACGAGGGCTACCTCACGACCGCCGAAGCCGAGGCCGCAATGGCGAAGCCGATTGTTCTCGCGCCCCGAAGGCAGCGCGCGAACACGCTCGCGCCGTACTTCCTCGAGGAGGTGCGGCAACATCTGGAGCGGGAGTACGGTGCGACGCGACTCTACGAGGCGGGCCTCGTCGTGCGCTCGACGCTCGACCTCGACTTGCAGCGGGCGGCGAACCGGGCGGTCTCCAACGGACTGCGGACGGTCGACAAACGCCACGGCTACCGCGGCCCCCGCCGCAACGTGCTGGAGGAGCCGGATCCCGCCGAGTCCATCGATGCGTTCGTGCATCCGCGCTGGCTGTATCCGCTAGCCGTTGGGGATCTCGTTCCAGCCGTCGTAACCGGCACCATGGCCGACACGATTGAGGTTCGGGTCGGACCCCACGCGCTGCGGATCGACCGCGATGGCTTTGCGTGGACGCGACGCGAGGCGCCGGCCGACGTGGCGCGACCCGGGGATCTGGTGGATGTCGTCCTGGCCGAGCTGCCGGAAACGGAAGGCGGCGTGGGCGTAGCCACCCTCGACCAGGAACCGGAAGTGGAGGGCTCACTGCTCGCGATCGACAACCGCACGGGCCAAATCCTCGCCATGGTGGGGGGATATGACTTCCAGCGGAGCAGATTCAACCGGGCGACCCAGGCCAAGCGCCAGGTCGGATCGCTCTTCAAGGGAGTTCTGTATGCCGCCGCGATCGACCAGGGTTGGACGGCGTCGAGCATCGTAATGGACCAGCCGGTCTCGTTCGAAGTCGGGCCGGGCCAGCCGCTGTACAGGCCGACCAACTACGACAACGAGTACGAAGGGCCGATCACGATCCGCCGGGCACTCGAGGACTCGCGCAACATTCCGGCGGTATGGCTGATGAACGAGGTGGGCCCGGAGACGGTGGTCGACTTTGCCCGCCGCGTCGGATTCACTTCACCGATTCCGCCTTTTCTGTCGGTCGCACTTGGCTCGGCCGAGGCGACGCTGCTCGAAGTGACGAACGCGTATTCCGTCTTCCCGAACGCGGGACGCCGCATGCTGCCCTACCTGGTGCAACGGGTGGTGGACCGTGAGGGGAATACTCTGGAAGAGACGCGCCCGCAGTCGCGCGATGCGCTTCGCGAGGACACCGCCTTCATCATCGCCAACCTGATGCAGGGTGTCGTGCAGCGGGGCACCGGCCGTCGTGCCTACTACGCGCTCGACTGGCCGATAGGCGGCAAGACCGGCACCGTGGACGAGTACACGGATGCCTGGTTCGTCGGTTTCGATCCCGACATCACGCTCGGCGTCTGGGTTGGCTACGACGAGAAGCGCACGCTGGGTGATCGCGAGCAGGCCTCCGTTGTCGCGCTTCCGATCTGGATCGACTTCATGGAGGCGTACGTTGAATCCCGCGACGGCCGGCCGGAGTTCAGCCCACCCGAGAACATAGTCTTTCACTCGGTCAGACCGGAAACGGGCGAGATCGTGGCCCCCTGGGAACGGAACGCCATCCAGGAAGCGTTCATCGCCGGCACCGAACCGGGCGCCGCGCTCCGCCGCTGAGCCGTCGGCGGACCCTTACCTATCCGGCCTGGCCTGACGCCTTCTGCATCAGCCGGGCCTTGATGAACGGATCCAGATCGCCGTCCAGTACGCGGTCAACGTTCCCCTCCTCCAGCTTTGTCCGGTGGTCCTTGACCATCCGGTACGGCTGCAGGACGTAGCTGCGAATCTGACTGCCGAAGGCGATCTCGCGCTTCTCGCCACCGAGCTGGTCCAGCCGCTCCTGCTGCTCCTGCCGTCGCAGGTCGTAGAGGCGAGATCGCAGCACCGACATCGCCGCATCCCGGTTGCGATGCTGAGACCGCTCATTCTGGCACGAGACAACGATCCCGGTCGGCAGATGAGTTATCCGGACTGCGGAGTCGGTTACGTTTACATGCTGGCCCCCGGCGCCGCTGGACCGGTACGTGTCGATCCGGAGGTCCCCCTCGTCGATCTCCACCTCGACGTCGTCCGGCAACTCCGGCCAGACCAGAACCGAGGCAAACGACGTGTGGCGTCGCGACGCCTGATCGAACGGTGAGATCCGGACGAGCCGGTGAACGCCTGCTTCGGCCAGCAGCAGCCCGTAGGCGTAGTCGCCCCTCACGGTGATCGTGGCGCTCTTGAGCCCCGCTTCCTCGCCCGGTGAGGCCTCTATCACGTCGCGCGTGAAACCGCGCCGCTCCGCCCAGCGGAGGTACATCCGGAGGAGCATCTCGGTCCAGTCCTGCGAGTCGATACCGCCGGCCCCCGGCTGCAGTGAGACTATGGCGTTGCGGTGGTCATGCTCGCCGCCTAGCATCTTGCGCACCTCGCCCGCCTCCACCTCGGCGGCGAATTCGTCAAGGCCGGTGGCGAGATCGGCGCCGACGTCTTCCCCCTGCTCCGCCCACTCCACGAGGACGGCAAGGTCGTCGGTGCGCGTGCTCAGCGAGTGCGCAAGATCCGCGTCTTCCTGGAGGCGGCGGCGGCGTTGCAGCACCTGCTGCGCGGCGGCCTGATCGTTCCAGAAGTCGGGTGCGGCGGCCCGTTTCTCGAGCGTCGCAATACGTTGCGTGACGGCGTCCGGGTCAAAGATAGCTCCGCAGGTCGGCCGCCCGCTTTACGAGGTCCTGGTAACGCCGGATCGGTTCGTCCAACGCGATAGCCACGATTGTGCCTCCCTTCCGCCGATGGTACCTACTGCCGCCGCCGCCAGGCCAACGCCAGGGCGGTCACCAGCGCCAGCGAGTACGCCGGAGCATCGCCAATCCGTCCGTAGACTGTCAGTCCGTCCAGCAGTCGGACTTCTCCCGCGAGCACCGCCGGTTCAAACAGTGCCGATCGAACGAGCACCCGGCCATATGGATCGACCACGCCACTGATGCCGGTGTTCGCCGCACGAACGAGAAACCGTCCTTGTTCGATCGCCCGCATTCGGGCCTGCTGGAAGTGTTGGTGCGGCGCGGCCGACATGCCGTACCAAGCATCGTTCGTGACGGTCGTCAGTAACCGGCTGCCGGCCAGCACGAATTCCCGGACCAGGCCGGGATAGATCACCTCGTAGCAGATCGCCGTGCTGATCGCTTGCCCCCCGATCGGCAGCAGCGTGGGATCAGCGCCCGGCGTAAACGCACCGACCGACTCGACCAGCGGCGAGACGAAGAACAGTGCTTCGCGCAGCGGGACGTATTCCCCGAACGGGACCAGGTGCTGCTTTCGGTAGATCGCAGCCGTCGCGCCGGCCGGATCCACCAGGTACGCCGCGTTGTAGTAATGCGCTCCGGCCACCTCCGTCGTGCCGACCAGAAGGTGAGCCCCCGTGCGCCGCGCTTCGGCACGGATCTCGTCCGAGCGCGGGTCGCGATCGAAGGGGTACGGCGTCGCTGCCTCTGGCCAGACGATCAAGGTCGCGCCCCGATCAACCGCTTCGCGCGTCTGGCCGAGGTAGGTGTCGAGGATGGCGTTGGCGCGGCGCGGATCCCACTTGTCCGCCTGGGCGATGTTGCCCTGCAGCGCCGCCACCCGCAGTGGGATGCCCTCCGCCAGCAGCGGGCTATCCGAGAGGCGCCAGGCCCCGAAACCCGCCGCAGCCAGCCAGACGAGTGCAGTGGCCGCGAGGGGCGCGACCCGCGAGCGTCTCCCGGCCGTCACGAGATACGCAATTGCCGCGTTCAACAACAGTACGAGCGCCGAAACCCCCAGGACACCGCCCACGCTTGCCGTCTGCGCCACGGCGAGAATCTCCATCTGGCTATAGCCGACCAGCGCCCACGGAAAGCCGGTAAACAGGTGGATCCGTCCCAGCTCGGTCGTCACCCAGACTGCGGGCGCGAGAAAAATGGCCAGGGGGCCGCACCGACCGGTCAGGTCTGCCATGGCGGCGGCAAAGAGGGCCGGAAAAACCGCCAGGTACAGGACCAGGAGCACATGGACGCCCCAGGCGGCAGGCATCGCGAGGCCGCCGAAGTCGACCATGACCGCCGGAATCCAGTAGATGGTGCCGGCGAAGTGAACGGCGCCGGTCAGAAGCCCCAGTTGCAAGGCGTGCCAGGGCTTGACCTGAACGATCGCCACCATCAGCGGCACTAGTGCCAGCCAGGCGACGGTCGGATGGCCTATCTGCGGAAAGCTGAGTGCCAGCAGTAGGCCGGAGAGCGCGGCGAGGGAGGGGGCAAGCGGACCCACGGACCAATTACCGCGTGATCCGGGGGGCGAACCCCTCCCTGCGCTCCAACTGCTCCCGCACCCGCTCCGCCTCCGCCCAGGTGCCGTACGCGCCGACGCGCACCAAATAGAGACTGACGGACGTGCCGGTGGGTGGATCCGTGACGAATGCGGTATACCCCCTCGCGGCCAGATACGCCGCCAACTGCTCGGCCGGCCCGCGCTCGCGGAGGGCGGAGACCTGGACCAGGTAACCACTTGGCCGCGGTGGCGCCGGCTGCGCAGAGGCTGGCGGCTCCGGTTGACGCTCGGACGCCGCAAACCTCCGGGGCGCCACCAGCCCATCGTCCACGGAAACGCCAGCAAGCCGCCGGTAGTAGGTGAGGTTGGCGTCGGCAAGGTCCGAAGCGGATGGCTCGCGGCGGGGCGTGCTGATCACCGCGGGTGGCTCGTCCGTAACCTCGTCGGCGACCGCAAACGCGGACAACTGGCTCCAGCCGGTCAGCACGTCCGCGATCGGAACCCCACGGCCGACCAGCACGCCGCAGAGGAAAATCACCACCCCGACGATCGCCGCTGCCACGAACAGGAAGATCACCTGCTTCGGGCCGAGACGCACGGGGGGAGAGTCCGCAGGTGGCGTCACTTCGACTTGGCCGTCGGGGCAGCCGTGCCCTGGCCACCGGCGCCACTACCCAGGTTGGTCAGGGCGCCCATGATGTCGATTGGCAGCGGGAAGACAATCGTGGAGTTCTTCTCGCCCGCGATCTCGGTCAACGTCTGCAGGTAGCGGAGCACCGGCGCGAGCGGCTGGTGCGACATCACGCCCGCCGCCTCCGAGAGCTTCGCGGACGCGATGAATTCACCTTCGGCATGGATGATCTTCGCCCGCTTCTCGCGCTCGGCCTCCGCCTGGCGCGCCATCGCGCGCTGCATGTCGACCGGAAGGTCCACATGCTTCACCTCGACCGACGACACCTTTACGCCCCAGGGGTCGGTGTGCGTGTCAAGGATCTGCTGCAACTGCTGGTTGAGGGCTTCCCGCTCGGAGAGCAGCCCGTCCAGCTCCACCTGGCCCAGCACGCTGCGCAACGTCGTCTGCGCGAGCTGGGAAGTGGCGTAGTGGAAGTTCTCCACCTCCACGACCGAGCGCTGGGGGTCCATCACGCGGAAGTAGACCACCGCGTTCACCTTCACCGAAACGTTGTCCATCGTGATGACGTCCTGCGGCGGCACGTCCATGACAATCGTTCGGAGACTGACCCGCACCATGCGGTCGATCGGCGCGAAGACCAAGATGACACCGGGACCCTTGGGCCGCGGATACAGCTTCCCGAGGCGGAAGATGACCGCGCGCTCGTACTCGTTCAGGATCTTGACGGAGTTGGCGATGTAGAGGAGTACGACAATCAGAAAGATCAATTCCGGTCCGATGCTCATGACTCCTCCGTGCCCTGGTCCGCAGACATGCCGGGGCCGCTCACGGCGAGCCGCGCTCCCGTGCGCGTTACCCGCAAGGTCATTCCCTCAACCGCCACCACCCGCACGGCATCACCCGTGTCGATGGCATCGTCCGAAACCGCCGACCAGATCTCGCCGTGCGTCTCGACACGCCCCGCGCCGCCCGCCGAAATGGACCCGATTGCCCGCCCCGGCGCGTCGATCATACCGGACGCACCGGTTACCGGACGCGTCTGCTGCGCCTGTACGCCCAGGCGCGTCAGCGTCGCCATGATCAACCCCAGCGCGAGCATGGTTGCGATAAGGAACGGCCAGCCGAGCTGCAACTCGGGCAGCTCGGAGTCGAACAGCAGCAGACCTCCCATCAGCATGCTGACGATGCCGCCGGTGGCGAGCAGACCGTACGTCGGCGTGAACATCTCGATCACCAGAAGCAACAACCCGAATGCGATCAGTAACAACCCCACATAGTTCGTGGGAAGGATCTGGAAGGCAAAGAAGGCAAGCAGCAGGCACAGGCCGCCTACCACGCCAGGCACGATCGACCCGGGATTCCAGAGTTCGATCGTCAGGCCAAGGCTCCCGAGGCTGAACAGCAGTACCGCGACTTGCGGATGCGCGACGGCACTCAGCAGCCGCTGGCGCCAGTTCATCTCGACCGTCTCGACGTCGGCGTCGGCGGTCCGAAGGGGCACGACCGTCCCGTCCCAGCGGCGGACGTCGCGGCCGTCGAGCTGGGCAATCAGATCATCGATGTCGCCGGCGACGAGATCAATCAGCGGCGGGTCTGCGTCCAGCGCTTCCTGTTCGGTGAACGACTGGCTCTCGGTCACCGCCTTCTCGGCCAGCTCGACGTTGCGCCCGCGCTGGCTCGCGATCGAGCGGGCATACGCGGCAACGTCGGAGGCGGCCTTCTCGGCGGCGGTCTCGTCCATCGCGGCGCCGGTACCGGACACGGGGTGCGCCGCGCCGATGTGTGTCCCGGGCGCCATCGCAGCTACGTCGGCCGCGATCGTGATCAGGAAGCCCGCTGATGCCGCGCGGGCGCCGCTTGGGCCGACCCAGACGACAACGGGCGTAGCCGCCTCGATGATCGACTGGTTGATGTCGCGCGTCGAATCGACCAGGCCGCCCGGCGTACGCAGCCGCAAGACCACCAGGTCGGCGCGGTCGTCGTCCGCCTGGGCCAGCGTCTGCGCGATGAACTCCGCCGACACCGGATGGATCAGGGCGTCGACATCGGCAACATAGACGAGCGGCGGGCCGACGCGGCGGGCGCCGTCGCCGTTCGTGGCGCCGGCCGGTTCCTGGGCCTCGAGGAACGGGGCCGCGACGGAGCCCGCGAGCAGCAGGCCCCACGAGGTGAGCGCAAGCCACAAACCGGGACGGAGGCGGCGACGGGTGCGTCTCAGTGACATGACAATTGCCGCGCCTTGGGGCGCGCCGCAAAGCGGCGACAGCTTCGATTATCGCATAGACTTGCGCCATCCATGTCGACGGCAGCCATCCTTGCCGGCGGACGGGCCCGCCGGTTCGGTGGCCAAGCCAAGGCGCTGCTGCCTCTCGGCCGGCAGCGGATCATCGACAGGCTCCTGACCGTTGTGCGGACGGTGGCGGATGACGTGCTGATTGTGCTGAGCGAACCCAGTCGGGGGGATCGGGCCACCTATCTGGCAACCGGTGCGACGGTCATCGAGGATCGGCTCAGCGACGCCGGACCGCTCGGCGGCCTGCATGCGGCGCTGACCGCCTCGGGCAGCGCCGAGACGCTCGTGGCAGCCGGTGACATGCCCTTCCTGAGCGGTCCGTTCCTGGCCCACCTGCTGGCCGCCGCCGACGAGGAGCCTGCAGCCGACGTGGTGCTGCCGCGCACCAGCGACGGCTGGCACCCGCTCTGCGCCGTGTACCGCGCGTCGTGCATCGGGACGATCGAGAACCGCATCGCCTGCCGCATGCTCAGAACGAGCGGACTGGTGGACCATCTCCGGACCCACTTAGTGACCACACGCGACCTCGCCCGCTTCGACCCCGGCGGTGCGCTCTTCTTCAACGTCAACACGCCGGCCGACTACGCGCGCGCGCTGGCCATAGGCGCGTACCGGGCCGCTGCCGGGAACCACCCTCCACACGCCGCATGATCCTGCCGATCCACGAGACCATCCGCCGGCACGTCCGCGACGCATTGGTTGCTCTGTACGACTTGCCCCCGGCGCGGCTTCCCTCCATCGCCGTGCAGTCGCCCCCCAATCGCGCAATGGGCGACCTGGGCATCACCGTCGCTTTCGAGCTCGCCCGCACCCTCCGGAAGGCGCCCAGGGCGATCGCCGCAGACCTGATCGGCTCCCTCGATGCGATCGACGGCGTCTCGACGGTCGAGGCGGCCCCCAACGGCTACGTCAACGTCTTCCTCGACCGCGCGCGGTTCACCCGCGGCCGCTTTGCCGGCGATGGCGCGGCGGCCGCCGGGCCGGCCCCGGCGCAGGAGAAGGCCATTGTCGAGCACACCGCCATCAACCCCAACAAGGCCGCCCACATCGGCCACCTCCGCAACGCCGCGATGGGTGACACCCTCGCCCGCGTCCTCCGCTTTCTCGGGATCCCGGTCGAGGTGCAGAACTACATCGATGACACCGGCGTTCAGGTGGCGGATGTCGTGGTGGGCTTTACCCAGATCGAGCGGCTCGCCTACCACGAGGTTGCCGCACTGGCCGACCGCCCGAAGTTCGATCACTACTGCTGGGATCTCTACGCGGCGGTGACGCGCTGGTACAAGGAGGATGAGGCACGCCTGGAACACCGCGCGCGCACGTTGCACGAGCTCGAACAAGAGGCCGGCTTCACTGCCGAGCTTGGGGCGCTGATCGCCGACCGGATCGTCCGTTGCCACCTCGCGACCCTCGACCGCATGAATGTCGAGTACGACCTCCTGACACGAGAAAGCGACATCCTGCACCTGCACTTCTGGGCGCGGGCATTCGACGTGCTGAAGGCGGCGGGCGCCATTCACCTCGCCCGGTCGGGTCCGCAGGCGGGATGCTGGGTGATGCCGATCGAAGGCACGACGGAAGACGGCGAGCGCGGCGACTCGGGAAGCGGCACCGACGACTCCCCTGACGAGACGGGCGGACCGAAGTCGAAGACGAAGGTCATCGTCCGGTCGAACGGCACCGTCACCTATGTCGGCAAGGACATCGCCTACCAGTTCTGGAAATTCGGCCTCCTGGGTCGCGACTTCCACTACGCGCGGCACAGCCTGCAGCGCTCCGGCCATACGCTCTGGACGACAACGGCGGAGGCGCCCGGCGACGACGGCACGCTGGCGCCCGCCCCGCCGTTCGGCACCGCCTCCGCCGTCTTCAACGTGATCGACACGCGCCAGTCGTACCTGCAGCAGCTCCTGAGCCAGGGCCTCGCCGCCGCCGGCCGGCCCAGGGAAGCGGCCCGGTCGACCCATGTCTCCTACGAGATGGTGGCGCTGTCCCGGCGGACCGCCGAGGCGCTCGGCTTCCCGGTCGAGGAGAATTCACGGCAACGCGTGGTCGAAGTATCCGGCCGGAAGGGTCTGGGGGTAAAGGCGGACGACCTGCTCGACCGACTCACCGCCGCCGCGCGCGCCGAGGTCGTGGCGCGGCACGACGACCTGCAGGCGGACGCGGCCGAGGCGGACCGCATCGCCCGGATCATTGCCTGCGCCGCCATTCGCTACTTCATGATCAAGTACTCGCGCGGCAAGCTGATCGCATTCGACATCGACGAGGCGCTCAGCTTCGAGGGCGAGAGCGGACCGTACCTGCAATACGCAACAGTACGCGCCACGAACATTCTGCGAAAGCTGGCCGAGAAGGAGGGCACCGGCGAGGC
Source organism: uncultured Vicinamibacteraceae bacterium (assembly GCA_964550305.1). Classification (GTDB taxonomy): domain Bacteria; phylum Acidobacteriota; class Vicinamibacteria; order Vicinamibacterales; family UBA8438; genus VXRJ01. The sequence continues at coordinate 3,249 of CAZJYU010000009.1, read as the reverse complement.
GGCACTGATCGCCGCGCTGGACGATCTTCCCGACGCACCGTTGACGGCAGAGCCGGACTCGGCCCTGTGGGCGCTGATCCTCGAAGCGTCACGTCTCGACGAGGTGGCCGACCAGTCGATCCGATCGCTGGAGTTGTCGGTCCTCGCCAAGTACGCCTTCGGCCTCGCCCAGCAGTTCAATGCCTTCTACCATCGCGCCCCGGTCGTTGCCGAGGCCGACCGCCCGACCAGGCTGTGGCGAGCCGCCGCCGTCCTTCACGTGCGCAAGCAGTTGACCCTGGCCCTGGCCCTTATGGGTTGCGAAGTCCCGCCGCGCATGTAGCGGGCCTTCTAGAACTGGAAGCGCGCACCCAGCTTCACGGCGACCGGGTCGAGCGCGGCGATGACACGCCCACCATCTCCCGTTCGCAACGAGAAGTTCGTCACCGCGTTGGAGTTCAGGAGGTTGTAGACGTCCAGCATCAGGGCCAGGCGGCCACGCGCCCCGATGTCGAACGCCTTGTCCAGGCGCACGTCCACGATGGTTACGTTGTCGGACCGGTTCAGGGACAGGTCGCTGAGAAAGATCGGTACGCTCGTGCCGGTGCCCGGGATGTCGATCCGCTGAATCAGGGCATAGGGCCAGCCGCTCTGGTGCCGCAGATTGCCGGAAAGGCCCACGCCGGCCGGCAGGGTGTAGCGGGCCAGGAGGCGTGCTCCCCAGTTGGTGGTCGCCTGCCGCGCCTCGATGTCGAGGCTGTGATTCTGCCAGATCCGGCCATGCCCGCCGGAGCCGACGACGAGCGGATCGGTATAGAGCGGGCTCCGCGTCTCGCCGGACGCCGAGCGAAACTCGTTTCGCCACTGGTAGTCGAAGCTCGCCTGCAGCAAAAATCCACGGGTGAACCGCCGGTCGAGCGCCATCTGCACCGTGTCGTAGGAAGCGCCAATACCCGGAAACGCGGCGATCCGGTTATCCACCACTCCCGCCACCCCGTCCGGCACGCGCTGGATGTTGAGCGGCCCGCCGGTCAGCGCGCTCAGCGGACAGTCCCACTCCGGATCCACGGCGCACGAGATACCGTGCCCCGCCAACAGCGCCGCCTGCTGCGGCACGTTCCAGATTCCACTGTCGCCGCTGAGGTTCTTGTGGACATACGAGAACCGTAGCGACGTGTCCGAGGCCACCTCGTGCTCGAGCGAGAGGTTGAACTCGTCGACGTACTCCGGCGCCAGATCGGGATCGACGCGGGTGCCCTGGGCTCCGGAGACCGCGCCCGTCGCGCCCTGCTCGTCCAGCTTGGCGCCCAATTCGTTCGGACCGTCGTAGATCCCGTTGGCGTTCGGATCGAGGAACGCATAGCGGATCCATGCCGTGCTCGCCGGATTGGCGTCCTCGTGCGCGTCGGCCAGGTTTATGAAGTACCGGCCGTAGTGCGCCTTGAACACCGTGTGCGGCGCTGGCGCCAACGTGACTCCGAGACGGGGCGCCCACGTATTCCAGACGACGTTGGTCTTTCCCCCCGTGGTTCCGGACGGAAAGAACTCGGCAAAGAACGGATTGGAAACGGAATCGAGAAAGTAGGTGCGTTGCTGTTCGAACCGGAACCCCAGGTTCAGCGTCAGCCAGTCTGACGGCCGCCAGGTATCCTGCAGGAACACCGCGTGATGCCGGTTCCGGTTGTCCGCGGCGATTTCTCCCTCGGCCGGCATGTTGAAGAGCATGATCCGGTCCACGTGGAATGGCCGATCGTTCGTGCTGTCGTCGAGGTACCGGACGTGTCCGGAGTTGGCGTTCGATCCGAACCGGCTGCTGTCGATCTGGAACTCGTACCCCACCTTGATGTCGTGGCTGCCCGCCAGGTCGGGAGCGTAGTGATTCAGCTTGACCGTGGCCTGCGGCTTCCACCGGACGAACGTGAACGGCGGTGGGCCGTTGGCGCCGGAAAACCAGCCGGCGCCCGTGAGGCGACCGGTCGCCGTGTCGAGGCGGGGCGGCTGCTGCGCCGGATCGACCTGGGGCACCATCGGCCAGCCAAACCCGAAGTGCTTCGCGGCCGCCGTCACGAACGTCCGGTCGGTCCAGACACGCTGCCACTCCACCTTGTGGGCCCAACTCCAGCTCGCCTGGGCAAGCACCGAGTCCGGGCCGACATCGGTTGAGAGACCGCGCTTCGGTTTCTCCTTCAGCCCCCAGTTGGTGTAGCCGATGAGTCGATCCCGGTCGCTCGCACGAACCGTTGCCTTGCCGCCAAACGAATCGAAGTCGCCCAGGTCGGTCGCGACGGCGCGGTCCACGCCGGAAACCACCTTGTCGATGCGGAAATGGTTGTAAAAGCCATAGAACCAGGCTCGGTCACGCACGATGGGTCCGCCCAGATCCGCATGGGTCTCAAAGAAAAGCAAGTTCGGGTTTCCGGTGTAGCCGCGCGCGGCGAGATCGGCGTCCGTGTTGTCGCCAACGAAGCTCTCGGGCTCGTAATCGCCGTGGAACAACCCACTAAAGTCGTTGCCGCCGCTCTTCATGGTCATCATGACGAGCGAGCCGGGCGCGGTCATTTCCACGTCGTTGCCAGCCGCCGTCGTCGCAAACTCCTCGATCGAGTAGTAGTCGAAATAGAATCCCGTGCCGCCGTCGCCTTCGGTCGTGTCGACGCCGTCGGCCAGAACGCGGTTCTGGTTGCGGACGCCGAAGCTCTCATACTCGGTCTGCTGGCTCTTGTGGGAGCCGCCAACGTCGAATCCCCGCATCCGTACGCCGGCCGTCTGCCCCAGCACCGACCACACGTCAGTGGCCGACGGCACCTCCTGCAGTTCGGTCACGCCGAAGTCGTTGACGAGGGCCATCGTCCTGGCGTCGATGACCGGAGCGTCACCTGTCACCGTGATCGTCTCGGCGATCTCGACCAGCTCCAGCGCTGCATCGATCCGGATCACCCGATTCCCCTCCACGATCACGCCCTCGCGCACGACCGTTCGGAATCCGGGCAAGGTGAAGGTGACGTCGTAGGCGCCGCGCCCGAGCGCACGGAATCGGTACGACCCGTCGCTCAGCGTCACCGCGACCTGCGGCGCGATCAGAGCTTCGCCGGCCAGCGTCACGGTCACTCCGGGCACGGCCAGGCCCTGGCTGTCGGCAACGGTTCCTTCAATCTCGCCCGACATCTGGGCGCGCGCCGATGGCGCCATCGATGCCGTCAACAACAGCACGCAGCACCATCGGTGCACACACTCCGATCCACTCAACATGCCGGTCATCTCCTGACTAAT